>JBDHVE010000005.1:0-104073 GCA_039809485.1 Polyangiaceae bacterium | reverse complement strand
GCCCGCGCCGGTGCCGCCGCGGCCGTCGCCCGCGCTCCCGAAGCCCGCGCCGGCGGTCGTGCTGCCGCCGGTGCAGGGCCTCTTCCGTCACACCGCCGTCCTCGTCTCGATCGACGAAGCGTTCCCGATCGTGTCGCTCGGCAGCACGACGCCGCTGTCCGGCCTGAACGCGCTCCAGATCGGCGAGTCGACCTCGTTCGGACCGGTCACGACGACGCCGCGCCTCCCGAACGTCGACGTCGTGCTCGGCCGCTTCACCGTCGGCGGCACGATCGCGACCACCGCTCGCTTCGGCACCGACGGCGAGGAGGCGAACGACGGCGTCCGGAGCAATCCGTCCTTCTTCGGTGTGTCGCTCCGCGGCGGCGTCGTCCTCCCGCTCTCCGAGCGGCTCGCGCTCTGGCCCCATCTCGGCGCGACCCACATGCGCGGGCTCGGAACGACGCAGTACGCTTCGCAGACGAACGCCGACGTCGACGCGCGCCTCGTCTACGCGATCGACGACGCGGCGGCGCTCACGTTCGGCGTCGCCGCGGCGCTGCCGATCGCGACCGAGCGAACGCGGCAGACGCAGTTCGACGGGACGTTCACCGGCGCGGGGCAGCCGATCCCGTACTCCGATCGCGACGCCACTGTGCGGCTCTCGGCGAGCGTCGGTCTCCTCGCGCGGCTCTCCCCGGGCGATGTCCCGGAACGCGAGGCCGCGAACGAAGATGCCCGCGCGCCGATGCCGAACGGCACGATCCTCCTCGGCGTCGATCGCCTCCTCGACGTCCTCTCTTACGAGCACGCCACCGTCCGTCGCGACGCGCGCCCGGGGGCGGCCCCGTCCCCGGAGCGATCGCTCCACGTCGCGCGCGTCGGGCTCTTCGACACACGCGGCGTGCTCCCCCATGCACCGCGCCTCTCGGCCGACGTCGTCGTCGGACGCGTCTTCACCGTCGGCGGCTCGGCCGGGATCGGGATGACGAAGACCACGTCGATGTCGACGCTCTCGCCTGCCTCGAGCGCGCCCACGGCGCTCGCGTGGTCGATCGCGCCGCGCGCCGGGGCGCTCGTCCCGCTCTGGTCGCGCGTCTCGGTCTGGCCGCGCGTTGGCCTCACCTATGCCGAGTCACGCACGACGCGGAAGGACACCGGCGACGTCGGCACGCATCACGTGTCGCTCGACGGCGACGCGTTCCTCGTCGTGCGGGGGACGTCGCGCTTCTTCGTCGCGCTCGGCCCCTCGGTGTCGATTCCGCTCTTCGGGGCGACCTACGAGATCGTGCAGCCGTTCGGGTCCGACAAGGCCGAATCGCGGCATGCCGACCTCCAGATCCTGAACCTGGGGCTCGGCGGGATGCTCGGTCTGAGTCTCTAGCTCACGGCAGCGGCGCGTTCGAAGCGGCCTTCTTGATCGCGTCGCTCCAGGCCTTCTCCGTCGCGAGCGCCGGCGAGGCCGGGAATCCGGCCATCGCTTGGGCCTGGGCGAGCTGCTCGCTCGTCATGTCGGCGATCACGCCGACGAGGCTCTCGCCCGAGGGCAGGCGGCACATCATGCACGTCTTCGTGATCGCGAGCTTACCTTCGCGCGTGCAGGCGAACGTCTCGTACGGCGACGAGCCGAGCGCGCTCGAGACCTTGGCCGGCTTGCAGACGTCGTTCACCTTCATCGTGCCGAAGCGGTCGCGATGCACCATCATGGCGACCTTCCCGTTCTTCCCGCATCCCGGCGTCCCCGGAGTGCAGGCCACGCCGATGGCGCGCGGCTTCACCGAGTCCGCCGGGTCAGGCTCCTCGACGCCGGCGGGGTGACGCTCGCCGAGGACGGAGGGTTTTTCGGAGGAGGACGGGGCGGGCGCGGCGGCGGGCTCCGGCTTCGTGGTGATCGGCGCGGGCGCGGTCACCGGCGCGACGGCGACCTCGCTCGGCGGCGCCGCCGGCGGAGGCGACGACGACGACGAGCACCCGACGACCAGCCCCACGATCACGACTCCCAGAGAGCGCATGGAGAAGGTGTACCACGGAGCTACGATGCGTCTCATGCGTGCGTGGCTCCTCGTCGTGCTCGGCGCCTGCGCGCCGCCTTCGCGAACGGGGCTCGAGCCGCCCGCGGCGAAGGAGAGCGCCGACCCCGTCGCGCGCAACGGTGCGTGCGAGACGTGTCACCAGGAAGTCGCGCTCGAGTGGCGCGCTTCGCTCCATCGGGCGGCGCACGACGACGCGGACTACCAACGCGCCTTCTCGCTCGAGCCGCTTCCGTTCTGCACGCGCTGCCATGCACCGGAAGCGAACGCCGCGCGCCCCGAGCCCGCCCGCGCGTCGCTCGGCGTCGGGTGCGTCACGTGCCACGAAGGTCCGCACGGTGCATCCGCGACACGCTCGTGCGCGAGCTGCCACGAGTTCGACTTCCCGGACGGCTCCGGGAAGATGCAGCTCACCGCGACGGAGCACCGGGCTTCGCCGCAGGCCGCGACGCCGTGCGCCGGGTGTCACATGCCGCGGACGGGGAAGCACCGCGACCACCGCTTCGCGGCCTCGCGTGACGCGGCGTTCGTCCGGAGCGCTGCCACGATCCGCGCGTCGAGGACCGAGGACGGAATCGTGCTCCGCTTCGAGCCGGCGCGCGTCGGGCACGCCTTCCCGACGGGTGACATCTTCCGGCGCATCCGGATCGTCGTCGAGGCCGGGGGAGAACGTCGCGAGGTGATCCTCTCGCGGAAGTCGAAGCTCGGCGAAGAGCACGACGACCGCCTCTTCAGAGACGGCCAGCCCCGTGACGTCGCCGTGGCGCTCCCGCCGGGGCCGGCCCGCTGGCGCGTCTCCTACGAGCGCGTCGGCCATCCGACGAGCTTCGACGAGGCGAGCGGGGACGTCCTCGCTGCGATCGAGGTCCTATCCGGCGAGCTCTGAAGAAAACGCGCAACCTGGATCGGGCCTGGTCCGACCGGGGAGCCATGATTCGCTACGCGGCCCCCGTCCTCACCGTCGTCCTCTCCACCCTCGTCCCCGCCGTCGCCAGCGCGCTCCCGACCGTCCACGTCGAGGAGGATTCGCGCGTCGTCGGCAACCCGACCGTCGTATCGGCCCCCGCCCCCGTGCAGGCCGCGCCCGTCGTCCCGACCGTCACGGCGCCGGCTCCGGTCTCCGCCGACAAGGGCACGTCCGAGCCGCAGGACCCGAGCGTCCGCTCGCCGGAGGGCTTCGTCGTCTCGATCGGCGGCGGCGCGCAATACACCGGCGGTGAGCTCGCGCGCGGCGTCGGCCTCGGCGCCGTCCTCGGGACGATCGAGCTCGGCGCGGGCGCGTACCTGACCCCGAACCTCGGCCTCCTCGGCGGCGTGCGCTTCGGTTACCTCGGGTTCACGACCGCGGGCTGCGACGGATGCGCGGCCACCTCGCTCCAGATCCCCGTCGTCGCGCAGTACGCGTTCGAGGGGCGGCAGAAGGGCGCGTACCTCGAGGCGGGCGTCGGCTTCCTCACGTCGGTGAACGCGATCGCGAAGAGCAGCAAGGGGGATGCGAAGCTCGGCGCGTCGTCGGCGGCCGATCTCAAGCTCGGGTTCGGCTACCGCTTCCTCCACGGGACGAAGGAGAAGAAGCCGGTTCTCCCCGGCGCGCTCGACCTGAAGCTCGGTCTCGACGTCGGTCGCTACTCGGAGGTCGCGCTCGAGGCCGGGAGCAAGTCGGCCCGCGACGAGATCCCGGAGGAGGGCCGCGCGATCCACTGGGGTCTCGGCCTGAGCCTGGCGTACGTCGTCACGCCTTGACGGGAGTCTTCCCCAGCCGAAGCGTGAAGCCTGCACCCTTCTTCATCGCACCACCCGACCCCGCTCGATCCGCACTTCACGATCGCCGAGGGCCTCTGCCTCGGCTTCGTCGTGGGTGACGAGCAAGGTCGGCATCGGCGCTTTCCGGAGGACGTCGCGCAGCTCCTCCCAGAGCGCCCGCTTCACGTCGGCATCGAGGGCGGAGAACGGCTCGTCGAGGAGGAGCACGCGCGGATCCATCGCGAACGCACGCGCGAGCGCGACACGCTGCGCTTCGCCCCCCGAGAGCGTGCGCGGCTTGCGGTCGGCGAGGTGGCCGACGCGCATCCGCTCCAGCATCGCGAGGGCGTGCGCGTGGCGATCGGCGGTGCGCGGAACCCCGTAGGCGACGTTCTCCACCGCCGTCATGTGCGGGAAGAGCGCGAGCGACTGGAACACCAGCGCGCAGCGCCGCTCGTGGATCGGCCGCTCGACGGCCCGCTCGGTGTCGAGCCAGACGTCCTCGCCGAGGGCGACGCGTCCGCGGTCGGGCCGCGCGATCCCCGCGATGCACGCGAGCGTCCGGCTCTTCCCGGCGCCGGAGGGCCCGAACAGGATGGTGACGCCGGGAGGGACTTCGAACGCGACGTCGAGGGTGAAGTCGTCCGAAGCCGCGGCGAGCGAGACCGAGAGCGTGCTCACGAGTACCTCCTCGGCGTGAGCTTGCCGACGACGTAGAGGATCGTCCCGCACACGACGGTGAGCACGACTGCCATGACGAGCGCCTGCGTCTCGCGTCCGGACTGGAGCGCGTCGAAGATCGCGATCGCCGCCGTCTGGGTGACGCCCGGGATGTCGCCGGCGATCATGTACGTCACCCCGAAGTCCCCGAGTGCGCGCGCGAAGGCGAGCATGAGCGCGGCGGTGATCCCCCGCGACGCGAGCGGGATCTGCACGGTGAGGGTCGCGCGCCACGCGGAGGCGCCGAGGGGCCTTGCTGCCGCGACGAGGAGGGGACGATGTCCTCGAGCGCGCTCCGGGCGTTGCGGACGACGAGCGGCATCGTGCCGATCACGGCCGCGACCACCGCGCCCGTCTTCGTGAACACGATCGAGCTCCCGGTCACCGCCTCGAACACCTGCCCGAACGCGCTCCGCCGGTCGACGAGGACGAGCAGGTAGTAGCCGAGCACCGTCGGCGGAAGCACGGCGGGGGAGGTGAAGACGACGTCGAGCAGATCACGCCCGACGAAGCGCCCGTTCGCCAGCACGGCCGCGACCGCGATCCCGAGCACGCCGGTGATGACGAGCGCGATCGACGCGATCTGGAACGAGAGGATCAGCGGCTCGTACGACACGGCGCACGCATCATCTCACAATCCCCGCGCGGTCTCGGGCTCCTCGCCGGGGAGGAGGAATCCGTGGCGCGGAGGGCCGGGTCGATCGGGAGGTAGGCGCCGCCGGCGCTCTTCGCGAGCGAGAGGCCACGATCGACACCTCCGCATTCCCGGTCGACGCCCAGAGGAGCGTCTGCTGCACGTTCTCGCCGTAGATCGTCCGCTTCGCGACGTCCTTCCAGGCGCCGGCTGCCTCGAGCGCCTGCTTGGCGGCGCGCCCATAGGGGGCGTGCTCGGGACTCGCGATCGCGATCTTCACGAAGCGCGGGTCACGGACGCGGGCGCGGTCCTTCGGGAGGAGCGACGCGTCCCTCGCCCAGAGCACGAGCCTGCCGCGCGCGTAGAGCGTCTTCGAGACGCGAGAGGTCGCTCGGCCTCATTTGCCGCACGTACCCGCGGCCCACTTCGTGACGGCGTCGGTCACGAAGGCGTCGAGGCGCGTCTGCATGTCGGGCGGGATCACGAACATCGGATGCGTGTACGCCTTGTCCTTCCGCGTCGCGTCCGACTTGCGAGCGAGCCCGTTCGAGGCGACCGGCTTCCCGTCCTGTCCCGTCGTCACGTACTTCTGCAGGTAGGCCGGAACGACCTTCTTCGTCTCCTCGAACGTGATGTTCGCAGGGAGGTTCGGATTGCCGAGCGCGAGCACGAAGCCGGTCGCGTCGTCGAGCGAGTGACACGCACGGCAGGGAGTGTTGTCGCAGCCGGTGCAGGTGTTCGCCTGCTCCTCCCAGCCCTGGACCGCGTTCGCGTTGTTCTGCGCCGTGCGGCGCGTGGTGACGAGCTTCTCGAGGCCGATCGCCGTGAACGCCGCCTGGTCGAGGCAGCTGCCGAACTTCTCGAGCACGCCGTTCGTCTGCTTCGCGGCGCCGTCCTTCACTTCCATCGTGACCCAGGCGAGGACGATCGTCTTCTCGTCGTCGGCGAGCGCGGGGCCCGCGTGCGGGCCCTTGTCGACGAGGCGCGAGCCCGTCGGTGTGACGAAGCTGTTCGCGTAGACGAGGTCGTAGGTCTTCGCGGGGTCGCCGTTCGCGATCCAGCTCGGCTGCGCGGAGCCGCCCGCGGCGTGACACGCGCCGCACTTGCCCGCGAGCATCGGGAAGACGGTCGTCGCGAAGTACTCCTTGCCGGTCGCAGGCTGCGTTCCGTCCGTCGAGGCGGACGCCTGCGTGCCGTCCTCCTGCGCCGGGTCGTCGGAAGGCGTGGGCTTGCCGTTGTTCTTCCTCTCGAGCCGCATGCTCTCGTCACCACAGGCTGCGACGAGGACCGCGGTGGCCGCCGCGACGGCGAGGAGGAACGTCGAACCGAGACCGCGCATCACGACACCTCCCCCGTACGCTCGGCGTCGTTCCTCCGACGTCGCAGCGCGGCGATCGCGATCGCCACGAGCGCGAACGCGCTGGCCCCACGTCCACCGGCTGCGCCGCTCGTGTTGCAGCCGCTGCTGTCCGTCCCGCCGAGCGCGATCTTCGCGTTCGACGACGGCTTGCCCGCCTCCTCGACCGGCGCGTCCGTGCGCGCGGCGGGCTGGTTCCCCGCGCTGTCGCTGACGCCCCCGGGCACGGTCGAGAGGCCCTGCTTCCACGTCGCCGGCACGAGTGAGAGCCAGAGGCTCTCCTTCAGGCCCTTCGTCGCGGCGTCGGGACCGCTGTAGCCGGTCACGGTCGAGAACGAGAACGTCCGCACCTCGGGGTAGAAGCCGCCCGGCTTGTCGAAGCCGGGGTTCGGCACGTCGCCGATCCCGTTGATGAAGCCCTTCGCCTGGTTGTTCGGGTTCCGCTTGCCGCGCGCCTGGAGGTTCGCGACGTCGGAGTAGGTCGACACCGTGTAGACCTTGAGCGGGTCCTTCGCGCCGAGCGTTCCGTCCGGATTCACGGGGATGACCTGGAGGAGGCCCTTCGCGGTGCCCGTCGAAGAGCCGCTGATGACCCCGATCGCGGGCTGCGCGTCCGGCCCGTACTTCATCGCGAACGCGCCCGGGTGGCGCTGGTAGTTCGCGGGCGCGACGAGCGGCTGCCCGACGGGCGCGAGGTCCGCCTTCGAGAAGACCGACGCGTGCGAGACGTTCGCGCCGCCGGCGTGACCGTTCCCGTCCGCCTTGTTGCGTGCCTTCGACGTGATCCCGTAGACGAGGCCGACCTTGTCGCCGAGGTCGACGATGTGGGGCTCGGAGACGTAGCGGTTCTGGTTCGGATCCGCCTTCACGACGATCTGGCTCGCGAGCGGCTTGCCGGTGTTCACGTCGAGCTTCGTCAGGCGGATGCCGATGTTCGCCGGCTGCGCGTTGCACTCGACCGCCGTCATGTACGCCTCGGGCGCGCCCGGCGTGTAGGCGACCTGCGGCCGGTTGTGGACCGCGTTGTTCGAGTAGCGCTGGAGCCAATTCACGGTCGGACGGCCGTCGGCGCCGATCGTGAAGCGGAAGACCTCCTGCGCTTGGTTGTTGTACTGCATCCCGACGAGGAACGAGTCGTCGGTCACGGACACGATCTTGTGCGGTCCGCGCTGGTCGTTCGGGTTGTCGACGTTCACGCCGCTCTGCTGCGCGACGGTGACGAGATCGATCGGTTTGTTGATCCCGCGCTGGTTGCCCGGGATGTTCACGAGCGCGCCGGTCGCCTTGTCCGCGAGGAAGAGCACGGGCTTCGGGTTGCCGTTGCCTGAGTCGTTGTCCTCGCTCGCGGCGACGAGCACGATGAACTTCGGCGTGAAGGCGATGAGCGGCCGCATGAACGCGCGCTCGCCGTCGAGGGCGGGGAGATCGACGACGTTGCCGATCTGGACGCCCTTGTCGGTCAGCTTCGCGAGCGCGAAGCCGCCCTGCATGAAGCTGCCGTTGCCGTTCGGCTGGTTCGCCGAGCGCGTGTACGTCGTGCCGAGGAGGACCTCCGTGCCGTACGCCGCCTTCGCGGCTGCGGTCGTGTCGTAGGTGAAGTTCGCGTCCATGATGCCGGCGCCGGTGTTCTTGCCGACGTTGGCAGGGCCACGCGCATCACCGCTGACCCAGAGCTGCACGCGCGAGTCGAGACGCACCGTGTTGCCGCCGGCGCCGGTGCCGCCACCGGTGCCGCCGCCCGTTCCGTTGCCTCCTTCGGCGTAGGCGTGTCCGGCGGCCACGAGCACGAGCGCCGTGACGAGAAGCGAGACGTGACGCGTCTTCTTCATGGTGTTGCCTCTTCCTCGTGGCGGCCCTTGCCCTCGCCCTCGCCACCGTTCGATGCGAGCTTCACGGCGAGGTCGGTGTCCTCGGAGACGGCGACGAGCGCGCGCGGAGGAGGCGTCGTCGCCTTGTAGACGACGATCGCGCTCACGAGCGCCTCGGCCGGCGCGGTCGCGCCTTTCACCTGGAGCTCGGCCGGGATCCGGACGCGGACCTTGCCGTGCTGGTGGCGCGGGAGCGTGAAGGCGAGCGTCTTCCCGAAGCGCGCCCACTGCTCGGGCGTCGCGTGCGCGACGACGTCGTCCCCGGCGAGCAGCTCGACCGCCTTCACGCTCTCCGGCGCACCGAACGTGCGCGCGAGCTTCGCGACGGAGAACGTGGCGTCTCCGCTCTCGTTCGTGCCGAGCGCGAGGTCGTCGCCGATCCGGCGTCGCTTCACGAAGCCGACCATGCGGCCGTCGACGAGCACGCGCGTGCCCTTCGCCGCGCCGGTCGCGTCGTAGGGGATGTTCTTCGTGCACGCGCCGGTCTCGTCGAGGTGGCAGCGGCTCTTCGGATGGATCGCGACCGGCGCCTTCGTCACGAAGACGCTCATCGTGCGGATCTCGTGGACGACGAACTCGTTCGCGAGCCCGGTCGTGTCCCACTTCTGGACCGGCGTACCCGTCGTCTGCGACGAGAACGTGAAGCGGAAGCGGTCCTTCTGCGCGACGAGCTCCTTGCCCTCGATGCTGCCGATCCGGTCGTTGTTGCCGTGGAGGTGGACGGAGCGCACAGACTCCGGCGCGACGCCGATCCCCTTCAGGTAGTCGTAGAGGCG
This sequence comes from Polyangiaceae bacterium, assembly GCA_039809485.1. Taxonomy (GTDB): domain Bacteria; phylum Myxococcota_A; class Polyangia; order Polyangiales; family Polyangiaceae; genus Labilithrix. Next base: position 94,966 of record JBDHVE010000005.1, on the reverse strand, counting down.
GAACGAAGGCGTGCCGCCCTCGAGCATCGTGTGCGGGATCGCCGGGAGATCGCCGTAGCGGAGGACCGCCACCTGCGCGCCGTCGACGAAGACCGGCGCGTCGAGGTTCATCAGCTTGCGCGTGCCGTGGCGCGGATCGTTCGGCTCGAGCGTGCCGGAGCCGGGGCCGTCGGTCACGGTCGGCGCGGGCGCGGGCTTCGCCGCGTTCTCCTCGTGCCGCTCCGGCGCACGTCGCGAGCAGCCGATCGAGGTCGTCGCGACGAGCGCAGCGACGACGGCGATCGAGGGAGCGAGGCGACGCATCGACGCTCCCTGCTGCAGCGCGCGTGCCCGGTACGGCTCGTCTTCGCCGATCGCGAAACATCCGCGCGACGGACGCCTCCGCACGCCATCCGTGCGCGGCGCACACCTCGGATTTCCCGGAGGGATCCTTACGCCAACGGCGGAATCTTGCAGCGCGTCGCCGGCAAGAGCCGCCGTGTAGGCACGCGCGATCCTACCGAGATCATACTGGGGAGCCGCTCATCCACGGCGGGTCACGCGGCGTTCGCGGGAAGTGTGGGAGACGAGAGTCTTCAGTCTTCAGTCTTCAGCAGGCGGACTGCGACGTTCGTCTTCCGTCTTCCGTCGGAGAGAGAGAAGGAGAGGGGCGGCGCACGGCCCATTGCCGGTTTCCTGTTTCCTGCTTCCTGTTCTCAGCCGCCGTCCTTCTTCGCCTCTCGCTCTCGCTCCCGCGTCTCCTTCCGGAGCCAGCCGACCTCGGCCGCGTTCTTCGCCTTCACGGTGAGGCGGACGCCGCCGGGGATCTCCTTCGACTCGAGCTGCGTGTCCTTCATCACGACGATGCAGCGACCGTAGCGACCGCCCGCGCTGCCGTGGCCGTCGTGACGGACGCCGGCATCGCCTTCCGTGCGATCGGCTTCCACGAGCCGCTTCGCGCGCTCGCGGATCTCCTTCGTCTCCGCTTCGCTCTTCGCCGTGACGGCGATCGTGACGCCGTTCGGGGAGTCCTCGATGCTCACGCTCGCGCCTGGCGCGGCGGTGGGGCAGAAGGTGGCGAGGGCAGCGCCGGTCTTGTCGCCGACGCCGTGGGGCCCGCCGTCCTGCGGACCCACGTGCGTCGTCGTGGTGCTCGCGTCGGCTATCGCGGTCGCGGTCGCCGGTGCCGACGCCGTCGCGGTGCTCGTCGCGGTCGACGCCGTCGATGCGCTCGACGCGCTGCCGGTGCCCGTCGTCGTCGACGAGCGGTCACACGCCGCGAGCGCGAGGAGGAGCGCAGGAGTGACGAGGGCAGGGCGGTTTCGCATCTCCGAACGATCGCCCGAGTTCGTGCCGGAGTGCAACCTACGGGAGGCGTGCGATTCATCCGGGGCGGTGTAGGCTGTGCGCGTGGTCGCAGTGACTTGCGCCAGATCTCGTCACATACGAAGATCCACGTCCCTCCGAGCGGTCGGCTCCGCCCGGAACGGAACCTGCTCGTGGGAAGAATTCATGACGCCCTGGCCTGCTTCGTACGTCTTCTCGTCGCTCCTCGCCGGGATCCTCCTCGTCGCGACGCCGGCCTGCACGTCCGACACGGGAGCGCCCTCCGACGGCACGACGGAAGGAACGAAGCCGGCCAGGAGCGGCCCCGGGAACGGGACCGGCAACGGCCAGGGCGGGACCAACCCGGTCCCGACGACGACGTCGACGAGCACGACGAACTCGCCGCCCGATGCGGGCACCGATGCGGCCAGCAGCGCGAAGAAGCTCACCGAGGCCTGCACGGCCGACGCGGAGTGCGAGAGCGGCGTCTGCTTCAAGGGAACACAGGCGAGCTACTGTTCGCTCCGGTGCACGACCGCGAACGCGATCGAGGTCTGCGTCGCGCCCTTCAACGGCCAGTGCAACAACCAAGGGTATTGTCGGAGGCCCTGAACGTGTCGCGCGCGTCGCGCGGCGGCGTCGTCATCGCCCTCCTCCTCGCCCTTCCCGCGCGGGAGGCGCGCGCGGACGATCCTCCGCCCGAGGAGGTCCGCGTCATCGGCAACCGTCCCGAGGACCTCCAGCGCATCCCGGGCTCGGGAACGATCGTCGGCGCGAAGGACATCGCGCGCGCGGCCCCGACCGAGGTGGCGGAGATGTTGCGCCGCGTCCCCGGCGTGCAGGTCCGCCAGGAGCCCGGCGCCGGCGGTCGCTTCGACCTCTCGATCCGGGGCGTCGAGTCGGGGCGTAGCCGACGCGTGCTCGTCCTCGAGGACGGGATCCCGGTCTCGCTGAACCCCTACTCCGAGCCCGACATGTACTTCGCGCCGCCGGTCGAGCGCGTCCGCGCGATCGAGGTCGTGAAGGGGAGCGGCAACATCCTCTTCGGTCCGCAGACGCTCGCGGGCGTCGTGAACTTCCTCACGATCGCGCCGCCTTCGCATCGGCGTGTCGTCGCCGACGTCGACGTCGGGACGTACGGCTACGTCCGCGGGCTCGCGAGCTACGGCGACGTGGCCGGCGACACCCGCTGGGTCGTGCAAGCGCTCCACCGTCGCGGGGAGGGCTTCCGCGGCCTCGACTTCGCGCAGACGAACGCGCTCGCGAAGCTCACGATGCCGACCGGAAACGCGGGCCGCGTCACGCTGAAGCTCGGCGTCCATCGCGACGAGAGCGGCTCGGACGACGTCGGCCTCACCGCCGGGATGTACGCGCGCGATCCGCAATCGAAGAGCCTCTCCCCGCAGAGCCGGCTCGTGCTCGAGCGCTACGACCTCTCGCTCACGCACGAGGCCGAGCTCGGCGAGCAGACGAAGCTCACGACGCTCGCCTACGCGTATCGGACGAGCCGGATCTGGCGGCGCCAGGACTACACGCGCGTGCGGAGCCCCGGCGAGACGTACGCCCGGATCGTGGGCGACACGTCGACCCCCGGCGGCGCGATCTACTTCTTCGATCGGAACCTCGTCCTCGACCGCGACTACGACGTCGTCGGCGTCGAGCCGCGCGCGCGCCACGAGCTCCGCACCGGCGGCGTCGCGCACACGATCGACTTCGGCGGACGGCTCCTCCACGAGTCGGCCGACTACGAGCAGCGCCAGGGCGGCTACACCGAGACGTACGCCGGCGCGCTCGAGCTCGCGGAGAAGCACACCGGCAACGCGCTCGCCGGCTACGTGCAGGACCGGATCGCGTTCCGGGACGACCTGCTCGTCACGCCCGGCATCCGGGTCGAGCACTTCGCCTTCGACCGGACGATCCTGCGCCAGGTCGTGGAAGGGCAGCCGCGTGACGTCTTCCTCGAAGGCGGGCGGAGCGTGACGGGCGTGATTCCCGGCATCGGGACCGTGGTCGGCAAGCGTCGGATGCACGTCTTCGGCGGCTTCCACGTCGGATGGGCTCCGCCGCGTGTGACCGCCGCGGTGAACACGCGCGGGATCTCCTCCGACGTCGGCGGCGACCGGAGCCTCGACTACGAGCTCGGGACCCGCACGCAGCCGACGCGCTGGGCGAAGCTCGAGGCCACCGGCTTCCTCTCCAATTTCCAGAACCAAGTCGTCGCGGCGCAGGCCTCCGGCGGCGAGGTGCAGCTCGTCGATGCGGGCGCGACGACGTTGCGCGGCGGCGAGGGCGCGATGGTCCTCGCGTTCGACAGGATGATCGAGCTCCCGTTCACCCTCGATCTCGGTGTGCGTTACACGTATTCGCTCGCGACCTTCCGCTACGGAACGAACGCCGGCCATCGCCTCCCGTATGCACCCGAGCACACCGCGAGCGCGAACCTCGACGTCGAGCACGCGTCGGGGATTGGCGGCCAGGTCGCCTGGACGTACGTCGGCCCGCAGTTCACCGACCCGGAGAACACGCGCCAAGAGGACGTGACCGGCCGCGTCGGACGGATCGAGGGCCGCTCGATCGTCGACGCGACCGCGCACTACCGCTGGAAGCGGACCGGCCTCACGTTCCGACTCACCGCGAAGAACCTCCTCGACGCGACCTACATCGCCGCGCGCCGGCCGGAGGGCATCTTCGCGGGGCCCTTCCGGCAGATCCTGCTCGGCGTCCGCTGGGAGTGGGAGGACGCGAAGTGAAGCGGCGCCGTCAGCGATAGGCCCGCCCGCCCTGCGCCCCCTCGTGGCGCTCGCGATGGCGCTCCGCGCATGCGGCGTGGAGCGCGTCTCCGCAGGCGGCGCAGGGGAACGCCTGCTCGTCGACGACGTCCTCGCATTCGACGCAGTGGACGACCTGCTTCGCGGGCTCGGGCGTCATCTCCACGCGCGAAGCGACGGGCGCGACGCGGACCTTCACGCCCGGCTCGAGTCGGACCACGCCGTCGTCGACGACGAGCTCGGCGCGGATGCCGTTCGCGCGTCGAACGAAGCGCGGGAGGAGCCGCGGACCGGACCACGTCATCACGAGGAGCGCGGACGCGGTGCGGCAGAGGACGCGCGGTCTCCGGATCGTGACCCACGCCCCGCCTCGCTGACCGTGGACGAAGTAGGTGAGCTCCCCCGCGTTCGTCAGGCGGAGCTCCGAAGAGAGCGCCGCGTAGCACGCGTACTGGACGAGGAGCGGCACGAAGACGAGATCGAACGCGAGGAGCGAGCCTGTCGCGCGCGGGAACCACGCGCGGCCTGCGAGGATGACCGCGATCATCGACACGACCCATGGCACGACGGCGTAGAGCAGGTAGCGGGCCGGCGGGCGCTCCGCAGCGAGGGGCACCGCTTCCTTCGAAGCCCTCCCTCGCTCGCGTTTCGTGAGCCGCTTCTTCCGGTTCGCCACGTGCCCCTCGAATCTGGGGCCCGCGGTGCCCCGGCGCAAGCGAGGAACATTGCGCGATTCGAGATCTCGCATCGCGCATGTCCCGAGCCGATGTCATGCACGAATCGTCGGAAAACACGGCGCGCCGGTGATGGAACGCATTCTGCTGCCCGGCGGGACATGATTCGCTCGATCGCCCTCGCCCTCGCCGTCCTCTCTTCCGTCGGGGCGCTCGTCGCGTGCACCGCGCAGGCGTCCGACGAAGTCGGCGATTCCGACTCCGCGCAGCGTCGCTCCGCGGGCGCGCGGACCTTCACCCTCGACGCGCCGTGGAGCTGCTCGGTCCAGGAGATGGCGACCCTCGGGTTCACGCCGACCTCGTCGCGCGGCCACGTGAAGATCACCATGAAGTTCGCCGGCGACCCCGCCGTTCCCACCCAGGTCGCCGCGATCGTCGCGAGCCGACCCACGGACCAGTACCGCAAGATGGGGAAGGTGAAGGCCGGGCGCGTCACCGTCGACGTGAAACGCGACTCGATCGACGGTCAAGCGCGTCCGCTCGCGGCGAGCCTCGCGATCGCCGACCTCGAAGGCGGCGTGAACGCCGACAAGGCCGGGCCCGAGGCGCCCTACCGGCTCCGCTACGAGATCAACGAGAGCTCGCCGGGCGCCGCCGCGTCGAACGCCTTCGGTGAAGACTTCTGGTTCACCCTCTACAACATCGGAAATGCCGGCAAATCGTTCACCCTCGCCGCAAACGCGATGCAGGAGCTGAACGACGGCGCACAGCGCCTCTACTGCACGGCGAAGGCGACGTTCGCCGATCCGCAGACGGGCGAGCTCCCGAAGGGCCCGCAGCCGATCATCCTCGATGCCGGTCCGGAGGAAGAGGACCCGCTCCCCGACGCGGCCGCGTGGCCGTTCCCGACGCCCTGACTTCAACGGGCGAGCAGCATCTCGACGTGCGGGATACCGTCTTCGTCGTAAGGTGCGCTCGCGATCTCGAACCCGAGCGACCCGTAGAACCGCTCGAGGTAGCGCTGTGCGCCGATCCGGATCGGCCCTTGGCCGAAGGCGGCGTGCGTCTGCGCGATCGCCTCGCGCATGAGCGCGCGCCCGGCTCCCGTCCTCCGGACCGAAGGATGCGTCACGACGCGTCCGATCGCGGCCTCCGCGAAGCTCGCGCCCGGCGCGAAGAGGCGCGCGTACGCGACGAGCTTGCCGCCCCCGTCGCGGCCGAGGAGGTGGAGCGCCCGGTCGTCCTTGCCGTCGCAATCGAGGTACGGGCACGTCTGCTCGACGACGAACACGAGCTGCCGGAGCGTGAGCAGCTCGTAGAGCTCGGCCACCGTCAGCTCGGAGAAGGGGAGGACCTGCCAGCGCATCGCCGGCCCACTCTACCAGGCGCTCAGCGGCCGAGGCCGATCGGGCGCTTCGGCACGAGGCGGAGCCGATCCGCGATCCGGAGGTGGTCGCGGAGGCGGCGGATCGTGTCCGACTCCATGTCGGCGACGTCACGGAGGACACCATCTCCGTGCGAGACGGGCGCGGCGAGGGTCGTCCCCCAGCCGCTCGTCGCGTTGTAGAAGAAGCGCGCGCTGTCGGCGTCGACGTCGACGTTGGGCGCGGCAGTCTGCGTCGTGCAGCTCGTGTCGGGCTTCGCCGGCGACTTCAGGAAGTCGAGGATGATGCGGAGCCCGCACGCCTGCTCGCTGCCGTCACGCATCGTCGACTGGATGATCGTGCCGTGGTTGGCGAAGGGGATGAACGCGAACGTCTTGCCGGCCCCGGTGAGCTTGGTCTGGTACTGCCGCGCGCCCTCGATCGGCGTCTGCACGTCGAGGTCGCCGTTCAGGACGAGGACGGGGACGTCGGTCGTCGCCCACTTCCCGGCGAAGTCGTCCTTCGCGTAGACCGGCCAGACCGGTCGCTTGCGGTCCATGTTGAGGACCCAGTCCTCGAGCGATCCGCTCGGGAGCGCGACGGCGCCGGTCGTGAGCGTGAGGGACGCGAGCCGCGTCTTCAGCGTGCTCTGCGTCGGGGCAGGGGTCGCCCATAGCTCGCTGAAGACGACCGTGTTGTAGAGCGGGCCGGAGCCGAGATCGCCCTCCGGCTGGCCGGCGATCGGATTCACCCCCGTCTGCGGATTCAGGGCGTTCGTGGCGGCGACGATCGCCTGCTGGTCGGCCGACGTGCAGCGCGCGACGCGGAAGAGGAACGAGGGCACGAGCGCGGCGAGCGGCGCGATCTGGAGCATCCCGAACACCTGGCCACGGAGCCACGTCCGCGTCGCGCCGAGGGCCGTCGCGCAGCGGGTGCCGTCGAAGGTCGTGATGATGCGCGACATCGTCGCGAACGGATCCGCGCCGAGGTTCGCCGTGCAGACGCGCGACTGCTTGCAGAGCTCACCCAACCGGCGGAGGACCGGGTCTCCCTGCGCGTCGAACTCGTCGAAGCGCGCGCCGGGGGCGGGGATCGCCGAATCGAGGATCGCGCCGTCGGCGACCTTCGGTGCGACCTGGAGCATGCGGTGGACCCAGAACGTGCCGTACGACACGCCGTAGACGAAGGCCTTGCCGCCCTCGGGCCGGAGCGACGCGACCGCGCTCGCGAGATCGCGCGCGGCGTTCGTCGTCGAGAACGACTTCACGCCCTCGCCCCACTCCTTCTTCAGGTCGGCGACGCAGGCGGAGGCCTCGTCGGCGTCGACGACCGTCGGCAGCTCGGACGATGCGCAGGTGAGCCGGCTCGAATGCCCGACGCCGCGATGCTCGACGAGGATGACGTCGACGTCCGGCCGCGCCTTCGTGACCATCTGGGCGAGGTCGACGAGCGCGTCGCCCGCGCCGCCGGGGCCGCCCTGGACCATGAAGAGCTGCGTCGTGGCCTTGCCGCTGCCGAGCCGCGCGGCGAAGAGATCGATCTGCTTGCCGTCCGGCGCGGACCAGTCGAGCGGCACCTTCGCCGTCGCGCACGAGGACATCGCCTGGAAGTTCCCGCTGCACGCCTTCCATGCGAAGGAGACCTTCGGGACCTCCTCGGTCGTCCCGTCGTCCTTGTCGTCGTCGTCGCCGGGCTGCTCGGTCGCGGGCTTCGCCTTCTTGCTCTTCGCGACCGGCTGATCGGCGGCGCAGGCGACGAGGAGGAAACCGAACGCGAAGGCGAGGCGCGCAGCGACGTTCCACATCGGGGACGAGGCGGTGCAACCGGCGTTCCTCCCCTTCGTGCTCGTCACCCGCCGGAGACACGAGGACTTGCGGGACACCGGATCATCCCGTCGACGCTGGCCCCGCACCGCAGACCGGCCCCGCGCGATCCGGCGCCGAGGTGGGGATCATGGCGCCGGCGATCCGAGCTCACCGTCCGCGCCGCGACCGCTCCGCCGTGGTCCTTCGTGCCGATCGTGGCGACGAAGACCGATCTCGCGCCGTGAGCTCGAGGAGCGGCGCTTCGGTCGGGCAGAGGAACCGGAACGGGAACCAGTGCCCGAAGCCGCTCGTCGTGTAGAGCTGCGTGCGCTCCCGGCGATAGCGACCCCAGAGGTACTTCTCGGGCCAGATCGGCTCGAACGCGCTCTTGTTCGCGAAGCCGATCTGGCCGCCGTGGGTGTGACCGGAGAGGACGAGATCGAGCTTCTCGCGGGCGGCTGTCTCGAGCGCCTCCGGCCGGTGCGAGAGGACGACGTGGACGGCGTCCTGCGGTGCCCCATTTAGTGCATGATGCATGCTTCGCGTGAAGAACGGATCGTGGTCGCCGTGCATGGCGCGCGGGTCGTCGAGCCCGGCGAGGTGGAGGCGCGCCTCGCCGATCCGGAGCGTGTGGCCAGCGGAGACGAGGAGCGGAACGCCCGCCTTCTCGTAGTCGCGACGCGTTCGGCGGACGTCGCCGAAGTACTCGTGGTTGCCGAGCGAGGCGATCACGCCGTGACGTGCGCCGAGCCTCGCGAGCGCCCGCATCGAGGGGACGAGCTCGGCGGGGTCCTCCGCGACGTCGCCGGTCAGGACGACGAGGTCGGGGACGCGCCCCGATGCCTGCAGCGTCTCGACGAGTGCTTCGACGTCGCGTGTCCTCCGCTCGATCCCGAGGTGGAGGTCGGACAGGTGCAGCACGCGGAAGCCCTCGAGCTCGCGCGGGAGGTCGTCGACCTCGAGACGCACGCGCGGAGTGTTCGGCGCGTCGTTCGCGGTCCCGAAGCCGACGACGCCGGCAGATGCCGCCGCCGCCGGCGCCGCCGCCGTCACGGCCCCGACGAACGCGCGGCGTGAGAGCGAAGCAGCCGGCGGAGCCGCTTCCGACGGAGGGGCCGCGACCTTCACCGCTCGCTTCGCGAGCGCCCGCAGGATCGCCGCGACGACCATCGCCGGGACGAGCGCGACGGCGAAGCAGAGGAGGATCGAGGCGACCGTCGCGCCCCAGTACTTCAGCGGGAACGTCGGTCCTGCCAGCCACGCCGCGTGCGCGAGCGCATTCGCCGCGAGCACCGCGCCCGTCACGCCGTACACGCGCCTGCGCGCGAGGTCGGGCATCCCGAGCCGCGCGATCATGCCGTTCAGCACGATCGCGGCCGACGACATCACGACGCACGTCCCCAGCTGCATCACCGGCCACACGGGAGGACCTCGAGCTTCATCGACGGGAACGTGACCTTCGAGGATGGATACGCGCGGGAACGAATGTGTATGCCCGGTGAAAAGGTGCGCGGGTCGGCCGTGGATTGACGCGCTGGGCCAGCGTCGTAGGGTCGGCGCCGTGAGCTACCAGGACGCCGTCGCATTCGTCACCGGAGGTGGATCGGGGATCGGCAAGGAGCTGTCGCTCGCGCTGGCGAAGCGCGGCGCACGGGTCTGGGTCGTCGACCGGAACGGGGGGGCGGCCGAGGCCGTCGCGAAGCAATGTGGCCCGAAGGCGAGAGCGGTGACGCTCGACGTCCGCGATGCCGATGCCGTCCGCGCCGCGGTCGAAGCGTGCGAAAAAGAGGGCGGTCGCCTCGACTACGTCTTCAACAACGCCGGGATCGGGTGTGGTGGCGAGGTTCAGGATCTCACGGTCGCGCACTTCGATCGCGTCCTCGACGTGAACGTCCGCGGCGTCGTCCACGGCGTGATGGCGGCCTATCCGATCATGGTCCGCCAAGGCTCGGGCCACATCGTGAACACGGCGTCGATGGCCGGCCTCGGCCCGGCGCCGTTCCTGACCCCGTACGCGATGACGAAGCACGCCGTCGTCGGGCTCTCGACCTCGCTCCGAGTGGAAGGCGCCGCGCTCGGCGTCCGCGTGAGCGCGCTCTGCCCGGCGGCGATCGAGACGCCGATCCTCGACTCGGACAACCCGCCCGATCTCCCGAGCCCGCCGTGGCGGCCCGACGTCCGCCGCTTCCTCACGAAGCTCGCGGGACCGCCGTATCCGGCCGACAAGCTCGCGACCGAGGCGCTCGACGCCATCGCGAAGAACGTCGGCGTCATCGTGATCCCGTCGAAGGCGCGCTTCCTCTGGCGGCTCGGACGCATGGCGCCGTCGCTGGTCGAGAAGGCCTCGATCGACGCTGTCGCCGGCGAGCGGAGGTTCAAGCCGAGGGGGTGATCCGTGTCGGCCGCGAGACACCGTGCGCTATCGGCGATCCTCCGCATCGGTCTCGGCGACGCGCTTCCGCGTACTTCCGCGCGGTATCGCGCTTGCCATGTAGGTGCACATGCACCTGCGCTCCACCTCGCTCCTCGCGGCCGGACTCTCCCTCGTCCTCTCGGCGGTCGCCTGCAACGGCACCGTCGAGGAGATCGGCGAGGACGAGAGCACGATGCACGGCGACGCGCTGACCGGCACGATCACGGCGGGCGTGAAGCTCGTCACGACCGCGAACGTGAGGCTCCGCGCGGCCGCCTCGACGAACGCCGCGACGCTCACGGTCATCCCGAAGGGAACCGAGGTGATCGCGAAGGATGCCGCTCCGCAGAACGGCTTTTACCGCGTCACGTTCGCCGGACAGGAGGGCTTCTGCCACGGCAACTACCTCGCCCGTGGAGCGGGTGCGGCGCCGGTCGAGGTGCCTGCCGAGCCGGCGTCGTCGTCGTCCTCGGGCCGCTGGATGCCGAAGCCCGGTCTGAAGTGGCAGTGGCAGCTCACAGGGACGATCGACACGAGCCTCGATGTGAAGGCCTACGACATCGATCTCTTCACGACGCCGAAGTCGACGATCGACGGTCTCCACGCCGCCGGCAAGAAGGTCATCTGCTACTTCAGCGCGGGGAGCTACGAGCCGAACCGGCCCGACTCGTCGCGCTTCCCGGCCGCGGCGAAGGGGAAGGTCATGGACGGCTGGCCGGACGAGCGCTGGCTCGACGTCCGCAGCCAGGCCGTCGCCGAGATCATGAAGGCGCGGATGGACGTCGCGAAGCAGAAGGGCTGCGACGCGGTCGAGCCCGACAACGTCGACGGCTACTCGAACGACACCGGGTATCCGCTCACGGCCGCGAACCAGCTCGCGTTCAACAAGATGCTCGCGGCGGAAGCGCACGCCCGCGGCCTCTCGATCGCGCTCAAGAACGATCTCGATCAGATCCCCGAGCTCGTCTCCCACTTCGACTTCGCCCTGAACGAGGAGTGCTTCAAGTACTCCGAGTGCAGCTCGCTCGGCGCGTTCGTGCGCGCGGGGAAGGCGGTCCTCCAGGTCGAGTACGGCGGCTCGTCGCTCGCGTCGTCGGTCTGCTCGAAAGCGAACGCGCAGAACTTCGACACGCTCGTGAAGCGTCTCGACCTCGACGCGTGGCGGATCGCCTGCCGGTGATCGGTCAGGGCGGAGCGATCGTGAAGTCGTCGAAGAACGCGTCGAAGTCCTTCGCCGTGCCCTCGTGGTACCCCGGGCCGACGATGATCGTGACCCCCCCGCTCAGCGCCCGTGCAGAGGGGAGCTCGAGCACGTAGGGCGCCATCGTGTCGATCGTCGTCGTGAGCGTCTTCGGCGACTTCGACAGATCGAAGACGAGGTCGAGCCTGTGCCAGGCGCCGAACGTGCCGGTCGCGTCGAGGAGCTGCTGGCCCACGATCGTCTTCGGCGTCCCCGAATTCTCGTAGTACTGCGCCCCGACCGAGAGCCCCTCCGGCGCGACGCTCACCGTGAAGGCGTCCCAGTTGTTCACGGGGCCGTAGGGCAGCTTCAGGATCTCGACGAAGCTGCCCGGCGCGGTCGGCATGAAGACGTGGAACCGCATGTGCATCCGCGCCGGCGCCTGCGCGATCTGCTTCGTGATCCCGTGCGCGGTGTCGTTCGCCTTCAGCGACGTGAGGAGGCTCCGCGTCGGCGACACCGCCCGCAGCGTGGACGTCGACGGAGTCCCGAAGACCGACGACCAGCTCGGGGTGAGGACGCCGGCGCGCTCGAAGTCGTCGCAGAGGATGCTGTTCGGAAGGCAAGGGGACCCGGCCTCGGTGACGGGCGGAGGCGCGGCGTCGACCGGCGGCGGCGGCGGCGCGTCGACGACCGCGGTGCTCGCGTCGGGCGCTCCCGCATCGTCGCTCGACGCATCGTCCTCCGACGCCGCGTCGAGCGGCACGAGCAGCGAGCATCCGACGAGCCCCGAGAGCGCGGCGGTCGCGACGAGAACCCTCACCCGTTCGAGCGTACCAGCGCCGGAGTCACTCCCACCACTTCGAGAGCATCCGACCCGGCTCGCGGGGCCGTTCCGCGTAGTGCGAGGTGTCGTTGTAGAGGCCGAGGCGTGCGCGGACGGGATCCTTGAAGTCGAGGACGGACAGCGACGCAGGCGCGAGATCGAGCCGATCGCGGTACCCCCGCGCGTCGATCCCGAGCAGGCTCGCGAGGAGGAGCCGCAACGTCGCCTTGTGCGACACGATCGCGACGGCCTGGTTCGGATGCCGCTCGACGATCGCGCGCACGCAGGGGAGCGCCCGCGCCATCACCGAGAGCCCGGACTCGCCGCCCTCCGGCGCGAACGTGAACGGGTCCTCCTCCCACGACGCGTACTCGGCGCCGAACCGCGCTTCGACCTCGCCGCGGGTGAGCCCTTCCCACCGGCCGTGATCGATCTCGCGGAGGCCGGGCTCGGTCGCGAGCGGAAGGCCGTGCGGCTCGGCGAGGATCGTCGCCGTCAGCACGGTGCGCTTCATCGGGCTCGCGTAGACCGCGGCGAGCTTCTCGTGACCGAGCCGTCGTGCGAGGCACTTCGCCTGCGCCTGTCCTTCGTCGGAGAGGTCCACGTCGCTCGATCCCGCGAAGCGATCCTCCGCCGAGAGGACCGTCGCTCCGTGGCGCACGAGGTAGAGGCGCGTCGTCATGCGCCCGAGCGTATCCTCCTCACGGCGCCGTGGGGCGCGCGATCCGGAGCTTCACGCGGAGCACCCGCCGCGGCGTGCTCTCGAGGACCTCCGCCTCGACGCCTTCGCCGAGGTCGACCCGCGTGCCGGCGCTCGGGAAGCCGCCGTGACGGTCGACGACGAGGCCGCCCATCGTCGCCGCTGCGGGCTCGATCGGCAGCTCGAGCCCGAGCTCGCGATTCACCTCGTGGAGCGGCGTGTCGCCACGCACGTCGTGCGTGCCGTCCTCGCGCGCGACGAGACGTGGCTCGGCGTGCTCGTGCTCGCTGACGATCTCGCCGAAGAGCTCCTCCGCGAGCGCCTCGATCGACACGAGACCGGTCGGGAACCCGGTCTCGTCGACGACGAGGCCGATCTCCGTGCGCGCGCGCTGCAGCATGCGGAGGACGGAGGCCGCGGCGGCCGGCTCCGGGAACGTCGGGATCTCGCGGAGGAGACCGACGATGTCGAGCTTCTTCTCGAGCAGCTGCGGGAAGAGCTCGTGCGCGACGACGTAGCCGACCGGCTGCTGCGCGTCGTCGAGGACAGGGTAGCGCGCGTGCGGGTGCTCGCGGAGGAGGCGCTCGACGTCGGCGCGCGTCGCCGAGAGCGGCAGCCACACGATCTCGCTCCGAGGGAGCATCACCGAGAAGGCCTTCAGCTTGCTCAGCTCGATCGCGCGCGACGCGATCTCGCCCGTGTCGCGGTCCATCGTCCCCGCCGCGGCGGCTTCGTCGACGAGCTGCTGGAGCTCCTCGGGAGAGAGCCGCGCCTCGGTGAACGTCGTCTGGTCCTTGAACGGACGGAGCACCACGTTCGACGCCGCGGTGAGGAACCACACGAGCGGGCGCGCGAGGAGCGAGAGCACCCAGAGCGGTCGCCCGACCACGAGCGCGGCGGGCTCGGCGTAGCGGAGGGCGAGCGACTTCGGGACGAGCTCCCCGACGACGACGGAGAGGACCGAGACGACCGCGACGACGCTCGCGAACGCGACGTTCTCCGCCGCGTTCGGCGACACCCCGACGCCGCGGAGCAGGACCTGGAGCGGCATCGCGAGGACCGCGCCGCCGAACGCGCCGGCGGTCGCCCCTGCCACCGTCACGCCGATCTGGACCGTCGCGAGGAACCGCTCCGGGTCGTCGCGGAGGCGGAGCGTGATCCGCGCGCCGGCATGCCCTTCGTCCGCGAGCTCGCGGAGGCGCGTCTTGCGCACGGACAAGATCGCGATCTCGGCGCCCGCGAAGAACGCGTTCACGAGGGTGAGACCGACGATGACGAGGAGCTCGAGCGCGATGGACATCGGCCGTGCCGGGATGGGCGGCCACATGCTATCTCGCATCTCCCATGTCCGGGGACGCCAGCTCAGCAGAAGGCAACGCTGCCACCGTGACGTGCGCCGGCTCGGCGCATCCTAGGATGGGAAGAAACAGGCAACGGGCAACGGGCAACGGGCAATGTGCGTGACCTCTTCGCTCGGCTGTTCGCCTTCGTCGGCGATGCCCTTCTCCCCATTCCCTGTTGCCGGTTGCCTGTTCCCTGTTTCCTGTTCTCTCGCTCTCTCTCCTCGATGACGTTCACGACCGCCGCAGAAGGGGAGCGCTCGCCCGTCACGTTCCCGCCGGAGCTGCCGATCTCCGCCCGCGTCGCCGACATCGCGACCGCGATCGCCGAGCACCAGGTCGTCATCGTCGCGGGCGCGACCGGCTCGGGGAAGACGACCCAGCTGCCGAAGATCGCCCTCGCGATGGGGCGCGGCCTCGAGCAGATCATCGGCGTGACGCAGCCGCGCCGGATCGCGGCGACGAGCGTCGCAGCGCGCGTCGCGACCGAGCTCGGCACGCCCCTCGGCACCGACGTCGGCTACCAGATCCGGTTCGAGGACCGGACGAGCGCGTCGACCTACGTGAAGTTCATGACGGACGGGATCCTCCTCGCCGAGATCCAGGGCGACCCGCTCCTCCGCCGCTACGACACGCTCGTCATCGACGAAGCTCACGAGCGGAGCCTCACGATCGATTTCCTCCTCGGCTGGGTGAAGCGGATCCTTCCCGAGCGCCCGGACCTGAAGGTCGTCGTCAGCTCCGCGACGCTCGAGACCGAGCGCTTCTCGGCATTCTTCGGCGGCGCGCCGGTCGTGCAGGTCGAAGGGCGCACGTTCCCGGTCGACGTCCTCTACGAGCCGCCCGACGAGGACGCCGACATGGCGGAGGCCGTCGGCAAGGCGGTCGAGAACGTGACGTCGCTCGACCCGCGCGGCGACATCCTCGTCTTCCTCCCGGGCGAGCGCGAGATCCGCGAGGCAGAGAACGAGCTGCTCGCGCGGAAGCTCCGCCACACGGTCGTCCAGCCGCTCTACGCGCGGCTCTCGGCGGCGGAGCAAGGACGCGTCTTCGCGAGCATCCCCGAGCGGCGCGTGATTCTCGCCACCAACGTCGCCGAGACGTCGATCACGATCCCGGGCATCGTCTACGTCGTCGACACCGGCGTCGCGCGCCTCTCGCGCTACGACCCGCGCTCCGGCACGACACGCCTCCAGATCGAGGCGATCTCCCGCGCGAGCGCCGAGCAGCGCAAGGGCCGCTGCGGGCGCGTCCGCGAGGGCATCTGCGTGCGGCTCTACGACGAGCAGAGCTTCGCGGCACGGCCCGGCTTCACCGATCCCGAGATCAAACGCACCGGCCTCGCCGGCGTCATCCTCCGGATGAAGGCGCTCGGCCTCGGTGCGGTCGAGGAGTTCCCGTTCCTCGATCCGCCCCAGCCGAAGGCGATCGCAGAGGGCTACCGCGTGCTCGAGGAGCTCGGCGCGCTCGACGAGCGTCGCGACCTCACCTCGCTCGGTCGGAAGCTCGCGCGCTTCCCGGTCGACCCGCGGATCGGCCGGATGATCCTCGCCGGCGCCGAGCTCGGGTGCCTGCGCGAAGTCCTCGTCGTCGCCGCCGCGCTCAACATCCAGGACCCGCGCGAGCGCCCGCGCGAGGCGCAGCAGAAGGCCGATGACATGCACCGGCGCTTCCGCGACGAGCGGTCCGACTTCGTCGCGCTCCTCCGCCTCTGGGACTTCGTGCGCGAGGCGGAGAAGAAGAGCACCGGCCACCTCCGGCGGACGTGCCGCGAGAGCTTCCTCTCGTTCATGCGCGTCCGCGAATGGTTCGAGATCCATCGCCAGCTCGTCGACGTGTCGCGCGAGCTCGGAATCGCGCGTGACGGAAAGTCGAAGGAGGACCACGACGCCCTCCACAAGGCGCTCCTCACCGGTCTCCTCTCGCGGATCGGCACCTGGAACGCGGAGAACCGGATCTACGTCGGCGCGAAGCAGACGCGCTTCGCGATCCATCCATCGTCCGCGCTCGCGAAGAAGCCTCCCCAGTGGGTGATGGCCTTCGAGCTCGTCGAGACTTCGCAGCTCTTCGCGCGGATGGTGGCGAAGATCGACCCCGCGTGGCTCGAGGAGGCGGCGCCCCACCTCCTCAAGCGGAGCTACTCGGACCCGCACTGGTCGGAGAAGAGCGCGCGCGCTTCGATCCGCGAGCACATCACGCTCTTCGGCCTCACCGTCGCGCGCGACCGGCACGTCGACTACGCGAGCGTCGCGCCGGCCGAAGCGCGCAAGATGTTCCTCGAGCACGCGCTCGTCCGCGGCGAGTACGTCTCGCGCGGGACGTTCCAGGAGAAGAACCGCGCGCTCCTCGCCGAGGTCTCGCGCCTCCGCGACAAGGCGCGCCGGAGCGACATGCTCGCCGACGAGGACGCGCTCGTCGATTTCTTCGATCAGCGCGTCCCCCAGACCGTCGTGAACGGCAAGACGTTCGAGACGTGGCGCGAGACGGCCGAGAAAGAGGACCCCCGCGTCCTCCTCCTCTCGATCGAGGACGTCCTCCGCGGCGAGCACGAGCTCCGGCCCGCGGACTACCCCGACGCGATCACGCTCCACGGGGTGAAGCTGCCGCTCTCGTACAAGTTCGATCCGGCGGCGGACGACGACGGCGTCACCGTGACGGTGCCGCTCGTCGTCATCCCGCAGATCGTACCGGGCGAGCTCGACTGGACGATCCCCGGGTGGCATCGCGACAAGATCGCCGCGCTCCTCTGGGAGCTGCCGAAGAGCATCCGGAAGGACCTCGGCGACATCCCCGCCCTCGCGCGCCTGCTCGCGGAGGAGCTCCGACCGTTCGAGGGGCCGATGCTCCCGCGCGTCATCGCCGCCATCGAAGGCCTCACCGACGTGCGCCTCTCGGAGGAGTCGTTCCGCCCCGACCTCGTCGCGACCTACCTCCGGCTCGTCTGCCGCGTCGTCGACGAGAAGGGCAAGGTCGTCGCCGAGAGCCGCGACACGGCCGACCTCCTCACTCGCTTCGGCGCGCGTGCGCGCGACGTGCTGAAGGAGGCGCGCACGCCCGCGTCCTGGGACAAGAAGAGCCTCACGACGTGGGACTTCGGCGCGCTGCCGCCGCTCGTCGAGCGCCGCGTCGGCAACCTCACCGTGCGGAGCTTCCCTGCGCTCGTCGACAAGGGCAACGGCGTCGATCTCGTCCTCCTCGAGTCCGCGCAGGCGGCGACGGAGACCTCGCGCGCCGGCGTGCGGCGGCTGTTCCTCTTGGCGTCGCGTAGCCCACTGTCCACGATCACGCCGCGCCTCCCGTCCGCCTTCGCGCGGCCGAACGGCGCGATGGCCTCGCGCGCCGATCACGAAGCGTTCCGCAAGGCGCTCCTCGATCGGATCGCCGACGCCGCCTTCGA
This sequence comes from Polyangiaceae bacterium, assembly GCA_039809485.1. Lineage (GTDB taxonomy): Bacteria > Myxococcota_A > Polyangia > Polyangiales > Polyangiaceae > Labilithrix. The sequence goes on along the minus strand of JBDHVE010000005.1, from coordinate 77,194 downwards.
CCTCGAAGGCGACGCGGAGCTCCCGCGTGACAAGGTGGCCTTCGACGCGCGCCTCCGCGCGGGGCAGAGCCGGCTCGATCCCGCGTTCAAGGTGTTCACGAAAGCGATCGCGGCGGCGTCCGCCGAGCTCGAGAAGACCCTCGGTCTCCTCCGCAACGCGTCGAAGCACCCGAGCGGCAAGAAGGCGATCGACGAGATGTACGCCCAGCTCGAGCACCTCTTCCCGCCCGAGCTGATCGCGTGGGTGCCGCTCTCGCGGCTCGAGCACTACCCGCGCTACCTCCGCGCGATCCAGGCGCGGCTCGGACGCGCCGTCACCGACCCGCGCAAGGACGCGGACAAGCTCGCGCCGCTCACGCCGCTCTGGACGCAGTTCCTCGCCAAGCGCCTCGACGCGAAGGACCGCGCCGCCGCCCAGGAGCTGCGGTGGATGTTCGAAGAGCTCCGCGTCGCGGTGTTCGCGCCGGAGCTGAAGACGGCGATGCCGGTGTCGGTGGCGAAGGTCTCAGCGGCCGTTGCCGCGCTCCGGTGACCTTCATGACGGAAGACGCTCTCTCTAGCGCCGACTCTCCGGCACACTCGCCGGAACCCCGTCCACGACCACCACCGGATCGTCCTGCTCCGCGACGTGCGGCTTGCCCGCGAAGTCGATGAAGTGGCCCGAGCGGTTCGCCTTCGTCTCCAGGTAGAACCGGTTGTGCGCGGTGGCGGGGATCAGGTGCGGGACGCGTGCCGCGATCTTGATCCCGTGCTTCTCGAGCTCGGCGACCTTCTTCGGGTTGTTCGTCAAGAGGCGCACCGAGCGGAGGTCGAGGCTCGAGAGCATGTGCGCCGCGACGGCGTAGTCGCGTTCGTCGTCACGGAATCCGAGCGCGAGGTTCGCGTCCACCGTGTCGAGCCCGCGGTCCTGGAGGGCGTACGCGCGGACCTTGTTGAGGAGGCCGATCCCGCGCCCTTCCTGGCGGAGGTAGAGGAGCACGCCGCACTTCTCGGCGGTGATGCGCTCGAGCGCGACTGCGAGCTGGTCGCGACAGTCGCAGCGTAGAGAGCCGAGCGCGTCGCCGGTGAGGCACTCGGAGTGGAGGCGGGTGAGCACGTTGTCCGCGCCGAGCACGTTGCCGTGCACGAGCGCGATGTGCTCCTTGCCATCGCGGTTGTTCCAGAACGCCACGATCCGGAAGCGGCCGAAGCGCGTCGGGAGATCGGCGACCGCATCCACGCGCACGCAGACGTTGCTCGCGCCGAAGCCGGCGCAGTCGTGGTCTCGGTCGCGCTCGACGAGGTCCTCGAGCCGCTGCACCGGATCGACGTCGACGAGGCGAGGAGACGAGGTGCGGTTCACGACCTCGATCGAAGCAAGAGGTGCGCCCGCGGGTGTGCTTCAGCCTGCTTTGTGCCGCACGCGTCGCTCCGGCGCGACGAGCTGCCGGATCACCGAGCTCCGCGGCGGGGCGCTGCTCGGGACGAGGCGCTCGGGCGCTTCCTCGAGGACGCCGACGATCGAGCCGAGGAGCTCGTCGAGGCTTCCGGCGAGGAGATAGAGCTCGTCCTCGAGAACCTCGCCCTGGATGTGCGCGTAGACGGCGCCCTTCTGGCGCGGCTCGAGCACGCCCGTCACGTCGACGAGGATGCCGTCGCCGACGAGCAGCGCGCCCTCGACCGCGTGCTCCGTCGGCGGCGTGTTCGCGGCGAGGAAGTCGATCACGCCATAGAGCTCGATCGTGTGGTTGCCTTCGAGCTCGAACGAGCACGTCGTGAGGAGCAGGCGCACGAGCGAGCTCACGTCGGCGGGCGCGCTCGTCAGCACGGCGGGCCCCGTCGCGAGCAGCTCGTCGAGCGCTTCGCATTCGTAGGAGGCGAGAGAGTCCCGTCGACGAGGCACGATCGTGGCGAGATGACGGCTCACGCGTTCGTCGAAGCGATACGGCACCATTTCCGGGGCGGCCTCCTCGAACACGGGAGGTTACTCCGGCAGTCTTCGCGATCAACGCTCGATCCCGCGCATCCAGAGTGCCGAAAGGTGTGCCGTCCTCTACGCTGGTCGCCGATGGTGACCGACGAGGCCTCCGGGAAAACCGCCGCGGCATCGTCCGTCGTCCGCGCGACGCGCCGTCTCCTCGCCCGCGTCTCGTTCACGCCTCCGTTTCCGAGTTTCGTCGGATGACCCTCTCCACCGATGCGGCGATCGCGACGACGCGTGCCCTCGCCTCCGAGCTCGGCATCGCTTGTGAGCCCGTCGTCGTCGCCGATCGGAGCAACCTCGTGCTCCGCCTCGATCCGCATCCGCTCGTCGCGCGCGTCGCGATGGCGACGTCGCTCGCGCGCGTGGGGATGGAATGGCTCCGGCGCGAGGTGGAGGTGGCGCGGTTCCTCGGAGAGCGAGGAGCGCTCGTCACGCGCCCGGCGACGACGCTCGACCCGGGCCCGCACGCGCGCGACGGCTTCACGCTCTCCTTCTGGGAGCTCGAGCCGCTCCTCGACACGCCGGTCGATCCAGGAGCGGCCGGCCGCTCGCTCGCGGCTGCCCATCGCGCCCTCGCTGCCTACCCGCGCGCGAAGCTCCCGCTGTGGGGCGGCGTCGAGGAAGCGCGCGCCGTCCACGCGCGCGCCCTCGCGCGCGGCGTGTTCGACGAGAGCGATCGCACGCGGCTCGCGCGCGCGTGGGAGCGGGCCGAGGAGCTCGTCGCCACCGCGCCTTCGCGCACCGCGAACATGCAGGCCGTGCACGGCGATGCGCATCTCGGGAACGTGCTCGCCAGTGTGCGCGGCGCGGTGTGGACGGATTGGGAGGACGCGTTCGTCGGCCCCGTCGAGTGGGACCTCGCGAGCCTCCGCTCGCGCGCGGAGCTCTTCGGCGAGGACGCGGAAGCGATCGCGCGCGCCTCGGAGGCGTACGATGCGCCGTTCGATCCGGAGCTCGCGCGCGAGCTCGGTCTCGTCCGGAACCTCCAGGTCATCCCGTGGCTCGCGCTCTTCGCGGAGCGGCAGCCCGAGCTCATCCCTCGCATGCGCGCGCGGCTCGCGAAGCTCGGGCTCTGACGCATTCGGTCCGAGGCATGCAACCCCACTCCCATGCGCCGAGCAAAGGTTTGGGGTTCGCGAGGTTTTCCGGGTGTTGCTCTGCTCGGGCTCCTCGCGGTGGGTGTGACGTGGCTGATCACCGGGGCACGACGCCGTCGCGCACTGTCGAGGTCACCCTTCGATCCGCGCGAGCGGGTGATCATCGACGGCGCGAAGCCGGCCGACCCGCATGCGCTCGAAGCGCGCCCGACCACGGAGAGCAACTCGCCGACGAACCGCCTCGAGAGCGAGGCCGACGTCGACGTGTTCTCCGTCCGCGAGCGGTGGTGAATCGGGTCGGGCTGGGGTCCGGGGCCTGATTCGGCGGATCCGGAATCGGACTGCGGACCCGGATCCGGAACCGGACCCGGACCCGGATCCGGAATCGGACTCGGACTCGGACTCGGACCCGGAATCGGATCCGGCCCCGGATTCGGCAGACCCGACTCGCGTCGCTGGATCTTCCGCGCTCCATGTTCCGTCCGCCGTCGACCCCGCCACCGCCATTTCCGCGTGCGACCTCCACGCACGAGGTAGGCACGCCCCATGCTCGAGGTCGCCCATGGCTTCGACGTGGCGTCGTCTCGTGCTCGGTCTCACCGTCCCCGCGCTGCTCGCGACCGCGTGCGCCACCCAGGCCGACGAGACGTCGACCGGCGACGACGAGATCAACTACCGGAGCACGGCGGGCCAGGAGTACGCGCTGTCGGCGACGGTGACGTTCCCGATGCCCGACGAGGCGAAGTCCCTCGAGGGCGCCGAGAAGGAAGCCGCGATCACGAAACGCGCCGAGCAGCTCCGCTCGCTCGTCGCGTCGGCGATCTCCGCGGAGCTCGATCGGCTCTGGCCGGAGGAGGAACGGACCCACGGTGACGGCGCCGTCATCCAGTACCGCCAGGGCACCGCGACCTTCCGCGATCTCACGGCGAGCGCAGACGGCAGCTCCTACACGATCGTCGTCAGCGGCGAGTTCGCCGCGATGAACGACATCCAGGCGCGTCTCCCGCTGAAGGCGGCGGAGGACGCGACGAAGTACCTGCCCGTCTCGTTCGACGCCGGTGCGGGCGCCCAGGAGCTCCACGTCACGGTCACGCCGATCGAGCGGAGCGGCAACGCGTATCCGAAGTACCTAGAGCTCTTCGAGGACGGTCTCGACATCGCCGTCCACGTCGGCGGCGACCACAACACGCCGCCGCAGGACATCAACCACGCGCGCTCGATCTACGACGACCTCGTTCGCTCTGGGTTCAAGTCGCCGGTCGCGAAGTTCGAGGACCTGAAGCTCGACTCGGGCCCGCTCACGAGCCAGCTCCAGGTGAAGGGCGCGCCGGTCGACGTCCGCATCCGCATCTTCCACGTCGACATGGCGCCGCCCGAGGCGCGCCAGCCGCTCGTCGATGCGTACAAGGAGAGCATGAAGAGCGCCGACGTCGTCGTCTACGACGGCCACGCCGGACGCCGGCTCGACTACTCGGGCGTCGTCCTCGCGTACAACCCTTCGCGCGTCTCGATCCCGGCGAACCAGTTCGCGACGATCGAGTCGAGCGCCAAGCAGCAGGTCTACCTCTTCAACGGCTGCGAGACGTACACGGGCTACGCGGACAAGCTCTTCGAGAACCCGAACCGCAAGCCCGAGAACACCGACGTCATCACCACCGCGAACTACTCCGCGATCTTCACGACCGCGGTGCAGGTGAACGCCTTCCTCCACGCGCTCGTCGACGGGCGCGACGGCGTTCGCGGCGCGTGGGTTCCGCGCTCGTGGGACAGCGTGCTCGCGCGGATGAACGCCGTCGGCGAGCGCGCCTGGCTGCACGTCTACGGCGTCCATGGAATCGACGACGATCCGAAGGTTAGCCCCCTGGCGGACGTGTCGAAGCTCGGCGCCGCATGTCGTACCGATGCAGACTGCGGCGCGACGGACAGCCGATGCCTCCCGAGCCCCGGCGGATCGCGCGTTTGTGGGATCGCCTGCGCCGACTCGGCGGGTTGCCCGTCGGGAACGAAGTGCGTGCTCCCGCGCGGGCGCACGTCGCGCGACGACATGCAGTGCGCCGCGTTCTGACGGAGCTCTGATATCCTCGCGCCCATGGGGCGCGCGCTCGCCATCGTGCTCGTGACGGCGTCTGCGATGGTGCCGATCGCGTGCGGGCTGGAGATCACCGGCACGGGCGGGAGCGCGGTGGACGGCGGCGTCGCCGAGAGCGGGGCGATCGCGCGTGACGGCGCGCCGGCGACGGAAGAGGACGGCGCGACGCCGCCCCCGCCTCCGTGCAAGGGCCTCGAGTGCCCGTGTGACCTCGACGCGGGCCAGTGCCCCGAAGCGGGGACCGACGTCACGTTGACGTTGAACGCGATCGGCAGCGCCACCGCCGGCGTCCTGTCGACGACGACGCCGGCGCTCTCGTGCCCGGGCATGTGCACCTCCACGCTGCCGGCCGGCACGAGCGTGGTCGTGACCGCGGCGCCGTCGCCCGACGAGACGCTCGTCGGCTGGTCGATCCCGACGTGCGGGCGCGATCTCACCTGCACCGTGTCGGTGAACGGCCCGCTCGTCGTGACGGCGACCTTCGCGTCGGTCGTGCACGACGCGCACGCCGCCGACCGCCTCTGGAGCGTGAACGGCGCGACCGGAGCGGTCGTGTCGGTCGGTCAGTTCGCCCAGTGCGGCGGTAACCCGACCGCGTACGACATGGCGATCGACCGCACCGGCAAGGCCGTCGTCGCGACGAGCAACGGCCTGTACAACCTGAGCCTCGCGACCGCGTCCTGCGGCAACACCCAGATCGGCTCGCTCGGCGCGGTCTGCAACGGGCTCACGTTCATGCCGGACCCGGCCGCTCCGCAGAACGACATGCTGCTCGCCGCGTGCGCGGACAAGCTCTATCGCGTGAACCGCTTGACGGCGACGCGGACGGAGATCGGCCCGTTCGGCGGCAGCTGGGTGATCAGCGGTGACCTCGTCTGGGTCCCCGGGAAGGGTCTCTTCGCGACGGTGAACGACGGCGGCAACGACTACGTCGCGAAGGTCAACCCGCAGACCGGGCAGGTCACGGCGGCGAAGGACACCGGCGAACAGAAGCTCTACGGCCTCGGCTGGCGCGGCGGCGACATCCTCGCCTACGGCGCCGGCAAGTCGTACGTCGTCGACGTGAGCTCGGGGACCGCGACCGAGCTGAACGGCAACACGACGTTCGACGGCGCCGGCGGCGCGTCGTTCCCCTGAGCCGCGCTATCGTCTCGGAGCATCGTGTCCGAGCTCTTCGCGCCGGTCTGTTCCATCATGCTGACGAAGCGGCGCCGCTTCTTCTGGGCGGCGTGGTGGAGCGGTCCGCCCACGCGCGTACCGTTCCGGAAGCCCGACGCCTGTGACGGCGGTGCGCGCTCGTTCGAAGAAGCGCGTGCCGCTGCCGAGAAGGCGGCGGGCACGACGCTCGGCGTGATCGACCCACTCTGGGCGCGGGCGTACAACCGCGTGCTCCGCGGGCAGCCGGCATGGCCGAACGGCTCGCGCGACGCCGAGCCGGCGTCGGTACGCAGGGAAACCAGCCCGGCGAACGCGTCGCTCTGGGAGCTCCTCGGCGTCGGTCCCGGCGTCACCGACGAGGAGCTGAAGGCGGCGTTCCGGAAGAAGGCGCTCGCGACCCATCCCGATCAGGGCGGCGACGCCGAGACCTTCCGCCGCGTCCTCCGCGCGTACACCGAAGCGAGGCGCCGCGTGCGGAAGCCGAAACGAAAGACGCCGTGAGCCGCTAGGATCGGGGCGTGCGAAAAGCGCTCCGCGTGGTCCTCTTCGTCCTCATGCTCCTCACGGCGTGGATGTCGTGGGCGAACGTGCTCTCCGACGACCCGCCGCTCCGCGAGAAGGCGCAGCAGGTCGCGCGCGCGTTCGCCGGCTGCGGGGACAAGTGCCGCCTCCTCGACATCCACGGCGACCGCGGGATGATCACGACCGAGGTCGGCTACACGTTCGACAAGTTCGGTCAGGTCGTCGTGACGTGCCGCCGCCCGTACATCGCCTTCGGCGAGCACGTGTGCACGGCGGCGAAGCCCTGATCAGCCCGGCAGGAGCGAAGCCATGTCGCCCGCGAGCGACGAGCGGACGTACTCGATCGTCTTGCCGCGGAGGCGCACCTTCGTCGCGTGGTAAGCGGTCTTCGAGAGCTGCGAGAGGCGCGCCGCCTCCTCCTTCGCGCGCGGGAGCACCTGCTCCGGCGCGACCGCCACGTCGAGATAGCCGACCTGCGCGGCCTCGTCGGGCCCGTAGATCTTCGCCTCGAGCGTCGCGCGTCCGAGCTCGCTCGAGACGAGGCGGTCGCGGGCGAGCTCCATCGCGAGGACGGGGACCGGGAGCCCGATCTGCACTTCGTTCAGGCCGATCCGGTAGGCGCCCTGCGCGCCGACCCGGACGTCACCGGTGAGGAGGACGAGCGAGCCGCCCGCGAGCGCGTGACCGGTGCACGCCATGACGAGCGGGATCTTCGCCTCGTAGAGCTTCATGTAGAGCTCGGCGCCCTCCATGAGGAGGTTCTTCGCGTTCGTCGGGCTGCTCATCATCACCTTCAGGTCGAACCCCGCGCAGAAGCGGTCGGGACGACCCGTGAGGATCATCGCGGCCGCTTCGTTCTCTGCGCGGGCGAGCGCCGAGAGGACGGCGGCGATCATCGCGCTCGAGAGCGCGTTGGCCTTGCCGTCGTCCATCTGGACGATCGCAGTGGTTCCATCGAGGGTGTAGTTGACGAGGGAGTCGGCCACGGCGGACACGATAGGAGAGCGGAGAGAAACAGGAAACAGGGAACAGGCAACGGGCAACAGGGAATGTTCGGCCTGCCGTTGCCCGGTCCCTGTTCCCCGTCCTCCTCTCTCTTCTCAGCTCTTCTTCTTCACGCCCTTCACCTGATCCTTCGCGACGCTCTTCGCGACCGACTGCGCAACGCCGGCGATCGTCTCCTTCACCGCCTCCTTCAGGCTCTCCTTCACGACGGGGCCGGGGCCGGCGAGACCGAGCGTGCCCGCCTGGATCCAGCTCCGCACCCTCGAGAGGTGCTCTTCCTCTTCCGCGAGCGCCTTCTCGAACTTCTGCGCGACGAGTGGGTGACCCATCGCCTTCGTCAGGCGGATCAACATCGCCCAGCTGTCGCTGTCGACGAGCTCGGCGGTGAGGATCGCCTCGAGCGACTGCATGAACGTCGTCCGTGGATCGGAGAGAACCTGGACGAGACCGAGGGAGCTCACTGCCATGACGTCCGCCGCCGGCGTCACCGTCGTCGGGTCTCCGCCGAGCTGGATGATGACGTCACGGAGCATCTCGAAGTGCTCGAGCTCCTCGGTCTGGATGTGACGGAGGTCCTCCAGCGTCGGGGCGCCGGGAAACGACTCCGTGTTCTGGTGCTTCGCGATGAGCGCCTCGTAGAGACGCGTCCCGGTGCGTTCGAACGCGAGCCGCTCGCCGAGCTTGTCGACGAGGACGGCGGGGTTGCCGCCCTTCAGCGCGTCGAGCGCGTTCGCTGCGATGCCTTTCACGCTCGCCGGCGGCGGCACGGATCCGAGACGCTCTCCGTTCTCGAGATACTCGGAGCGCATGTCGGCGATCTCGGACATGTCCCCTTCCATGCTGGGGATCGTGGCCTCCGTCGCTTCGATGAGCTGCTGCTTGTCGATCGGGGACAGGTCGATGCCGGTCCTGTTCTTCCCGATCGCGACGCCTTCCTTCATCATCGCGACACCTCCTTCGTGACGACACCCTTGCCGTGACCGTTGCCGCTCGCGCCGAGACGATTGAGCTCGGTGCCGGGCCTCCACTTGTAACCGGCGGCGACGCGCTCGGAAGGCGAGCCCGCCTGGTTCATCCGCTCGCGATAACGGATCGAGAGATCGGAGTCCTGGTTGACCGGGACGATGCGCGTTCCGTTCGCGCGGAGGTCGACCTGGCTCCTGAGCACCTCACGCACGTACTTGCGCTGGCTCGTGAACGAGATCGGCTCGGGCAACGTGGCGGGCAGCACCTCCGCCGGATCGCGGTTCTCGATCCGCTTGAACAGCTCCATCACGCTGTGGAGGTGACCGAGCTCGTACGCGACGAAGCGCTCCCAGATCCGCTTCAGGCGCGGATTCGTCTCGGTCTGGAGGCACGAATAGTACGTGTAGACCTCGGTCGCTTCGTGCAGGAGCCACTTCTCGAGCCACGACTCGAACGGATCCATCAGGCACTCGTACTGCGTGACGTGCTGCTCCTCGATCGAGAGGATCTCGGCGTAGAGCTGGCGCGCGACGGGGTCGGCGAAGAACGGCCCGACGTTCGCGTAGTAGTCGTGCACCTGGTGCTCGGCCGAGACAATCACGAGCGCATTGAGCTTCGTGATCGGAGCGGCGCTCGCGCGGTCGTACGGCTCGCGGACGTCGTCGTCGGGGGCGCGGTGCTCGACGCTCGTCGGACGCCCCGGGATGATGTCCGTGTAGCACTGCGTGATGTTGTTCGCGTCCCGCCCCTCGACGCGATCCATCAACGCCGCGAACCGGTAGAGGTGGTCGAAGTCCTCGAGCATCCCGAACTCGTAGACCTGCTTCAGGTACGGGTCGGGCTCGTTCTGCGCGACGATCGCGGTGATCTCGACCGCCGTCTGCTCGTAGCCGATCGTCGTCTCGAGCGGGCTCTGGTCCGGCGGGTTCAGCCAGTTGACGAGGATCTGCTGGTGCTGCTCGGCGCGGCGCACGCGCGCGAGCGGCAGCTGGAGCGCCTTGTTCATCCGCGCACAGGCGTGACTGAACCGGATCGCCTCCGACTCGATGCCGTTCATCAGGATGACGCGGACGCGCGTGAACGCGTCGTCGTCGAGCTTCGAGAACGGCGTCTGCACGAGGTCCTTCCAGTCGAAGTCCTGCTTGTCGAGCGTGACGCCGCGCTCGTTCATGATGTCGAGGGCCATGCCGCCTCCTTCCGAGGAATTCGGATCCGCGCGCGTTTCGCAACGCGTGTGCCTCGAGGTGCGTTCGCGACGCGACGCGGTCACGGGGCGCTGCGCTCGAGCACCTCCCGTGATCTGCGCGCCGGCAACGCGACGTACCGTTCGTGTGGGACGGAACACTCCCCATCCGGCTCCGCGCCGCGGGGCATGGCAACACGAGTGACCGCGCGCGTTGCCGTTTCGCCACGCCGCGAAAATTCAAACATGCAGCCCACATGCCCGCTGATGGATCGCCGTCGCATCACTCGAGGGAACGTCCCCGCGAGGCGATCACGCCAGATCGCGGGGTTTCGGTGCGTCCTGCCGGAAAAGCGGTCGGCCCCGCTTCTTGCACATGACTTCTGTCGTGAGCCGCGATGATTCAGGGGTGATCGATCTCCTCGCCATCCACAACAAGGCGAAGGCCGAGGCGGCTGCTACGCAGTCCATCGTCCCTCCGCCGATCAGCGCGCCACCGCCAGCGTTCACGACCGACCTCTCGTCGCCGAACCTGAGCCTGAGCGACGAAGGCGAGCTCGCGTTCGCGAACAACGTCGGTCGGAAGAAGGTCGGCATCGTCGCGGGCGGGATCGCCGCCGTGATCGGCATCATCGCGCTCGTTGCCTCGCTCTCCGACGACAGCGCGAGCAAGGCGGCGGCCGCCGCCGCGAAGCCGCGCGAGGCGAAGACCGAGGTGACGCCTCCGCCGCCCGCCGCGACCGCGCTGCCGACGATTCCGCCGCCGGCCGAGACCGTCGCCGCGACGCCCTCGCCGCCGCCGCCGAGCACGGGAACGCCGAAGAGCGCGACGCCGCCGAAGACGTATCGCCCGTCGTCGCCGTCGCGCGCTCCCACGCGCAAGGCGTCGACCGGCGGCGTGAAGATGATGAAGGTGCAGAGCTCGGGCGTCTGAGACCGGGACTGACGTCTGAAGACTGTCGTCACTCGTAGAGCAAGAACGCACGCCGCTTCTCGCCGAACGCGGCGAGATCCGACTGCCAGGCGCGCTCGATCTCGTCCCGCGAGCGGAGCGCACGGATCGCGTCGACCGTCGCGTGATCGCCGAACATGCGATCGAGCTTCTCGGACTTCCACGACGTGCCCGCGACGGCCTGGAGCGCGAGCGCGAGCACGACGCCCGTGCGAACCGGCTCGAGCGCGCTCCGATCCGTGATCCGGACGCGGACGCCCTTGCACGGCCTGCCGGCATGGACGCTCGACGTCGGCGTGAACGTCGTCTTCTCGAACGCGACGCCGGGCAGCGTGGGATCGAGCTCGCGGATCTTCGCGAGGAGCGCGTCCGGATCGACGAACGGGGCGCCGACGACCTCGAACGGCATGTCGGTCCCGCGGCCGACCGACACGTTCGTCGACTCGAGGAGCCCGAGCGCCGGATAGAGCCGCACGCTCGTGACCGAGCGGAGGTTCGGCGACGGGCTCACCCACGGAAGGCCGGTCCGATCCCACTCGTCCTTCCGACGCCAGTTCGCCGCTCGCACGACGTCGAGGCGCACGTCGAGGTTCTCGTCGGCGGCGAAGAGCTTCGCGAGCTCGCCGAGCGTCATGCCGTGACGGACCGGCAGGCGATGGTGGTTCACGAACGAGCGCACGGCGTCCGCTTCGAGGAGCGGACCTTCGACCCGGACGCCGCCGAGCGGGTTCGGGCGATCGAGCACGACGACGCGGAGCTTCCGTTCGGCGGCGACCTTCATCGCGAGCTTCATCGTCGACGCGTAGGTGTAGAAGCGCGTCCCCGCGTCCTGGAGGTCTACGACGAGCGTGTCGATCCCGTCGAGGGTCTCCGGCGTCGGCGTCATGTGCTCGCCGTAGAGGCTCGTGACCGGCACGCCTTCGTAGGTCGCGTCGCCGATCTTGCCTTCGCGCTCCGCACCGAGCCCGTGCTCGGGTGAGAAGATCCGCACGAGGGTGAGGCCCGGCGCGCCTCGGAGCACGTCGAGCGTGCGCTTGCCGTCGCGTGCACGGGCGCCTGCATTCGTGAGGAGACCGACCTTCGCCCCGCGCAGCTCCGCGAAGCCGGAGCGGGCGAGGACGTCGATCCCGGGGCGCACGTCGGAAGCGGCGACCGCACCCGACCCGATCTCGGCGACGAGGGAGTGCACGGCGCCTTTCCCCTCCGGGTGCACGCGGTTCGAGAGGAACACGAGGAACAGATCGCGCTCCGGATCGATCCACATCGCGGTGCCGGTGAACCCGCCGTGCCCGAACGTGCTCGGAGAGAAGAGCCTGCTCTTGTGGGTCGCGTTCGGGCTGTCGACGTCCCAGCCGAGCGCGCGTCCGCCCTTCGGCGTCGCGTAGCGGGTGAGGAACGTCGCGCGCGTCTTCGCCGAGACGAGCTTCGTCTCGTCGAGCAGCGCCTGCGCGAAGCGCGCGAGGTCGTCGGCCGTCGAGAAGAGCCCGGCATGACCGGCGACGCCGCCCATGGCGTAGGCGCGCGGGTCGTGCACCTCCCCGACCATCCAGCGGCCCTCGCGCTGCTCGGTCGGCGCCGCACGGGCGCGGAGCGCAGGCGAGGGGAGGAACATCGTCTCGGTCATCCCGAGGGGGGCGAACACCTCGCGCGTGGAGAACGTGGCGAGGTCTTCGCCGGCCTTTCGCCGGACGACCTCCTCGAGGAGCACGAACCCCACGTCGGAGTAGACGAAGCGCTCTCCCGGCTTCGCGACGTTCGAGAGGCGGCCGATGTGCTCGAGCAGCCTTGCGCGATCGGCCCCGTAGGCGGAGAGCACGGTCGTCGCCGGAAGGCCGCTCGTGTGAAGCAGGAGCTGGCGGACGGTGAAGCGCGGGAGCTTCGCGACCTCGGGGACGTAGTGCGCGACGGGCTTGTCGAGATCGACGATGCCATTGTCGACGAGCTTCATGAGGCTGGTCGTCGTCGCGACGGGCTTCGTGAGCGACGCGACGTCGAAGACCGTGTCGAGCGTCATCGGAAGGCGCTCGGGGAGGAGCGCTCGCGAGCCGTAGGCGCGGCGGAAGAGGATCTCGTCGCGGCGTCCGACGACGACGACGCAGCCGGGGAGGTTGCCGGCTTCGATCGCGGCAGAGACCACCTCGTCGATCGCCGCGAACGGGCTCTCCGGCTCGATCGCCGACGACCCCCCTGCGTCGCTCGGTGGTCCGGCGTCGGCGGCTTCGGGGCTCTTCGCCGTCTTCGGCGCGGGGGGCGCCCGCGCGGGCACCTTCGCCGACCCACAGGCGAGGAGGATGCCCGCCGCGAAGGCTGCCGCGACCGCGAATGCCGCTCGTATCCGGCCGCTCATCTCGGAGGAAACTCTAGCGCTCCGGTTCGACCGGCGCGACGCAGACGCTCAGGGCCAGCCCGTGATCGCCTTGATCTTCGCCGCGACCTCGACCCCGAGCTTCGCGTGGAATGCGGCGTTCGGGTGGTACTCGCAGCCGGTGACGTCGTCCGGATACGTCGTCCGGGTGAAGACGTGGAGGTGCACGTTCGCGTCGCCGGCCGCGATCCGGGCGTTGCGCACGTTCGTGAGCGCCGTCGTCATGTTCGTGAGCGCGTTGTAGCCCGGCGGGTAGTCGTCCGAGAGCGACGGCGCGACCGCGAGGACGAGCTGCGCTTGCGGCTGCGCCGCGCGCACGAGCGCGACGAGCTCGGCGTACTTCGTCTGGAACGCGGCGAGATCCGGCGGCGGACGATTGCCGGGGTTGTCCCAGTCGTTGCCGCCGAGGGTCATCCACACGACGTGCGCCGGGAAGCGCGCGTAGCTCCAGACGCTGGCGGCGGTCTCCGGCAGCGTGCGCGGGTAGAGGAGCGAGAAGACCTGCGTGTCGTTCGCGTCGTAGTTGCGGAGCACGCCCTTGCCGGCGAAGCCGAGGTCGTGGTGATCGGCAGAGAGGGCGGCGGCAGCGAGCGCGGGGAACGCCTTCCGCTCGTTCTCGGTCGCGCCGCTGAAGGTCATCAGCGGGCTGGCGCACTCGATCCCGTAGCCGTTGGAGCTCGAGTCGCCGAGGAACTCGATCCGGCGATCGGGCGCGGGAGGCGGCGCGAGGAGCTGGCCGCCGTTCGGGTACTCGAAGCCGCGGAACTGGGTGACCCCGACGAGCGACTCCGTCCGTCGCACCACCTCGACGACGTGCGTTCCGGCCGCGAGGTTCGCGGCGAGGACGTAGTCGTTCGTGCCGACCGCCGTCGTGAGCGTCGGCTGCGGCGCGCCGTCGACGACGACGTCGTAGCGGCTCGGGCCGACGTCGGAGAACGACTCCTCCGCGAGCTTCACGCGGAGCTCGGTGCCGGAGAACCGGACGATCACGCGTGCGCCGGGCCAGGCGACCTTCGGGCCGAGCGGATCGGTCGTGTCGAAGCGACCGACGAAGCGCACGGCGGGCTGCGGCGGGGCCGCGTCGGCGTCTTCGCCCGCATCGGCGAGGGCGGCGTCCTCGGCGGCGTCCGGCGCGCTCGCCGCATCGCCGACTGCGCCGCTGTCGGCGGGGTCTTCGGCCGCGTCCGGCGTGATCGAGGCCGTCGCCGCATCGGCGACGCCCGCATCCGCAGCGTCCTCTGCCGCGCCCTCCGCACCGTCCGAACATGCGAACGCGGCAGCCGACATGAAGCCGACTGCCGCGAGCCAGGGGAGCCCCCTCTTCATCGCTCGAGCTTACCCCACGGAGCGGGGCGCTGGAGCGTGCTGTCGAATCAGTACGCGGGCGCTTCGGTGCCGGCGTCTTCCTGCGGCTTCGGGCAGACCGACTGCGAGGTCGCGAAGCACTTCTTCGTGTTCTGGTCGCAGCACTGGATACCGTTCGTGACCGTCGGGCAGCTGTTCTGGCAGTCGCTGTCCTGGCTGCACGTGGCGACGCACTGCTTCTCCTGCGCGGGCGCGGGCGCCGGCGTGCTCGGCGGCGGGAGCTTCGCCGTGTCGGAAGACGGCGCCGGCTCGGTCAGGGACTTCTCTTCGGCTACCGACGTATCGGAGGTCGCGCAGGCGACGAGGATTCCGGCGATCGCGAAGAAGGGGAGGATCAGGCTGGCGTGCTTCACAGGGCGGGAGCATCCTCCCGCTGACTCGAAACCTCGCGTCACAAACGCCTCTCAATCGCCCTTTTCCGCTTGCCTCCGGAGCGCGGATCCGGGCCCGATTCCTCGAAGCCTTCCATGCAGATGGGGCGGAGATCATCCCCTTCGGGCGGTCCCGATTTCATCCCACCTTTCCGTGCGATCACTCACTGATTTCCTGCGGCGGAGACCGCTCGCCCTGGTGCTCGCGCTGGGCGTCGTCGTCTTCCTGCCGGCGATCCTTGCCCCGTTCTTCCTCGACGACTTCCTCCACGTCGCGATGGTCGAGGGCACGTTCCCGGGCAAGCGCACGGCGTTCGACTTCTACGACTTCGTCGGCGACGACAACCGCGCGGCGATGCTGGAGCGCGGTCTCCTCCCGTGGTGGTCGCACCCGTCGCTCCGGATCCGGTTCTTCCGCCCGCTCGCGAGCGTCCTCGTCTGGGGCGACCACGTCCTCTTCGGGCACCACGCGCTGCCGATGCACCTCCACTCGCTCGCGTGGTGGGCGCTCGCGGTCGTCGTCGTCCATCGGCTCTACGCGCAGACGTTCGAGCGGCGGACGAGCCTCCTCGCGACGGCGATGTTCGCGCTCGCGCCTTGTCACTGGCTGCCGCTCGCGTGGCTCGCGAACCGCGAGACGCTCCTCGCGATCACGTTCGGCGTCTCGGGCCTGCTCGTCCTCCGGCGCCCCCTCCTCGCCGCGTTCTGCTTCGGGCTCGCGCTCGCGGGCGGCGGTGAGTACGCGCTCGCGTTCGGCGGCTACGTCCTCGCGTACGCGGTGCTCGCGCGCTCGGCGCCTGTTCGTGCTCGCGCGCTCTCGGTCGTGTCGTTCGCGGTGCCGGCGGCCTTGTACCTCGCGGTGCGGACGAAGCTCGGCTACGGCGCGATGGGCTCCGGGTTCTACACCGATCCGCTCCGCGAGCCGTCCGCGTTTCTCGACAAGGTGCCGTGGCGGAGCGTGGCGCTCGTCGTCGAGAGCTGGCTCTCGTTCGACGTCTCCGGCTTCACGCCGGGGAGCGCGCGGTGGCTCGTCGTGCTGATGCTCGCAGCGAGCGTCGCGGTCTGCGCGCCGCCGATGCGTCGCGCGTACGCCGCGCTCGAGCCCGCGTGGCGCGAGAAGGCGACGTGGCTCCTCGCCGGCTCGTTCGTCTCGCTCGCGCCGGTGCTCGCGGTCGTCCCGGCGATGCGTCTCCTCGGAATCTGCACGATCGGCGTCGCGGTCGCCTCGGCGATCGTGATCGAGCAGGCCTGGTTCCGCGACAAGGACGCGCCGAAGACCCGCGCGGTCGAGCTCGGGTGGCTCGCCGCGCTCGGGCTCGCGTTCGCGCATCTCGTCCACGGGCCCGGGACCGCGTTCACGCTCGCTCTCCGCCACCGCCGCGAGGCGCTGAAGTTCGTCGACGGCGCCGCCTGGCTCCGCGACCGCGCGCCGGACGTCACGGCGGCGCGGATCGGGATCGTCCGCGGCATGTCGCTCACCTTCTTCACGCCGTTCGCGATCGACCCGCGCGGCCGCACGCCGGCGAAGTGGTGCCTCCTCGCCCACTCGGGGCACACGCTCGTCGTCCGGCGGAGCGAGCGCACGTTCGAGCTCACCACGTCGGAGGACCGCGGCCTCTTCCCGATCGGCGACGGCAATCTGTTCCGGAGCGAGCATGCCGCGCTCCGCGTCGGGGACCGCGTCGCGAACGGGTGCGTCCGCGCGAAGATCCTCGAGCTCGGTCCGCGCGGCCCACGGTCCGTGGAGCTGACGGTCGAGGACCCCGCGTCGATGACGTGGGTCGAGGACGACTACGACGGCTGGAAGGAAGCGCCGCTCCCTGCGGTCGGGTTCGGCCAGCCGTTCGATCCCTGAGGCGCTTACGCGGCGAGGCGGTCGCGGAGCGCGAGCGAAGGCTTCTCGACGAACACGTGGAGCACGTACCCCGCCGCGAGCGAGATCGCCATCACGAGGACGAGCGAGAGCGGCCAGATGAAGCCCATCGACACGTTCCGCGCCTCGAGCGCCTTCGCCATCGGCACGATGATGTGGTCGCAGACGGGGATGTGCACGAGGTAGACGCCGTAGCCGAGGGTCGCGACGCGGCGGAAGAACGGCGCCGAGAGCGCGCGGACGACGATCCCGTCGCCGAGGAGGAGGAGCAGGAGCGGCCCGAAGTACATGACGCTCGTGACGCTGCCCCACGCGAACACGTGGACGAGCTGGATGCGGTCCTCGCCGAAGAGGTTCGGCCGGAGAAGCAGCCACAGGCACCCGAGCGACGGCAGCGCGATCATCGCGCGATGGAACGGGTCGGCGATCCATGCGCGGATCGGCTCGCGCCAGCGGTTGTAGACGAAGGCGAGGAGGACGCCGGCGACGAGGGTGTCGAAGCGCGTGTGCGGTCGGAAGTAGAGCGCCTCGTAGAGCGCGAGGTCGGTCCAGGGGCCGCGCCCGTAGAAGAGGACGAGGCGCATCGCGAGCGCCGCCGTCCAGAGGCCGACGAGCAGCGTCACGCGCGCGCGGTCGGACGACAGCTTGTAGAGCGCGAAGAAGAGGAGAGGGACGGTGAGGTAGAACTGCTCCTCGAGCGCGAGCGACCAGCCCCAGAACATGAGGATGTCCTTGCGCTGGAGCGACACGAAGTTCGTCGCGTAGATGTACTCGTACTTCAAGTGCGCGAGCTGCATCGCGGTGAGCGGCGTCGCGAGCGCGAGCGCCGTCAGCACGAGGTAGTACGGCGGGAACGTGCGCGAGGCGCGCCGGATGTAGAAGCGCCGCAGGTTCTGCGAGCCGCTCGTCTTCAGGGAGTGGAGGAGGATCGATCCGATCAGGAACCCGCTCAGGATGAAGAAGAGGTCCATCCCGAAGAAGATCGTGAGCGACCAGCTCGTGAACTCGCGATCGATCGCGATGCCGTTCTCGCCCGCGAAGATCCACGTCACGTGGAACTGCACGACGCTCAGGATCGCGAGGACGCGCAGCCCGTGGAGCGCGGGGAAGCGGTTGTCGAGCAGCTCCAGTGCGAAGAAGCTCGGCTTGGTCGCGCCGCGGACGCCGGCAGCCGGCGCTTCGGCCGTCGTGGTCATCGCGGCGGAGGATATCAAAATGACCGCACCGGGAGGTTTCCCTACCGTGCGGTCGTCCAATTTGAACACCTCTTCTCGTGATGGCGTTTCGTAGCGTAACGTTGATGGGTATGAACCACACGCGACTGATTCTCGTCGGCGGTCTGGTCCTCCTCTACGGCTGCGCTTCCGCGAAGGATGACGGCGACACCGTCGGCGATGCGTCGACGACGGGCGCCGCGCCTTCGAGCGCCTGCTACGTGGCGCTCCAGTACCGATGCAAGGAGTACCCGGAGGCGACGCCGGAGCAGGTGACGAACCTGCGCGTCGAGTGTCAGGCCGAGAAAGGCCAGCTCTCGCAGAACCCGGGAACGTGCCCGTCGGCGAGCTTCCTGGGCAAGTGCACGGTCGGCACCGGCAAGGGACGCGAGATCAATCGCGCGTACTACCCGGCCGACGTCGAGAACGCGAAGGCGCAGTGCGCGCAGGCGAACGGCGTCTGGTCGACGACCTTCTAGCGCCTCACGCCGCGTACAGCTTGATGTCGGTCGCGGCGAGGAAGCTCATTCGGTACGCCTCCGCCCACTCGGGGTGGCGCACCATCACGAAGCCGTCGGAGAGCAGCGTGTGCTTCCAGTTCCGGCGCGGCGCGCCGACGGGGAGCAGCTTGTCCTCGACGACCCACTGCCCGCACGCCTTCTTCCACTGCTCGACGCCTTCGATCCGCGCGATCCGGCCCTGACCCAGCGCGCGCTTGAAGACGATCCCGACGTTGTACTTGCGCGTCGTCGGCGCATCGAAGCGGCGGTGACACACGGCGCGTGCCCACTCGCGGAACAGATCGATGTCCGATGTGTGGTTCATCTGATCGACGAGGTGCGCGCCGCCGGGACGGCAGCCGATCTCGCCGAAGACCGCCTCGCCCTTCGAGGTGAGGAACCACTCCATGTGCGTGAAGCCGTCCCCCATCCCGAGCGCGGCGAGGACGTTGCGACCGAGCGTGATGCCCTTCTGGAGCTTCGCCTGCTGCATGTCCCGCACCGTGATGATGACGGGGCTGATCCACTCCTCCGAGCGCGCTTCGAGCGGCTTCGGGAGATACGCGGCGCAGTTCTCGTAGGCAGGCTTGCCGCCGATGCTCACGGTGTCGAACGTGAACTCCTCGCCTTCGATGTACTCCTCGCAGCTCGCCTCGGGCACGCCGCGCATCTTCGGGAGGATCTCGTCGAGCTGCTTCTGGCTCGTGATCCGGTAGGTGTCGGCGGAGCCGGCGCCGGCGATCGGCTTGAGGACGAGCGGGTAGCCGATCTCCTCGGCGGCGGCGTAGACCTCGCGCTCGGTACGGACGCGTCGCGCCCTCGGCACGCGGAGGCCGGCCGCGCGGACGCGGTCCTTCATCACCTGCTTGTCGCGGAAGCCGCGGACCGCGTCGACGCTCATCCCGGGGACGCCCCAGCGCTCGCGGAGGCGCGCGGCGAGGATCACGGTCGGCTCCCAGTTCGAGAGCACGCGGTCGATCGACCGGCCGCGGAGCCACGCCGAGACGCGCTCGATGACGTCGTCCTCGTCGAGGATCTTCGGCACCCGCAGGTAGTCGTGGAGGTGCTCCTTCGCCGAAGGCGGCAGCATCTCGCGCGGCGTGTCCCCGACGCCGTAGACCTCCGCGCCGACCTCGGCGAGGCCACGCGTGTACTCGAGCATCTCGGGCGGGTAGGTCGGAGCGATGAAGACGACGCGCATGGCCGGGTTGCGCCCGTCTTACCACGAGTGAGGCGGGCCGGCGCTCACTTCGCCGGCGTCGCGGGGAAGCGCTTTTCCAGGTCGTCGACCACCGCCGCCGTCTCGTTGATCACGCGCCGGCCGATCATCGGCTGCTTCACGAGATAGCCGAAGCCGCGGAGCGAAGGCGGCGAGCTCGCGGCCGCGCCGCGCATCGTGAGATCGCGCGTCGAGGTGAACGCGTCGGGCTCGGCGGCGGCGTCGAAGCCGAAGGCCTTCTTGGCGTGCTCGGTCACGACCGTCGACACGTGGCAGCCCGCGCACGGCAGCGCATCGGGGCCGTACTTCGTCGGGTTCTCGATCCGGAGGAATGCGGCGAACGCCTTCTTCACGTCCTCCACCGGCGCGGTCTTCGCCTTCGCGCTGACGAGGAGCGCCGAGACGTCCTCCGGCACCTTCCCGGCCGGGGTGAACGCGTACTCGTAGCCCTCGGCGGTGTCCGGGCGATCGACGCGCTGGTTCGACTTGCCGACGCCGACGATGTCCAGCTGCCGGAGCGTGCCGTTCAGGCGATCGAAGCCGCCGAAGAACCACTCCTCCTGGAGCGGCGGCGCGCGGAGGAAGAACGTCATCCGCGAGAAGCTCTGCTCGCCCGCGAGCTCGAGGACGAGCTCGCGGAGCGCGGTCGCGTACGGCCCCTCGGCACCTTGCGCGACGAGCGCCGGGCTCACGTCGAGCGGACCGTCCGTCGCCTCGGGGGCGAGCTCGCGGAGGTGCCGGAGGCGCGGCACCATGGCGGCGAGCTCGTCCTCCGTGAGGCGGTAGAAGAGGTGGAGCGCCGAGTCGTTCGTCATCCCGCTCTCGAGGAGCGGCTGCATCACGATCCGGATCTGCGCCTCGCAACCCGACGGGACCGAGAAGCACCCGTCGAAGCGGATCGCGACCGCGCGCATGCGCTCCCAGACGAGGCCCTCGGCCGGTTCGACGCCGAACTTCGGGACCTTGTCGTAGACGTCCTTCGGGAGGAGCACGCCCTTCGCGCCGCCCGAAGCGGGCTCGAGGAACGTCTTCGCGACCGAGAGCGGAATCAGGACCGAGACGTCGTTCATCCCGAGCGACGGGAGCGCCGGCGCCTCGGCCACGACGGCCTCGAGCGGCGGTGCGTCCTTCGACGAGGAGGAGGAGCAGGAGACGGACGCCGCGAAGAGCAGCGCAGCGACGAGGATCCGGGACTGCATGGCCGCGCGCTCCGTACTCCATGGCGGGACGCCTGCCAACGCGGGCGGGATCCACGTTGCCGCACGAAGAGATACGCGTCGCGATCCGCCCGAGTTGACGCGCGGCCGGCGGGCGACCAGGCTGCGCGGCCGTCATGCCCCGCAACGTCGTCTTCGTCGCTCCGTTTCCCACCGACGTCACGATGCGCTTCGTCCGCGCGACGGCGAAGCTCCCGGACGTCCGCCTCCTCGGCGTGATGCACACGACGCCCCAGGGCGACGATCTCCGGCTCTTCCACGACATCGTCCGCGTGACGGAGCCGCTGAACCGGCAGGACACGCTCGACGGCGTCGAGGTCCTCCGCCGCCGCCACGGCCAGCCGCACCGCATCCTCGGCATCCTCGAGCCGATGATGGTGGACCTCGCCGAAGCGCGTGCACGTTACAACGTTCCGGGCACCCGTCCCGAGGTCGCCGAGCTGTTCCGCGACAAGGCGCGGATGAAGGACGCGCTCCGCGCCGCCGGCCTCCCCGTCGCCGCGCACAAGCTGATCACGTCCGAGAAGGACGCGCGCGCGTTCGCGGAGCAGGTCGGGTTCCCGATGGTGCTGAAGCCGCCGGCAGGGATGGGCGCGAAGGCGACGTTCCGCGTGAGCTCGATCGAAGCGCTCCTGCGCTCGATCGAGGGCATGCACGTGTCGGCGCAGAACCCGATCCTCGCCGAGGAGATGCTCCGCGGCCGCGAGTTCAGCTTCGAGACGATCACGATCGACGGCAAGCCGCGCGTCTCGTCGATCTCGCACTACCTCCCGAGCTGCCTCGAGGTCCTCGAGACGCCGTGGATCCAGTGGGCGTGCATCCTGCCGCGCGAGATCGAGGGCGAGCCCTACGACGGCGCGCGCAAGATGGGCTACGCCGCGATCCAGGCGCTCGGCCTCGACACCGGCATGACCCACATGGAGTGGTTCCAGAAGGCGGACGGGAAGCTCGCGATCGGCGAGATCGCGCAGCGTCCGCCGGGCGCGAACATCTCGCTCATGACCGGGCTCGCGCACGGCGTCGACCCGTACCGCGCGTGGGCGCGTGCGGTCGTCGACAACGAGATCGATCTCCCGTGGGAGCGGAAGTTCGCCGTCGGCTGCGCCTTCCTCCGCGGGATGGGGCAGGGCCGCGTCGCTTCGGTCACCGGCGTGCGCGAGGTCAACGAAGCGATCGGGCAGTGGGTCGCCGAGGCGAAGCTCCCGCAGATCGGCGCGCCGAAGTCGGAGAGCTACGAAGGTGACGGCTACGTCGTCGTCCGGCACGAGAGCACCGAGGCCGTGAAGAAGATGATCCAGAAGGTCATCGAGACGATCCGCGTCACGTACGTCTGAAGCGTCGCTCTTGATGGACAGGGGATGACCCAGCCCGGGACCGACCGCGTCCCGGGTCGGTGGCGACGCGTTCGGAACAACAGGAATTTTCCGGCTGCGGCGTCCGGTACGCATCCTGCTTGCATGAGCCCACATGGCAACTGTGGGCATCCGGATGATGACGATGGCGGCCTTCGGGCTCTTCGCGATCGCGTGCGCGGCGCCGGCCGCCGAGAGCGAGACCGAAGACGGCGCGCAGGCGCAGACGTCCTCGTCCGCTGCGCTCGGCTTCCTGTGCGAGTGCAAAGCCGTGCGCCCCGGCGTGGAGAACGCGAAGGGGATCAAGGAGTGCTCCTACGCATGTGACTGCGACACGCTCCACCCGGACGCGATCAAGAAGGCCGGACGCGTCGAGGTCGGCCCGATGGAGTCGCAGGCGTTCTCGTGGGAGAGCTGGGACTCCGGGAGCCGCATCTGCCACGGCCAGTACTCGTACAAGCCGACGCTCTCGTCGCCGAACTGGCAGATCCAGGTGAAGTTCAGCTCCTTCAAGCTGAACCACCTCGGCTACGTCTCGTACGCGAACGCAGGCGAGTCGCGCGGCGACGGCGAGACGACGGTGACGGAGCGCGTGACCTCGTCGACGAACGTGACGGAGGAAATCCGTCGTACGGCGAAGGCGCCCGAGGTCCGCGATGCGCTCGCGAAGAAGCTCGGCGTCCGTCTCCCGGAGTGACCTTCCCATGGCGCGCTCCTTCTTCGTGCTCCTCGCCGCGATCGCCGCGCTCCTCGTCCCGGGGTGTGCCGCGACGGAGAGCGACGAGGTCGGCGAGAGCCAGGGCGCGTGGGGACACCTCCAGCTCGATCCGCGTGCCCCGCAGTTCCTCGTCAACAAGCGGCCGGGGCAGACGTGGCGCGCGTGCGTGCCTCGTTACATGACGACGATGCTGCCCGGGATCGAAGGCGAGCTCGAGGCGGCGGTGAACATCTGGGCGCACTACGTCGATCGCCGGATCGACGTGCGGATCGAGGTGAAGGACCTTCCGCGGGCGGAGCCGCAGCAGTCCGTCTACGAGCTCTCGCGCGTCTACCACGCGGCGTGCGGCCAGGGCTTCGACGCCGTGCTCGGTCTCGCGAAGCTCGACGGCGGGACGATGGGCGTGACGAGCGGCGAGGGCCGCGTCGACGCGCAGGGGAACTGGACCTCCTTCACACGGTTCGTGTTCCTCCGCGACTTCCGGCTCGCGCCTTCGACGATCAACGGGAGCGGAGCCGAGTGGCGGAGCTTCGCGGGCCTGACCGGCCGCCCGTCGAACGCCGACGCGCTCCTCGCGATGATGAAGGAGCGGTCGTTCGTGCGCTACGTCGAAGGCGGCCAGCGGATGTCGCTCCCCGTCCTCGTGCACGAGATCGGCCATGTCTGGGGGCTCTGCGATCAGTACGAGGGCACGACGAGCTGCGACCCGCGGAACAGCACCTCCCATCTCGTGGGCGAGTCGATCATGGGGGCGTCGTCGATGCGCGAGCGGGGCTATCTCACCGACGACGACGTCGCCGGCATCCGCGCGCTCGTCGCGCGACCCGGGTTCGACGCGGGGTGGTCGCCGCCTTCGATGGCAGCGCCGGCGCCGATCGCGAAGCCGCCGCTCGAGCTCCTCCGCCTCGATCGCATCGACCGGAGTGCGGGCAAAATCGCGCTCGACATGGGCATCGTGACGAACGCGCCGACGCAGCTCGAGTTCGCGTATCGCGCGCTCGGCACGTCGGAGTGGCAGACGTTCCAGCCGATGATTTCGGAAGACGGCGTCGACGCGCCGCTCCTCGGGATGGCCCTCGGCGTCGATCCGGTCGCTGCCCAGCGCCGCCTCGAGGCGAGGGTGACGGTCTCGCTCCGGACCGCCGCGGGATGGGCCGTCGCGAAGTCGCTCTCCGTCTCCGAGTGACGCGTCAGAAGTCGACGTGGACGTGGAGCGCTTCGCTCTCGCGCTTCGCCGAGACGACGGCGAGGTCGAGGGTCTTCGGGAGCGTCCGCTGGTACGACGCCGCTTCGGGATAGATCGCGTAGAGGTCCTCGTAATCGGCGGGGAGCGCGAGCCGCGTCTCGGGGAGCGAGGCCCAGTCGACGGGCTTGCCCGCCACCCGCGCGGGTGACACGCGCATCCAGAGGCCCATCCCGTTCTTCCCGTAGACGAGCACGAGGCGACCGTCCGCGAGCTGGACGAAGCGCGCGCGGTAGGTCGCCGGGAGGACGGCGGTCGGCGCGCCCCACGTCGTCGCGCTGCTCGCGCGGAAGTAGATCGCGGCGGCGCCCGCATTCGTGCGCGCGACGAGGTGGACGTCGTTCGTGGCCGGATCGACGACGACGTCGTTCGTCGACGCGATCGGATCGGCGCCGGCCGGCGGCAAGACATCGAACGAGAGCGCGTTGACCGTCGCAGCGTCTCCGTTCGCCGTCGCGCCGTGGAACGTCCAGCTCGGTGCCGTGCCCGCGACGAGCTGCGCGAACGCCACGAGCTCGCTCTTCCGCGCCCCGCCGAAGAACGCGACGTTCACGTACGACGCGTCGTTGTAGCCGCCGATTGCGCCCGTGCGCGGCCCGTTCCAGCCGCCGCCGTAGTCGACGAGCCAGTGGAACGTGCCGCCGCCGCCGTCCACCACCGTCGTCGCCCAGGTCAGCTTCCACCCCTCGGGCGAGACCGCGGCGCCGACATAGTTCGTCGAGGGCGGAAGCGTGATCGCGATCGGCGCGCAGCTCGAGGCCGTCGTTCCCGGGTCGAGGCGACACACGACGATGCGTGAGGTGCCGACGTCGACCCCATAGGTCTCGAAGACGTCGCCCGTCACGATCGTCCCGGTGTTCTGCTGGATCCCGGCGAGCGCGATCTGGGCGCGCCGCTCCCAGCCGCTCGGGCCGAGGCGGAACGCGTCGACGCGCCCGTTCACGTTCACGTCGCAGGGCGTCGCCGCATCACACGCGTCGTCGACGAACCAGAGCTCTCCGTTCGGCCGGCGCACGAGATGACCGAGATGCGGGCCCCACCCGCCGAACATCTTCCCGGGCACGGCGCGGTGGCTCGTCGTGATGACGCGCGTCGTCACGACGGGCGCCGGCGCTCCGGCCTCCGCTCCCGCATCGAGCGGTGGTTCGGGGGCGCTCGTTCCGGTGGGCGGTGCGAGTGGCGTGCCCGCGTCCGCGGCGGCGCTCGCCCCCGGCGCCGCCGCGCTGCCCTCCGAGCACGCGGCGGACGACGCGAGAAACGCGAGCCCGATGTCGCGCAGGCGCATGGTGATCCTCTAGCATCGAGAGGCCGTGCGCTCACGTCTCCGGCTCGATCGCGCCGTTCCGCCGGATGCGGCGGCCGTCGACGCGCCGGCGCCGACGAGCCCGATGGCGGCGTCCGCTTCTGTACGCGCGAGGGCCTCTGGTTCTGCGATGGCTTCGACGACCCCGCCGTCGGCGCGCCCGACCTGACGAAGTGGTCCGTCGTCGAGCACGCCGACCTCCTCTCGCGCGCGGGAGAAGGCGCGATCTCGCCGCCGTTCGTGCTCGTCGCGCGCGCACCGCGTTCGACGCTGACGTCCGGCAAGGTCGTCCTCGAGGACGCTCGACGCGGGGCAGGGAACGAAGCTCGTGCGGTTCGACGTGAAGCTCTCGCGCACGGTGGCGGCCGACGTGCTCGCGCTCGACGTCGCAGGTTCCGAGCGCGTCCGGCTGACGCTTCCCGCCGATCTCGTCCCGCCCGCGCCGACGGCCCAGCGCTTCCGGATCGGGATCCTCGGCACGCCGAAGAACGAGGGCTCCGTCGAGTACCGCTTCGACGACGCGACGTGCGCGTCGAGTGATTCAGCGCCCCGGCGCCACCATCCGATAGACCTGCTCGTACGCGGCGACCCGCTCGTCCCAGCCGAAGCGGGCGCGCATGCCGTTCCGCTGGAGCGCCGTCCAGCGCTCGCGGTCCTCGCCCTTGCCGGAGCCCCACGTCGCGAGCGCCTGCCCGAGCGCGAAGCGGAGGCCCGTGTCGTCGAAGTGATCGAACACGAAGCCGTTGCCGCGGCCGTTACGCTTGTCGTAAGCGGCGACGGTGTCGGCGAGCCCGCCCGTCCGGTGCACGATCGGCGGCGTGCCGTACTTGAGGCTGTACATCTGGTTCAAGCCGCACGGCTCGTAGCGCGACGGCATGAGGAACATGTCCGCTCCCGCTTCGATCAGGTGCGCGACCGGCTCGCTGAACGCGGGCTTGTAGACGACCTGCTTCGGGAACCGGCGCGCGAGGTGGTGGAAGAGCCCTTCGTACTTCGGCTCGCCGGTGCCGAGCACGACGAGCTGCACCGGGCGGCTCGCGAGCATGCGCGGCAGGACGTTGAAGCAGAGATCGAAGCCCTTCTGCCAGACGAGCCGCGAGACGACACCGAGGACGGGGACCTCGGGGTGATAGGGGAGGCCGGCGGCCTTCAGCAGCTCCTCCTTGTTCTTCTCCTTGCCCGAGAGGTCCTCCGCCGAGAAGCGATGCGGGATGAGCGCATCGTTCTCCGGGCTCCACTGCGTCTCGTCGATGCCGTTCAAGATGCCGAAGAGGACGCTCGACCGTTCGCGGAGGTACGCGTCCATCCCGACGCCGTGCTCCGGCGTCTGGATCTCGCGTGCGTACGTCGGGCTCACGGTCGTGATCGCGTGCGCGTAGAAGATGCCGGTGAGGAGGAAGTTGATCCGCCCTTCGCGGAGCTGCTCCTGGTGGAAGTGATGGGCGGCGTCGCCGAGCCCCGTCTGCGGCAGCACGCGGGCATCGAAGCTGCCCTGGTGACCGATGTTGTGGATCGTGAGGACCGTGCGCGTGCCGTCGAACAGACGGTCCCACGCGAACATCGTGCGGAGGAGCACGGGCAGGAGCGACGTCTGCCAGTCGTTCGCGTGGACGACGTCGGGCGCGAAGCGGAGCCGCTGGCAGATCTGGAGCGCAGCCCACTGGAGGAGCGCGAAGCGGAGGTGCTCGTCGCTGTCCTGCGTGTAGATCGAAGGACGGTCGAACAGGCCCGGGCAGCGCACGCAGTAGACGGGGACCTTGCTGTCGGGGAGCGTCGCGCAGTGGACCGAGTAGTGGACGCGGGTGCCGCCGAGATCGACGGAAGCGTCGCGGATCACGGTCTCGAACTGCCGCTCCGGCGTCCGGACCCGCGGGTACATCGGCATCACGATCCGAACGTCGTGGCCTCGGCCTCCGAGCGCGCGAGGAAGCGCGGCCGCGACGTCGCCGAGGCCTCCCGTCTTGGCGAAGCCGGCGACCTCCGATGCGACGAACAGGACCTTCACAGTGCGCGCACCCTTAGAGGAGGAGGAGCGCGCGACGCAAGGAGATCCTGCGGTCCCCTCGCGCCGCATCGCATCTCCCGCGCCCGGCCGAGTTCCCTCCGCGCCCGTCCCTTGCTAAGAGCGCGGCCGCCATGCCCGTCGACGTCGTCCTCCTCGAGCCCTGCTTCCCCGCGAACCAGCGCGAGTTCGCGCGTGCGCTCCACGACGTCGGTGCGCGCGTCACCGGCATCGGCGAGCGGCCGAAGTCGTCGCTCGACGGCGACCTCCAGCGCTGGCTGACGCACTACGAGCAGGTCTCGAACGTCACCGACGTCGGCCAGGTCGAGAAGGTCGTCCGCTGGCTCCAGACGAAGGTGAAGGTCGATCGGCTCGAAGCCGTCGTCGAAGCCCACGTCATGTGCGCCGCGAAGGTGCGTGAAGCGTGCGGGATCCCTGGCACGAGCGTGCGGACGACGTTCCTCTGCCGGGACAAGCCGGCGATGAAGGAGGCGCTCGCGAAGGCGGGCGTTCCGTGCGCGCAGTCGCTCGGTTCGAACGACCCGGCCGAGATCCGCGACTTCGCGAAGCGCGTCGGCTACCCGATCATCGTGAAGCCGCGCGACGCCGCCGGTGCGAGCGGCACCGCACGCGTGGATCACGAGCGCGACCTCGATGCGGCGCTCGCCTCGTTCGGCGTCCCGCAGGGTCGGAGCGTCGCGATCGAGGAGTTCATCGAGGGCCACGAAGGCTTCTACGACACGATCACGATCGACGGCCGCGTCGTGCACGACTTCGTGAGCCACTACTATCCGAACGTCCTCGAGGCGATGCGGACGCGCTGGATCTCGCCGCAGTTCGTCGCGACGAACCGGATCGATGCGGTGGCCGCGTACGACGAGCTCCGCGCGATGGGCAAGAAGGTCATCGAGGTCCTCGGGATCGAGACCTCGGCGACCCACATGGAGTGGTTCTTCGGACCGAAGGGCCTCAAGTTCAGCGAGATCGGGTGCCGGCCGCCGGGCGTCCGCGCCTGGGACCTCTACGCGGCGTCGAACGAGATCGACATCTACCGCGAGTGGGCGATGGCGGTCGTGCACGGTCGTCCGTCCCAGCGCCTGTCGCGCCGCTTCGCGGCGGGCATCATCGCGCTCCGGCCGGATCGTGACGGCACGATCAGCCACTACGACGGCGCCGACGAGATCCAGCGGCGGTTCGGCCCCTTCATCATGGACGCGCACCTGCCGTCGCCCGGCACGCCGACCCAGCCCGTCGAAGCGGGGTACATGGCGAACGCCTGGGTTCGGATGAAGCACCCGGACTACGACACCCTCCGCCAGATGCTCGACACCGTCGGTCAGACGCTGAAGGTGCGCGCGCGCTGATCAGCGGCACTCGCGCTTCATCCGCGCGAGCTCCGCGTCGAGTCGATCGATCTGCTTCTGCTGCTCCTGGATCGTGGCGACGGCCATGCTGACGTAGCCGTAGAGGTCCACGCGGTCGCGCGAGGCGAGCACCGCGGGGCTCCCCGCCGGCATGTCCTCGATGACGAAGCCGAGGTGAGGGGAGGGATCTCCCGCCTTGTAACGGTAGGTCGCGAGACGGACGCGGAGGAGCTCGTCGCGCACCCGCGCGGCCTCGCCGGGGCCGACGTATGCGATGTCCGTCTTCGCGCGCGCCGTCGAGATCGGGCACTGCGGCTCGTAGAGCTGCCAGGTGCCGGCCTTGCATTGGAGCTTCCTCTGCCCGCACTCGCCGGGAGGCGCGAGCCCGCATTCGTCGCCGTCCTTGCACGGATCGCCGACGCGGGGCCGAGGCGAGGTGCAATCGGGCGCTCCCTCGAAGCAGCTCCAGGTCGGCGGCTTCGATCGGTCGCAGCAGTTCTCCGTGATGCCGGCGTCCGCGTCACACGTCGGTCGTGAGACGGGGTACTGGGGACAGAAGGTGCCGCACGTGCAGACCGCGCCGTCGTACGCGCACGTCGAGGACCCGTTGCACGCCGCGCCCTCGGTGAGGCTCGCCCTCGTCGCCGGGCAGTCGGCGGGATTTTCGGTCGGCTTCGGCGCGGGCGAACCGCACGCCTTCCCGCCACCCGCGCCGAAGAGCGGGATCCCCCACTCACCGCTGCTGCACTGGACGATCGTGTTGCACGACGGCTCGAAGTCGGAGCCGTACTCGCAGACCTGGCCCTCCTTCGTGCAGGGGTTCTTCGCACCGTTCGCCGTCGTCCGCGTCCACGGTGGGGTGGTCGGGCAACCGACCGTCACCGTTCCCGAGCTTCCCGCATCGGTCGCGGAGGCGTCGGACGACGGCGCCGTCTTGCCCGAGCACGCCGTGATGGCGGTGGTGCCGGTGAGGAGCACGGAGGTCGCGAGGAAGACGACGCGAAGACGGCTCGTACGCTGTTCCATGGGGGAGCCGCAGCAACGCACATGCCGGCCGTAGAGGGCGAATTTCTGCGCACTCCTGTGCCGTCCTGTGCCGAT
This sequence comes from Polyangiaceae bacterium, assembly GCA_039809485.1. Taxonomy (GTDB): domain Bacteria; phylum Myxococcota_A; class Polyangia; order Polyangiales; family Polyangiaceae; genus Labilithrix. The sequence continues at coordinate 47,052 of JBDHVE010000005.1, read as the reverse complement.
CGCCGGCGTCGGCGTCGTGAGACGATCGCGCACCACCGGACGAGGCAAGAGCCACGTGTCGCGCACGAGTGCGCCTCACGTCGGCGAGAGAGCGAATGCCTGCCACCGATTTGGTTTCAAATGAAAAACTATGGATGCGCGCGACGTCGTGATCGTGCACGCTCGCTGACATGAACAAACTCGTCCTCGTCTCGCTCGCACTCGGAATGTTCGCCATCGGCTGCATCACCTCCTCGTCGACGGACGAGAAGACGGAGCCCACGCAGACCGCGCAGGACGACACGCAGCAGGTCGCGGACGGACCGCAGGTGAACGTCACGGTCGACCAGAACACGGTCTCCAAGACGAACACGGACAAGGGCAGCTCGGGCGGCGCCCCGCAGTAGGAAACCCGCCGCGTTCGAAGACGAGCAGACGATCCCGCGCCGCGTGGCTTCTTCGAGAGGCTCCGCGGCGCGCGGCGTTCGTGGGGACGACGGCTTGCGCACCGTCACGCTTCCCCTCTGCCATCGGCGGTGGTGCTGCGACCGATTTGGTTTCACGTCGTCCACGACGGACGAGAAGACGCGGATCCCGCGCAGTTCGCTCAGACCGCGCAGGACGACAAGCAGCCAGTCGCGGAAGGCCCGCAGGTGAACGTGAAGGTCGACGAAAACACGATCGGTACGAGCAACGGCACGGACAAGGCGAGCGGACCTTAGAAGTGAGGAGACGGCTCCTCGTCAGTTCGGAACGAACCGGAAGGCCAGCGCCGCGTGGCCCTTACCCTCGGGCCCCGCGGCGTTGAACGTTTGTCCGACGAGCGTGCTCCGGACGCACTCGTTCAAGGTCGGGCTGGCGATCGTCGAGGACACGATCTTCGCGTTCCGCGGCAGCTGATCGAAGAAGTCGAACTCGATCGTGACGACGCCTTCCGGGAGATCCTTCGCCGCCTTGAACGCGTGCTCGTAGCAGCGGAGATACCCCCACGAGCTCCACTCCATCGCGCGGCGGACCTCGGCGTCGCGGACGTTGCTCTCGTTCGAGACGAGGCGCGTGAGGAGTCGGACGGAGCGGTCCTGGACCTTCCATTGGACCGGTCCGTTGCGATCGGTGGGATCGGAGAAGCCGCTCGCGAGGACACGGGGCTTGGGGGAAGAAGAGACGGGTGCGGGTGCGGGTGCGGGTGCGGGTGAAGACGAGGCCGGAGAGGGTGCGGGGGCGGGTGCGGGTGAAGACGAGACCGGAGAGGGCGCGGGCGCGGGTGCGGGTGCGGGTGGCTTCGCGGTCGCGGTTGCGTTCGCGATCGCGGACGCGGTTGCCGGCGCGGTGGGGGACGCGACTGCGGGGAGGGGAGGAGGCGACGCGACAGGGGCCGGCGGTCTGACCGCGTAGGCGATCGCGAGGCCCGCCACGGCGAGCCCCGCGAACACACCGAGGCCGAGCGCGACCCCGCTCCGCGAGCCACGCAAGGACTGGCCGGTCGGCGGCAGATCGCCCGTGCGATGCGAGTGCACGATCGGCGTCTCGTTCGGGATCGGCTTCGCGACCGGAGCAGGCGGCATCGAAGCCGGGAACGGCGGCGCCGACTGCGCCGGCGCGACCGCCGGTGGGCTCGACGCGACGCGGAACGGCGCGGCCGAAGGTGCCGGTACGACGACCCGCCCCGCGTCGCCGGTCGCGGCCGGATCGGACGAGGCGACGTCGACCGTGTCGCCGAACGCCGTTCGCTGGCGGCCCGAAGGGCGTCCCGCCGTCGGCGACAGCACCGGCGCGAGCGCGCTCCACGCGACGCCCGCATTCGCGAAACGCGCCGCAGGCTCGCGCGCGAGACACCGCGCGAACCACGCGTCGAACCCGGGCGGCACGCGCTGCGCGACGCCCTGCTCGTCGGCGCGGACGCTCGCCGGCGGGATCGGGTCGAGCACGACTTCGCGGAGGAGCTGCGCGGTCGTCGCGGTGTCGTCCGCGGCCGAGCGCCAGAAGTGGCGGCCTGTCAGCATCTCGTAGGCGACGAGGCCGAGGGCCCACACGTCCGCCGCCGGCGAGATCGCGCCCGGCTGCGTCTGCTCCGGCGCCATCCAGAGCGGCGAGCCGACCGCCGAGCGCGTCGAGCGCGTCGCCGCTTCGGCCGCGAGGCGGGCGATCCCGAAGTCGAGGAGCTTCACCGTCACCGAGCCCGCGCCGGCGCGGCGCGTCCGCGCGAGGAAGACGTTCTCCGGCTTGAGATCGCGATGCACGATGCTCGCGGCGTGCGCGGCACCGAGGCCGTGCGCGAGCTGCTCGAGGATCTCGGCGGCCTCCGGCACCGAGATCGCGCCGTGCGTGTCGATCCGCGTTCGGAGGTCCTCTCCTTCGAGGAGCTCCATCACGAGGTAGGGGAGCCCGATCGCGAGGTCGACGCCGGCGGCGACCGTCTCGACGACGTGGTCGCTCGCGATCTGCGCGCCGACCTTCGCCTCCTGCTCGAACCGCTTCACGAAGAGCGGATCGCGGAGGAGCTCGCGGTGCATCAGCTTGAGCGCCCGCTTCTTCCCCGTGCTCCGCTGCGTCGCGACGAACACGGCGCCCATCCCGCCCTCGTCGAGCGGCCGCTCGACGACGAAGTCGCCGCCGACGACGGTGCCGGCCAGGAGGAGGGGGGCAGGCGGGAGCACGGCGGGCAGTCTAGCGCGCTCCCGGCGAAGCGCCGCTCACCCGAGCGTGTAGCGGAGCACCTTCTCCTTCGTGACGACGAGGAGCTTGCCGTCGGCGGTCACGTAGAGGTGCTCGGCGAGCGTGCCGGGGACGACAGCCACCCCTGCACCTCCGGTCTTCGCGATCCACGAGATCCCTTTCGCGTCGGCGAGGAGCGCCGAGCCGTCCCGGAGCAGAACGATGTCGCGGAGCGAGTCGTCGACGGGCACTCCCACGAACGCGGTGTCCTTCACGCCCGACGGGGTGTAGCGCGCGAGCTCGAGCCCGTTTCCCTTCTTGCTCGCGACGACGGCGAGCACGGCGCCGTCTTCGGCGCGCCGCGCGAACGCGGCCGGCGCGAGGAGGAGCGGATCCTTCCGCGAGCCGCTCGCGCCGATCCGCTCGAGGCCGGCCGAGCCCGGCAGGATGATGTCGTCGCCGAAGGCGAAGGCGGCGTCCGTGGGATAGTCGGACGACTGGAAGCCGCCCGGGCCCCAGCCCTTCACGGCCGCGCCCTTCTCGTCGACGAGGAAGCTCCCGTACGACTCGTTGCCGTTCGTGCGGCCGTAGACGGAGACGAAGGCGCCGCCGCCCGAGCGCACCGCGAGGCTCGTCGTGAAGGTGTTCGCGGGCGAGAAGCTCAGGATCGCGCGGCCGCTCGATCCGTAGGTCGTGTCGACCGCGCCTTCCTTCGTCGTGCGGACGACGACGATCTCGCGGCCGCTGTCGTTCGTCGTATCGGGATCGTAGAGGCCCGTGCCGCCGACGAGGACGCGCCCGCTGCCGTCGAGGCCGATCGCGTTCGGGTTCGCGACGAGCGTCGTCGTCAGCGTCCCTCCCGTCGCGAAGGACGCGTCGAGCGAGCCGCTCGCCAGATAGTGCCGGACGAGCGTGCCGGAGCCCCACCCGATCGCGCCGCCCGCTTTCCGGAAGCTCGCGTAGATCGAGCCGTCGTCGGCGGGGATCGCGGCGCCGAGCGTGTTCGTCTTGTCCTCGATCGCGGCGAAGCTTGCGTCGGGCGCGACCTTCGGCGCCTGCGCGACCGGGGGCGCCGGCGGCGGCGTGGCGGGCGGCGTCTCGGGCTCGGCGGCCGGCGGCGTCTCCTCCGGAGGAACGGTCGACGGTGGCGTCGTGGTCGTCGTCTCGGCCGTGCACGCGAGGAGCGATGCGGCGAGGAGGGGCAGGAGAGTCGAGACACGAGCGGAGAGCAGCATGAAGACCTCGTCGGAAGAGCGCCGCGGTGGCGCGAGCAGCCCCTTCGACGGCCACTCCGCCCGGGCATTCACTCCGTGAAGGCAGCTTCGTGCGGGCGAGCGCGTAGACTACGGAGATCGCTTTGGAACGGATGACGCCTTACCCGTTCGCGCGGCTCGGGATCGGTGAAGCAACCCTCGACGGCCCGTTCCTGCTGCCGACAGGCCGAGTCTGGCTCGGGCGCGAAGGACCGGACGCGGCTCGAGGCGATCGAGGATCTGGTCGCCGAATGGCCCGAGCGCGGCTTCTGAATCGCGCGAAAGAGGCGCCGTCCTCGTGGTAGAGTCACGAGCCTTCGGATGCCCAGCAGTCCACGCGCCATCGTCCTCCTCGGCGCCCAACGCTACGAGCCCACGCTCGCCGAGGCGGTCGCCGAGCTCGGCGTCACCGGCAAGATCGCGACCATCACCGCAGGGTGGCAGGAGCGTGAGGCCGAGGACGACGACCTCCAGGAGCACCTCGATCACCGGACGGTGAACCTGCGCCTCCACGCGCGCGCCGAGGAAGTGTTCCGCGCCGACCCCGAGCTCCACGAAGCGCATCGCGCGCGGCAGTCGGTGCTCCGCCACCGGCAGGACTTCTACCGCGTGCGCCTCGAGCATGCGCTCGACGCGCAGCACGTCATCACCCAGCGCGCCGCGCCGCACGCGATCCTCGAGGACGAGGGGCGCGCCTCAATCGACGCGATCCGCGATCTCGACAATCGCCACCTCGCGCGCTGCGCGCGCGACCACCGCGAGTGGGAAGAGCAATGGCGTCCGCTCGAACGCCCCGAGATCGCGAAGCACCGGAAGGAGATCGCGGAGCTCATCGAAGGCTGCGAGGCGGTCGCGATCGCGGGCGGGCACGTCGCTTCGCTCCTCAACCGTCTCTCGCTCTTCGGGATCAAGGAGCTCCTCCGCGGGAAGGCGATCTTCGCGTGGTGCGGCGGCGCGATGGCGATCAGCGAGCGCGTCGTCCTCTTCCACGACTCGCCTCCGCAGGGCCCCGGCGCCGCCGAGGTGCTCGATGCCGGCCTCGGCCTCGCCCGCAACGTCGTCGTCCTCCCCCAGCCGGAGTTCCGCCTCCGTCTCGAGGACAAGGACCGCGTCCAGGTGATGGTCCGTCGCTTCGCGCCGGCGGCGTGCCTCGCGCTCCCCGCGCGCACGCGCGTCACCTGGCTGAGCGGCGTCCCGCAGTCGCCGCACGGCGTCGTCGAGCTGCGCGACGACGGCTCGCACGGGCCGATCGTCTATCGGCCGCTCGCGTCGTCGGTCCGGATCCCGATCGCGCGCCCGCCGGGAGCGGCGAAGAAGGGGAAGCCGTCGTGAGCACCCCGCTCCACCGTCACTCGCACGCGATCCAGACCCTGCTCGACGGCAAGGCCGACGCCGCGAAGGTCGACGCGTTCCTGAAGGGCCGCACGTTCCCCCTCGTCGAGGGCGGAGCGGTCACGTTCGTCTTCCGCGGCGAAGCGGAAGGCGTCACGCTCCGGCACTGGATCTACGGTCTCGAGTCCCAGACCGCGCTCTCGCGGATCGCGAACACGGACCTCTGGTACCTGATCCTCGACGGCATCCCGCCGTGCTCGCGTGTCGAGTACAAGCTCGAGCTCCACCGGCACGGGCACAGCGCGTGGATCGAGGACCCGCTCAACCCGAACCGCGCGCGCGATCCGTTCGGCGCGAACTCGGTGCTCCACTCCGAGGGCTACGAGGTCCCGAACTGGACCAAGCCCGATCCCGACGCGCGTCCGGGCGTGATGGAGCCGTTCAAGTTCGACAGCAAGGCGCTCGGCAGCACGCGCCACGGCCTCGTCTACCTCCCGGCGCGCTTCCGCAAGTCGCGCCTCTATCCGCTCCTCGTCGTGCACGACGGTAGCGACTACCTCAAGTACGCGGCGATGAAGCCCGTGCTCGACAACCTGATCCACAGGCTCGAGATCCCGGACATGATCGTGGCGTTCACCGATTCGCCCGATCGCCTCCGCGAGTACGCGAACGACGCCGAGCACGCGAAGTTCCTCACCGAAGAGCTGCTCCCCGACCTCACGAAGCGGCTCCCGATCCTCGACCGACCGCAAGCGCGATGCCTGATGGGCGCGAGCTTCGGCGCGGTCGCCGCGTTCTCGACCGCGGTCCGCTACCCCAACATCTGGGGGCGGCTCCTCCTCCAGTCGGGCTCGTTCGCGTTCACGGACATCGGCAAGCGGAACCGCCGCGGGCCGCTCTTCGACCAGGTGGTCGCGTTCGTGAACCAGTACCGCGAGAACCCGAGCGCGATCAGCGAGCGCGTCTTCGTGAGCTGCGGTGTCTACGAGTCGCTCATCTACGAGAATCGCTCGCTCGTTCCGATCCTCGATGCTACCGGGATGCAGGTCCGGTTCGTGGAGGCGCGGGACGGTCACAACTGGGAGAACTGGCGGGATCGCCTGCGAGAAGGGCTCTCGTGGCTCTTCCCGGGCCCGCTGATGTTCATCTACGAGTAGCCGAGAGCGGAATCACCGGTTCGATCCATCGGGGAACGGGAACACGTCATGGCGGAAGTCGTTCGTCACATCGGTCTGTCGCTCGGCGCGGACATCTGCTGGCCCCTCTGCTTCGAGGGGATCATGAAGCGCCTCGATCTCCGCATCCCGCACGAGGGCGACACGGTGCGGTTCGAGGTCGAGCGCGTGACGATCGAGCCGTTCGATCTCCGCCAGCCCTGCAAGTACGACCTCGTCGTCGACCGGCTGACGCACTGGTATCACACGTCCCGCGAGTGGATTAAGAAGTCGATCCTGATGGACGACCTCTACGTCTTCAACAATCCGTGGAGCGTCCAGGCGAACGAGAAGCACACGACCTACTGCGCGATGATGCATCTCGGGATGCCGATCCCCGAGACGTGGATGATCCCGCCGAAGAGCTACGAGCCCGGCAACCCGGATCTCCGTCCGACCCTCGCGCGCTACGCGAAGCTCTTCGACATCGGGAAGATCGGCGACAAGATGGGCTGGCCGATGTTCATGAAGCCGTACGACGGCGGCGGCTGGCGCGGCGTCATCAAGGTCGACGACGTGAAGTCGGCCTGGAAGGCGTACGAGGACAGCGGCAAGTCGGTCATGCACGTGCAGGCGGCGGTGAAGAACTTCGACCGCTTCGTCCGTTGCATCGGCTTCGGCCCGCAGACGCGCTGCGTGCTCTACGACCCCGAGGCGCCCCTCCACGATCGCTACACGACGAAGACGGACTTCATCAGCAAGGCGGAGGAGGAGCACCTCCGCAAGCTGACGCTGACGATCAACTCCTTCTTCGGCTGGGAGTTCAACTCGTGCGAGGCGCTCCGCAAGGACGGCGTCTGGTACCCGATCGACTTCGCGAACCCGTGCCCGGACTCGCAGGTCACGTCGCTCCACTGGCACTTCCCGTGGCTCGTGAAGGCGTACGTGCAGTGGTCCGTCTTCTGCGCGGCGACGAAGCGCAAGATGCGCAAGAACCAGGACTGGACGCCCTTCTACGAGGTCGCCGCGCTGGATCTCCCGTTCGAGGAGAAGCTCGATCGCTACGCGGCGATCGCCGACGAGCGCTACGAGACGGCGCGCTTCGAAGAGTTCTGCGCGAAGCACCTCTCGCACCTCGACGAGGTCACGCACGAGTTCTTCGCGACGCAGGATGCGAAGGAAGCCGTGCGCCAGAAGGTCATCGCGCTCTTCCCGGTCCACGAGGTCGAGAAGTTCACCGAGCTCTTCTGGGGCCGGATCCAGGACTGGCGCAAGGCGCAGAAGGCCGCCTGACCGAGGCGTCGTGGGGGCGCCGGCGAACCTCGTACTGGTCGACGCGCGCGGCCTCCGTCTGCACAAGGACAAGTGGGCCGCCGAGACGGTCGCTCGCGACGCGTTCTGGGGACCGAGCGCGACGATCGCGTGGCTCGAGGGCAGCTTCGCGTCGTCGACCGACGACGCGTTCTGGGGAGAGGACCATTGCGACGGCGGCGTCCTCGTCCACGTGCCCCGACGCGTGATGCGCGTCTTCGGCGGTTCCGACCCGATGATCGACGTGCCGCTCCGTCGCGTGTACCTCGCGCTGCTCCGTGAGACGTGGCCGGGGTGGGACGTCGGGTGGGCCGAGGACGGCGTCCTCGACCTCGCGCGCGAGGCGGGGCACGCCGACCTCGCATCACTCGTATGGCAGCCGCCGATCGAGCCTGCGTCGAAGCTCGCGCCGCTGCCGCTCGCCCGCCTCGTGCCGAATGCGGTCGCCTCGGTGCGATGGGCCGACGGGCGGCTCGGCGTCTACGCGACGCTCGCGCACCCCGAAGCTGTGCTCGCGCTGCCTGCATCCGATCTGCTCGCACGCCTCGTCGCGCTCGAGGCCGCGTCGCCGCCCGTCCGCGCGGTGCATTTCGTGAGCGCGCGCAGCTTCCGCGGGCCGCCCCGTGGTGAGTTGCGCGCGGACGGAACGCTCGTCGTCGCGAGCGGTGGTGGGGTCTGGCCCGGCGGCTCGCTCCACCTCGACGTCGGTGCGAAGACGATCTCCGCGTGGTGGGGGCGGAGCGGCAACCTCGCCGTTCTCGGCCGCATCGCACGCCGGTGCTCTCCCGACTGGACCTTCGTGTCGTGGGGGAGCCGTTTCGAGGAGCACACCGCCGCGACGGGAGGACGCCTGTCGTGGGACGCGCCGCCCGAGCGCCAGCTACTCGACGACGCCTGCGAGCTCCTCGGAGCCGGCATCACCGACCCGGAGCGTCGGACGATGCTCGCGCGTGCGCGCGCCGCGTTCCTCGCGCGTCGCGCGTCGTGAGCAGCACGACGTCACCCGAGGTGCACAGCGTGCAACGCGTTGCACACTTCACCGCTCCATGATCGCGTCTGTCGGAGCGGAGCGCGGCGGCACGCGACGTGCTGAGGCGCCGCGAGATGTCCCCGCTCGTGCTCGTACTCGCCCAGGCCGTCAGCGCCGACCCTGCCCTCCCGTCCGAGCCGCCGGACGACAAGGTCGCGGCGAAGACCTTGCTCGCGGTCGGCCTCGCCGGCGAGATCCCGATCTCCTTCGTCGCGGCCACGGGAGTCGTCGTCCTGTGGTTCGGGACGATCCTGGTCTGCCCCATCGTCGACGCGACCTCGACGTCCACGTCGTATGGCCGGTGTCTCGGTGACGCCGCCGAGGGAACGTTCGCCTTCGTGCTGCGTCAGATCGCGCATCCCGCCATCTGGTTCCCCGCAGCCGCGGGAGCGCCGCTCGCGATCGCCGGGGGGCTGATGCTCCGCGGATCGCCGCCTCCGCCTCCAGCTCAGCGCACGCCGGAGTGGAGGACTCCGTCGAAGCTTCCCGATGACAAGGTCACGATCATGGTGCCGCTCGTCGACACCCGCTTCTGAGGCGGCGAGCGACTCAGACCTTCAACGACAAGAGCACGGCGCCGATCGTGACGAGCACCGCGCCGACGATCGCGAGCCGCTTCGGTCGTTCGCCCGAGAGCAGCGCGAGCCCCTGCGCGAAGAGGATCGACGTGTTGCGGAGCGTCGTGAGCACGCCCGCGCCGCCGTGCGCCATCGCGCGGACGAAGAGGACGAAGCCCAGCGTGCAGACGAGGCCCGCGCCGATCACCGCGAGCGGCGCCGACCTCAGCTCGCGGAACGCGGCGACGCGCTTCTCGCGGCCGATGAACGCGAGCTGGACGGCCGAAGCCGTGAGCATCGTGATCGCGACGACGCTGTCGGGCTCGCCGCCCTTCGTGAGCGCCATCTTGTACCCGAGCTGGTAGAGGGCCGCGAACACGGCGCAGATGACGGCCCAGTGGAACGTACGCTTGAGCGGCATCGGCGCGAGCGACGGCAGGTCCGTCGCGTCCGCGAACGAAGGCGCGCTCCGGCGCATGCCGGCGATCGAAGGGCTCGTGCTGCGGTAGCCCGCGCTCGAGGGGAGGGGCGTCCGCGCGAGCGCAGGGGCGCGGAGCGCTTCCGCCTGCTCGAGCGCTTCGAGCGCGGGGACGCGTGCTTCGGAGGCGCCCGCCGTCGCGAGGCCTCCGACGGTGAAGAGCGTCCCGAGCGCGATGATCGGCGTCACCTGCTCGCCGAGGACCGACACGGAGACGGGCCACACGAGCAGGAGCGCGCCGCCGCGCACGATCGTGTAGACGGGGCCGAGCGGCGCGCGCGAGAGCGCCTTCGCGAGCGTGATGAAGTACGCCGTCTCGACGACGCCGGCGACGAGCGACCAGACGAGCCCTTCCGTCGGCGGGATCGGGGAGCCGCGCACGAGCGCGAGCAACGCCGAGCTCACGCCGGCGATGGCAAGCACGCCGACCACGGCGTGCTCGGGTTCGGGGCGCCGCTTCAGGACTGCGTTCCATGCAGCATGCAGGAACGCAGACAGGACGACGAGGAGAGCGAGTTCAGCTGCCAACGACGACGATTAGAGCAGTCGGTTGGCAGGTTTGCGGCCTGGAAGAGAGCGCGGCCAAAAGTTTGGTGCGGGAACGGAGGGACAGGTGCAGCACCGTAGGCCCGTGCACGTTGCACGGAAGGGGATCGGCGCCCGTGTCGGTCAGGGGCGGTCTCTCCGTGGTGCTGCGGGTTTCGGCGCGGGGGCAGGCGCGCCCGGCCCCGGCAGCGCGGCAGGTCGCTCGCCGGCTTCGGCGGCGCGCGGCACGTCGAAGAAGAAGTACAGGTTGATCACGTGGTCGTGGACCCACTTCGACTCGTTTCGGCTGCGAACCATGTAGCCGAGGTCGACGCGCGTGCTCGCGCCGACCATCCGTCCGAGGCCGACGCTGCCGCGGTTCTCGGCGACCTCACCCACGGTCGCGTTGAAGAGGACCTCGTCGAAGACGTACGGAATCCATCGCGCGTAGAGCGGCGCGTACGAGACGCGGAGCATGTTCCGGTAGAACCAGAAGTCGCGCGCGTCCTCGCGTTGCCGGTACTCGCCGCGGTTCCGGTCGTTGAAGGCGAAGTCGCCGAGGCGGAAAAAGAAGTTCGGCTCGAGCTCGGCGCGGAACTGCTGCTGCCAGCGGCCGTCCTCCGTGCGCACCCCGAGAGCGCTGCCGTGCGTCCCGACGAACAGCCAGTCGGTGAGGAAGAAGAGCGGTCCGATCCGTCCGAACACGACGCCGAGGCCCTCGGAGCGGCGGTTCGCGCGGAAGTCGCCGAAGACGCGGAGGTCGATCCGACCGGCCTCCGGCTTCGGCTTGCGGAGGAGCGGGACGCGGTTCTCGACCCAGAGCCAGGCTTCGGAGTCGGCGCGTGCTTCGCGCGCGCTCGCGGAGAGCAACGCGAAGGCGAGCGTCGCGGCGGCTCGCTTCGAACGAGAGGGGCGTGTGCGGGGCACCGCCCCAAGAGAGCGGCCGGCGGGGGTCGGGTGCAAGGCGATTCGGTTGCGGCCGTCAGCCGCCGCCGCTCTCGCCCGGCGCCGGCTCCGCGGGCGGCGGCTCCGCGGGAGGCGGGGGAGGTGGAGGCGTCGCGGGCGGCGTGGTCGGCAGGAGCTCCGGCCAGGTCGTGTCGGGCGCCGGCACGCCGGGGGCGGGAAGCGCGGCCGGAGCCTCGCCCGGCGGCGGCGGTGGCCGCGGTACGTCGAAGAAGAAGAACAAGGTCACGACGTGGTCGTGGTCGAAGCGCGCGGCCGCGCTCTCGCGCCGGCTCCGGAAGACGTACCCGACGTCGATGCGCGTGCTCGCGCCGACCATGCGTCCGATGCCGATGCTCGCGCGGTTCTCGACGAACTGCCCTTGCGACGCGTTGAGGTAGACCTCGTCCCAGATGTACGGGATCCATCGCGCGCGCTCGGGCGCATACGAGATGCGCAGCATGTTGCGATAGAACCAGACGTCGCGTGCGTCCTGCCGCCAGCGGTACTCGCCGCGGTTCCGATCGAGGATCGCGAAGTCGCCGAGGCGGCCGAACAGGTCGGGCTCGAGATCGACCCAAGCCTGCTGCCGCCAGGTGCCGTCGGGGGCGCGGACCGAGAGGGCGTTGCCGTGCGTCCCGATGAAGAGCCAATCGGTCAGGAAGAACAGCGGTCCCATCCGGAGGAGGACGTTCTCCGGTCCCTTCGCGCTCCGGCTGCCCTGGAGCTCACCGAAGATGCGGAGGTCGACGCGGCCCGGCTCGGCGCCGGGCTTCGCGTTCAACGCGACACGGTTCTCGATCCAGAGCCACGCTCCTTCGTCGGCGCGGGCCTCCGTCGCGACGAGCACGAGGAGCGCGCCTGCGAGAGCTGCGAGCGAACGCTTCACTTCCCCTAGAAGAACCGTGGGATGCGGCGGGTATCAAGCGATTCGTCCGAGGCACCGATGTGCGTGGGTGCGCTCGCGACGCGTTGCCGCGCCGCGAGCGCTGCCGTGACGTCAAAGCTTCTCGCACCGGCAGAACGAAGCGTTCGCCTTCTTGCGTGCGCCGCAGACGAGGACGCGGGACGTCCCGCACGCGCCGTCGTCGCGCCGCGCCGAGCTCACGGCACGCGGTCGGAGACCGTTCACGAGACGGAGGCTCGCTTCGATCGGGCCCTCTTCGGACGGCGCCGGCGATTCCGTCTCGGTCTCGGGCTCCGGCTCCTGCGGCTCGTCGGACCCCGACTCGCTTCCCTCGTCCTGCGGATCGGGATCGACGTCGTCCTCGGAGCTGCTCGACTCGTCGCCCTCGTCGGCGACCTCTTCATCGACCGGCGCGCCATCCGGATCCTCTGCGGCGGCGGCCGCCTCCTCGGCGTTCTCCTCCGCGGAATCGCCGACCGGATCGAGCTCCTCCGGCGAGTCCTCGCCCTCTCCGATCGCTCCCGGCTCGAGAGACGATCCGTCGTCGGGCTCGGTCGGCTCCGTGGGGTCTCCCGGTTCCGTCGCGTCGTCCTCCGGAGGCGGCTCGATCGCCTCCTTCCCTTCCTTCCCCTCCGTCAGCTGGTTCGTCGCGTCGGTCGCGTCCTTCGCGTCCTTCGACTCCGAGGCGGGGACGGGGTTCTTGCTCTCTTCCTTCTTGCTCTCACCACCGCCGAAGGCTTCGACGCACTTCTCGCCGGCGTCGCTGATCGAGCCACCGCACTCGCCCGCCTCGCCTGCGTTCGTCGTGATGCACCGGAGCCCGGCGCCGATCTTTCCCTTGATCCCGGACCCCTTGCTCGCGACGCGGAAGCACTTCTTGACGAGCTTGCCACACTTCCCGAGCGCCTCTCCCCCCTTGCGGAAGCAATCGCCCTTGTCGGCGAACGCGATGCTCTTCGCGCTGGTCGTGCTCGCCTTTCCCGTCTTCGCCCACGCGTCGACGATGCGGCTCGCGCCGAAGAGCATCTTCGTGTCCTCGTCGGTCATCGTGTTGCGGACGATCTTGCCCTTCCCGTCGAGCTGGAGGACGCCCTTGCCGCCGACGATCTCGAACGACACGGCCCACGCGTTCGAAGGCGACCCGTAGCGGACGCGAAGACCGTTGAGCGGCTTCTTGTCCTTCCCGAAGCCGAGGACGACGACGTGCGTGCGCCCCTGGTAGATGCGCCACTGCGAGACGCCGCTCACCTTCTTCGTGAGCGCGGAGGACGTCGCACGTGCGAGCGCCACGGGCTTGTCCGTCTTCGCCTGCGGGGCAGGCGCCGTCGAGCAACCCGCCACGAGACCGAGCACCGTCATCACCGCACCGAGCTTCGACCAGCTGCGCATGTTCATGTCCTCCGCGCGGTGCTCTCGCATCGACCGGGCCACGCGGCGCGCAGCCGTTTCGGGGATGTGTGCGCATGGTCTACATCGCGAATCTCACGAGGAAATAGGGATGGATGCATGGTCCTCCGGGACGCGACCCGATCCACGGCGTCGCCTGCCGGTGACACTCGCGAGGGCGAGGCCGACACGTCGCCACCCGCGATACGATCGGCGGGATGGGTGGGAAGACGGTCGACGTGCGCATCCTCGAGGCCGTCGGCTTCGTCCTCGCGGGAGCGGCGTGCGGCTCTTCGAGCGGACCGCCGGCGAGGAACGTGGAGGTCGTGCAGGTCGCGCCGTCACCTTCGGCCGCGACCTCGCCGATCGCGACGGCCAGCGCTCCGCCGGTGGCGATCGCTCCTCCGGAGAAGGTCGACGGGACGACGCCGCAGGCGCTCTGCGAGGACTACCGGCGACGTGTGAAGGTCGATCCGGCGTCGGTCACGAAGACGACCGAAGGCCACGGGCTCCTGCCGGCCGGTGAGGTGCAGGCGCGCCCGAACGGGAACGGCAAGATCACGTGCGTCATCCGCCGCGTGCACGAGCCGGCGACGGTCACGTACACGTTCCAACCGCGTTGCTGTCCGCCGCCCCACGGCCCGCGGCCGGCGTGCCCTCCGCAGCAGCGGAAGGCCGAGGGATGGCGAACGCTGATCGAGAACGTCGTGCTCGCGGAGGACGGCACGTTCCTCTCGACGAGCGCCGTCTGGTCGACGCGCCCGAAGGACGACGAGAACGAGCGCCAGCCGTACTGCGGGCGCCGGCCCGAAGGTTTCGCGGCAGCGCCCGCCGCGACGAGGGACACCGGCGCGCTCCTCGCGGAGATGTCGATGCTCGAAGCGGCCGCGGTCGCTGCCTTCGACCGGCTCGCGCGCGAGCTCGAGGCGCTCGGCGCGCCCGAGGCGTTCGTCCTCCGCGCACGCCGCGCCCGCGAGGACGAGGTCCGCCATGCACGCGTGACCCGGAGCTCGCGCGTCGCCACGGCGCCGACCCCGCGGCTCCGCTCGCGTCCGCGCTGCCGTGCCGCGACGCGCTCGCGGTCGCGCTCGAGAACGCAACCGAAGGCTGCGTCTTCGAGACGTACGGCGCGCTCGTCGCGACGCTCCAGGCCGAGCGTGCGCGCGATCCCGCGCTCCGTCGAGCCCTCGTGCGCATCGCGCGGGACGAGCGCCGCCATGCCGAGCTCGCGGCCGACCTCCACGCCTGGTTCTGCGCGCTCCTCCCCGAGGCGTGCGCAGCGCTCGAAGCGGCGCGCACCTCCGCCGTCCGGCAGCTCCTCGCGGACGCGTCGCGGACGCCCGCTCTCGCCTCGGGCGACGACGCGCTCGGGTCACCGTCCCGTCACGAAGCCGTCGCGCTCTCGCGGGCTTTTTTCGGGCTCTCCGCGGCCTGACGCGCCCGACGCGACGCGCCGTGGAGCAATCCCTCGCGGTTTCCCACGCTGCGCTTGCGGTCCCGCCCTCGTGTGACTAGAGGAAGCCGCCCCCGAGCGCGAGATAAGTACCCCGAGAACCGGGCGAAGTCGGCCTCGGAGGGGAGGAGCGCCTGGGGTCATGTTCGAGAAGACACGCTGGTACTCGCACCGGCTGAACACCGAAGTCACGCTCGCGCGTTGGGGAACGGTCGGGCAGCCCGTGCTCGTGTTCCCGACGGCCGGAGGCGACGCCGAGGAGATCGAGCGCTTCTTGATGATCAAGGTGCTCGAGCCGCTCCTCGCGGCCGGCCGCATCAAGATCTACTCGTGCGACAGCGTCGGCGGCCGCGCCTGGTTCGACAAGGCGACGAGCCCCGAGCACCGCATGTGGATGCAGCACCAGTTCCACCAGTACGTGAAGCACGAGGTGGCGCCCGCCATCCGCCGCGACTGCAAGTCGGACGACATCGGAATCTGGTCGGCCGGCTCGTCGATCGGCGCGTTCCACGCCGCCGCGGTCGTGTGCCGCTTCCCGGACCTGTTCCACAAGGCCCTCGCGATGAGCGGGACCTTCAACATCATGAAGTGGATGGAGCGGCCGGATCCGACGGACTACTTCTTCGTCTCATCGCCTCTCCACTTCGTCCCGACGCTCGCCGGCCGGCACCTGGATGCGCTGAAGACGCGCCACATCCAGATCGTCAGCGGAGAGGGGAAATGGGAGGACATCGGTGAGAGCTGGCGCCTCGCCAAGGTCCTCGGCGAGAAGTCCATCCCGAACTTCGTCGATTCGTGGGGGCCCGATTGGCACCACGATTGGGTCACGTGGCGTGCGATGATGCCGAAGTACCTCGACGAGTGGACTCGCTGAGGTCCCGGAAGGCGCCATGGAGGACACGCGCGCGCACAAGACGACCACCGGCGGTTTGAGCGGGGACGAGCGGCGTCGCTACATGCGTGCGCTCCTCACCGATCTCCGCGCCCTCGAGCGCATGCTCGATCAGGGCATGTTCGAGCGCGACAGCGTCCAGATCGGCGCCGAGCAGGAGATCTTCCTCGTCGACGCGCAGTACCAGCCGACCCCCGGTGCGATGGAGATGTTGCAGCGCCTCGGCGCGCAGCACTTCACGACGGAGCTCGGTCGGTTCCAGCTCGAGATGAACGCCGACCCGCAGCCGCTCTCCGGCGGCGGTCTCGCGGCGCTCGAGAGCCAGCTCGTCACGCTCTACGGCAAGGTGCAGGAGGCGTGTGAGGCGCTCGGCATCCAGCCGGTGCTCACGGGCATCCTGCCGACGATCGACAAGGGCGACCTCGGACTCGACAACATGACGCCGAACCCGCGCTACCTGACGCTGAACCGCGTCATGAGCGCGCTCCGCGGCGGGCCCTACGACGTCAGCATCAAGGGCCTCGACGAGCTGCTCGTCCAGCACGACTCGATCATGACCGAGGCGTGCAACGCGAGCTTCCAGGTCCACCTCCAGATCCCGGAGCCGGAGCGTTTCGCGCACTACTACAACGTCGCGCAGATGCTCGCCGGCCCCGTGCTCGCCGCGGGCACGAACTCGGCGACGCTCTTCGGCCGGCGGCTCTGGGCCGAGACGCGGATCGCCCTCTTCCAGCAGTCGTGTGACATCCGCCCCCCCGGCCAGCACCTCCGCGAGCAGGTCGCGCGCGTGTCGTTCGGCAAGGACTGGGTCCGCGGCAGCGTCCTCGACATCTACAAGGAGAACGTCTCGCGGTTCCGCGCCCTGGTCGGGACGGACACGTACGAGAACGCGCTCCGCACGCTCGAGAAGGGCCAGATCCCGGAGCTGAAGGCGCTCCGCCTCCACAACGGGACGGTCTATCGCTGGAACCGCGCCTGCTACGGCATCTCGCCGAACGGCAAGCCGCACCTCCGGATCGAGCTCCGGATCCTGCCCTCCGGGCCGACGATCCCCGACGAGGTCGCGAACGCCGCGCTCTGGCTCGGTCTCATGAGCGAGCTCGTGCCGACGATCGAGGACGTGCCCTCGCGGATGGAGTTCGATCAGGCGGCCGCGAACTTCGACGCGGCCGCGCGCGACGGGCTCGGCGCTCGCTTCTCGTGGCTCGACGGCAAGGATGTCTCCGCGCAGGCGCTCCTCCTCGACGAGCTCCTCCCGCTCGCGGAGAAGGGCCTCGCCCGCGCGGGCGTGAACGAGGTGGACGCGAAGCGGTACCTCGGGATCGTCGAGAACCGCGTCCGAACGATGCGCACCGGCTCGCGCTGGATGCTGCACTCGCTCGCGGAGATGAAGGACCGTGGCTCTCCCGGCGAACGGCTCACGGCCCTCGTCGCCGCCACGATCGCGAGGCAGAAGAGCGGCCGCGTCGTCGCCGAGTGGGAGCGCGCGCGCCTCGACGAGGCGCACGAGAAGAAGAGCAGCTACCACAAGGTCTCGCAGTACATGACGACCGACCTCTTCACCGTCGAGCCCGACGACCCGGTCGATCTCGTCGCGGACCTCATGAGCTGGGAGCGGATCCGTCACGTGCCGGTCGAGGAGTCGGGCCGTCTCGTCGGGCTCGTCACGGCGCGGATGGTGATGCGGCACTTCACCGAGCTCGCGAAGAACGGCGCGCAGCCGGTCCGCATGCCCACGCCGGGCGCCTCGAGTACGACGATGATCCAGCCGGGAACGCCGGTCGGCGACATCATGCGGAAGGAAATCGTGACGGTGACGCCCGAGACGCCGACGCTCGAGGCGATCTCGCTGATGCGTCGTCATCGCATCGGGTGCCTGCCCGTCGTCGAGCAGGGGCACATCGTCGGGATCATCACGGAGGAGGACTTCATGACGATCGCCGCAGAGCTCCTCGAGGAGAAGCTCGGCAAGGTCGACGTACCGGTGGAGCCCCCGCGCTCGCGGAGAGGCCGATGAGCCCGCTCACGAACGAACCGCCGAACGGGCCCGTCAGCGTCCGCACGCAGCTCGTCGGACCGCGGGAAGCGGCGCGTCTCGTCGGCGACGAGCCGGGCCCGACGCTGATCGCGATCGGCGGCATCCACGGCAACGAGCCGGGCGGGATCGAAGGCGCGCTCCGCGTCGTCGGGCGGATGGTGAAGGAGGACGTGAAGCTCCGCGGCGAGCTCCTCGTCCTCCGCGGCAACATGAGCGCGCTGATGGTGAAGTCGCGCTACCGCGAGCGCGATCTGAACCGCGTCTGGACCGAGCCCCAGATCGAGGCGCTCGAGGCGCGCGGCGACGAGAAGATGATCGACGAGGATCGCGAGGCGAAGGAGATCCTCACCTCGATCCGTCATGCCATCTCCCGCGCGCGCGGCCAGGTCTATCTCGTCGACCTCCACACGACGAGCGCCGCCGGGATCCCGTTCGTCATCTTCGGGGACACGCTCCCGCAGCGCCACTTCTGCCGCGACCTCCCGCTCCCGATCGTGATGGGGCTCGAAGAGCAGATCGACGGCGCGCTCGCGTCGTACTGGACGCGCCAGGGGTGCATCACGTTCACGGTCGAGGGCGGGCAGCACGACGACCCCGGCTCGATCGACAACCTCGAGGCGACGCTCCTCATCGCGGCCGAGTCGGCGGGCCTCTTCCCGCGCGGCGCGGTGAAGCAGGTCCGCGAAGCGCAGGAGCTCCTCCGCTCGCGACGCGGGAATCTCCCGCGCGTGATGGAGGTCGTCGAGCGTCACGCCATCACGCCGGAGGACGGGTTCAAGATGGCGCCCGGCTTCAAGAACCTCGATCACGCGCGCGAAGGGCAGCTCCTCGCGACCGACAAGAACGGCGAGATCCGCGCGCCGAAGGACGGCATCGTCATCCTCCCGCTCTACCAGGGGCAGGGCGACGATGGATTCTTCTGGGGCCGCGCGGTCAGCGAGGCGCGCCTCCGCGTGAGCGAGCGCCTCCGGCACATGCAGCTCGATCGATTCCTCCCGCTCCTGCCGGGCGTCGCGCGCGACGAGCGCGAGCCGACGCGCCTCGTCGTCAATACGCACATCGCCAAGCTCTACCCGCTCGACGTGTTCCACATGTTCGGCTACCGCCGCATCCGCAAGGGCGGCGACCAGCTGACGGTCGAGCGTCAGCCGGGCTGATCGCGGTCAGTCCTCGTCTTCGTCGACTTCGTCGTCGTCGTCGTCGTCGTCGTCGTCCTCCGGCTCCGCGAAGGCGAACGGGTCCGCCGGCTCGTCGAAGAGGAGCTCGCGCGCGACGTCCTCGAACGGCACGGTGCGGCGTGTCTTGCCGTCGGGGCCGAGCAGCTTGACGTAGTCGCAACGCGGAAGGAACGGATGGCGGTCCTCCCACAAGAAGCCGACGATCGCGATCTCTTCGCCGTCGCCGTCGCGCGCGAATCGGAGCGGAAAGACGTGAACGTCGGCATCGGAGAAGTGCGCGGCGATGACCTCGCGGCGGCGGTGGGCCCGGCGGTTCCACTCCGTGACACGACGGAAGACGTCGGGGGCGGCGATCTCCGGTAGGAAGCCGCTCCGTAGCGCCGCCGCGACCGTGCTGCGGTTGATCTCGCGCCACTCCTCTTCGAGCTCTTCGATCTCGACCTCGAGACCGAGCTCCGCGGCGAGCACGTTCAGCGCGTCGAACGCGCGCTCGCCGAGCGCCTCCGGGATCACGCACGGCATCCGCAACGTGAGCGCCGTCGTCTCCGTCGGGCCCGAGTCGGTCAGGCGTAGGAGGTCGAAGCGCGCACCCGTCGCGTCGTCGAGGAAGCCGTAGTCCTCGTCGTCCGACGCGCCCACGCCGAAGCTCGACCCCATGCCGTAGCGATCGTCTTCGGCGACTGCTTCGTCGAGCTCTTCGAGAGCGGCGACCGCGAAGGGGGTCTCGGCGTGGACGTCGGTCGACTGCCACGCTTCATGGGTTTCCGGATGCGGGTAGACGAGGCTCCATCCCTCGGACATGAGTCTGGCGTACCAGATCGCCGCGTCACCGCGTGGTCCATTGGTCACGCGCGCTGCAAAGCTCGTTTCGCACGATCCGATCTTCGTGTGTCGGCCGCGCGCCTGCGCGCACGTGAAGCCCTGTTCACGCGCACGGCTGGACCACCTGACGCGGGTGCGTGGGCGAGAGGGGAACGACCGTTGCTCGAGGCGGCGCCATGCGCCCGCTCCTTCCCCCGATCCTCGCCGCCACGTGCGTAGCGTGCGCCGCGGCGCGACCCGCCGAGGTGCCCGGCACCGAGCTGCAGAGCGTTCCTCCTCTCGGTGACGACGGCGTCGCCGAGAGCATCCGTCTCCGCCTCGACGAGGGCGAGATGGTGTTCGTCCGCCGCGACGGCTTCCGCATGTCCCAGACTGTCACCTCGACGGCGTCGTGACGACCCACGCGCGCCTCGCCGCGTTCGCCGACGACGTCCCGCGCGGCGCGTGCGAGGGGGCAACACACGTCGTCGTGGGCGTCCGCTACGAGATGTCGAGGACGAGCCGGGTGCCGCTGCCGGAGGCCTTCCTGCTCCTGCCCGTCGATCCGACGGTGCCCGGGCTCGGGATCCGGGCGGCACGGAAGGTGGCGTACGCGTCGGAGGTGGGAACGTCGTGGTCGGTCGTGGCGGGACGCGGGCGCACGCTCTGCACGCTTCCTTGCAGCGTCTGGGTCCTGCCCGAGGAGTCGCTCCTCCTCGCAGAATCCGAAGGTGCCGGCGGCCTTCGACGATGGACGCTGACGCGGACCGAGGACAGCGACGCCGCGGAGGTGAAGGTCTGCACCGAGAAGCGCCGCGGTTGGCCGCTCGCGTTCTCGCTGTTCGGCGCCGGCGTCGGCCTCGCCGGTGCTGCGACGTCGGTCGCGATCGCCGCGTCGGGGGCGGGGGACACGCCGCGCGATCGCGTGGGCGCGGTCCTCTTGCCGATCTTCTTCGTCCCTGCGGGGCTCGGTCTCGCGGCGTACGCTCTTTCCGAGGCGCGCGTGCGCGACGTCCCCGTCGCGAAGCCGACATGTGGAGGCGCGCATGCGCGTCGCTGAGCGCGTGCTCGCCCTCGCCGTCGTCGCATCGACCACGGCGTGCTCCGCGCTGTTCCCCACGACGACGACGGCGGCGTCCGGCCCGATCACCGCCACCGCGGACGACGCCGTGGCCGTCTTCTACCATCGCTCTCGGCTCGCGACCGCGCGCGGCGACGCGATCTCGATTTGGGAGAAGGGCCGCTTCGCACGCGTGTGGGACGAGAGGGGCTCGCCGGTGATCGATCTCCAGTCGACCGAGCACGCCGCCATCCGCCTCCCGCCGGGCCGGCATGCGTTCTACACCACGATGTGGGGCAGCCGCCCCGTCGCCCAGGGTTGCGTCGGAGCAGCCGAGGCCGAGCTCGAGGCGTCGCGCCTCTACGTCGTCGTGCTGGAGCGGCTCGGGCCGCTGGAGACCACGCAATGCGAGCCGATCCGGCTCGTGGCGATGCCTCGGGAGGGAGCTTCCGTCGTGCTGGAGGAAATCGCCCGCATCGGCTCGGTACGTCGCGTGTTCCTCGGTAGCTCGCGCGAGACGTCGAGAGTCATCGACGATCGCGACCTCGCGCGCGAGATCGTGTCGGCGGGCCGGCACCGCCTCGTCGACGAGCCGGTCCTCCTCACGAAGGAGGACGGCCTACCGCCCTGAGCCCGGATCAGTCGAAGAGCCCGTCGGCGACGCCGCGCTCGTATGCGCGGCGGAGCGCTTCGTGGCCCGGCTCGACGCCTTCGCGGAGCTGGTCGCCGCCGAAGATCGCGCGGAGGTGCTTGCGTCCCTCCTCGTCGGCGGACGCCTTCCGGAGCGCTTCGAGCGCGCGCTCGAAGGAGGTCGGCGCGAGGTTCCGCCGAACGGCGAGGACGTCGGGCGGGATCGACCCGGCGATCGCGACGACCCGCACGATCTTCCCGCTCTTCGTGAGCTCGCCCCAGCCGCCGTCGACCTTCTTGTCGTCGCCGTCCGCGCGCTTCCGCGCGAACGTCGCGGCGACGTCGCAGTCGCCGCGACCGAGCGCGCGCATGACGTCGCGGTGCGTGCCGTAGAACGTCTCGCTCGCGAAGACCTCCGTGGGATCGATCCCCGCCGCCGCGAGCTCGATCCGCGGCACGACGAATCCCGCCGCGCTCCACGGATCGACCCAACCGATCCGCTTCCCCTTCAGGTCGGCGAGCTCGCGGACCGGCGACGTGTCGAGCACGACGAGCGCCGTCGCGTACTCGGCCGAGCCCTCGCGCACGATGCTCCCGAGCGGCGTCACGCTCTCGGCGAGCCAGGCATAGACGACGGGCGGGAGCCACGCGATGTCGCTCTTGCCCTCGCGGACGCTGACGGCGAGCTCGCGATACGTCTTCGCCGTCGTCCGGACGAGGTCGATGCCCGCGTGCTCCTTCATCCACGCCGCGAGCTCCGTGAAGGCGGCGGCCTTGTCGGAGGCTTCGTAGCCCTCGGCGCTGCCGAAGGTCAGCCGGAGGAGCTCGGGCGAGGTCATCTCCGGCATCCTATCCCGGATTCCGGCCTCCTGCCCGGGAGGTCAGCTGAGGCGGACGCCGCAGAAGCGTGCAAGGTGCACGCGAGCATCGTGCTCGAGCTGCTCGAACGCGAGGCCCGCCGCGTGGTGGCTCGGACCGTGCGGTGCCGTCCACTGCACCGTCGCGGTCGCGTCGACGAGCTCGCCGTCGACGAAGAGCACGACCGAGACGCGTGCGCCCTGCGCGATCGGAGCGGGCGACACGATCTTCGCGCCGCCGAACGACACGTCGACCGCGACCGCGTCGAGGAGGCGCCCCTCGGACATGACCGTCGCGGACGAGGCGATGCGCTTGCGAGGGCGCATGCGACGGTCATGACGAGGTGTGGACGACGGGGTGGGAGTGCTCGACGGGGACATGACGATGCCCTCTCGTTCGTGCATCCGCCGAGCCAGCCTCGAGGAGGCGGCTCGGCGTCGAGGGTTCGCCGACTTGGAACGCGACGTGTCGCGAGGCGCTACGCAAGAAGGTGCAGCTCGCGACACGCCTGCGAGGACGGTCGAGGATGGGCGTGTGGGTGGCCCGTCGCCCTCGTCAGTACTTCACCGTCTGGAGGCCCCAGTCACCGAGGGCGCAGATCGCGCGGTCGGCCGACATGATGACGTGCGAGCTGTAGCCGTAGCCGCGGAGCGTCTGCTCCCGCACGAGCGTCGGGGTCGGCGAGGCGGTGTCGTAGATCGAGAGGCCGTTTTCGCTGTAAATTGCAACCTTCGTACCGAAGGCCGCGAGCGGCCACTTCGCGTCACCGGAGAGCTCGCTCACGATCGAGAGCTGGCCCGCGCGGATGCCGCCGATCGCCCAGAGGCCGCCGTCCTCGAGGAGCTTCGGCTCCTGGTAGGTGCCGCCCGGGCCGCTCGGGTAGGTCTGCGAGTAGTCGTAGCGCGCGTAGCGCGTGACGTAGACGCGGTCGTCGGCGATCTGCACGCCCGAGATGTTCTGCGACGGCGGCGTGAAGGTCTGACGGAGCTTCACCTTGGTGCCGGTGACATCGGAGAGCTTGAAGTCACGCGTCACGCGGATGCAGGTGTTCGTGTCCCAGTCGAACCAGGCGCGGTAGCCGAGCTGGTTCTGGCAGGACTGCCAGTCGGCGGCCGGCTTGCGCTCGGCGGCGTAGTCCGTCGTGACGAGGCGCTGCGAGGCCTCGTCGGCGAGGAGGAGCGAGCCGGGGATGTTGATCGAGGCCTGGCGGACCGGGCTCGGGCCGGTGAGATCGACGCGGTCCATGAAGAAGCGGACCTTGTCTGCGTTCTTGTTCGACGGGATCCAGCGCGAGGTGATGACCGAGCCGTTCCAGACGTGGAGCGGCGAGGTGCCGAGGCTGTCGCCGAGGAAGATCGGCGCGTTCACGTTCGGCGCCGCCGGGTTCGAGACGTCGACGACGTGGAGGTTCCGGTGGATCTTCGTCTGCCAGCGCTCGCCCTTCGGCGTCTGCACCTTGTAGGGCTCGTGATCGACCTCGAGGTACGCGAGCTTCGAGCCGACCATCACCGCGCCCTGACCGGACGCGACGAGCGAGGCGTTGTAGCCGCCGTAGTACGACCAGAAGCCCCAGCCGTCCCAGAAGCCGTCACCCCAGTAGCCGCCCCAGTAGCCTTCGGTCGAGCGCGTCGTGAGCTGGACGTCGGTCTTCGCGAGGAGGGTGGGCGCCGCCGGATTCGAGATGTCGATCGTCGCGACGATCACCTTGCCGCTGCGCGAGCCGGCTCCGCTGCCGTTGCCGTAGTCGTACGTGTAGCGCGGGACGACGACGGTGACGGTGTTGCCGTTCGCGAAGAGACGCGCGGTGTACCACGACGTCCAGCTGTACTTGCCGGAGGAGCCGGAGCAGAGGCTCGGATCCGGGTCGGCGAGCGAGGCGAGCGAGAGTTTGCCCGAGACGTCGGCATCGTCCGCGTTCGCCTTCGGCGTCACCGCGAGCATCACCTCGTTCGACCACCAGTCGTTCGTGATGCTCACGACATGGTTCGAGGTCTCCACCATGCGATAGGCGGGGTTCGACATGTCGAGCTCGCTCTTCTTCACCGGCGCGTCGCGCGAGGTGACGTCGAAGCTCGTGACGTTGCGGTCAGAGACCGCGACGAGGCGATCGTTCGCGAGGAACGCGCGGCGCGGCATGCCGTACTGCGGGGCGACACCGCGGAGCGTGAGCGTGTCACGGCCGAAGTCGATCAGCTGGATGCCGCTCTGGCCCTTGTCGCAGTTGCCGTTCCACCAGCGTCCCGAGCTCGCGAAGGGGACCATGATGAGCCCCTGCTCGTCGAGAACGCGGACCGACTTGTGGATCCGGTCCTGGTCCTCGGCGAGCTGGCTCCAGCCCTTGCCGAAGGTGACGCGCTGGAGCTCCTTCGGCTTGGTGAGGTCGGAGACGTCGAAGAGCGAGACGGCGAGCGGCGTGCCTTCGTTCGTCGGCGCGTCGTAGCCGAAGCCGACGAGCCGGTCGCCGCGCGGCTCCATGTGGAAGATCCAGCCCGGAATCTCGAGCGCCGCCGCCTGCTTCGGCGCCGCGGGGTTCGAGAGGTCGATCGTGAAGAGCGGGTCGGTGCGTTGCGCCGTGATCGCGTAGGCGCGGGTGCCGTCGAAGCGGACGCTCTGGAGCGTCTCCGGCTTCGTGAGGATCAGCTCCGTCTCGCCGACCTTCGTGAGCGACTGCGAGCTCGCGATCTGGAACGTCTGCACGCGCGGGTTGATGCTGCCGTTCGGACCGACCCATCCGTTGCCGTACTGGCTGACGACGCGGAGGACGCCGTTGTGCTCGTCCATCTGCCAGCGGCTGTTGATCTGGCCGGCGACGGGGACGTCCGCGCCCTTCACGAGCTTGCCGGCGGGGTCGGTGATGTCGACGACCTGGATCACCGAGCTCGCGTTCGTGCTGTTGCCGTTCCAGTTCCACTGCGGTCCCGCGATGTAGAGGCGCTCGTTCGTCGCGCTCACGCTGCGGCGCCAGCTCGAATAGGACTGGTCCGCGGCGCGGTAGTCGAGCTGATCGACCTTCGCGATTGCGCCGCCCGCCACGTTGAACGAGGTGACGATCGTGCCGGGCTTGGACTGGCATCCCCAGCAGTAGCCGTTCTCGTTCGTGACGAGGTAGAGGACGTCGCCGACCGTTCGCGAGTCGGAGACGGTGCCCGGCACGTCGTAGTGCGCGAGCTCCGTGATCGCGGCGGGATTGGTGACGTCGAACGAGAAGATCTCGCTCGTCTGCACCCACTGCCCGTACCAGCGCGAGCCGCCCGAGCTCACCCACTTGCCGTAGTCGTTCATCATGACGTAGGCGCGCCCGTTCCGGACGTACATCTCGAACGGCATGCCTTCGGTGCGCTTGCGACCGAGGAGGCGCAGGTGGTCCGGATCGGTGATGTCGACGACCGCGAGCCCGCCGTAACGCGAGAGGGCGTAGAGGCGATTGCCGTCGACCTTGAGGATGTCGGCTTCCTCGATCGCGCGCGACGCGTCCTTGCTGTCGCCGCCGTTCGCGGACGGCGCCTCGGCGGCGCCCGCCGCACCAGCGTCGGCGGACGTGCCGGTCCCCTGCGACGCGGCGCTCTTTCCGGACGGGTCGTCGGACTCGAAGCCGTTGTCGACTTCGTCGGGACCATCCTGGAGGTTGCCGTCGCCGCCCGAGCCGCATGCGACCGCGACGGCGAACAAGGGAAGGAGAGCGAGGGAAGAGACCAGGCGGCGCGTCATGGCCCGCCTGACAGCATCTTCGGTGCCTCGCGCGAGCGCACGGAATCACGCGGCTTTCAGCGACGCCGGGCCGTGCCTGGTTGTGCCACCCCGGCTCCGGAGATCACGGCTTCGCGCAGACCGCTTCGGCGAGCTGCGAATAGACGCGGCTCCAGTACCCGTACCAGGACGAAAGGGGCCAGCACGGTCCCTGGCCGCACACGAGCGCCGCGATGTGCGCGCCGCCGGCGAGCTTCTTGTACTGCTCGCAGAGCGCGTCCTGCGCCGCATTCTTCGTCCGGAGATCCGGTGCGGCCATCACGACGATGCGCTGCACGTCCTTCACCGTGACGAGCCGGCGGGTCGCGCGGCCCATCACGAGCGCGCGCGCGCCTTCGGCCGGCAGGCCCGCGTGCTCGAGGTCCTCGCGCGATGCGGTCTTCGCGAACGCGACGATCGCGCGCGCCTCGTCGAGCGAGACGCCGCCCTCGCGTGCGGCGACGAGCTCGTCGTCCGTCGTGTCCGTCGTCGCGACCTCCTCGGTCGCCGGAGCAGCGCAGCCGGCCGACAGCGAGAGGGCGAGAGCGAGGACGGAGAAGGCGGTGAGAAGCGAAGACCTACGCATGGTGCGCCGCGTCGTAGTGACGAGCGGCGCGAGGCGCAACCGGTTTTCCGCGGGCGCTACACCACGTAATCCAGCAGCTGCAGCTGCGTCGTGTACGCGTCGAGCTTCGCCTTGAACTCGTCGACCATGCCGTCGAGCTTCATGACGACGCCGCCCTCGCCCTCGCGGACGACGCTGCCGCTGACGAGCACTTCGCCCGTCGGGAGCTGGAGGACGCCGGCCCAGTACGACGGGTCCTGCGTGAGGTCCTTCTGCGCGCCCTCGACCTTCAGGTAGCCCTCGCTGACCTCGAGGACCTTCGCCGTGCGGCCGTCGTCGAGGCGGACCGTCGCCGGGTACGACGCGGTCGGCGTGCAGCGGTAGTTCGCGCGGCGGTTGTTCTGGATCAGGTCCTCGAGCTTCTCGAAGATCGGCTTCGAGAGCTCGGTCTCTGCGCTCTCGAGCACGATCTCGCGCATCGCCTTCATCGCCTTCTGCGTGCGGATGATGTTGTGCTTCATCGACGCGAGGAGGCGGCGATCGCGACGGACCTTCTCGCTCACCATCGCGAGCAGGTTCTTCGTGAAGACCAGGCCGATGTCGGCGTTGTCGTCGAAGAAGCCGTGGAGGTCGGCGACGGGGACCGCGAGGACCTCGATGTCGGTCGCAGCGATCGCGCGCGTGCTGCGCGGGATGTTCGTCAGCGCGCCGAGCTCGCCGAGCGGGGCGACGGGACGGAGCGTGAGCTTCACCGCGCCTTCCTCCTCGAGCGTGACCTCGCCCTTCACGAGCACCTCGAAGTGCGTCGCGAGCTCGCCCGGCTCGAACAGCACGGTGCCCGGCTTCTTCGTGACGGTGCGGAACACCGAGACCAACTGCTCGAGGCGCGCCTCGGGGATTCCCTGGAACAGCGGAAGCGAACGAAGCTCGTTGACGATGGACACGGCGCTGACCTCCCTCACGCGCCGCCACCCCCGAAACCCACGGATCGGCGCTCGCGCAGCCGCGCACATTACAAGGCCGAGCGCGGCTGACAACCTGTGCGATGCGCCCGGGTCGACGAAGCCCCTGGTGGTTGCTTGTCCCACCTCCTTCGGCGCGGCCCGCGTCCATCCTCGGCCGGAAAAGCAGGGGATCGGCGGAGAGGCCCCCGCCGGAACGCCTGTTGCGGAAGGGGGGGCTCACATGCGCGTCCTCCCCATGCTGATGATCGGTTCGATCGCGCTCTCGGCGATCTCGGGCTGTGCGGCCGAGACGGACGAGGACGCCGATTCCGTCGAGGAAGGCGCCGACGCGCTCTCGCGCCGGCACGACGTCCACTCCCTCGTCACGGACGACGCGCTCCGTGGAGGCCGCAACGTGACCGCGGAGAAGGTGCAGTCGTTCCTCCAGCGCGAGGGCTCGTACCTCGCGACGTGGAAGGACCGCTCCGGACGCTCCGCCGCGCGGGTCATCGTCGAGGAGTCACGCGAGCACGGCGTGAACCCCGTCTACATGCTCGCGCGGATCCAGGTCGAGTCGAGCCTCGTCGAGAGCGGTACGTCGCGGAACCTGTCGGCCGCGACCGGGTGCGCGTGCCCGGACGGCGCGCGCTGCAGCCGTCACGAGGCGGGCTTCGCGAACCAGGTCGAGTGCGCCGCCGAGCTCGTCGAGGACTACTACGCGGAGATCGCGCGTGACGGCGTGACGCGCGCGGGTTGGGGCGTCGGCCGCTCGAAGGCGACGCTCGACCCGTGCACGATCCGCCCCGCGAACAAGGCGACCGCCGTGCTCTACACGTACACGCCGTGGGTCGGCGGTGGCGGAAAGCAGTGCGGTAAGCGCGGCGTCGGCGGCAGCTCGCTCGTCGCCGCGATCTACGAGAAGTACGCGCCTTCGTTCCGATGACACCTCAGGGCGCCATGATCCGGCCCGGCGCGCCGTTCGCGCCCTGCACCGTGTGGCAGCGGTTGCAGTCACCGGCGGTGACGGTGCCCATCATCGCGCGCGTCTTCACGCCGTCGGTCACGCGTGCCTTGTAGGGAGCGCGGAGGTTGTTGCGGGTGAAGAAGTTGCCGGCCGCATTCACTGGCAGGCGCGTCTCGCGGTTCTGCGCATCGGTGATGATGACGGTGAGGTTCGCGGTCGAGGCGCCGTTGCAGTTGTTCGGGTCACGGAGCGTCGGATAGACCGTGCCCGCGACGCGCAGGTTCGGGCCGCCCATGACCTGGTGACAGGCCTGGCAGACCTGGCCGGGGTTCATCAGCGGCGAGCCGTTGTTGCCCATCGTCCAGTACGTGCCGCTCGTGCACGTGCCGCCGTCGGGGAGGGTGCCGCCCGCGTCGACCATCGTGGTGCCGCCGTCTCCGGCGGGGACGACGTCGGTGCACGCGGTCGCGTTCTTCTTGAAGCCGCCGTCGGCCCACTCCTGGAACACGGCGATCTCGTCCGCGTCGGGCGCCTCGGCGGGCTTCGGCGGCATCGGCGAGGTCGTGCTCTTGATCCGCTCGAGCGAGAGCTGCGCGAGCGTCTTCGTCGGATCCGACACGGCCTTCTTCATCATGTCGGCGTAGTTGAGGAGCGGCGCGACGCCGGCCATCTCGCCCGAGTGACACGCGATGCAGCGGTTCTCGAGCACGGCCTGGACGTCACACGGCAGGCCGGTGTTCGCGCCCGTCCCGGCGGGGCCCTCCGGCGGGCTGCTCGTGCTCGTGCTCGTCGGGGTGGGCGAGGGCGTCGTGCCCGCGTCGTCGTCGTTCGTCGCTTCGGTGCCCGACGACGTGCTGCAAGCGATACCGGCGGCGAGCCCGATCGTGACCACGCCGACGAGAACGAAGTGCCTCATTTCTCTCCTCCACGAAATGAACGAGGACGGCCGCGTTTCCCCGACGCGACCCCCACCTTCCTTCGAGTGTTCACCAACCGAAGGAAATGCGCCATTGGTCGACGATTTTGCCGGCGCGCGAGCGGATTCGTCTGCTCTCGCTGCATCGGCGCGGCCGGCGCCCGATCGTGATCCCACCGATCGGGCTCCCGAGGCTGCGAGACCTCGATCGGCCGAGGACGGTTGTCCGCAAAAGACCCGAGCAACCTCGAAAGCTTGCAGGAAATCGACGTGAGGCGACTACCACGCTTGCCTACAGGTGCTACAGCAACCTACACCCATGACGCTCTCGGCTTCGCCTCCTCGTCCGGACGTCCGCGCCCTCCTCCTTCCCGGCCTCACGCTGCGCGTCGGAGACATGCTCGGCGGACGTTACCGACTCGAGTCGCTCGTGAACGCAGACCGCGCCCTCGTGCACCTCGCCGCGGAGATCGCGGCGAAGCACACGAAGGCCGACGTCTTCGTCCTCGTCGGCGACGAGATCAACGACGCCGTCCGTCTGAAGTTCCTCGCCGAGGCGCGGAAGACCGCTTCGCTCTCGAGCACGCACGCCGCGCGCGTCCTCCACGTCGGGGTCACGTCCGACGGCCACCCCTTCGTCGTGCAGGAGCGCCTGCCCGAGCAGACGCTCGCCTCGTTGCTCGAGGGCGGTCACTCCCTCGAGGCCGAGCACGCCGTCGACATCGCGCTCGACGTCTGCGACGCGCTCCTCGAAGCGCACTCGCTCGACGTCTCGCACGGCGAGCTCGGCACGCACTCGGTTCACCTCGACTGGGAAAACGGCCGCCCGACGAACGTGAAGCTCGTCGGCCTCGCGACCGCGCGCGTCCTCGCGACCCTCCCGATCGACGCGAGCACGCTCGGTCCGCCCGTGATGCGCGCGCCCGAGCTCCTCGCAAACCGCGCTGCGCCCGCGACGGTGCTCTCGGATGTGTGGGGCCTCGGCGTCCTCCTCTACACGATGCTCGCCGGCGCTCCGCCGTTCATGGCCGACACGCCGTCCGCCGTCAGCGTCTCGGTGACGAGCGAAGAGCAGGCGTCGCTCGCCGGCGTCCCCGATGCCGTCGCCGAGCTCGTCGACGCGTGCCTCTCGAAGGATCCCGCCAACCGCCCGCAGACGATCCGCGACGTCGCCGATCGCCTCCTCCCGCACGCCTCGAAGCCGGCCGAGTCGCTCGCGCGCATCGTCGCGCGTGTGACGGCGCCGCAGCCGAAGGCGCGCACCTCGCTCGCTCCGGCCCCGGACATGCTCGCCGTCACCGCGGCGATGCCCGCGGCGCAGATCCCGCCCGCCGCCCTCCCGACCCAGCGCGCGATCCCCGCCGCGATGAAGACGCCGATCGACGAGCTCGACGTCACCGACGTGACCGCTCGCTACGCGCGGTCCGAGCTCGAGCGCCTCCAGAAGGAAGCGCAGCCCCGCGAGAGCGAGCTCGCGATCGACGTCGAGTTCGGCGCGTCGACCCGTGACGTCTCCGCCGCCGCCGGCGTCGACCCGAAGACGGTCAGCACGAAGTCGTTGAAGGCCGCCGCGAAGGCGGAGGTCGACGACGACGAGGAGAAGAGCGCGACCACCTCGGCTCCGCCGGTCGCGATCACGATCCCGCCGCCGGCCTCCGAGCGCGCGATCACCGTCGCGCGCGAGTCCGACGCGAAGCTCGCCGAGGCCCGCAAGGCCGACGCGGCCTCGGACGCGAAGCTCGCCGTCGCGAAGGCGGCGCAGGAAGAGAAGACGGTCGTGAAGGCCCGTCCCGTCGGCCAGACCCTCCCGAAGCCGAAGAGCAACGCGAAGGTCGGCGGCGCGATGATGGCCGCGGCCTGCCTCGCCGCCGGCATCGTCGTCGGCATCCTCGTGCCGCGCGCCGGCAAGCAGGCCGCGAGGCCCGCGCCCGTCGAGAACGTGCAAGTTGCAGCCGAACCGCCGGCGGCGCCCGTCGAGCTCTCGACCGCGACGTTGCCCGGACCCGTCGCGCCCGCCGCCACGGCCGAAGCCGCTCCCGCCACGCCGACCGTCGCCGCGACCGATCTCGCGCCGGCGAAGCCCGTCGCGAAGGCCGCCGCGCCCGCGGCGAAGCCCGCTCCCGTTCCCGCCACGAAGGCTCGCGCGCAGAGCGCGCCTGCCGCCCGCCCCGAAACCGCCCCTGCCGCAGCCCCCGCAAAACCCGAGACCAAGGCCCACGACGATGACCTCCGCCGTTTCCTCGATGATCGTCGCTGACCGCAAGAAGCTCTCCGTCTCCGTCGCGTTCGCCCTCGCGCTCGCCGCCCTCCCGGGTGTCGCGCACGCGGACGACGCGGCGAAGCCCGGCCCGCGCGCGGAGGCCCTCTTCAAGGAGGCCCGCGCGCTGCTCGACGCGAAGAAGTACGACGAGGCCTGCCCGAAGCTCGCCGAGAGCCAGCGCCTCGATCCGGGCGCGGGCACGCTCCTCGCGCTCGCCCTCTGTCACGAAGGCCAGGGCAAGACCGCGACGGCGTGGGCCGAGCTCGACGAAGCGGCGAAGATGGGCCGCAAGGTCGGTCGCCAGGACCTCGCCTCCGCTGCCGAGAAGCGCGCGCGGATCATGGAGCCGCAGCTCGCGAAGCTCGTCATCCTGATGCCGAAGGACGGCGCGAAGCAGGAGCTCGCCGATCTGCAGGTGAAGGTCGACGGCGCGCGCATCTCGAACGACGACTTCGGGGCGCCGTTCGCGGTCGACCCGGGCGAGCACAAGGTCGACGTCTCGGCGAAGGGGAAGGTCGCCCGCTCGTACGTCGTGCGCCTGCGCGGCGCCGGCACCGTGGAGATCGTCGTCGACAAGCTCGAAGACGCTCCGCAGCCGACGGTCGCGATCGCGGAGCCCGCGCCCGCGAAGAAGGCTGCGCCGGTGAAGGTCGCGCCGCTCACCGAGCCGCCTCCCGCCGAGGCGGAAGGCAATCGTGGCGGCGCGCAGCGCGCGTTCGGTCTCGTCCTCGGCGGTGTCGGCATCGTCGGCATCGGCGCGGGCGCGTACTTCGGCGGCAAGGCGATCAGCGAGTCCTCGCAGGCGCGCTGCAACGGCCCGTGCCCCGACGGCGCCTCGGAAGCGAACGACCGCGCGAAGCAGGCGACGACGAACGCGATCATCGCCGTGTCGTCCGGCACCGTCGCGCTCGCAGCGGGCACGATCATCTACCTCACGGCGCCGAGCGCGTCGTCGTCCGCGTCGCGCGGCACGGCGAAGCCGTACAAGGCGACGGCGCGTGTGGTGCCGGAAGCGGGCCCGCAGCAGGTGGGCGTGGGCGTGGTCGGAACGTTCTGACGAGAGTCTTCAGTCTTCAGTCTTCAGCCCGAGCTGAAGACCGAAGACTCACGTCCTCGTAGGTTGACGATCGAAGGTCGAACCTCGTCGGTGGCGTCGGCCTTCTCACCGCCGCCGCGGCCACTTATGCTCCCGCGCCGATGCGCACTCTCACGCCCGCTCTCGCTCTCGCTCTCGTCCTCGGTCTCGTGGCTTGTGGAGGCGCGGCGAATGCGCCCGAGCCGAAGAGCGCGAAGCCGAAGGCCGCCGAGCAGCCGAAGAAAGGCGAGTTCGCGGCGCTGAAGGACGACGCGACCCGTGCGCTGCCGAGCGGCGCGAAGCTCGGCGTCCCGAAGGGCTGGTGGCTGAAGGAGATCGAGGGCGGCCTTGCGTTCCAGGATCCGGAGCGCGAGATCACGATCTCGCTCCTCGAGATCGACGCGCCCTCGACCGAGGCGGCGGCCAAGATCGTGATGACGAAGCTCGGGAAGACCGCGCCCGGGAAGGTCCTCCGCGAGGTCCACGACGTCGACGTCGCCGGTTGGGACGAGGTCGCCGAGACCGTGTACGAAACCCCGCCCTCCGAGCAGCGCGTCTTCGCGATGAACCTGCGTCGACGCGGCGAGAAGGTGTGGGCGACGCTGCTCGAGGGCAAGGCGCCCGCGTTCGCGCGTCGGGGCGCGCAGGTCGGCGAGATCGTCCTCGGCCTGAAGGTCCCCGGCGTCGCGGAGGAGGACCTCTCCGCGAAGGCGGCGCTCCCGCTCGACGCGCAGCGCCTCGCCGCGTTCGAGACCTTCATGGAGAGCGCGCGCGAGAAGACGCACGTGCCCGGGATGGCGATCGCCGTCGTGCAGGACGGGAAGATCGTGTTCGAGAAGGGCTTCGGCGTCCGCGAGCGCGGGAAGAAGGAGCCCGTCACCGAGCGCACCCGCTTCATGATCGGGTCCGTGACGAAGTCGCTCTCGACGCTCCTCGTCGCGAGCCTCGTCGACCAGGGCAAGCTGAAGTGGGACACGAAGGTGACCGAGCTGCTCCCGACGTTCAAGACGGGCGACGCCGAGCTCACGAAGCAGCTGACCGTCGCGCACACGTTCTGCGCGTGCACGGGGATGCCGCGGCGGGACCTCGACATGGTCTTCGAGTACGCGACGCGGAAGCCCGACGAGGTCTTCACCGCGTTCGCCGACGTGAAGCCGACGACAGCGATGGGCGAGACCTTCCAGTACTCGAACCAGATGACGGCGCTCGGCGGCTTCCTCGCCGCGCGCGTCGCGCAGCCGGGCAAGCCGGTCGGCGCCGCCTACGCCGAGGCGATGAAGGCCAACGTCTTCGCCCCGATGGGGATGGAGGACACGACGGCGTCGTTCGAGGAAGGGAAGAAGCCCTCGGCCAAGGGAGGCGTCGCGACCCCGCACGGCGCGTCGTACGTCGGCGTGCGCGAGGACGCGATGATCCTGCCGATCGCCGCCGAGAGCTTCGTGAATCCGGTCGCGCCGGCGGGTGCCGTCTTCTCGACCGCGCACGACATGGCGCGCTACGCGCTCGTCGAGCTCGCGAAGGGCAAGACGCCGGAAGGCAAGCAGGCGTTCAAGGAGGAGGCGCTCCTCGAGCGCCGCAAGACGCGCGTGAAGGTCGGCGCGAAGGGCGGCTACGGGCTCGGCCTTGCGACGAGCTCGCTCCGGGGCCTCGATGTGGTGACCC
Organism: Polyangiaceae bacterium; assembly: GCA_039809485.1. GTDB lineage: Bacteria > Myxococcota_A > Polyangia > Polyangiales > Polyangiaceae > Labilithrix. Next base: position 12,521 of record JBDHVE010000005.1, on the reverse strand, counting down.
ACGACGGCGGCACGTTCGGGTTCGTGACGCGGTTCATGCTGCTGCCGGAGAAGAACCTCGGCCTCGTCGTGCTCACGAACTCGACCGCTGCCGGCGCGTCGCTCGTCGACGCAGCGACGGAGAAGCTGATCGAGCTCGCGTTCGACGCCAAGCCGCAGTCGGCGAAGACGCTCGACCGTGCACTCCAGCAGGACCAGGAGGAGTGGGCGCGGCAGCATGCGCGTGTCGGCAAGCCGCTGCCGGAGGCGCTCGCGCAGAAGCTCGTCGGGACGTGGAAGCACGGGCGGCTCGGCTCGTTCACCGTCACGAACGGCAAGGAAGGCCTGAAGCTCGACGTCGGTGAGTGGTCGAGCCGCATGGGCTACGAGAAGAGCGACGACGGGACCGAGCGCCTCTTCTTCGTCGACCCGCCGGTGGGTGGCCTTCCGGTCACGCTCGAGAAGCCGGGGGAGAAGGGCGGCGCGCTCGTCCTCCAGCTCGGGCAAGAGACGTATCGTCTCGAGAAGAAGTAACAGTCGCGCCTCACTGCCTCGATCCGAGGCGCGATGGTAGGGGAGTGCGAGCGCGGCACGAGCGCGCGCGCGGCGCGCGCCCGCGCTCGCATGACGCGTGGCCGTGGCGTCGGGCCGCTGGAACACGAACTCACCCGCGTAGGGCGCGGTCGACTGCGTCGCTGTCGAGCTCCCTTCGCGGCAGGATCGCTCGCGACGAGACGCGGCCGACCTCGTCCCACGTGGGGGCACGGACAGTGCACCCCTCGGCCGCCGCATGGCGGTGCTCGTCACAGGAGGCGCGGGCTACATCGGCTCGCACATGGTTCGGTGCCTCGTCGAGGCGCAGCGCGAAGTGGTCGTCGTCGACGATCTCTCGGCAGGTCATCGGGAAGCGCTACCCGACGGCGTGCCGCTCGTCGTCGGCGACGTCGGTGATCGGCTGGTGCTCGAGCGGGCGCTGAAGAAGCTCCCGATCGACGCGGTCATCCACTTCGCGGCGAAGATCCAGGTCGGCGAGTCCGTCGTCGATCCGCGGCTCTACTGGACCGGGAATGTCCGCTCGAGCATCACGCTGCTCGAGGCCGCTCTCGACGCGGGGATCTCGCGCTTCATCCTCTCGTCGACGGCGGCGGTCTACGGCAACACGACGACGGTGCCGATCACGGAAGACGAGCCGACGAGCCCGATCAATCCGTACGGCGAGAGCAAGCTCACGATCGAGCGGATCCTCGCGAGCTACGAGAAGGCGTACGGCCTCTCGTACGCGGCGCTCCGCTACTTCAACGCATCGGGCGCGGATCCCGACTCGGGGATCGGCGAACGACACGATCCCGAGACCCACCTCATCCCGCTCGTCCTCGACGCCGCCCTCGGGCGCCGTCCGGCGATCACCGTCTTCGGTCGCGACTATCCGACGGACGACGGCACCTGCGTGCGCGACTACATCCACGTGATGGACCTCGCGGACGCGCACCTCGCGGCCCTCGAGTACCTCGAACGTGGGGGCGCGAGCGGCGCGTTCAACCTCGGGACCGGCACGGGGCACTCCGTCGCCGAGGTCATCGCGACGTGCGAACGCGTCACCGGGCGCACGATCCCGGTCGCCGAAGGTGCTCGTCGCGCGGGCGATCCCGCCGTGCTCGTCGCCAGCCCGAAGCGTGCGGAAGGCGCTTTCGGTTGGAAGGCGCGCCGCTCGTCTCTCGAACGAATCGTCTCCGACGCGTGGGCCTTCCACGTCGGAGCGCACGAAGAGTCCCCCGTCACCCGCCGATCGGAGGCAGGGGAACCGTCACCACGTCCGACCGCGCGCACGAAGCGCTCGGAGAGGGAGCTTCCGTATGTTCGATGACGTCCTGTGTCTGTCCCACCTTCGCTGGGGATTCGTGTTCCAGCGCCCCAATCACTTGATGACTCGGTTCGCACGCGAGCGGCGCGTGTTCTTCGTCGAAGAGCCGATGTTCGGCGAGACGGCCCCCCGCCTAGACGTCCAGGAGAGCGAAGGTGGGCTCCACGTCGTCGTTCCGCATCTTCCCCACGGCCGATCGCACGAGGAGGTCGAGCAGCTCCAGCGCACGATGCTCGACCGCTTGATCGCGCAGCACCGCATCTCGGCGCCGCTTCTCTGGATGTACACGCCGATGGCGCTCGGCTGGGCGCGGCACGTCCCGTCGGTCGCGACCGTCTACGACTGCATGGACGAGCTCTCCCTGTTCCACGGCGCGCCGCCGGCGCTCCGCGATCGCGAGAAGGAGCTGTTCGGGCGCGCGGACGTCGTCTTCACCGGCGGCGTGAGCCTCTGGGAGGCGAAGCGCAATCACCATCCGAACGTGCACGCGATGCCGAGCAGCGTCGACGCCGCGCACTTCGCCACGGCGCGGGAGGGCAAGAAGGACCCCGCGGACCAGAAGGAGATCGCGCATCCGCGGGTCGGCTTCTTCGGGGTCCTCGACGAGCGCCTCGACCGCGAGCTGCTCGGCGCGGTCGCTTCGGCGATGCCGGAGGTGCAGTTCGTGCTCCTCGGGCCGATCGTGAAGATCGATCCGGCGAGCCTGCCGAAGCTCCCGAACATCCACTACCTCGGGCAGAAGAACTACAAGGAGCTCCCCGCCTACCTCGCCGGCTGGGACGTCGCGTTCATGCCGTTCGCGATCAACGACGCGACGCGCTTCATCAGCCCGACGAAGACGCCGGAGTTCCTCGCCGCGGGCTGCCCGGTCGTCTCGACCCCGATCCGTGACGTGGTCCGGCCGTACGGCGAGAAGGGCCTCGTCCGGATCGCCGGGACACCGGAGGAAATGGTGCGCGCGATCGGTGACGCGATCGTGGAGAAGGACAAGCCCGCCGGCATCGCCCGCCGTGCGGCGTGCGACGGCTTCATCGCGCAGATGTCCTGGGACCAGACGTACCAGGCGATGTGCGCGCACGTGCACGACGCGATCAAACGTCGGTCGCGCGCGATCGAGGCCGCGCTCGAGCTCGTGGAAGAGCACGACGACGACAGCGCGCTCGAGGGCACGCTCGGGCGCGCATCAGACGCAGAGGAGGCGCCGTGTTCGACTATCTGATCGTCGGAGCTGGTTTCGCAGGTTCGGTCTGCGCGGAGCGACTCGCGTCCTCCGGCAAGAAGGTGATGATCTGCGATAAACGCCCCCACATCGGCGGCAACGCGTACGACCACTACGACGACGCCGGAGTGCTCGTGCACAAGTACGGGCCGCACATCTTCCACACGGCTTCGAAACGGATCTTCGACTACCTCTCGCAGTTCACGCTCTGGCGTCCGTACGAGCACCGCGTGCTCGCGCAGGTCGACGGGAAGCTCCTGCCGTTCCCGATCAACATCGACACCGTGAACATGCTCTACGGGCTCGATCTCGACGAGCAGAACGTCGAAGCCTTCTTCGCCGAGCGCGCCGAGAAGATCGGCCACCCGAAGACGAGCGAAGAAGCCGTCGTCGGCAAGGTCGGTCGTGACCTCTACGAGAAGTTCTTCCGGAGCTACACGCGCAAGCAATGGGGGCTCGACCCGAGCGAGCTCGACGCGGCCGTCGCCGCGCGCGTGCCGGCGCGGATGAACCGCGACGACCGCTACTTCACCGACGAGTTCCAGGCGATGCCGCTCCACGGCTACACGCGGATGTTCGAGCGCATGCTCGACCACCCGAACATCCGGATCGTCCTCAACACCGACTGGCGTGACCTCGTGTCCGAGGTGAAGTTCGCGAGCCTGATCTACTCGGGCCCGGTCGACGCGTTCTTCGACTACCGCTACGGCGAGCTCCCGTACCGTTCGCTCGACTTCGTCTTCGAGACGCACGACAGGCCGGTCTTCCAGCCGGGGGCGGTCGTGAACTACCCGAACGAGCACCCGTACACGCGCATCACCGAGTTCAAGTACCTCACCGGCCAGGAGCACCCGAAGACGAGCGTCGTCTACGAGATCCCGAAGCAGGGCGGTGACCCGTACTACCCGGTGCCGCGCCCTCAGAACGCCGAGCTCTATCGCAAGTACAAGGCGCTCGCGGACGTCACCCCGCACGTGCACTTCGTCGGTCGGCTTGCAACATACAAGTACTACAACATGGATCAGGTCGTCGGGCAGGCGCTCGCGCTGAGCGACCAGATCCTCGGGCACCGGCGCGAACAGGCGGCGTGAGCCGCGCGAAGGGAAGGAGGTCTCTTGCCGCGACGTCACCTCGCGCAGCTCGGTCTCGGCGGACGGCCCATGAAGCGGCCGGTGGAGAGCGGTGCGCCCGGATACCCGCGCCCGCTCCTCCGCCGCGCCGAGTGGACGAGCCTCGACGGTACGTGGGAGTTCGCGCTCGATCCGGAGGCAACCTGCACGCACCGCGAGGTGCGCTTCGACGCACGCATCCGCGTGCCGTTCGCGCCCGAGACGGCGAAGAGCGGGGTCCACGACACCGGCCTCTACAAGGCCTGCTGGTACCGGCGCGAAGTCGAGCTCCCGAGGCTCGAGCGGCACGAGCGGCTCCTCCTCCACTTCGGCGCGGTCGACTACTACGCGAGCGTGTGGATCGACGGCATCCTCGCCGGGTCGCACGAAGGCGGCTACACGCCGTTCACCTTCGACGTCACGCGCCTCCTCTCCGAGGACCGCGTGCACGAGATCGTCGTGCGCGCGGAGGACGACCCGGCCGACCTCGCGAAGCCGCGCGGGAAGCAGGACTGGCAGCTCGATCCGCATTCGATCTGGTACCCGCGGACGACGGGGATCTGGCTCACGCCGTGGTTCGAGCGGATCGGGCGCGCATGCGTCTCCGAGCTGCGCTGGACGCCGAACCTCACGCGCTGGGAGATCGCGATGGACGCGGTCGTGAAGGCGCCGCCGGGCGAGCGGCTCTGGCTCGCCGTGCGTCTCCACGAGGGCGACGTCCTCCTCGCCGACGACCGCTACTCCGTCGTCGCCGGCGAGGTCCACCGGCGGATCGCGCTCAGTGATCCCGGGATCGACGACTTCCGCAACGAGCTCCTGTGGAGCCCGACGAAGCCGACGATCATCGACGCCGACATCGAGCTGCTCGACAACGAAGGGAACGTGATCGACGCGATCGCGAGCTACACCGCGCTCCGATCCTTCGGCATCGACCACGAGCGCTTCGTCCTGAACGGGCGGCCCTACACGCTCCGGATGGTGCTCGACCAGGGCTACTGGCCGGAGACGGGGCTCACGCCGCCGGACGACGACGCGCTCCGGAAGGACGTCGAGCTCACGAAGGCGATGGGCTTCAACGGAGTGCGGAAGCACCAGAAGCTCGAGGACCAGCGGTATCTGTACTGGGCCGATCACCTCGGTCTCCTCGTCTGGACGGAGATGCCGAGCGCGTACCGCTTCACGCGGACGTCGATCGAGCGGCTCACGCGGCAGTGGATCGAGGTCGTCCGGCGCGACGTGAGCCATCCGTGCGTGATCGCCTGGGTGCCGTTCAACGAGTCGTGGGGCGTGCCGAACCTGCCCGACAGCAAGCCGGAGCGGCACTACGTCGAAGCGCTCTACCACCTCACGAAGACGCTCGACCCGACGCGTCCCGTGATCGGCAACGACGGCTGGGAGAGCGTCGCCACCGACGTCCTCGGCATCCACGACTACGACGCGAATCCGGACCGGATCCGCGAGCGCTACGCGACGGTCGAGGCGCTGCCGAAGATCCTCGAGCGCGAGCGGCCGGGCGGACGCGCGCTCGTGCTCGCCGAGAACGGCCTCGCCACGCGGATGCCGGTCGTCCTCTCCGAGTTCGGCGGCATCGCCGTGTCGGAGGACGCGCCCGGGACGTGGGGCTACTCGACGACGAGCACGCGCGACTTCGGCGGCAAGTACCGTCGCCTCCTCGATGCCGTGCGCAGCTCGCCCGTGCTCGCAGGGTTCTGTTACACGCAGCTCACCGACACGTACCAGGAGGCCAACGGCCTGCTCCGCGCGGACCGCACGCCGAAGTTCCCGCTCGAAGAGATGCGCCGCGCGAACATGGGTGAGCACGGCTTCGATCCGAGCGAGGGCCAGCCTCCCGCGTCCACGATCCACCCCGAGGTCGGCGTCACCGAGCGCGCAGGGGCGCCGCGATGAGCCTCCACCGGCGCGTCCTGACCAAGCCCGACGGACGGAAGCTCTGGCTCTACGGCCGCGAGCCGATCGAAGGCGACATCGCCGCGCCCTCGCCGGGCGAAGGCGTCACGCCGAACCCGCACCTCCGCTGGCACCCTTTGCGAGGGGAGTGGGTCGCCTACGCCGGCCACCGCCAGACGCGGACGTTCCTCCCGCCGGCCGAGTACGACCCGCTTGCGCCGACGACCGATCCGCAGAACCCGACGGAGCTCCCGGTCGGCTCGTACGACGTCGCGGTCTTCGAGAACCGCTTCCCGACGCTCTACGAGGGCGCGCACGATCCGCCGAAGGCGATCGTCCCGACCTTGCCCGCGCGCGGTGCGTGCGAGGTCATCGTCTACACGCAGGCGCAGAAGGGATCGCTCGGTGAGCTGCCGCTCTGGCATGTCGAGATGGTCCTCGCGGCCTGGACCGATCGCACGCGCGAGCTCGGCGCGCGCGACGACGTGCAGTACGTGATGCCATTCGAGAACCGCGGGGTCGAGGTCGGCGTGACGCTGCACCACCCGCACGGCCAGCTCTACGCGTATCCCTTCGTCCCGCCGGTGCCCGCGCGCGAGCTCGAGATGATGCGCGCGCACCACGACCGCGAGAAGCGGCCGCTGCTCGCGTCGCTCGCCGATGCGGAGCTCGGCGAAGGGGCACGCCTCGTCCATGTCGACGAGCACGCGCTCGCGTTCGTCCCTGCGTTCGCGCGGTACGCGTACGAGGTCTGGGTGATGCCACGACGTCCCGCGGCGACGCTCGTGGAGCTCTCGCCCGAAGAACGGCTCGGGCTCGCCCGGACGCTCAAGACCGTGCTCATGAAGCTCGACGGGCTCTGGGGCGTGCCGATGCCCTACGTCATGGTCGTCCACCAGGCGCCCGTCGACGGGAAGCTGCACCCGGAGGCGCACGTGCACATCGAGATCTACTCCTACTTCCGCATGAAGGGCCGGCTCAAGTACCTCGCCGGCAGCGAAATCGGCGCCGGCGCGTTCACGGCCGACACGTTCCCGGAGGACAAGGCGCGCGAGCTCGTCGCTGTGCCGGTGTCCTTCGAAGGACAATCGCGCGCGTCGATGCAGAGCGAGGTGCGTCGTGCCTAGCACGAGCGCCGCGCATGCCGCTTTCGAGCGCGCGTTCGGCACGTCCCCCGACGTGCTCGCGAGCGCGCCCGGGCGCGTCAACCTGATCGGCGAGCACACCGACTACAGCGGTGGGTTCGTGCTGCCGATGGCGATCCCGCAGCGCACCGAGGTCGCGATCACGCGCGCCGGAGGCGGGGACGAGGTCTGCCGCGTCGTCAGCGCGAACCTCGGCACGAAGATGCCGGTCATGTTCGAGATCGGTCGCGAGCAGAAGGCGGGCTCGTGGATCGACTACGTCCAGGGCACCGTCAAGGCGCTCCGCGAGTCGGGGATCGACGTGCCTGCCTTCGACGCGGCGATCGCGTCCGACGTGCCCGTCGGCGCCGGTCTCTCCTCGAGCGCGGCGCTCGAGGTGGCGCTCCTCCGCGCGCTGCGCGAGCTCGTTCGCTTCAACCTCGACGACGTCACGATCGCGCGCCTCGGGCGTCGGGCCGAGAACGAGTTCGTCGGCGCGCCGGTCGGGATCATGGACCAGATGGCGGCGAGCCTCGCCGACGCGACGACCGCGCTCTTCCTCGACACGCGGACGCTCTCGTACGAGCGAGTCCCGATCCCGGACGACGTGGAGATCGTCGTCATCGACTCGGGCATCGCGCACGACCATGCCGCCGGCGACTACGCGACGCGTCGTGCGGAGGTGGAGAAGGCGGCCGAAGCGCTCCGCGTCGTCGAGCTGCGTGACGTCGACGATCCGGCGCGGGCAGACGGGCTGCCGGACCCGATCCGTCGCCGCGCGCGCCACGTCGTGACCGAGAACGCCCGCGTGCTCGCTGCCGTCCGCGCGATGAGGGAGGGCGACGTCGTGGCGCTCGGCCGCTTGCTCGACGCCTCGCACGCGTCGCTCCGTGACGACTTCCAGGTCACGGTCCCCGAAGTCGACCGGCTCGTGACCCTCGCGCAGGACGACCCCGACGTGCTCGGCGCGCGGATGACCGGCGGGGGCTTCGGCGGCGCGATCGTCGTCCTCGCGAAGCGAGGACGGGGCGGGCAGGCCGCGGCGCGGATCGCGCGCGCGTACGGTTCGAAGGGCAGGGTGCTCGTCCCCTCCGACGTCGTCTTCGCGCCCGAGCGCCACCTCGAAGAGGTACGTCGATGACGCTCGAGCTGTGGGCGGGCGCCGAGTGCAGCATGATCCGCGTCGGCGATCGCTACGTCGACCAGCTCGAGATGACCGGCCACCTCGAGCGCGAGACGGATCTCGACGCGATCGCGGCACTCGGGGCGAAGGCGATCCGCTTCCCCGTCGTCTGGGAGCGGACTGCGCCGGAGGGACTCGCGACGGCCGACTTCCGCTTCGCCGATTGCGGGCTCGCGCGATGCCGCGAGCTCGGGCTCCGACCGATCGTCGGTCTCGTCCACCACGGGAGCGGTCCGGTGGGCACGAGCCTCCTCGAGGACTCTTTCGTGATCGGCCTCGCCACCTACGCGCGCGCGGTCGCGGAGCGCTATCCGTGGGTGAAGGACTTCACGCCGGTGAACGAGCCCGGGACGACGGCGCGCTTCTCCGCGATGTACGGGCACTGGTATCCGCACGAGCGGAGCGCGCGCGCGTTCGTGCGCGCGCTGCTCGTCGAGGTGCTCGCGACGCGCGCCGCGATGAAGGCGATCCGCGAGGTGACGCTCGACGCACGGCTCGTACAGACGGAGGACCTCGGCACCGTCTACGCGACCCCTCGTCTCGCCTACCAGGCCGAGCACGAGAACGAGCGACGCTTCCTCAGCCTGGACCTCCTGACGGGGAGGGTGGATGCCTCGCATCCGCTCCGCGGCTGGCTCGAAGGGGAAGGCGCGCCGTGCGAGGTGCTCGACGAGCTCGCCGCCCACCCGTGCCCTCCGGACGTCGTCGGGCTCAACTACTACCTCACGAGCGACCGCTTCCTCGACGAGCGCGTCGCGAGCTATCCATCCGAGGTGCGTGGCGGCAACGGGCGTGACGCCTACGCGGACATCGAAGCCGTTCGCGTCTGCGCGCACGGCATCTGCGGGCACGAGGCGCTCCTTCGTGTCGTGTGGGAGCGCTATCGCCTGCCGCTCGCGGTGACCGAAGTGCATCTCGGCTGCACGCCCGAGGAGCAGATCCGCTGGCTCGAGGAGGCATGGCGGGCCGCTTCGGCGCTCCGTGCCTCGGGCGTCGACCTCCGCGCGGTCACCGCGTGGTCCGTGTTCGGCGCCCAGGACTGGGACAGCCTCTGCACGCAGGAACGCGGGAGCTACGAGCCCGGCCTGTTCGACGTGCGCTCCGGCGTGGTCCGGCCGACGGCGCTCGCGCGCGTCGCGAAGGAGCTCGCGGCGACGGGGCGGACGACGCACCCCCTCGCGCATGCGCCGGGGTGGTGGCGTCGTGACGAGCGGCTCCACTATCCCGTCCACGGCCAGGTCCATCAGCTCGCGGCGCGGCTACGCGTTCCGCCGGTGCTCGTCGTCGGTGCGCGCGGGACGCTCGGGAGCGCGCTCGTCCGCGTGCTCGAGGCACGCGGGATCCCGCTCTTCGCGCTCACGCGCGCGGAGCTCGACGCGTCCGACCCGCACGCCGTCGCCACCGCGATTGCGGCCTATCGGCCGTGGGCCGTGATCAACGCGGCCGGCGACGTCCGGGTGGACGACGCCGAGCGGGACCCCTCGCGCTGCACGCGCGAGAACGTCGCCGTCGCACGATCGCTCGCGGAAGGATGCGCGCGCGCGCGGGTGAAGCTCGTGACGTACTCGAGCGATCTCGTGTTCGACGGACGGAAAGGCGACGCCTACGTCGAGTCGGACGAGCCCGCGCCGCAGAACGAGTACGGGCGCGCGAAGGTCCGCGCGGAGCGCGCCGTGCTCGAAGCGTGCCCGGACGCGCTGGTGATCCGGACCGCGGCGTTCTTCGGGCCGTGGGACCAGTACAACTTCGTGACGACGACGCTCGCCGCGCTGCGGACCGGAAGACATGTGTATCCTGCATCGGACCTCGAGGTGTCGCCGACCTACGTGCCAGACCTCGCGAACGCGTCCGTGACGCTGCTCGTCGACGGCGCGGGAGGGGTCGTCCACCTCGCGAACCGTGGTCGGATCAGCTGGGCGCACCTCGCGCAGCTCGCCGCCGAGCTCGGCGGCGCGCCGATGGACCGCGTCGTGCCGCGGACGTCCGGTGAGCTCGGGTGGCCTGCGCCCCGCCCGCGATGCGTCGCGCTCGGCAGCGAGCGCGTCGGGCTGATGCCGACGCTGGAGGACGCGCTCGAGCGCTACTTCGACGAGGAGCGGCAGACCGCAGCGCGTGCAGCGGTCGGGTGATTCAGAGGCACTTGCCCGCGACGCACTGGCCCGAGCCGCAGTCGCAGCCGGAGCTGCACGGCGATCCGCACGGCGCGTTCGCGCAGCACCGGCCGGCAGGCGAGTACGTCGTGTACGGCATGCACCAGAGGTTCGGCGCGCAGTCGCACTCGTCGGAGCAGCCGAAGCCGCGCCCGGAGCCGTAGGGATCCGGGTCCGCGCAGACCGATGCTCGGATCCCGGAGCAGTTGGACGGGCCCGCGTCGACCGCCGCGTCAGCGGTCGTGGTCTTGGCGCCTGCGTCCGTGACCGGCTGCTCGCGCTCGGTGGAGGTCGCCGCGCCTGCGTCGGTGGTCGTCTTCTCCGGCGAACGTCCCGCGTCGGAGGAGACCTCTTCGACGACGACGACGTCCTGCATCCCGGCGATCTCCGCGCACCCCGCGACGGCGGCGAGGAGGGTGAGCGTGCCGAAGCGCGCGAGGCGCGGATCAGAACGCGACACGACCGCCTCCGAGGAGCGCTCGTGCGACCCGGCTCTCCGGCTCGCTCTTGTGCGTGACGAGGAGCACGATGCTCGTCCCGACGAGGACGGCGCCGGCGACGACCGCCACGTTCGCGATGTTCGCGTTCGTTCGCGCCGCGCGCGCGTCCTCCGTCGCGGACGCATCACGACAGGCGGCAGGGTCGCACTTCGACTCGACCGTGCTCCAGCCGTCGAGCGCGCGGACGCCGAAGAACGCGCCCGCGCCGAGCGCCGCGACGCCGACGCCGCCGAGCACCCACGGGAACACCGGCGCGTTCGAGGTCGGCTTCGTGTCCGGCGGTCGGAGCTCGACCGTGACCTTCGCCGGCGTGTGCTCGGACGGCGGAGGCGCCGCGTCCGGCGTAGGCGCCGCGAACGACGTCACCACGCCGGCAGGCGTCAGGAGCGCCCCGTTCCAGGTCTGGCCGCCGACGTCACACGTGAGTCGGTGGTCGCCGGCCGAGAGAGGGAGCTCGCGTCCGATCTCGACCGAGACGGGCTTGTCGTCGATCCGGAGCGATGCCGTGCACGCGGCGCTCGCTGCGTTCGTGCTCACGACGAGGCGACCGATCCGCGGCTCGATCCGCGCCATCGCCGCGCGTCCGACCTTCTTCCGATCCTCACGGTCGCTCCGCGTGACGACGTCACGCGCTTCGGTGTAAGCGAGCACGAGCTCGCCCTCCTTCTCGTGGCAGAGCGCCAGCGCGAGCAGCGTCCCCTCCGCGGGGTCGAGCGCGAGGCTCTCGGCGAACGCGGCGCACGCGGTGCCGAGCCTGCCGGCCGCCATGTCCGCCTTGCCGCGGGCGAAGAGCGCATCCGCCCGTGCAGCCGACTCCGGCGCGACGGCCGGGCCCTGCGCGAGCGCCTCCACCGGCGGCGCGAGCACGCATCCGAGAGCGGTCAGCGCCGCGAGACGTCGAGCGGTCCTCTCCATTCAGCGCCTCTCTCGCAGGGCGGTGGCGAGGTCGTCGGCCGTCGGGTCCTCGGGGAACGGATCGGACGACCGCGCCGCCGGACGGCGCGCCGGCGGAGGTGCCGCCGCGGGACGCGGGCGCGGCGCGGCCCTCGTCGGTGCACGCGCCGTCGTCGGCGTCGGGCTCGGGAGAGGAGCCGCCGCGACGATCGTGGTCGTCGGCGTGGGAGAGGCCGTCGTGTCCGGCTTCTCGCTCTTCGCGTCCTCGGGGAGGCTCGCGACGACCTCGCGGCGCGGCGTCACCGAGCTCGCGAGCGCCGGATTCACGCGCGCGATCGACGCGGCGCCCGCGCCGGCGAGCACGAGCCCGGCGACGGCCGCGCCGAGCCACATCCGCCGCCCGCGCGCGCGCGCCGCCGCCTGCTGGACCGCCACGAACGGCGTCGGGGTGCCGTCGACGAACGTCGCGTCGGTGTCCACCATCGTCGCGAAGCGCGGGCTCGCCGCGAGCTCGGGCTCGAGCGCGGTCACCCAGCGCGCGACGTCGAGGTGACCGGCGGACAGTCCGAGCTCGAACATCGCGCGCGCGATCGCG
>JBDHVE010000004.1:0-104178 GCA_039809485.1 Polyangiaceae bacterium | reverse complement strand
CCCTACCGAGCGCCCGACAGTGCGAGCTTCTTCTTCGAAGGCAAGCCGCTCGACTACGTCGCGGATCTCTTCTCCGAGGCCCGGATCCGCGCCGCCGGCTACTTCGAGCCGCTCGCGGTGACGCGGCTGTTCGAGAAGTGCCGGGCCGGGAAGGCGACCGGGTTCGCCGACAACCAGGCGTTCGTCGGGATCCTCTCGACGATGCTCCTCGACGAGCACTTCGTCCGCAGCGGTCCTCGTGCAGCCTGATCTGCACGCGGACTCGCTCGCCCTGGCTTGACCGCCGTCCTCCGAGAGCGTTCACTGCGGGGGTCCGGCGCGTCGTCCGCGCCCTCGCCTGACGGGTATTCCGATGGACCATCGCCGAGTCATCAAGGGTTACGTCCTCAAGAACTTCCTCTTCACGGAGGACGAAGGCGCGGTCGCGGACTCCGACTCGCTCATCAAGAAGGGCATCGTCGACTCGACGGGCATCCTCGAGCTCATCTCCCACCTCGAGGAGAGCTTCGCGATCCAGGTCGCGGAGGAGGAGATGGTCCCCGCGAACTTCGAGTCGATCGACGCGATGACCGCGTTCCTCGGGCGCAAGCTCGAAGCGGCGAAGCAAGCCAGCTGAGGCGAAGGCGATGGACGCGGGAGCCTCGGTTCTTCTGCGGCGCATCGCGCAGATCACGGACGCCGAGCCGTCGCGCGAAGCCCTCGCCTCGTCCGCGGCCGGCGGGCGACGCGTCACGTACAGAGAGCTCTGGACCGCCGTCGAGCAGCTCGCGGTCCGCCTCCGCGAGCGTGGCCTCGAGCCCGGTGACCGCGTCGCGCTGATCCTCGGAAATCAGATCGAGGCCGCCTTTGCCTGGTACGCGACCTGGCTCGCCGGCGGCGTCGTCGTCCCGCTCAACGCGCAGGCGCGCGCGCCCGACTTCGCGCGCTGGCTCGCGCACGCGGAAGCGCGCTTCGTCGTGTTCGAGGCGGGGAATGCCGATGTCCTTGCGGCGCTCGCGACGATGCCTTCGCCGCCCGCGCGCGTGCTCGTCGAGAACGCGGGCTTCACGCTTCCCGAGGAGCGCCTCCCCTCCGCGTCGCCGAGCCCGGAGGGCCTCGCGGTCGTCCTCTACACGTCCGGCACGACGGGGCACCCGAAGGGCGTGATGCTCAGCCACGAGAACCTCACCACGAACGTGGACGGGATCGTGCGCTATCTCGCGCTCACGCCGGCAGACAGCACCGTCACGGTCCTCCCCTTCTACTATTCGTACGGCGCCTCGGTCCTCCACACGCATCTGACGACAGGCGCGCGCCTCGTCATCGAGCCGAACCTCGTCTTCCCGCACGTCGTCGTCGAGACGATCGCGAAGGAGAAGGTCTCCGGCTTCTCCGGCGTGCCCTCGACCTTCGCGCTGATGCTGAGTCGCGTGAAGCTCGAGAAGTACGATCTCGGCTCGCTCCGCTACCTCACCCAGGCGGGCGGCGGGATGCCTCCCGCGCTCACGCAGCGGGTCCGCGCCGCGTTTCCGGATGCGCGCCTCTTCGTGATGTACGGGCAGACCGAGGCCACCGCGCGCCTCACCTATCTGCCGCCCGAGCGCCTCGACGAGAAGCTCGGCGGCGTCGGGATCCCGGTGCCCGGCGTCACGATCGAAGTGCGCCGTGAGGACGGCTCGCGCGCCGGCGTGCGCGAGACGGGCCACGTCCATGCACGCGGCAAGAGCATCATGCTCGGCTTCTGGAAGGATCCGGAGCAGACCGCGCGCGTCCTCCGGGACGGCTGGCTGGACACCGGGGACATGGGCTTCCTCGACGCGGACGGCTTCCTGTTCCTCGCCGGCCGCCGGAGCGACATGATCAAGACGGGGGCGCATCGCATCCACCCCGCCGAGCTCGAAGAAGTGATCCACGAGCTCGAAGGCATCGCCGAGGTCGCCGTCGTCGGCGTCGAGGACGAGGTCCTCGGGCAGGCGATCAAGGCGTTCGTCGTCCCGAAGACGTCGATCGAGCCCCACGTCATCAAGGCGCATTGTCAGAAGCGCCTCGCCGTCTACAAGATCCCGAAGTTCATCGAGCTCGTGACGTCGCTACCGAAGACGGCATCGGGCAAAGTCCAGCGAGCGGTGCTCGCGAAGAAGAACGCGCCGGAGGAGTCGTCGTGAGCCAATTCAGCTGGAACGTCCTGGACCTCGACTACGAGAAGGAAGCCGACCGCATCTGCACGCGCCTCCGCGAGATCGTCTCGCGCACGCTGCACAAGCGCGGGATGGTCGTCGCCACGTCGGGCGGCATCGACAGCTCCGTCTGCGCCGCGCTCGCCGTTCGTGCGCTCGGCCCCGAGCGCGTCTACACGATCTTCCTCCCCGAGCGCGACTCGCAGGACGACAGCAAGCTGCGCGCGCAAGCGCTCGTCGAGCACCTGAAGGTGCGCCACGACGTCTTCGATATCGCCCCTGCTCTTGCCGCGATCGGCTGCTATGCGGCGCGCGACGCGGCGGTGAAGAAGACCCTCCCCGAGTTCGGCGAGGGCTGGAAGTGGAAGATCGTCATCGCCGGCGGCACCGAGGGCCGCGTGAACCATTTCAATCTCGTCGCGCGCGCGCCGAGCGGCGAGACGGTCGAGCGGCGCCTCGGTCTGAACGAGTACCTCCAGATCGTCGCCGCGACGAACTTCAAGCAGCGGATCCGGAAGAACCTCGAGTACTACCACGCGGACCGCCTCAACTACGCGGTCACCGGCACGCCGAACCGCCTCGAGTACGACCAGGGTTTCTTCGTGAAGAACGGCGACGGCGCGGCCGACGTGAAGCCGATCGCGCATCTCTACAAGAGCCAGGTCTACGGGATGGCGCGCCATCTCGGCCTCCCCGAGCGCGTCTGCGCGGCGATCCCGACGACGGACACGTACAGCCTCCCGCAGGGCCAGGACGAGTTCTACTTCGCGCTCCCCTACCGTGCGATGGACCTCGCGCTCTGGGCGTTCGAGCACGAGGTGCCCGCCTCCGAGCTCGCACGCGTCCTCGAGATCGACACGCCGAAGGCCGAGGCGGTCTACACGGACATCGTGACGAAGCGCCGGACGACCGAGTACCTCCACATGCCGCCCGTGCTCGTCGCGGAGTCTTCGAAGCTCGGCTCGCACGCGTGAGCGCATACGTCACGAAGGCAGGCGATCCGAAGAGCGATCGCGACGTCGTCCTCGGCATCTGGCGCGGCAACCTCGGACGCGAGGACCGGATGCGCTCGAAGTACGACTGGTTCTATCTCGGCTGTCCGTGGGGCGTGCCCGCCGTCGAGCTGCTCCGCCACGAGCCGTCGCAGTCGTACGTCGGGGTCGCGACGGCCGGCCCGCGGCGCTTCGTCTGGCGGGGCCGGCCGCTCTCGGCCGGCGTCCTCGTCGATCTCGCGGTCGCGACCGACCACCGGTCACTCGGTCCAGCGCTGACGCTCCAGAAGGCGCTGCTCGCGACCGGGCACGCGCGCTTCGATCTGCTCTACGGGTTCCCGAACCCGAAGGCGGCCCCCGTCTTCAAGCGCGTCGGCTACGCGTCGTTCGGCGAGATCGTCCGCTACGTGCGCGTCCTCCGACACCGGCGGCACGTCGAGAAGGTGCTGCCGCCGCGTGTTCCCTCGCTCGCCGCGATCCCGGCCGGCCTCCTCCTCGACGCGGTGCCGGTCGTCCGCGCGCTCCCCGCCCTCCGTCACCTCCGCTTCGAATGGCGCCGCACGGTCGACCCGCGGATGGACGAGCTGTGGTCCTCGTCGGATCACGGCGACGTCCCGATCGCGATCCGCGACGCGGCCTTCCTGAAGTGGCGCTTCGACGACGCGCCGGTCGCCAAGACGGAGTACCTCCTCGTGAGCGATCGGCGCGACCGGTCGCACCTCCGCGCGTGGTTCGCGTGCGAGGCCGACGAAAAGGGGACGCTCCACGTGCGCGACTACTGGGCACGCGACGCCGCGAGCGGCATCGATCGCGCGCCCGTCGACGCGCTCGTCCTCGCGGCGAGCCTGCGTGGGCACGAGAGCGTCTCGTTCACCTACGCAGGTCCGCCGGAGCGCCTCGCCGGATTCCGCGAGGCGGGTTTCCTCGAGCGCACGAAGCGGCCCATCTTCGGACGCTGGCGCGCGGCGAGCGAGGACCCGCGCCGCGCCCTTCCCCACTTCACAGCGGCGGACGAAGACGAGTGAGCGCGCCGGGCGCCGGCTTCCGGTCCTTGATGCGGACGAACGGCTGCTCGATGAAGCGATACGAGAACGCAGCGGCGACCCCGACGAGCACGAGCGAGAGCGGGAGCGACGTCCACCACCCGACGTGCGGGCTCAGGAACGCCTGCTGCCAGAGGTAGATGCTGTAGGAGCCGAGCCCGATCGTGGTGATCACGCGGCCGGTGAGCCAGCGCGGCTCGAGCCGGAGCGCCCACCAGAGGAGGACCGCGAGCGACAGCGCGACGACGGTGGGCGTGACGCCGACGTCGACCTTGCCCGACACGAAGCTTCCGACGAGGGCGAGGACGAGCGCGAGGAACGCGAGGTGCCACTTCTCCGCCGCGCGATCGAGGAGAGCGAGACCGCGCGGGTCCCGGCTCACGAGCGCGAGGAGGCACCCGGCGGCGATCCCGTCGGTGCGCACCGGCGTCCAGAGCTCGACGATCGACGCCTCGCTCGGCGCGAGCCCGAGGACGAGGAGGCGGAGGACCGGCTCGAGGACGAGGAGCCCCACCATCAGGCGCGTCGCGAGACGACGGTCCATCATCGCGAGGAGCGGCGGCCAGAGGAGATAGAAGTGCTCCTCGATCGAGAGGCTCCAGAGGTGGCCGACCTCCCAGGCCGGGCTCGACCGGAAGTTCATCGTGTAGGTGACCGCGGCGAGCCAGTCACCACGGCCGATCTGCACGCCGCCGGCGATTCCGAGGAACGCGACGAAGAGCAGGTAGGCGACGAAGGCCGGGAAGATGCGGAGCGCACGACGCGTGTAGAACGCACGCAGGGAGATCCCCTTCGTGCGATCGCGCTCGCGGCAGAGCATCGTCGTGATGAGGAAGCCGCTCAGGACGAAGAACGTGTCGACGCCGACGTCGCTCAACGCCTTGGCGATCTCGTGCGCGAGGTGGTGCTCGCGCGAGAGCTTGCTCTCGATCACGTGGTCGAAGACGACGAGTGAGACAGCAATCGCCCGGAGACCGTCGAGCGAAGGTATCCGGCCCGCATCGAGCCAGCTCGGGTGAATCGACTGCCGTTCCACGACTCAGTCTTCGCGGTCGCCCGCTTCTTCGGCGCTCTGCGCCTTCACGACCGGGAGGCGGACCTTACGGTCCTCGAGCGGCTTCGAGCGTTTCTTGTTCCGGATCGTGACCCACTTGCCCTGGACCTGCTTGATCTTCTGCTCCACCTTCCGGACGAACTGCTTCGGGTCCTGCTTCAGCTCGTACGCGTATTTGTGCGCGAGCGAGAGCTTCGTCGGCGAGGCGTTGTCGGGACAGTTCGGCGAGCACCAGACGTAGTCGTCGTTCCGCATCTTCTTCTGGAACGTCTTGACCGGCCGGTCCTCGAGGATCTCCGCGAGCGACTTCTTGTAGAGGTTGCCCATCTCGACCCACGTGCTGCAACACACGCGGACGGTGCCGTCCCAGTCGACGACGATGTTGTTGAAGGGCGCGCCGCACATCGGCTTCTTCGGCGCCTTCGGCCCGTCGAAGCGGATCGGGAACGCGAACTTGTCGCCGAAGTCGTCGAGGCCGACGACGCCGAGGCCCGGGTACTTCGCCTTCGCCTCCACCGCGCGCTGCATCTCGGCGAGGATCTCGCTCCGCGCGGGCAGACCGGCGAACGTCACGATCGGATCGACCATGAACTCGACCCAGTCGACGCCGAGCTTGCCGCCGAGCTCGATCAGCGCCGCGATCTCCCGGAAGTTCTCCTTCAGGATGACCGCGCTGATCGCGACCGACGGCGTCTTGCCCTTCCGGTTCGCGAGCACGCGCTCGAGGTTCTTGATGACGCGGCTGTAGTCGCCGGCGATGACGATCTTCTCGTAGGCAGGGGCGGTCGCCGCGTTGATCGAGACGGCGAGGTGGCCGCCCTGCTCGACGACGGTCTCGTGCCAGAAGTCGTCCATCAGGACGCCGTTCGTGATCAGCGTGATCTTCGCCTTCGGAAAATCACGGAGGAGGAGCGCGGCCTCCTTGCAGTTCTTCATGATCGTCGGCTCGCCGCCCTGCAGCTTCACCGACGTGACGTGGGGATACGCGTCCCGGAGCTTCTCCTTGTAGAGGACCTCCGGCATGTTGAACTTCGGGCTGAAGTCGGTCTGGTAGCACATCGTGCAGCGCACGTTGCACTGCACGCCCATGATGAGGTGGAGACGCGAGAGACCTTCCAACGCCGTCGTTTGCATCACCGACCTCGTGTAGCGCTCAGGGGACGAGCAGGATGTCGCCACGAAGGACGACGAGATTCTCCTCCGGGTGATCCCCGGAGGTCGCGCGGCCGATGTCGATCGGGATCCGCCGCGAAGGCGAGCCGCGCACGATGTAGAGGCGGTCGCCGGCGAAGCGGTTCGGGCCACCGGCCATCGCGAGCGCGTCGATCGCGGTGAGGTAGTTGGCGGAGGTGAAGACGCCGGCGTGCTCCACGTTGCCGGTCACCGTGAACGAGTAGCTGTTCACCGCGACGATGCCGACCGAGACGACGATCTCCTCGGCGCGGAGGAACTCGCCGTAGCGCTTCGCGATCTCGCCCTGGAGATCGGTCGGCGTCCGCCCCGCCGCGTTCACCGCGCCGATGAGGGGCAGCGTGATGATGCCGTCGGGACGGACAGGCACCTCGCCGGAGAGCTCCTGGTTCTTCCAGACCGTGACCGAGAGGCGGTCGAGCGGTCCGATCACGTACTCGTGCCGGCGCGGGTCGGGCTCGCGCTTGTAGTCGTAGGCGACGGACGAACCGCACCCGAGCGAGCTCGTCGCCAGCGCGACGAGCGCGGCGAGCGCGAAAGTGCCAAGAGCGAACTTCCGTGGAAGAGCGCGACGTCGGTCCATGCGAGCGGGTTCCACGATAGCACCCATGGCGGCCTTCGTCGGCGTCGCGTTATGCTTCCCGCGATGGTCATCGGACCCCTGCCGCCGCCCGTCTCCAGCGCGGACCGGCGGGCGCCGTCCGTGTCGCCCGGACGGGTGACGGACCCTCTGCGCGTCCTCGTGATCACGCGGATCTTCCCGAATGCGCTCGAGCCGCTCTCCTCACCGTTCAATCGGCAGCAGTTCGCGGCGCTGGGGCGCCTCTGCCAGGTCGAGGTGATGGCCACGATCCCGTGGTTTCCCTTCGCGGCCGCGCTCGGCGACCGGACGGACGCGGGCCGCCTCGCGGCGGTCCCGGCGCGGGACGAGATCGACGGCCTTTCGGTCTACCACCCCCGCGTCTTCTATGTTCCTCGCTACGGAGCCGCGCTCTCGGGTGCGCTCGAAGCGGCCTCGCTCGTCCCTCACGTGCTCGCGCGGCGCGGGCGGGTCGACGTGGTGCTCGGATCGTGGGCGTATCCCGACGGCGCGGCGGCGGTGGCGCTCGCGAAGCTCCTCGGCGTGCCGGCCGTGATCAAGGCCCACGGCTCCGACCTGAACGTGATCGGCCAGATGCGGGGCCCGCGCGCGAACCTCGCCCTCGCGCTGCCGCGCGCGGCCCGCGTCGTCGCCGTGAGCCGCGCGCTCGGCGAGAAGGCCGCGGAGCTCGGGGCGCCGCGCGATCGGATCGACGTCGTGCCGAACGGCGTCGACGCCTCCCTCTTCCACGTCCGCGATGCGGAAAAGGCGCGCGTGGAGCTCGGTCTGCCTGAAAACGGACGCTTCATCCTCTACGTCGGTCGCATCGAGCGATCGAAAGGTGCGCTCGATCTCGTCGAGGCGTTCGCGCGGATCGCGGCCGCGGCGCCCGATCTCTCGCTCGTCCTCCTCGGCGACGGCAGCGCGCGCGCGGAGGCGGAGGCCGCCGCCCGACCGCTCGGGGATCGCATCCGGTTCCTCGGCGCACGGCCCCTCCCGGAGGTGCCGGTGTGGATGGCGGCGAGCACGCTCGTGACGCTCCCGAGCTGGGCGGAGGGCTCGCCGAACGTCGTGCGCGAAGCGCTCGCGTGCGGGCGGCCGGTCGTCGGGACGAACGTGGGCGGGATCCCCGAGCTCGTGACGAGCGAAGCGCTCGGGCGCCTCGTTCCGGCGAAGGCGCCCGAAGCGCTCGGTCGCGCGCTCGCCGACGTCGCGAGACGCACGTGGAATGCCGAGCACATCGCGGCGACGGGCGGCGGCTCATGGGACGAGAGCGCCGCGCGGCTCCGCGAGAGCCTCCAGGCGGCGCGACGTGATCACGGGAGAGCACGATGAGCGAGACGCGGACCGCGAGAGAAGAGCTCGATCGCGCGCTGGGAATGGCGGCGCGCGTCCTGTCGTTCTGGCGGAGGGCGCTCCTCGTCTTCGTCGTCACGGCGGCGATCGGGGTGCCGTTCTCGCTGACCCGGCCGCGGACGTACAAGTCCGAGACCGTCATCCTCTACCAGGACAACATGACGTCGCACCTCACCGGTGAGGGCGGCGGAGGCGAAGCGAGCCGGCGCATCGGCGCGCGACTGAAGGAGATGCTCCTCTCGCGGGCGAGCCTCGAGCCGATCATCACGGAGGTCCACGCCTACGACGCGCTCGTCGAGAAGCGCGGGATGGTCGATGCGGTCGAGGAGATGCGCAAGAAGATCACCTTCCGCGCGCGCGAGGGCGACACGTTCGAGATCTCCTACCAGGGCGGGAGCCCGGAAGAGGTCCAGGACGTGACGCAGCGGCTCGCCGACTGCATCGTGAAGGAGGCAGCCGGACGGCGCGCAGAGCAGGCGAAGGCGCTCAAGGCCTTCGTCGACGCCGAGAGCGACCGGAACCAGATCGATCTGAAGACGAAGGAGGCCGCGCTCGCGAGCTTCCTCGCGTCGCATCCCGAGTTCGCGCGGATCGCAGCGCTCGAGTCGCAGGGCCAGACGACGGCGCCCCCGGGCTCGCGCCCGTCCGGGACGACCGGGATCGTGTCGAGCGATCCGCAGCTCGCGTACCTCGAAGCGCGGGCCTCGAAGATCGAGCGTGACCTCGCCGCGTCCGCGGGCACGCCGCGACCGGCGACGCCGCCTCCCGCGCCGCGCCCCGAGTCCCCCGAGCTCCAGGCCGCGCGCCGCGACCTCGCCGACAAGCTTGCAAAGTACACGGACAAGCACCCGGACGTCGCGGCCGCCCGCGCGCGGCTCCGCGCGGCGGAGGAGGCCGAGGCGGCAGCGGCGAAGGCGGCGCAGGCCGCGACGCCCCCGCCGGAGGAGCCGCCGGTCCAGCGCACGGAAGCGGAGCGGGAAGCCCTCCGGCAGCAGCTCGCGGGCCTCCAGGCCCAGATCGCCGCGCGCCGCCAGCAGCTCGCAGCCGCGAAGGCGGCCGGCTCGGCGGCGCCGGCGCCCACGCTCCCGCCGATGCAGGAGGCGTCGGTCACGCTCTCGGTCGAGTACCGAAGGCTCGCCCGCGAGGTCGCCGACGCGCGTGAGCGCCAGCGCCAGCTCGACGACAAGCAGTTCAAGGCGTCGATCTCCGCGAGCTCGGCCACGAACGACCGGAACATCCAGGTGTCGGTCCTCGACCCTGCCTACCGGCCGACTCACGCGATCTCGCGGCCGCGGTCGATCCTGCTCGGGATCGCGCTCGCCGTGTGCTTCGTCCTCGCGCTCCTCACCGCCGTCGCGTCGGCCCTCTTCGACGACCGGATCCACGGCCGGGCGGACCTCGAGCGGCTCGATCTGCTACCGGTCGTCGGCGTCATCCCGCGCGCCACACCGCCGCTGCTCACCGCCGGCAAAGGTGACGGCAAGCGTCCCCAGAGCTCTCCCGGCTGAGCGGCGGCGCTTCCTGGAAATGCCCGGCCATGGACGATACGTTCTGGGTTCGCGACCATGGCGGACCGGGACCCGAAGAGCGCGCATGTGCGGCTCACCAATCTCGATTCCGGGTGGAGCTCCGCCCGGACCGAGGCGGCGCCGCCCGTCACGCCGGAGGACCCGTCGAAGGACGAGATCGTCCACCGTGTCGTCGAGAGTGAGCGGTCGCTCGAAGTGAAGCACCGCTCGTCGGCGCCTCCGCCCGTCGCGTCGCCCGAGGCGCGCGGCGGCTCTTCGCGCCCGCCGGGACCGGTCGCACGCTCGACCGTGCGCATGGTCCGTCCGGAGATCCCGGGCGCGGCGATCGCCGCCATCACCGCGACGCCGGTGCCGCCGCCGCCCGCGAACCAGGCGCGGACGATGCCGCTGAACACGCAGATGCCGCCGGTCAGCGTCACGCCGGTGATCGACGTCGGCGCAGCGCCGGTGGCTCCTCCGCAGGCCGCGCCCGCGCAGCGGCCGGCGCCCGGCCCGATGCAGCCGCGCAACGCGGGCGGGATGCCGTCGACGACGCTCGTCATCCCGACCCCTGCGTCGATCGTCCCGCCCGGCGCGGCACCGGCCGTCCCCGCTCCGCCGCAAGCTGCAGGCTCGTCGCGCGACCTCGTCCACGTCACGCGTGAGGAGCGCTGGCATGGTCCGCCGGGCGGCGCGCCGAGCTCGATGCCGCCGCCGGCACGGCCGCAGCTCCCGCCGGGACCGAACCCGCTCGACACGCGCCTCGTGCTGATCACCGAGCCGGAGTCGGCGCGCGCAGTGGCGTTCCGCCTGCTCCGCGACACGCTCCTCTCGAAGGAGCTGCCGCGCATCCTGGCGGTCGCCGGGACGGCACCGCAGGACGGCGTGACGACGTGCGCCGTCAACGTCGCGCTCGCGCTCGCGGAGCAGACGCAGAACCGCGTCCTCCTGATGGACGGGAACTTCGCGGCCCCCGCGCTCGCGAAGATCTTCTCGATGGACGGCTTCGGCCCCGCGAACGACGCGCTCACGCCGCTCAAGCTCGCCGCGCTGATGTCACGCTTCCACGTCGCCGCGATCGTGCGGCGGAACGCGGAGGCGCCGCCGCGCTTCGACAAGATCCGTTATCAGCGCGTCCTCGAGCACCTCGCCCAGCAGGGCTACGACCACATCGTGATCGACGCAGGCGCGCTCAAGCCGGGCTCCGCCGCCGCCCAGCTCGTCACGACCGCCGACGCGACCCTCCTCGCCGTCCGCGCCGGCCGCACGACGGCGCGTGCGCTCCGCCGCGCGAGCAGCCAGATCCCGCCGGGCCGCGCGATCGGCGTGACGCTGGTGGATGACGAGCCGCACGAGTAGGCCCTGCTTCGATCGCGGGCTTCTGGGGCCTGTCTCTCTCTCGGACTGCAGGTCTTCAGTCTTCAGCAGCTCGCGCCGCCGCCTCTGCTCGCCGCGTTGTCTCTGTGCCGCCGCAGAGAGACAACGAGACAGTGCGCCGCCGATCGTCGCTCAGAGGCGTTGACACGTGATCTGCGACGGTGACTCGTCCGTCATCATGCACCGTCGCCCCTCCTCGCACGTCACGGCATCGCACGGCTTTCCCGAAACACATACCGGCTCGGAATATCGAGCGTCGAAGACGACGAAGATCGCACACCACTCACCTGCCCCGCACAGCCGGCCTTCCGCACACGGGCCGACGACCTTGGTCTCGTCGAGTCTCCTCCCGGCAGAGGCGTCGACAGTGGCACCGCTATCGCGCGGAGGCCCGCCGTCTGCTTCCGGAGCGGTACGCGGTTCCTCCTGTCCCCCGCATGCGAACAGGATGAGCGGTAGAAGCCGTCGTAGCCTGCGAGAGAAGGGAGGCTGCTGAAGACTGAAGACTGTCGTCACGACGAGCCGGGCGGACGCGACGATCCCGGCTTGCGCGGGAAGATCGGATCCGTCGGCGTCATCGGCTGCGGGAAGCGGCTGCTCCGGCGGCGCGGCTGGAGGGTGGCGCCCTTGCCGATGCTGCGATGGCAGATGAGGAGCGTGAGGTCGTCGTTCGGCGGCCCGTTCGACGAGTGCTCTTCGACGCTCTTCACGATGTGCTCGGCGAGGATGTTCGGGCGCGAGCCCGCGAACGAGAGCGTCGACTCGAGCCGGTTCTGTCCGTAGAGCACGCCGTGCGCGTTCGCCGCCTCGATTACGCCATCGGTGTAGAGGACGAGCGAGTCGCCGGGGAAGAGGCGGAACGTCGTCGCCTCGAACGACGTGTCGTCGAGGATGCCGACCGGCCCGCCGGCCCCGTCGGTGACGGGCTCGATCCCGCCGGTCGACTTCACGAGGTACGGGAGGCAGTGCCCGGCGTTGGCGAGGAGGATCTCGCCCGACTTCACGTCGACGGTGAAATAGACCGCGGTGAAGAAGATCTCCGGCTGGCCGCGCACGAGCGTGGCCTTGTTCATCGTCGAGAGCACCTTCACCGGGTCGATGTGCGCGAGCGCGGCGACCCGCAGCTCGCTCGAGATCCGCGCCATCAGGAGCGCGGCCGAGACGCCCTTGCCCGAGATGTCCCCGATGAAGACGCCGAGCCGATCCGGAGCGACCCAGAACACGTCGTAGAAGTCGCCGCCGACGGTGTACGCGGCGCGGTACTCGGCGAAGAGCTCCACGCCTTCGACCGAGATGACCTCACGCGGGAGGAAGCTCTTCTGGATCTGCGCTGCGAGCGTCAGGTCGTGATCGAGCCGGTGCCGCGCGAGCGACTCCTGGTGCATGCGTGTATTCTGCAACATGATCGCCGCCGGCGACGCCATGCCGTTCAGGAGGTCCAGGTCCGCGCGGCTGAACGCGCGGGATTCGCCGCTCACGTGGATGACGCCGAGGACCTGACCGCGATCGATGATCGGCACGTACATGTCCGTGCCGAGACCGTCGGGCGAGCGCCAGAGGACGGCCATCCCGCCGCCGAGGACCTCGCCACGGACGTCGTCCGGCAGACCGACGCCGTGCTTCGACGGCCGGTCGGAGGCCTCGTGCGCGAGGAGGAGCTCGCCCCCACCTTCCGGTCGCAAGAGGATGCGCACGGACGCGCCGCCGTAGACCTCGCGGATCTTCGACGTCATCACCCGGAGCAGCTCGCGGCGATCGAGCGTCTTGCTGATCGCCTGCATGAACGCGTAGAGCGTCCCGAGCTTCTCGTACGCGTCCTCGAGCTCGTTCAGGTCGAGCGCGGGCAGGCGCGCCGCCGAGTCGATCCCGGGCGCGGCGCTCAGCATCCGCGCGACGCTCTCCGGCGGGCGCGCCGCCTCGAGCCCGCTCAGCGTCTGCGTTTCGAGCACCGGCGTCAGGCGCTCGGAGGGCAGCTCGCCGTGCTCGATCCGGAACGAGAACGGCCCGACGCGGACGATGTCGTCCGGCTTGAGGACGTGCCGCGTGATCCGCACGTTGTTCACGTACGTGCCGTTCGCGCTGTTCAAGTCGTAGACGACGCAGCCTTCGCGCTCGGCCGCGAAGCGAGAGTGCTGGCGCGAGAGGCGCGAGTCCTCGAGCACGACGTGGTTGTACGTGGCGCGGCCGACGAGGACCGGAGCGGTGATCGCGAGGCGGACGTGGCGCGCGGCTCCGTCGAGACCGACGAGCCAATAGCACTCGCCGGACGCCGACGTGTCCGGCTCCTCACGATCTGTGTCCAGCACGTTCCAGCCCTCCGGACGGGTCAAGGTTGGTCAGCATACCACGCGAAGTCAACGCCCCGACTGTGACGCACGCGGGAAAACCACGTTGCATCCGTCGACGCAGACAGCCAGGGCGCAGAACGTGCGCCGGCGCCTCGTCTCGGATCGTCTCCCCGCTCGGCGGGCTCGCTCGCCCATGACAGCCGCCCCTGGTCTCCGGGTTGGTCACGTGGTTATCCTGCCCGCGTGCGGCCCGCCGTGAAGGTCTGCAAACGGGTGATCGATGTGGCGGGCGCGATCTGCGGTCTCGGCCTCACGCTCCCGCTCTACGTGCCCATCGCGCTCGCGATCCGCCTCGATTCCGAAGGTCCGATCTTCATCGTCCAGCGCCGCGCAGGTGCGCTCGTGGACGACGATGGCGGCCACAGGTGGGCCCTGTTCGACATGTACAAGTTCCGCACGATGCGGGTCGACGCAGAGCGCGGCACCGGCGCGGTCGTTGCCTCGAAGGGAGACCCTCGCGTCACCCGCGTCGGTCGGTTCCTCCGCAAGACCCGCCTCGACGAGCTGCCCCAGTTCTGGAACATCCTGCGCGGCGACATGTCCTTGGTCGGCCCGCGGCCGGAGCGGCCCGAGCTCCTCGTGAACCTCGCGGCAGCGATCCCGTACTTCGAGGAGCGAACCCGCGGCATGAAGCCGGGCCTCACCGGGCTCGCGCAGATCTCGCTCGGCTACACCGGCGAGGCGCCGGCGGGGAGCGAGGTCGCGAAGCTCCGCGACACCCTGACGAACCCGTTCAAGCTGGAAGAGGCGGAGGGGGCGCTCGCCGACGACATGCGCCTCAAGCTGATGTTCGATCTCGCCTACGCCGCGAGCCTCGAGGACTTCTGGTCGTATCTGCCCCTCGAGCTCGAGATCATCGCGAAGACGCCGTTCGTCATGCTCCTCTCGCGCGGCCGCTGAGCGGCTGTTAGCTTGTGTGAAGGATCACGTGTTGGGCTCCGCCGTCTCCACGAAACCCGCCGCCGGCAGCATGCGCGTGACGTTCCAGCTCCGCGCGTCGCTCGAGTGCCGTGCCGTGGCGATCGATCTCGTCTCGACGATCATCGGCCACGTGCAGGGCGCCGATCGGATGTTCCGCCACGAGATGGTCACGGCCTTCGGCGAAGCCTTCAACAACATCGTCGCGCACGGCTATCGCGGTCGTACCGACGGGATGGTCGAAATCGAGGCCGACATCCGACCGGGCGAGCTGATCCTGCGGATCAAGGACGAGGGATCCGTAGTCGACTACGGGGCGATTTCGCCGCCCGACCTGGAGACCCTGCCCGAGAGCGGCATGGGCGTGTACATCATGCACGCGATGGTGGACGAGGTTGCGTACAGCGGGGGGCCGCTGAATGTTCTCTCGCTCACCAAGCGAACGAATCCGGGAGCGCCCGGTCACGTGGGACCCGATCAATCATGAACTTCACCCGCACGAACGTCGAAGGGGGCGAATGCCAGCTCCGGATCGAAGGCGCTCTCGACGCGCTGACGGTCCGTGACCTGAGACCGGTCCTCGATGCCATCGTGGCCGACCAGCCGAAGCGCGTCGTCGTCGACCTCGCCGAGCTCACCCTGATCGACAGCTCCGGCGTCGGCGCGATCGTGTCGCTCTTCAAGCGCGTGAAGGCGAACGGGGGCGAGGTCGTCGTCGTCCGCGCGCAGGAGCAGCCGCTCGCCGTCCTGAAGCTCCTGAAGCTCGATCGCGTCCTCGGGCTCTGATCAGCGCCGCGGCGCGGCCTCCGAGCGATCCACGCGCTGCGCAAACTGGGTCGGGATGCGGACGCCGTCCGGCGGACGCGACGCGATCTGCACGCCGAAGATGATCGCCTCCCGGAGGAACGAGTTCCCGGGCCCGCCGAACTGCCCGAAGAACTGGTAGCGGCCGAAGAGCGAGAGGTGGTCGGTCGCGAGCCACGAGATGTCCGCGTCGGAGAGGAACGCGTCGAACGCCGGCGGCTGCGTGATCCGGTCGTCGAGGACGAGGATCTGGCCGCGGAGATAGCCGACGCTGCCGGAGAGCGTGACGCGGTGGTGCTGCGAGAGCGGCGTCGTTCCGCGGAGCGTGACCTGGTGGGAGCGGAGCAGCTGGCCGCTCAAGAGATTCGGCGCGACGCCGCCCGCGTAGGCGAGCTCCGCGCTCGTGAGGTCCTCCGTGTAGAGCACCGAAGCGCGCCCGTACGGCGCGACGAAGGGATCGCTCTGCCCGTCGGGGCTGAGGACGAGGGTGGCGCCACCGGAGAGCGAATGGCTCACCGACTCGGTCCAGTCGTGCCGCCAGCGGGGCGCGGCCGTGATCGAGTAGAAGGTCGTGACCGGCAACGGGGCCGCGTCCGTCCGTGCGAAGCCGCCGCGTAGGTCGCCACCGACGGCGTCGTTCTTCCAGAGCCGCTCGAGGCTCACGCCGACGTTCGCGAACACGCTCGTGAGCGACACGTCGTCGTCGAGCGACGTGACGAACGCGCCATCGGCATGCTGCCCGAAGAGCAGCACCGGGCTCGCCTCCCAGGCGATCCCCTGCCCGGCCGTCGCGGTGAAGATGTTCGTGTTCGCGAGCGGGAGCGCGGTCACCGTCGGCGTCGAGCCCGCCGGCCCCGTGAGGAGGTAGTTCGAGATCGTGCTCTGGTTGGCTTCGGCGTTCAGGAGGAGCTGCGTGCGTCGCGAGACCTCGTAGGAGGACGCGAGCGCGAACCGCTGTGCGATCTGGTTCGGGTTGCGGGTGTGGACCGTCGTCGTGAACGAGTAGGTCGCCCGGAGCATCCACCGCGGCTCGAGGACGAGATAGGACATCTCGGGGATCGCGCTCGACCACAGGTCGTGCTCGGAGCCGAGCACTTCGGGCCGCTCGTGCGTGTAGCCCGCGAGGCCGCGCGCACGCAGCGTGAGGCCGCCCTGCGCGGCGGCAGCTGCCGGCACGAGCAGACACGAGAGGGTGACCGAACAGCAGGCCACCGCGCGGAGGAACGCGCGCGAAGGGCTCATGGCATCACGCGCGACGCGAGGCTCCCTTCCACCAGACCGCGACCCACTCCGTGTCGTCGAACGCGAAGCGGGTCTGCTCCGCGCCCGGCATCGCCATCGCGTGCGCCTCGCAGATCCGGGCCGCCGGCGCGAAGTACGTCACGATGCAGGCCCCGCCGAGCTCGTCCATCGTCCGGAGGAACCGCGGGATGTCCTTCATGTAATAGAGGACCTCGCAGGC
Organism: Polyangiaceae bacterium; assembly: GCA_039809485.1. GTDB lineage: Bacteria > Myxococcota_A > Polyangia > Polyangiales > Polyangiaceae > Labilithrix. The sequence goes on along the minus strand of JBDHVE010000004.1, from coordinate 87,389 downwards.
GGTCACGAGGTCGAAGCGCCCGCGCTCGGCGGCCCACGGCTGCGCGAAGAGATCACCCGCGACGAGCTCCACGTTCGCGGACCCGAGCCGCGTCCGCGCGCGCGCGACCGCCTTCGGGGAGACCTCGATCCCGGTCACCTTCTCGCCGAGCTCGACGAGGTGCTCGGTCTGGTGCCCTTCGCCGGAGCCGACCTCGAGGATGTGACCGAACCGATCGCCGAGCTTCTCCTGGACGACCCGGTTTGTCCGCGCGAAACGAAACCGCTCGCGCGGCGTCTCCATCCGCCACGGATCCGACACGGCGTACGCGAGGTCGAGCCGATCGTGGGCGTCGGCCTGCCGGACGCCGCGCATCGCGTACTTCATCCAGGCGCGGCGCGCAGCTTCGCTCGCGCGGAGCGGGAGGTTCAGGTTCTGGACGAGACCACGCAAATCGAGGAGCTTCGGCATCGATCAGGCCCACGCCGAGAGGTGGCGTCTCCGGAAGAGGTCGAGAGCGAGGCGCTCGGGGCGGAACTGCCGCTGCGCGTCGGTGATCTTGCCGGGGACGATCGGGACGCGCCCGATCGTGAACGGAACCGGCCGCGCGGGCGCGAGCAGCGGCTCGCCCGTGAACACGAGCTCGTAGCCGGCATGGGCTGCGCGGCGGAGCACCTCGGGCGTGAAGCGGCTGTGCGGCAGCGCGAGCGTCGTGATCGGCTCGCCGAGGATCTCACCGAGGCGCTTCCGGGGCTGCGCGAGCTCGTCGTCCAGGTCCTCGCACGCCGGGAGCGGCTCGTGGGTGCGGCCGTGCGCGCCGATCGCGATCCCGTTCTTCCGGAGGCGGCGGACCTGCTCCTCCGTCAGCATGTGGCGCCGGCCGTCGTGGATCCGGCTCGCGAAGGGCGCGAGGATCGCGTCGCGCTGCGCGCGCGTCCGCTTCGAGAGCTCACCGAGGAGCGCTTCGAGGCCGGCCTCGTCGCGCGCCGGCGCGGGGAGCGCGACGGCATCCCAGAGCGCGCTCCACATCGCTTCGTCGAGGCGCTTGCCCTGCCATGCCGTCCGGAGCGCTTCGCGCCAGAACGGGGCCTCGCGCCCGACGGCGTCGCCGGACACGAAGACCACGGCCGGAGCGCGCTCCGCCTCGAGGACCGGGAGCGCGTGCTCTTCGTTGTCGGCCCAGCCGTCGTCGAACGTGACGAGGAGCGGGTACTTCGGGAGCTCGGTGCCGCGCCGCCTCGCCTCGAGCACCTCCTCGAGGGAGACGACCGCGTAGTGCTTCTTCGCGAAACGGACCGTCTCGGCGAGCTCGTCGACGGTCACCGTCCAGTCGGGATCGGCATCGGGCCAGCGCGGATCGCTCCGCTCGAGCACGCGATGGAAGGTGATCACCGTGAGCCGGCGCGCGTTCCGCGCACGGTGGTAGGCCGGCAGCCCACCGGCGCCGTGCGCGAAGCGCTTCACGCCGTCGCGCAGGCCGCTGACAACGCCTCTCAACACGCGCGCGATTGTATACCATCGACCTCGTGCCCGGGCTCGTCAGTGCAGTCATCCCGACGTTCGATCGGCGCGAGGACGTCGTGCTCGCCGTCCGTTCGGTCCTCTCCCAGACCTATCCGGCGATCGAGATCGTCGTCGTCGACGACGGATCGCGCGACGGCACCGCCGAGCGGCTCCGCGAGCTCTTCGGCGATCGCGTGCGCATCCTCCGTACGAACCGCCTCGGCGTCTCCGGCGCGCGCAACCACGGGATCGCGGCCGCGAAGGGCGAGTACATCGGGCTCCTCGACTCGGACGACGAGTGGGAGAAGGAGAAGATCGCGAAGCAGGTCGCGTTCCTCGAAGCCCGGCCGGACTACGGGATGGTCCTCACCGACATCGCGCAGATGGATCGCGACCGGAAGACGTTCGCCGTCTTCCACCGGCGGGATCACCTGCCGGAGGACGGCATGATCCTCCGCCACGTCCTCCTCCAGCCGGCGCTCGCGCCGTCTTGCGCGCTGATCCGGAAGCGCGTCCTCGACGAGGTCGGCGTCTTCGACACGTCGCTGCCGACGGCCGAGGACATCGAGCTCCACCTCCGGATCGCGCTCCGCTTCCCGATCGGCGTCCTCGCGGAGCCGCTCACGCGCTGCATGCGCGGGCACGACGGACTGTCCGCCCTCGGCCGCACCTACGACGACTACATGTTCGCGCTCGAGCGGTTCCTCCTCGACCACCGCCTCGAGATCCCGCCCGAGGATCGCGCACGTGCGCTCCGCGAAGCGTCGATCCGCAACATGCGCGGCCTCCTCGGCGGAGGCCACGTGAAGGAGGCGCTCTCGCTCGCGAAGGGGCTCGCGACGCACGTGCGCTCACCGCGCGACGTGGCGATCCTCGCGCGCTTCGCGCCGTCGATCGTGAGACAGACGGCGCGAAGGCTCGCGAAGAGTCGTTAGCTCACTTGCCGATTTCCTTCTCGAGCTTGTCGAGCTCCGACTCGTAGTTCTTCTCGTCGATCGACTTCGAGACCTGCTCGGCGTAGTCCTCCTCGTCGGCGACCTCTTCGTCGACGGCGGTGGTCGTCGCAGCGGCGGACGCCGTCGGGGCGGCGCTCGCGGACGGGGCCGCGCTCGCGGTGACGGCGGCGGACGTGGAGCCGGTCGGGGTCGTGCCGTGCTCGTCCTTCTTCTCGCAGGCGACGAGACCCGCGAGCACGAGGAGGATCGTGAGCGTCTTCACTTCGCACCTCCCGCCGCGCCGGCGTCTGCACCCTTGGCCTTGAGCTCCGTCATCTTCTTCTCGTGACGGGCCTTCTCCTTCTCCATCGCCGCCTGCGCGCGCTTCGCGACCGCGTCCTTCTTCTTCTCGGTCGCGATCTTCTCGATCCGGCGGAGGCGCGCCATGCGCGAGGCATGCGTGCTCATCTCCTCCTTCACGCCTTCCATCTTCAGGATCGAGCCCCACTTGGCGCGCATCTCGGCCATGTGGGCCTTCCGCCGCTCCTTCTGCGCCTCGGTCAGCTCCTTGCGGGCTTCCTTGACGTCCTCGAGCGCTTCCTTCGCCGCGCCGGCGTCACCGGACTTGCGGGCCTCCTTGAGCTCCTTCTTCTCTTCGCGGAGCTCCTTCTTCTCTTCGCGTTCCTTCTCGCGCGCCTCCTTCACGGCCTTGCCGGGCGGCTCGCCCTTCGGCGGATCGGCGAGGGCCACGCCCGGACAAACGAGGGCTGCAGCCACCACGGTGAGCACAAAGCGCAGGGATCGGATCATGTCGCCTCCTGTCGCCCGCCCGAACAGCTCGGCGCGACGCGCGCACTCTACCCGATCGGTGGCCCGTGCCTGCTAGGATGAGAGGATGGCGGGGGGTAGAGCCGTGTTCGTGCTGGCGGGGCGCTCGCCTTGGCCGGATGCAGCTTGTTCTCGGATCTCACCGGCCTGAGCGGGGACGAGGACACGCCGGAGACGACGACGGCGGCCGACGCATCTGCCGACGTCGCCGCTGACGCGCCGCGCGTGGAGCAGGGGTCGGACGGCGGAGGGGCGACGGACGCGGGGAGCGACGGCAGCGACGGAGCGAGCCCGTTCCTCGACGACTTCAATCGCGCCGACGGCGACCTCGGTCAGAAGTGGACGAGCGACAGCACGTTCGACGACGGGGTCTTGGTCGTCGAGAACCAGCGCGCTCGCTACAACCAGGGTCCGAGCGGGTGCGGGAACGCCTTCGCGGTCTGGAAGACGATGTTCGGGTTCTCCCACGAGGTGTCCGTCAGGGTCGTCTCGATCCCGAACGAGGGCAATTTCGAGCTGCGCGGGAAGATCGACGCGGCGCGCTCGAACTGGCTGTCGGTGCGCTTCTTCCTCGCGTCGGGCACGGCGCAGGTGAACACCCTGACGGCCGACATCGGCCAGCCGGTGCCGGTGCCGGTCAAGATCAACGACCGCATCGGCGCGCGCTTCCACGCGAACAGCACGATCGAGGTGCTCCTCAACGGCGTGGTCGTCGGCACGCGGACCGCGACCGACAACTGGGCTGGGCGCGGGGGATACATCGGCATCGTCGCGTCGTGCGCCGGCAACGGGGCCGGCACCGTCGTCGACGATTTCGCCGGCGGGCCGTTCTAGGTTTCAGACGAAGAACGCGCGGAGCGCCTCGAGGAACAGCTCCGGCGCCGTGTCCATCGCGATGTGCTGCTGGCCTCCGAGGACGACGACCTCGCTGTTCGGGAGGCCCGCGTGGAGGCGTGCGGTGGCGTCGCGGAGGAACGCGGGGCTCTCGCCGCCGAGGAGCATGCGGATCGGCACCGTGCTCGCGGCGTGGCGCGCCGGCTCGAAGCGGTAGGTCTCCGCCGCCGCCATCTCGCGCGGGATCGTGTGCGCGGACGCGAGACGCGAAGGCCAGCTCGCATGGTTGCGAAGGCGTGCGACGTCGACCTCCGACATCTGGACGATGTCGCGGAGGAAGCGCTTCGTGAGCGTGTCACGGTCGCCGCTCTCCGCGAGCGCGGCGTACTGCATCGTGACCGGCGACGGGCGCGCGGCCGGGACCTCCGGCGCATACGGCTCGTACACGACGAGCTTCGCGATTCGCGCGGTGATCGGGAGCGCGTCGATCGCAACGAGGCCGCCGAACGAGTGACCGAGCACGAAGACCTGCTCGTGCTCCGTCGCGACGGCGACCGCCTCGAGCATCGCGGCAAGGTCCTCGGCCTCGCGCGCGAACGCGTACGACGCTGCGTCTCCGCTCGCGCCGCGCCCACGGCGGTCCATCGCGAACACGGTGAAGTGCTCGTCGAGGCGCGGCGGCGCGCTGCCGGCGAAGCGTCCCGAGTCGGCGGCGATCCCGTGGACGACGACGAGCGGCGGGCCGTTGCCGGCGCGGGAGGCGGAGACGAGGGTGCCGTCGGCGGAGCGAGTGGTGAGGATGCTCATCTTCGGAGGGAGAGAAGAGAACAGGAAACAGGAAACAGGAAACAGGGAATGAGAGAGGGCTTGGGCTCCGGATCCGTTGCCGGTTGCCTGTTTCCTGTTTCCTGTTTCCTGTTCTCTCGATCTAGCGCGTGCGGCGACGACGGAGCAGCGTTGCCACGAGCGCCGCGATTGCGACGGACGGTAAGGATGCGCTCTGCGACGAGCGCGTGATCGCGCAGCCCGAGTCCGACGACGACGCGCTCTCCGGCGCGTTCGGCGAGGCGCCGCTGCTGCTCGCGTCGGCGTCCGCGCCCGGGCTGCCCGAAGAGCTCGACGTGCTCGCGCCGGGCTCCTCGACCGGGAGCGGCGCCGACTTCGTCCGCGCCGAGAAGAAGCTCCACAGCGCACGGCTCGCGTCGGGGCCGCGCGTGTCGGCGTACGAGCCGCCGGAGAGCCCGCCCGGCCAGGCGTGCCCGAGGTTCGAGACGACGACGAGCTCGACGACCTTCGCGCCGCTCGCGGTCCGCCACGTCGACGTGTTGGTCGCGTACCCGCCCGCGGTGCCCGTCGCGGTCGTCGGCTCGCCGATCGGCTCGCCGGGGAGGAGCGCGCCGTTCGTGCGGACCCACTGCGCGGCGACCTTGCGGCCGTTCTCGACGTTCACGACGCCGTCGGAAGATCCGTGGATCACGAGCGTCGGCACGACCCGCGCGACGTCGCCCATCGCCGCCTTCGCCGCGTCGCCGAGCGCGTTCGCGTCGACGTCGCCGTTCGACTGCACCGCGAACGCTTCGCTGGCAGACGTCGCCGCCTTGTAGGGCAACCCGGCGACGACGCCGATCGCGGCGAAGCGGTCCGGATACGTCGCGCCGAGCACCACCGTCATCGCCGCGCCGGCGGAGAGCCCCGCCGCGTAGACGCGCTCGGGATCGATCCCCTTCGCCTTCACGACGGCGTCGACCGCGTCGGCGATCTCCTTCGGCTCCCCTGCCCCGCGCGCCTGGTGCTTCGGATCGAACCAGCGGAAGCAGCGGCCGGTGCCGACCGACTCCGGCTCCTCGACGTAGACCACGTAGAAGCCGTTCTCCTCCGCGACGGCATCCATCCGCGTCGCGCCGGCAAAGGCCTCGGCGGTCTGCGTGCAGCCGTGCAGCATGAGCACGGCCGCGGGCTTCGCGGCCGGCGCGCTCGGGACGAACACGCGCACGGCGTGCCCTGCCGACTCCGACGTCTCGACGGTGCCCGCGCGCGCGACGGACGACGCGAGCGCGACGCTCGCGAAGGTCGCGAGCGTCGCCAGAGCGCGCTTCGTCATCGAGAGGCCTCGGCCTTCTTCTTCTTGTCGCCGGCCTTCTTGCCGCCGCGCTTCGGTGTCGTCTTCGCCGGGCCGCTCGCGTTCTGGCCGAAAGCGACGTTCATCACCGCGCGCTTCGGGGGATGCCCCGCCGCGAGCTCGCCGGCGTCGCTCTCCTCGATCTCCACCTGCGAGGGCTCCGCCGCGACGCGCACGTTCGCCTCTTCGGCGACGCGCACGACCTCGCCCGACGGCGGCGACGCTTCTTCTTGCGAAGTCTCCGCCTGGGCGGCGACCTGCGCGGGCGCCTTCTCCTCGCCCTGCACCGTGATGACGGGCTTGCCGCCCTCACGCTGCGCCCACCACAGGCTGAGCTGCGGCCAGAGCTTCTTCTGCGCCGTCTTCGAGACGACGGCGCCGACGTGACCGCCGGGGAGCTTCCAGAGCGCCTTGTCCGTCGACGACACCTTGTCGATCAGGATCGCCGCGCTCTCCCACGGGACGATGTTGTCGTGCTCGAAGACGACGCTCAGCGTCGGGCACTGGATGTCTTCGAGCTTCACCTGCTTGCCGCTCATCGAGAGCTCGCCCTTGATGAGCTGGTTCTTCCGATAGAGCTTCTCGATGTACTCTTCGAACGCGGCGCCCGGGAACGAGACGTTGTCGTTGCCCCAGGTCTCGAGCGCGTGGAAGCCGGTGACGAACTCCTCGTTGTCGGCGCGGTCGACGAGCGCGACGGCCTTCGCGAGGCTCAGCGTCGGACGGAGGAGGTGGAAGGCGCCCTGCATGAGCTGCCAGGGCACGTTCCCGCAGGCTTCGACGATCTTCTGGACCTGGAACTTCGGGCTCTGCGTCCACTTCGCGAGGAGCCCGTCGTCGGTGAAGCTGACCGGCGCGGCGAGGTTCAGGAGCGAGGCGACGTGCTCGGGGCGGCGCGCCGCGTGGATCGTCGCGAGCGTGCCGCCGAGGCAGTAGCCGAGGACGTGCGCCTTCTCCGAGCCCGCGGCCTTCGTCGTCTGACGGATCGCACGACCGAGGTAGCGATCGCAGATGTCGTCGAACGTGAGGTAGCGATCCTCGGGGCCCGGCGTGCCCCAGTCGATGCAGTAGACGTCGTGACCGAGCTTGACGAGGTCCTCCGCCATGCTCTTGCCGGGCAGGAGATCCATGACGTAGTGCCGGTTGATGAGCGACGGCACGAGCAGCACCGGCGTCGCGTACTTCTGCGCCGGCGCGCCCTCCGGCCTGCGATAGCGGAGCAGGCGCCACTTGTTCTCGTGATGGACCACGTCGACCGGCGAGGTCCCCACCGGGGGCTTCTGCCGCTTCGCGAGGCTCACGAGGTTCAGGAGGCGCTTGGTCACGCCCTCGGACTTCACGCGGTCGCTCCTCCGCTCGTCGCGGGCTTCGCGTCCTTCTGGCGGGTGTCCTCGTAGAGCCCTTCGAACGTGTCCTTGAAGCGCTCGTAGATCTTCTTGCGGCGGATCTTGAGCGAGGCGGTGAGAAGCTCGTTCTCGACCGTGAGCGGCTGGTCGATGATCGCGAACTTTTTGATCGTCTCGTAGCTCGCGAGCTCGCCGTTCACTTTCTCGATCCGCTGCTGCACGAGCTCCTGGCGCTTCTGCGGCTTCTCCGCCGGCGGCACGTTCGCGAGCTGCGCGTCGACGACCTCGTCGTTGATCCAGACGCCGGCGACGAGGAACTTCTTCGAGTCGCCGTAGACGACGACGTGCGCGATCATCGGCTCGTCCTTGAAGCGCATCTCGATGTTGGCCGGCGGCACGTTCTTGCCGCCCGCGGTGACGAGGATGTCCTTCTTGCGGTCGACGATCTGGAGGAAGCCGTCCTCCGTGAAGCGACCGACGTCGCCGGTCTTGAACCAGCCGTCCTCGGTGAACGCCTCGCGCGTCGCGTCCGGATCCTTGTGGTAGCCCTTGAAGACGTTCGGGCCGCGCGCGAGGATCTCGCCGTCCTCCGCGAGCTTCAGCTCGACGCTCGGGTACGGCTTTCCGACCGTGTCGAAGCGGAAGGCGTCCGGACGGTTCATCGTCAACGTCGGCGAGCACTCGGTGAGGCCGTAGCCCTCGATGATGAGGACGCCGCACGAGTAGAAGAAGTCCTTCACCTCGCGCTTGAGGCCCGCGCCGCCGGAGAGGCAGAACTTGAGGTTCCCGCCGGTGACCTCCTTGAACTTGGCGAGGCGCGCTTCCGGCGTCGGCTCGTACATCGCCATCATCGCGAGCTTCTCCCAGTGGGAGGGCACGCTCATGAAGACGCTCGGCTTCACCTCGGGGAGGCGCGTGAGGCAGGTCGCCGGATCCGACAGGTACGTCGTGAAGCCGAGCGTGTTGCCGAGACCGAGCTGACCGAAGCCGAAGATGTGGCTCATCGGGAGCCAGAGGATGTCGGTCGCGTTCTCGTCGATGAGCGACCCGTTGCACTTCAGCCAGTCGAGGCCGCTCACCGCGACGTTGCGGTGCGTGAGCGGGACGCCCTTCGGATTGCCGGAGGTGCCGCTCGTGTAGAGCATCATCCCGACCTGATCGAGCGAGACGCCGTGCATCACGCGCTCGAACGCCTTCGGGTCCTCGCGATCGCGGTCCTGGCCGATCTTGCGGGCCTGGCCGATCGTCATCACGCGCTCCTGCACCTCGCCGAGGCTCGGAACCTTCTGCCCCTTCTCGGCGAGCGATGCGAGGACGCGCGCCGCGTCGAGGCCGTCGTCGAGGAGCACGATCTTCTGCACCGCGCCGAGCTGGCCCCAGCACGCGAAGAGACGGCCGAGGAGCACGGGCGTGTCGACGAAGATCACCTTCGAGTCGGAGTGCTCGGCGACGTAGCCCGCCTGCTCCGCGGTGCTCGCCGGGTAGATCGGGACGATCGCGCCGGACGCTGCCTGGATCGCGAGCGCAGCCGAGCCCCACTCGATCCGGTTCGGGCCGTACACGCACGCGCGATCGCCAGGCTGGAGGATCGTCCCGAGGAACAGGGCGAGGTCCTTGATCTGCTCGGCGAACGTCCCCCAGGTCACCGGCTTCCACTCGCCCGGCTTGGAGGAGGTCGGCACCATGAACCGCGCCCGATCCTTGCGGACGGGCAGCGAGTCGAAGACGGCGCGCGGGGCGATCTTGAGGTCGGTGTACGGCGTGATGTCCATGGTGGGGATCTCTGTGCGGGTGGGGCCGAGGACGTGGCGCCGTCACTGGCCCACCCCCCGGCGGTACTACCTTCGATTGGAACCTTTGCAAGCCGCGCGACGTGGAAAAGGTTCCATGCCGTCGCGCAGATGCCGCGTCGTGCAGTGAGCCTGGATCAGGCGCTCTTCTTCTCGAACGACTGATCGAGCCGCTCCTCGAGATCGAGCAGCCGGCTCTCGAGCTGGTGCAGCGCGTGCAGGGTGCGCTCCTGGTCGCGCTTGGTCGCGAGACCGAGCACGCCGCCGACCCACTGTGAGGTCGCCTTGTCGTAGGCCGCCTTCGCCTTCATCGCGCCGCCGAGGAGCGAGCCGCTCGGCCCGAGGACGAGCGGGCTCTTCAGCCAGCCCTCGAGGTACCGCGCCGTCGTGTTCTCCCAGCTGTCGAATCCCTTCTTCCAGAGCTCCCAGATCATGATGGTCCTTCCTCTCTCCTCTTCCCGGTGGAGTCCAAGCAGGTTCAGGGCGCGAGGCCCAGACGGCGAAGCTCGCTCGCCGTCGTGAAGTTCTCTTCCGGCTCGTTCAGCTTGCTCGTCGCGCGCGCGACCTCGCCGAGGCACTCGAAGACGAAGCCGGTCTGCCGCTGCGTGGTCTGCGCGCCCGCCGAGGGCACGATCGTGACGAGCGTGCGCACGCGCATCGCCTGCGTGAGCGTGAAGTCGGGGAGGACGAGCGTGCCCGAGCCGTCGACCTTCTGCTCGTAGGTGTCCTTGCCCGCATAGGGCAGGCCACGGAGCGTGCCGTTCCGCACCGTCGACGTCGACGACCACGACGCGCCCGGCTGGAGCGGGAACTTGTAGATCGTGATCGGCTGGTCGTAGACGTAGAGCGTCTTGCCCTCGGGCGGGCTCTCGACGACGGACGCGATGCCGTGGAGGCGGATCGCCGTGTCGTCGTAGGTGTAGACGCCTTCGGTGCGCCCGCCCGCGTCGAGCGCGGCAGTGAACGCATTCGTGATGCTCGCGAACGAGGCCGCGTACCACTTCCCTTCGAGCTTCGTGCCGGTGAGGCGCGCGACCTGGTCGTCGGCGAAGTCGAAGCCGAAGCGCCACGTCGTCTGCCCCTGCGCGTTCGTCGCGCCGACGAGGTCGACCTGCCGCTCCTTGCCCGCCGGCGAGACGAGGTAGGTCGCCGTGACGCCGAGCGCGGGCGCGAGCTCCTTCGCCTCGATCTTGCCGTCGAGGTTCGGCACGCACGCGAGCGGCGCGACGGCGCCCGCGTCGTACGCCTCGCGGTTCGGCGGCGGCGTCTCGTTGTCGGCGCACGCGGCCCCGAGGATGCCGAAGGCCACGAGCACGGGGAGACAGGGAGACAGGAAGAGACGAACGGCGCACGCGGCGGACGGGACGAGCCCTCGTCCGATCCCCACCGTCGAAAGCGCGCCAGATTGGCCGCCACGCGCGGTGCCGTTCGTTCTCCCTGCCTCCCTGTCTCTCCGTGCGAACATGGCTTTGGGTTCCCGAGCTCTCAGAAGAGGTAGTTCAGGCGAAGCCGGATGAGCTGCGCCGGCTTCGCGCTGAGGTTGGACTGGACGTTGTCGAGACCCGCGAGCGGGAAGAGCACCGCGTAGTCGAGCGCGGCGAGGAACGCGTTGGTCTCGAAGGTGAGCGAAGGGTCGATCTCGATCCCGAGCGGGCCCTTGCCCGAGGGCGTCGACGACGCTTCGACTGCATGCGTGCCGATCACGGCCGCGTGCGCCGTCACCTGCGCGCTCCGCGCCCGCGCGATGCGGAGGCGCGCGTGCGGGCGCACGTAGACCGCGTCGGTGACCGTGCCGATGATCTCGCGGAAGAGGATCCGGTCGACGCGGTAGTCGGGATGGAAACGGAAGTTGTCGATCCGGTTGTCGCGCGGTGGGTTCGCCTGCGGGCCGTCGACGTCGCCCGGCTTCGTGGGCTGCGCGTTCGCGCGCTGGACCGCGCCGAACCCGGGCGCCGGGTCGCCGCTCGCGTAGCCCGCGTCGAAGCCGGTCGAGAACGCCTCGTCGGCGTTGCCGAAGGACGACTCGAACGCCGCGCCCATCTGCTTGCTCTTGACCGGATCGCGGAGGAGCACGCCTGGGAGGAGCGATGCCTGCTCGATGTTCGCGACCGCGTAGACGAGCTCGCCCTCGACGCGCGCGCGCGGGAACGTGAGGCGGAGCCAACCGGAGGCGGCCGTCGCGGTGAAGCCGCGCTGCATGATGCCCGCTCCGCCGTTGGCGAACGGGTCGATCGGCTGCGCAGAAGGGAGGTACGTCGACGGGATGTCGTTCGTCTGCCAGCGGTGCGTGAGATAGCCGCCGTAGTCGACCGTGGTCTTGCCCGCCTTCGCGCGACGCGCGAGCGCGTCGGGGGAGCGCCACTTCAGGAACGCCGCGGTGAAGGTGCGGACGTTCGTGGAGCGCTCGAGATCGATCGTGCGGTTCTGGAGCGCGCGCTGCCCCACCGGCCCTGTCGCGCTGAAGTCGTACGCGACGGCCCAGATGTGGTCCGCGAGCGGGGTGATGAACGCGAGGCGATCGGACGCGTCGGCGCTGTCGCAGTCGAGGCAGTCGCCGCCGTTCGCGAGCATCCCGAGTCCCCAGTGCGTGCCCATCCGACCCGCGGCGAGGTAGCCGAACGGGAGGAGGAGCTCGCCGTACGCGCGGCGGACGCGGACCGCGTCGGTCGGGGAGCGCTGCGAGGTCGTCGCGGCCGGCACGTCGTTGGGGAGGCTCCCGAGCGCGAGGTTGTCGAGGAAGTCGAGCCGCGCCTTGACCGCGACCATCGAGCCGGGCGCGTAGAGGCTCACGTCGGTGCGGAGCCGCATGTCCCAGTGCGTGAGCGTCTGCGCCTTCGGATCGGCGATCGACACCGGGTAGAGCGGATTGCCCGACGGCGTGAGGCCGCGATCGAGATCGAGGTTGTAGAGCGCCTCGCCGCGCGTGCGGAGGTAGCCCGACACGTCGACCGCGGTCTTCTCCCGCGGGACCATGTCCTGCCCCATCTCGTACCAGCCCGTCGCGCGCGCGGATCCCGCCGTCAGCGCGAGCGCCGAAGCGCTCGCCGCGGCGAGAACCATTCGCGACAGGCGGCTCTTCAAGGCTCGCTCCTCTGGTCGTCACGCGTGAGGAACGAGACGAGGTCGCGGTTCGAGGCGTTCAGCGCCTCGAGCATCGGGAAGTGGCCGCAGCGCGGATACGTGATGAGGCGCGCATTCGGGAGATCGCGCGAGAGGCGCTCGCCGTAGCGGAGCGGCGTCACGAGATCCTCGCGCCCCCAGAGGAGGAGCACGGGCTTCCGGATCATGCGGTACTTCGACTCGACGTCGGCGTAGCGCTGGCCGCGCACTGCGGCGAGCGCGGCGGCGACGGTGCCGGGACGGTCGAGGGCCTGATCGATGTCCTCGACGAGCCGCTCGGTGACGAACTTCTTGTCGTAGAACGCGAGCTGGATCCGGTCGTCGGCGCGCTGCTTGTAGTAGAGGCCGAACAGCATCTCGCCGACGCCGTCCGCGCGCGACCAGTGGAAGAACGGCGGGAGCTGGTCCTCGTAGACCCACGCGTCGTAGAGCGCGATCTTCGTGAACTTCTCGGGCGCCTCGAGCGCGGCGGCGAGCGCGACGGAGCTGCCCCACGAGTGCGCGACGAGCGCGGCCTTCTCGACCCCGCGCTGCTTCATCAGGCCGAGGACGAGACGCGCCTGCGCCTCGGGCGAGTAGTCGCCTTCGGGGCGATCGGTCCAGCCGAAGCCCTTCAGGTCGAGGGCGATCACCCGATGCGTCTTTTCGAGCGCGGGCACGACGGTGCCCCACGCGTCGAGCGCGGAGGCGAAGCCGTGGACGAGGACGGCGACCGGCTTCTCGGCGGGCGCGGCGACCGGCGGCGCGTCGGGCTCGGCCGGCGGCGCCGGCTGCGTCAGCGCGCCTTCGCCGGTGTCCATGTAGCGGACGCGGACGCCGTCGATCTCGGCGAAGCGCGCCTTCGGCGGCTCGCCCGGCATCGGGCCCTTGTGGAACGACAGGCAGGAAGCGAGGAGCGGGACCAAGAGCAGCGTCTGGAAGAGGGATCTCAGCGCGCGTGTCACGGCGCCAGTCTCCGGAGCTCGGCGGGCTTGAACTCGTCGGACGTCTCGTTCTCCTTCGACGTCGCGGTCGCCACGGTGCCGAAGCACTCGGTGACCCAGGCGTAGCTGCGGACGGTGGTGGTCGAGACCGGCCAGCCGTACCAGCTCAGCTTGCGCGTCAGCACCGTCTTCACGCGGATGACCTCGAAGCTGCCGAACGGCGTCTTCAGCTCGCCGGCCGCGTCGGCCTCGGCCTCGTAGGTCTCCTTCGCGTTGCCGTCGACCGCGTACGCGGTGCCGCCTGCGGTCGCCGGCGCGAAGCCGGTGATGTCCGCGTTCGTCTTCCACTTCGCCCCGACCTGGAGCGGCAGCGCGAGGACGGCCGGCGCCGGCGCGTAGGCGAGCTCGGTCCGCTTGTCGCCGTCGGCGGGCGAGACGACGCCGCGGAGCGTGATGCCGCCCTGCGAGACCTCGAAGATGCCGAGCAGATCGCTCGCCTGCGTGAGGCGGGTCGCGTAGGTCGCGCCGGCGTACTTCGGCTCGTACCACTTGCCGGTCAGGGGCAGGGTCTCGACGATGACGTTCTGGTCGCTGCCGTAGGTCCCGGCGAAGTCCCAGACGCGGCGTGGGCCGCCGTCGACCTCGAGGCCGGCGGTGGTGTTCACTTCGGTCGGGTTCGTCGCGACGCGATAGGTCGCGCGGAGGCCGGCTTGGAGCGGGACCTCCTCGCGCGTGATCGTGCCGTCCTTGTTCGCCTTGCAGCCGGGGAGCGCCGCATCGATGTTCGTCGCGTCGACGAGCTCGGGGCCGCCGTCGGTGATCGGGTTGCCGGAGGTCGAGCCGTCGCCCGCCGGCGGGTTGCCGCCTTCGCGCACGCACTTGCCGTCCTCGGCGCAGACGCCGGACGCGCAGTCGGCGCCCACCTTGCACTCGCGCGCGTCGTCGCTCGAGCAGGCGAGCACGGCGAGGGGACCCGCGAGGAGAGCGGGAACGACGAAGCGGAGGACGGGGCGGCGGTGCTTCACTGGGGACCTCGGGGCGAGCGGACGAGGGGATCGTCGAAGGCGTGGTCGGCGCTCAGGAACGGAGGCCACCGCCGGAGGCTTTGCACCGGACCGTCCTTGCGGCAACTCGACGCGGCGGCACGGGAATTTCCACCCGCGAACCTTCGACGAAATGCCTCCAGGCCATCCGAGCCCTCCTGATGGTGCACCGCACAACTAGCGGCCGGCGACATCTACGACTCGAACCCCCTCGGGTCAAGTTGAATGTTGCGCTGCACAAGAAGTACGGTCACAGGAAGCCATGGCCTCCATCGTCGTCGTGAAGAAGTATCCGAACCGGCGGCTCTACGACACGTCGGAGAGCCGTTACATCACGCTGGAAGACCTCACCGCGCGCATCCGGCGCGGCAAGAACGTGCAGGTCCTCGACGCGCAGACGGGGGCGGACCTCACGCAGGCGACACTCACGCAGATCATCCTGGAGAGCCGCGGCGGCGCGAAGCTCCTGCCGGTGCCGCTCCTCGTCCGCCTGATCCGGCTCGACGACGAGGCGCTCGCCGAGTTCATGGGCCGCTATGTCTCGTGGGCGCTCGAGATGTACCTCCAGGCGAAGCGCCGCGCGCGCGCGCTCCTGCCGCTCAATCCGCTCGCGACGGCGCCGTTCGCGGCGACCGACGCCCTCGCGCGCCTCGTCTTGGGTGCGGCGCAACAACTCCGGGGCCACGGTCCGGCGCAGGGCGCGGGAGGCGCGAACGTGGGTGCAGGTGCAGCACCGCCGCTCGACGTGGAGATGCCGCCGCCGCCTCCGGAGGTCGAGCCCGGGCCGACCGGACCGTTCGAGGGCGAGCTCGAGACGGAGCCGACGACGGCGGAAGGAATGTTTGACGAAGTCGCGAGGTTGCGTGCGGAGCTCGAGGCCCTGAAGGAGGCCATGGGGGCGCCCCCGGAAGCGCCTCGCAGCCGCCCTCGGCTCCCTGCGCGGCGACGTGCACGATCGAAATGACGCACTTGTGCTGCGCCGCACAAAAGTGACTTGACGGACCAGCTCTCGGTACTTAGGGTGCCCTCGCGCCGATGTTGCGGCGCAACATCGCTCCGAGACGAGCGACCTGAACGAGGGAGAGAGTCCGATGAAGTTCGATCCGTTCGAGCAGATGAGCAAGGCGTGGGAGTCCTGGCAGACGATCGCCGAGGAGTCGGTGAACCGCGCTTCGTCGTTCTACGACGCGATGGACAAGGTCGAGGCGAAGGGCGTCGAGCGCATCGAGAGCGCGATGTCCGAGGCGCAGAAGCTCACGAAGGAGACGCTCGCGTACAACGCGCAGCTCGCCGCCGAGTGGCGCAAGCTCACGTTCGACACCTTCACCCGCGCGGCGAAGGCGTTCACGCCCGAGGCGAAGAACAACTGAGCTAGCGAGGTCTCTCGATGCTGCAGGCGCGGATCGCCCCCACGGGCAAGGACACGGTCTATCGCGAAGGACGAGGAAGCCTCTATCGCTTCCACGGCAAGCGCGCCGCGTCGTCCACGCAGGCAGCCGAGAGCCACGTTCCGGTTCTCATCGTCCCGTCCCTCATCAACCGCTGGTACGTGATGGACCTCCGCGAGGGGGCCAGCTTCGTGCACGCGATGAGCGAGGACACCCCGTGGGCGACGTATCTGTACGACTGGGGGGTCCCGGAGGACGAAGATCGCTTCATCTCCTGGGACGACGTGCTCGCCACGCTCGAGCGCGTCGTCCGTCAGGTCCTCCGGGACAGCGGCGCCGACAAGGTGGCGCTCGTCGGCTACTGCATGGGCGCGACGCTCGGCGCGATCGAGACCGCGCTGCATCCGTCGAAGATCGCCTGCTTCGTGAACCTGCTCGGCCCGATCGACTTCGCGCACGCAGGTCGGCTCGGGATGATGGTCGACCCGCGCTGGTTCGACCCGTACGCGATGACGGCGCCGGGGAACCTGTCGGCCGCCCACATGCAGGCCGGGTTCCTCGCGCTGAACCCGATGAACCAGATCTCGAAGTGGGTGAACCTCGCCGGCAAGGTGTGGGACCCGAAGGCGCGCGAAGCGTTCGCGGCGCTCGAGACGTGGGCCAACGACAACGTCCCGTTCCCGGGCGGCGCCTACGTCACGTACATCAAGGAGCTCTACCAGGAGAACCGGCTGATCCACGGCGACCACTGGGCGCGTGGACGGCGGGTCGATCTCTCGCGGATCACCTGCCCGCTCCTCACCGTGGTCGCGCAGCGCGATCAGATCTGTCCGCCGCGGAGCGCCCTCGCTCTCCACGACGTCGCGCGTTCGTCGGTGAAGGACGTGATCTCGGTCCCCGGCGGCCACGTCGGCGCGATGGTCGGCAGCCGTGCGGCGAAGGAGCTCTATCCGAAGGTGGTGGACTGGCTCTACCGGTACGGCGCGCATGCGTCGGTCCCGCATCGGATCGCGGTGCTGCCGGAGAGCCGACTCTGACGAATGTCGAGCGGGGGAAGATCACGATGGCATTTCTGAAACTAGGCCTCTGAGAAACACGACACGGGAGCATCAAATGAACCTCAGCGATCTGAAGATCATCGTCACCGGTGGCGCGTCCGGAATGGGCGCTCACTTTGCGCGCCGCCTCCACGAGGCCGGCGCGAAGGTCGCCGTCGGCGACGTCAACGAGGGGCTGCTCGCCGAGCTCCCGGCCGGCATCGCCCGTCGTAAGCTCGACGTGTCGAGCGAGGAGGACATCGCGTCCTTCGTCCCGTGGGCCGCGAAGGAGATGGGCGGCCTCAACGCGCTCGTGAACAACGCGGGCATCATCCGCGACGGCCTCCTCGTGAAGAAGGACCGCGAGACCGGCGCGGTGAAGAAGTTCTCGACCGCGGACTGGAACGCGGTCCTCGGCGTGAACCTGACCGGCGCGACCTTCATGGTCCGCGAGGTCGTCGCGCACATGGTCGAGAACAACATCCGCCCCGGCGTCATCGTCAACATGTCGTCGATCTCGCGCCACGGAAACCGCGGCCAGTCGAACTACGTCGCGGCGAAGGCGGCCCTCGCGGCCAACACGCTCACGTGGGCCCGCGAGTTCGCGAGCTACGGCATCCGCGTGACGGGCATCGCGCCCGGCATGGTCGAGACGCCGATGACGAAGGGCATGAACCAGAAGGCGCGCGACGCCGTCGTCGCGCAGATCCCCGTCGGCCGCATCGGCGTGCCGGAGGACCTCTGGGTCGCGGTGAAGTTCGCGCTCGAGTGCGACTACTTCAACTCGCGCACGATCGACGTCGACGGCGGCCTCTCGTTCTGAGAGCACGCTGAGCGACAACCGTCACGCGGGGGAGGACCGCGGAGGGTTTCGGACGAGGGAAGCGACGGGTTCCGGGGGGGACCGTCGCTCCCCTCTCTCCGTTCGTGGGTACGCGGAACGTCAGGGCTTCGCGTCGACGAGCGTCGCGGGGCCGAGGAGGTCGTAGTACGCGGCGTCGGCGCGGTACGCGCGGAGCCCGTTGCGGAGAGACGGGCGCGAGATGCGGAGGACATCGCCGCGATGGAACTGGATGCGCGCGCCTTCCTTGCCGACGAGCGTCGGCGTCACGAGGCAGCTGCCAGGGTCTTCGACCAGGCCGAGGAGCTTCCCGCTCGGCTCGCGCGCAAAGACGATGCAGGCGTCGCCGATGACGAACGGGTCGACCTCGCCGATGAAGACTTCCTCGACGACGGCCGAAGCCGCGCACGAAGGCGTCTCGCGCCGCGTCTGGCACGCACGCGAGGCGAGCTCGTCCTCTCCCGTCGTCGTGTCGGTGAGCTCGCTGTCGGCGGCGCAGCCCGACATGACGAGCGAGGCGCCTACGACGACGACCACGAGCGCGATGCTCCGCATGCGAGGCCGTATCACCGAACCTGCCATGCGCAAGGGCCGCGGGCGTCGACGACTACGGTGCGCTTCGCCTGGCTGACCTCGCTCGTGGAGACTGTCCACTCGAGAGAACGGATCGGGCCGATCCCCGGATCGATTCGATCCGCAGGCGATCGCACGCAAGTGCTCGGATCGGCAGCACTTCGGTCCGACGCCCGCGCGCGCATGGTTCCTGCTCATCCCCACCGTCGATGCAGACCAAGCACGTAGCCCTCACGATGTTCCTCCTCGGTGGTGTCTTCCTCGCGACCTCGGCGCAGGCCGAGTCGCTCGAGGAGAAGGAGAAGTGGGACCGCCAGAGCCACTTCATGATCGACCCGATCGAGGACGCCAACCGGATGTGCGGCCTCGACAAGAAGAACGGCTTCACCCACGCGTGGGACAAGGCCTCGTTCGCCGGCCAGGACCCCGAAGCGCACAGCTGGAACGGCTTCTGCGGCGCCGTCTTCGATCGGATGAACGTGATGTGCCGCGACACGCCGTCGTCGAAGCCGATCATCACCACCAACATCAAGAAGGTCGTCTGCCGCTACGGCGGCAAGGGCAAGTTCGGCCTGAGCCTCGCGAACGGCACGCTCACGTACACGATGGATTGGGACGAGTCGCACGCGGACGACAAGATCGAAGCCTTCCTCAAGAAGTCGCTCCCGAGCAGCGTCGGCGGCTCGAGCGCCACCACCGCCACCACCGGCAGCACGCCCGCCGGCGGCGGCGCCGGCGCGAAGGTCGAGTCGCTCGCGGAGAAGGAGAAGTGGGACCGGCAAACCCACTTCATGAGCGACAAGGTGAAGCTCGCGAACTCACGCTGCGAGGTGCCACAGTCGGCGGCGATCGGCGTCGAATGGGATCGCGCGTCCTTCGCGGGAGAGGACGCCGAGAAGCGAAGCTTCGACGGGTTCTGCGGTGAGGTCTTCGAGCGCCTGAACGTGATGTGCCAGAACAACGTTGCCGCGAAGAAGCCGGTCCAGAAGAAGATCAAGAAGGTGAAGTGCCGCTACGGCGGCAAGGGCAAGTTCGGGCTCGACCTCGCGAAGGACGGTACGCTCACGTACACGATCGACTGGGACGTGAACGCACCGCACGAGAAGATCGACGCGTTCCTCAAGAAGAAGCTCTGAGAATCGATCAGGGGCTCACGCCGCCGTCGCCAGCGGACACACCGGCATCGCCGAGGTCGGGTCCGCTGCCGGCGGGGGGATCGTTCGGGCACTTCAGCGGCGCGACGATCGTGCCGTGCTCGACCTTGTACCCGCCGCCGTCGGCGTCCGACGGCGCGAGCGTGGCGCCGCTCGTCACCGAGTAGAAGGCGAGCTTGTCGACCGCCGTCTCGACGGCCACGACGAGCGGCTTTCCGGTTCGGTGCTCGTAGAAGGCGAGAACGGCGGCGTCGGGCGTCTGCTCCGGAAGGCCGTCCTCGACCTTGCTGAAGTTCCAGTGGATGCGGTGCTCCTCGACGACGAACACGAGGCCCACCCCGTCGACGCCGAAATTCGCGACCGTCACGTCGCGGGCGCCGAGCTCCTTCACCTTCTCCGGGCTGAGCAGCTGGTCGAGGGTCGTGAACTCGAACGACTCGAGCGGGGCGGACAGGTACCTGTCACGGATCGCGCAGCTCTGCGCGGTGCGAAGCGAGCCGGAGATCGCGGCGCCCGATTCGCCGTCGTCGTCCGCGGTCGGCGCGGCACAGGCGGCGATGCTCGTCGCGCCGACGACAGCGGAAAGAGCCAAGAGGGTGCGGAAGAAGTGGGTGCAGGCCATGCGCACACCCACTGCGAGGTGCGTACCATGTGCACGGAGAATCCCTGCGGAAAAGCGGGCTCTCTGTTCCCATGTTGCGCCGGGCGCCACGGGTCGGGAACGGCCCAGGTCGAGGTGGATCAACGGTTCGGTCAGGTCTACTTGCAGCCGTAGCCCGCGCTCGACGGCACGCACTTGCCGCCGCGCGGGCCGCCTTCGCACGAGAAGCCGGTCGGGCAGTCGGTGTTCGCGGAGCACGTCCTCGTGCAGACGCCCGGACCGCCTCCGAACGACGTGCACACACCGCTCGCGCAGTCGAGCCCGTTCGTGCCGTCGGTCGTCACGGTGCAGCACGCGCCGAGCGGCTTCGTGCCGACGGTGAAGTTCGCCGGCGCGATGCACGTGAACGGCTCGAACGGCGCGATCACGCAGACCTTCGACGACGGCTCGCAGAGGTACTCGAGCGGGCCCGGACGCGTGCAGACCGGATCGCCGGCGGCCGTGCACGTGTCGAGACACATCTTCAAGAAGTCGCCGCTGCCGTTCGACAGCTCGGCGCACCGCCCCGAACGACACTCGCTGTCCTTCGTGCAGCAGAGGCCGGTCGGGTACGCGCCGAACGGGCCGGCACCGAAGCTCGCCCACACGTCCGTGCCGCTCATCCCGCTCGTGCCCGACGTCCCGCTCGTGCCCGACGTTCCGCTCGTGCCCGACGTTCCGCTCGTCCCGCTCGTCCCCGAGCTGCTCGCCGAGCCCGCGTTGCTCCCGTTCGCCCCCGAGCTGCTCGCCGAGCTGCTCGAGCCGCCCGCATCGCTCGTCCCGCCCGACGAAGCGACCAGCCCACCGTTCGGCGTCTGCTCGTCCTCGCTCGCCGACTTCAGGTCACCGCACGCGACGGCGAGCCCGAGCGCGATCACGCTCGCGACCCACACGCTCTCCTTGCCGACGCGACGAACCATCCGCCCGCCGACTTAGCAGTCCGACGGGCATGCGCAAACCAGAGCTCGCACCTGATCTGCGTCTCTTTTTTTCTCGATCGTGGGAGGGAAGAACCGCGTCGGACGCGCGTACGACGCGTCACCGCTGGCGGAGCGAACGCACCATCGAAGAGCGGACCGGCGGTCGCCACGTCTCCCGCTCCGCAGGTCGCGCTCCACTCTCGTCATCGACGTACGACTCGCTCCGCGGATCGCGCGAGAGATCGGCCGTCACCATGTCGACGGTCGCCCCCGTCACGCTGATCACGACGGCGCCGAGGCGGACGCCCGACTCGAACGGCGGCGGCGGGACCGGCATCGTCGGCCGGTCGTGGATCCCGAGCTCGTCGTCGAGATCGGTGACGATGGTATCGACCTCGTCGAGGTCGGTGAGTGAAGCGAGCGTCGGCTCCTTCCGAACTTCGAGAGCGCGCATGGACGCGCCGGCTGCAAGACGAGTGCCTCTCGACCGTCCGGTGGCTGCACCATGCATCAACGCGCGGAACGTGCTCGCGATTGTCCACGCACGAACACGTCGGACGTGGATGTGCCAGAGAGAGCCGATCGTGCATGGATGAACGCCAGACGTGTCAGGGTTGGCGTTCCCCGCGTGAAACCCGAGTCACAGTGAGGCCGACAGCACGCACGTCTCGTGAATGCGCTACAAGCTGTCCTCGTGACCTCTCGAGACGACAGCTCGCGCGACCTCGCGGCAGCTTCCGCGGACGACGCCGTCGCGGCCGCGCTCGCGGAGGAGCAGCTCGTGAAGTTCTTCCACCACCTCGATCGCGCATCGCGTCGCCAGCTCGAGAAGCTCGCCGAGGCGGACAAGCGCTTCGGCGAGGACGTCGAGACCGAGCGCCGCGAGACCGACGGAGACGTGTCGTGATTCCCTCCGTGCTCGCCGTCGCACGCGCTGCCGAGCGCATCGCCCCCGAGCTCGGGCTCGCGCCGAAGGTGAGCGAGACGGCGCTCCGCGTCGCGCTCCGGGAGGCCGAGCACCTGACGGACGACGTGTACGACGCGCCGGCCGCCCTCCTCTTCGCCTTCGGCCGGAACCCGCGCTGCTTCTCGGGATTCCGCTCGCTCGGCGTCCTCGTGGTGGCCTGGCACGCCCAGACGCTCGGGTTCAAGCTCGAGCCGTCGATGGAAGAGCTGGGAGCGATGATCGTCCGGATCGCGGCACGCGACGTGACGTTCGAGGACGTGCGGAGCTGGCTCGGCGCGCGGCTCTTGCCCTTCGGCGGTTGAGCGTGGATGCTTGAAGGGATGGGGCGGTCCCGAACGGCTCTCTTCCTCGCATCCTGCGTCCTCGGCGGGGCCGTGGCGCTCGCATGCGGGACGTCGAACGGCGACGCGGGCACGCCCGGCGTCGACGATCCGCCGACGACCGACACGACGGACGAACCGCAGAAGCCCTCGCGCCCGGCGTTCGAGGCCGGCTTCGCGGACGACGGCGGAACGACCGGCGACGGCGGAACGACGAACGAGGGCGGCACGACGACGTGTCAGGATCCCGGCGACCCGGGCGGCAACGCCGGCGGAGCGCGGAGCCTGCCCGCGACGGACGACTGTGACAACGACTTCAAGACCGTGAACGGCGTGCTGTCGACGCCCGTCGACATCGACGTCTACAAGGTCTCCGCCACCGACAAGGGACCGATCCCGCCCTGCCTCCTCGACACGTCCTTCTCGATGAAGACGGCGGGCGTCGAGCTCTGCGTCTTCGTCCACTGCACGAACGACGCGGCGCAGAAGACGAACGTGACCGGCTGCAACGCCGGGACGAAGGCGACCGATCCGGTCAGCACGTGGGAAGGATGCTGTGCGGTCGGCCCCGCCGATCCGACCCCGTCGTGGGACTGCGCCGGCATCCCGGACGACGACTCGGCCGACTTCCTCATGCAGGTGAAGGCGACCGCGACGACGAAGGAATGCCAGGGCTACTCCTTCTCCTACCGCTACTGACCGAGCGACCCGTTCGCGGGGGAGGAATCCTCCGCGGTTTGCGTAGACGTGACGGGTCCTTCAGGTTGTCCGAGAGATGATCCGTCGCCGCTTCGCTTTCCTCGGTTTGCTCCCCTGCCTCGCTGCCCTCGCGGTCGCGTGCTCGGCGACGAACGGCGGCTTCGTCCCGGAGCCGCTCTACTCGCCGGACGACGCAGGAACGGACGAGACGAAGCTCCCCGACACCGGGACCGACCCGGGACCGGGGCCGACGGACGCGGGGACCGATGCGAAGAAGGCAGACGCCGATTCGTCGGCGCCTCCGGGTCCCTCGCCCGCCGACGTCCGGATCCAGGAGCTCTACGTCGATCACGACGGGCTCGGCGACGGCGCCGAGTACGTCGAGCTCCGTGGCGCGCCCGGCACGCCCGTCGATTCGCTCCGCCTCCGCCTGATCGACGACGTCGGGAACCTCGACTACGAGGTGCCGGTCGGCGAAGCAGGCGCCGTGATCGGCGCCTCGGGCACGTGGGTCGTCGCCGGTCCGCAGACGTTCCGGCTCGGGGTCACCGACCGCGTCGATCAGACCGTCCAGATCACGCAGTGGGGGATCGCGAACGGACGCGGCGCGATCCAGCTCGTGCGCGGCGCGAACCGCGAGCTGCTCGACGTCGTCGGCTACGTGAACGACCCCGACGCGGGCGCGGTCCCGCCGCCCGTCTCGACGCCGAAGGCGACGAGCGAAGGCTTGCCCGCGATCGTGCCGACGATCGCGAAGCGCGCGCTCGGCCGGAAGGCCGCCGCGGCGGACACGAACGACAACCGCGCCGACTTCTGCTCGATGGTCCCGACGCCGGGCTCGTCGCAGCAGAAGCCCTGCGACTGATTCAGGCGCGGTCTTCGAGCGCGACGGCGACGGTCTTGCCGGTCGCGAGCGTGGACTCCCCCGAAGCCGACGCCGCGCGCGCGGGGGCACCGCCGTGCGACTTCCACCACGCGCGAGCTTCGGCGCGCGACCACTCGGGGAGCGCCGCGGCCCGCAGCATGTCGGCGAGCGCTTCGGCCGACGCGGGGCGCTCCTCGGGCTTCTTCGCGAGGGACGCGAGGACGACGCGGTCGAGCGCTTCCGGCAGACCGGCGCGACGGCGCGAAGGAGCGTCCGGCGCCTCGTGGAGATGCTTGCTGCAGATCTCGACCAGGCTCGCGCCGTCGAACACGAGCTCGCCGGTGAGGAGGAAGAACGCGGTCGCGCCGACGCCGTAGATGTCCGCGCGTGCGTCGATCTGCACGGGGTCGACGATCGCTTCGGGCGACATGTAGTGGGGCGTGCCGACGATCGTGTTCACCGCGCTGAGGCTCGGATCGGCGTTCGTGATCTCCTTCACGAGACCGAAGTCGAGCACCTTCACCACGTCCTGCATCCCGCCCCGCTCGGTCAGCATCACGTTCGCGGGCTTGATGTCGCGATGGACGAGACCGGCCTCGTGCGCCTCTTCGAGCGCGCCGCACATCTGGACCAAGAGGTGGACGACGCGCGCGGGCGGCTGGAGGCCGTGCTCGCGGACGAGCTCCTCGAGCGAGATGCCTTCGAGGTACTCCATCGCGTAGTAGAAGGTGCCCTCCGGCGTGCGTCCGTAGTCGAAGATCGCGATCGTGTTCGGGTGCGTGAGCCGCGCCGTGATCCGAACCTCGCGCTCGAAACGCGCCGCGGACTGCGCCGTCGTGCCGATCAGCAGCTTGATCGCGGTCGCGCGCCGGAGCATCGCGTGGTGGGCGCGGTAGACGACGCCCATCCCGCCTTCGCCGATCTTGTCGTCGAGCACGTACTGCCCGAGCTGCATCGCCTTCCGCATCTCGACGCGCAGGCCGTAGATGACCCACGAGATGATCGTGACGTTGCCGACGCCGACGACGCCCCAGATGCCGACGTTGATCGCCGAGTCGATCGCGAAGCCGTCGGGGGTGCCTGCCAGCGTGTGGATGTACTTCGCGACCGGGGCGAGCGGCGCGATCCCGACCGCGGCGAGCGCAGCGCTCCGCGCCGGCGTGCTCGGGACGAGCGCCGCGCGCGACGTGAGCGTGTACGAGATCGCGAGGAGCGCGACGAGCTCCATGTGCGCCATCGTGCGGGGCCCGCTGACGGCGACCATCGCCGTCCAGCCGAAGCAGAGCACGAGGGTCGAGACGACGTCGGCGAGGTCGAGGAAGCGCACGCTCCGGCGGCCGCGGCGGACGAGCAGCCATCCGGCGCCGCCGGCGAACGTCGTGGCGAGCTGGATCTGCATCGGCTTGTCCGAGAGGACGAGCGGCAGCATCTGAGGATGTAGTGCGCCGAGCGTGCCGAGCTGGATCGCCCAGAACGCGAACGCGAGCACGAACACGACCCACAGCGCGAGCGCGAGCCGGCGCTGGAACAGCGCGCGCTCCTCCTCCGTGCTGATCGGTACGCGGACCGACAGCGATCGGACGAACGAGCGCGAGACGAGGGCGCGGTCCACGCCCCCCTTATACGATCACGGCCTGCGACCCGGCACCGGGAGATTCGCGCCGGAGCGCACCGCTTCGAACACGGCGGCGGAGAAGACGCGGTCGGCCTTGTCGCACGCCTTCTTGTCGGTGGTCGCGTTCGCGCACGCCTTGGCGAGCGCGTCGAGCGAGCTCTTCACCTTCGGCGTCGCGAGCAGCGCCTTGCGCGTGCCCTCTTCGAGGCGCGTCCACGGGACGGACGCGGGCTTCGGCGCGGGCGGACGCTTCGTCGTGATCTCGCCTTCCATCACCGACACGCACGTGCCGTCGGAGCGGAGGACCTCGAAGCTCGCCTGCGCGCCCGTCATCACGATGCCGCCCATCGAGGCTGCGCCGTGGCGGGAGAGGACGATGACCTCCTCGTCGAACGCGAGCTTCGCGCGATGGGTGAGACCACCGCCCGAGGCGTTCCACGCGTCCACGTCGCCGGCGAGCCAGACGCGCGTCCACGGCGTGCCCTTGGCGAAGAGGCCGAGCGCGACCTCCGGGTACGAGCCACCGCACAGCTTCTTCGCGAAGGGCCCCGGCGGGAGGCACGCCTTCGCGTCCTTGATCGATCCCTCGGCGGCGCACGCGGTCGGGATCGGGCTCTCCTCCTCGGCCGGATCGCTCTTCGCTTCCGGGTGCGCCTCTTCGGCGGAGCCGGCGAGGACGGCCGCGGCGACCCGCGTCCGGCCCGGTTGATCGAGCTCGTCGCCGGCCGAGCGCGCGCCCGGCCCACCGGCGGACGCGCAGCCCGCGAGCATCGCCAACATCACCGTCGTCCCCAAGGCCCCGAGCGTCCGCGTCGTCATCCCCCGGCTCCGTGTCGAAAGAAGAAGTCCCTCCACGCAGGCCGCGTGGAGATGTGTACCTACATTGGAACACATTATCGTCAAGGCGAAATCCGACAGCCCGCCTGTAAGTCCATGGAAGGTCCATGGAAGGTCGGATCACCCCCGCGCCGGGTTTCCCTCGCGGACGCCCGCGGCACCGGCGCGTTCGCTGGCTTTTTCGACAGCGGCGGAGGAAGCCCACTACGATCGGCCGACCATGGCCGCGCGCTCGATTGGCTCCGGGACGATCAGCTTCGGGCTCGTTTCGATCCCGATCCGCCTCTTCACCGCCACGTCGCCGAAGTCGGTGAGCTTCAACATGCTCCACAAGACGTGCGGCGGACGTCTGAAGCAGCAGCTCTTCTGCCCGGTGGACAACCAGGTCGTCGAGCGCACCGACATCGTGAAGGGCTTCGAGTACGCGCGCGACAGCTACGTGAAGTTCACCGACGACGAGCTGAAGGCGCTCGAGACGGCGCGCACCGACACCCTCGAGCTCGTCGAGTTCGTCCCCGCCGACACGGTCGACTTCCTCTTCATCGAGCGCACCTACTACCTCGGGCCCGACAAGGGCGGCGACCGCGCCTACCGCCTCCTCTCCGAAGCGCTCGAGAAGGCGAACCGCCTCGCCGTCGGCCGCTTCGCGCAGCGCGGAAAGGACAACCTCGTCCTCGTCCGCCCGTACAAGAAGGGGCTCATCCTGCACGAGTGCTACTACGCCGACGAGGTCCGCTCGTTCGACGAGGTCGAGACCGGCGGAGCATTCGAGTTCAAGGACATCGAGCTCGAGCTCGCGAACAAGTTGATCCAGCAGCTCGATCAGCCGAAGTTCGAGCCGGAGCGCTTCCGCGACACCTACGGCGATCGCGTCCGCGCCGCGGTCGACAAGAAGATCGCCGGCGAAGAGGTCGTGACCACGCCGGAGGCGCCGAAGGCGCAGATCATCGACCTCCTCGAAGCGCTGAAGCGCTCCGTCGCGCAGGTCGAGGCGAACGCTCCCGTCGCGGCGGCGAGCGCACCGGCGGCAGAGGAAGCGCCTCCGTCGCGGGCCGCAAAGGGCCCGCGCAAGGCCGAGCCGCGCGAGGCGACGACGAGCAAGAAGAAGAAGGCGACCGGCTGACGGTACGGCCGATGCACCGCCCTCCGCGCGATGGCGCGGTGCGAGCTGTTCCTCTGCGGTGACGTGATGACGGGGCGCGGGATCGACCAAATCCTGCCGACCCCGTCGAGCCCACGTCTGCACGAGCCCGACGTCGAGGACGCGCGCGAATACGTCGCGCTCGCCGAGGAGGCGAACGGACCGATCGCCCGCCCGGCGGCGTTCGACTACGTCTGGGGCGATGCGCTCGCCGAGCTCGCGCGCGCCTCCCCCGACGTCGCCGTCGCGAACCTCGAGACCGCGGTGACGACGAGCGAGGAGGCGTGGCCCGGCAAGATCGTCCACTACCGGATGCACCCGGCGAACGTCCCCTGCCTCACTGCGCTCGGGCTCGACGTCTGCGTCCTCGCGAACAACCACGTGCTCGACTGGGGGCGCGCTGGGCTTGCCGAGACGCTCGAGACGCTCGCCGCGGCAGGGCTCGTGACGGTGGGCGCCGGGCTTGACGCACGAGAGGCCGAGGCGCCGGTCGCGGTCCCGACCTGCGACGGCGGGCGCGTCCTGGTCGCCGCCGTCGGCCATCGCTCGAGCGGCGTTCCGGCGGCCTGGGCCGCGGCGCCGGAGCAGTCCGGCGTCGCGCTCGTCCGGAGCCTCGATCGCGACGAGGCCGCGCGCGTCGGCGAGCGCATCGCGAGGACGAGGCGCGGCGGCGACGTCGCGGTCGTCTCGATCCACTGGGGCACGAACTGGGGCAGGGACATCCCCGACGAGCACGTGCAGTTCGCACATGCGCTCGTGGACGCCGGCGTCGACGTCGTCCACGGGCACTCGTCGCACCACGCGCGCGCGGTCGAGATCTACCGCGACAAGCCGATCCTGTACGGGGCGGGGGACTTCCTGACCGACTACGAAGGCATCCGCGGCCTCGAGCCCTTCAAGGACGACATCGCGACGATGTACTTCGTCGACTTCGAGACCAGCGCAGGAGGTGCGTCGCTGCGCGATCTCCGCATCGTGCCGCTCCGGTTGCGCCGGATGCGGCTCGAGCGTGGGACGCGGAAGGACGGCGTGCACCTCGCCGCGATCAGCCGGCGCTTCGGCACCGACGTCGCCGTTGCGGCGGACGGGAGCGTCGTCGTCCGCGAGACGTCGAGGTCGATCGCGAGCTGAGCCTCCCGTGGGCAACGCTTTGCATGTCCCGGGCTCATGGACCCGGGCGCCCCGATCGTGGCGGACAGTCACCTGTCGACCGCGTGGTCGCGTCGCGCGCTCACGATTCCCGGCCTCGTGGTCCTGTTCCTCCTCGACCTCGCGCTCCTCCCGCTCGTGCTCGTCGTCGCGCTCGTCGTCGACCTCGCGCGCGGCCGGCAGCTCGCGGCGACGCGGTTCCACCTCGCGCTCGCGATCGTGCTCGGGATGCACGTCGTCGGGCTCCTCATCGTCCTCCGGGGCTGGCTCGGCGGACGCGCGGCGGGGCCGGCACGCGAGCGCGAGCTCGATGTCCGCGGGGAGCTGTGGTGGGCGGAGACGATGTGGAAGGCGGCGGCGTGGCTCTACGGGATGCGCGTCGTCGTCGAAGGCGACGAGGTCTTCGCGACCGGTGGACCGATCGTCTTCCTCGCGCGCCATGCGAGCCTCGCCGACATCCTCCTGCCCGTCGTCTTCGTCGCCGCCCGGCACGGCTTCGTCCCACGCTGGGTCGCGAAGCGTGAGCTCCTCTGGGATCCGGCGATCGATCTGTTCGGTCACCGCGTGGGGTTCGCGTTCGTCCGCCGCGACCATCGGCAGCACGATGCGGACGTCCACGCGGTGGCGTCGCTCGCCGAAGCGCTCGGACCGCGCGATCTGCTCGTCGTCTTCCCGGAGGGAACGCGCTTCACCGAGCCGAAGCGCGCACGAGCGCTCGCGGCGCTCGCTGCGAGCGATCCGGCGACGGCGGCGCGCTTCGCGCGGCTCCGTCACGTCCTGCCGCCCCACGCCGGAGGAACGTTTGCTGCGCTCGATCGCGCGCGTGATGCGGACGTCGTGTTCTGCGCGCACACCGGGCTCGAAGGCGTCCGGCAGCTGCGTGACCTCGCGGAAGGCTCGCTCGTCGGACGGACGCTGCGGCTCCGGTACTGGCGCGTCCCCGCGCGCGAGGTCCCGACCGAGCACGCGGCGCGCGTCGCCTGGCTCGCGGGCTGGTGGGAGCGGATGGATGCGTGGATCGGCGAGCACGTCGAAGCGCCGCGGCCGGCTCGCACGCGATCGCGCCGAAAGGTCCTCGCGACGCTCGCCGCCTTCGCGCTCGTGCTCGCGAGCGACACGAAGGGCGGCGCGGGCGAGCCCGAGAAGGATCCGAGCATGGTCATCACGTTGCCTCCGCCGACGACGGGTCCCGTTCTCCTCGACGACGCGCTCCGGCGGCGCCGCTCCGCGCGCGCGTTCTCGAAGGAGCCGCTCTCGCGCGCGCACCTCGGGCAGCTCTGCTGGTCCGCGCAGGGCGTCACCGATCCGTCCGGCCTGCGAACGGCGCCGTCCGCCGGCGCGCTCTACCCGCTCGAGATCCACGTCGTGCTCCCGGAAGGCGCGCGGAGCGGTACGCGCAGCTCGAGGCCGGGCACGCCGCCCAGAACGTCTTGCTCGAGGCGACTGCGCTCGGGCTCGCGGCAGTCCCGATCGGCGCCTTCGACGACGCAGCGGTGAGGCGCGCGATCGGCGCACCTCCGGAAGAGGCGCCACTCTACATCCTCGCGGTCGGCCATCCCGAGCCGCCCTGACACCGGCACGTCGCATGCTGCCGATCGGCGCATGGGGGCCGGCGTTCCGTCGCTCGCGATCGTGTCCGGTTCCGCGAACGTCGCGCTCGCGTCGAGCATCGTCCGCGAGCTCGGCGCTTCGCTCGCGCGCTGCCAGGTCGAGCGATTCCCCGACGGCGAGATCCACGTCGAGGTCGAGCCCGAGGACGTGAACGGGCGCGACGTCGTCGTGGTCCAGTCGACGTCGAAGGACGCCGGCGACCACTTGCTCGAGCTCCTCTTCCTCGCCGACGCATGCCGGCGTGCGGGCGCCGCGAGCGTCTCCGCGGCGATCCCCTACTTCGGCTACGCGCGTCACGACCGACGGAAGCGGCCGGGCGAGCCGCTCGGGGCACGCGTCGTCGCCGATGTGCTCGGCACCGCGCACTTCGATCGCGTCCTCGCGATCGATCTGCACAGTGACGTCGTCGAGGCGAGCATCGCGGCGCCGGTCGAGCACCTCTCTGCCGTCCCGCTCGTCGCGGACGCGCTCCGCAAGCACGTCACGCGTGACGCCGTCGTCGTCGCACCCGATCTCGGCGGGGTCCGACTCGCGCGGGAGTACGCGCGCATCCTCGAGCTCCCGCTCGCGGTGGTACACAAGGTTCGTCGCAGCGCAACGCACGTGGACGTCGAACGTGTGGCCGGCGAGGTGAGCGGACGGCGTGCGATCATCGTCGACGACATGATCGCGACGGGCGGGACCATCATCGCGGCCGCGCACGCGGTCTCCGGCGAAGGAGCGCTCCACGAGGTCGTGGTCGCCGCGACGCACGCGGTCTTCGCGCCCCAGACGGTGGGCAGGTTCCGCGAGGTCGGCCTCGAGCAGCTCGTCGTCACGAACACCGTTCCGCTCGCTGCCGCCGACCATTCGGTCACCGTCGTCTCGGTCGCGCCGCTCCTCGCGGCCCGTCTCCGGAGCCACTTCCCGGGCATCGTTCTTGGAGATCCGTGAGCCATGAAGCCTCCCAAGCTGTTCCGCGATCGGAAGGACGCCGGACGTGCGCTCGCTCGTCTGCTCGCGCCGTACCGCGACGCCGCTCCCGTGGTCCTCGGGCTGCCGCGCGGCGGCGTTCCCGTCGCCTACGAGGTCGCGCGCGAGCTCGACGCGCCCCTCGACGTGTGCGTCGTGCGCAAGATCGGCGCGCCGATCCAGCCGGAGCTCGGCATCGGCGCAGTCTCGGAAGGCGACGCCCTCTACGTCGATCGCGACACGATGAGGCTCGTCGGCGTCTCGGACGAGGAGCTCGCCGACCTCGTCGCGACGAAGCAGACCGAGGTCGCCGAGCGCATCCAGGCGTTCCGGCGCGGCGCCCCGCCCGTCGCCGTGCAGGGCCGTACGGTGATCGTCGTGGACGACGGGATTGCGACCGGCGGGACCGCACGGGCTGCGCTGCAGACCCTTCTCGCACGCGGCGCCCAGCGTGTCGTGCTCGCGGTCCCCGTCGCCGCATCGCGGACGCTGGAGGAGCTCGCAGGCATCGCCGACGAGATCGTGTGTCCCCACCCGAAGGATGCGTTCCGCGCCGTCGGGCTCTGGTACGACGACTTCACGGCGACGACCGACGACGAGGTCATCGAGCTCCTCGAGCGCGCGCGCCGGGAACGCGCGCGGCACGAGCAGCCCCGCCGTACGTCCGAGCGCGTCCGGGTGCCGATCGAGCGCAGCGTCGAGATCCCGATCCACGAAGGTGTGCTCGAGGCGCAGCTCACGGTCCCGCCGGATGCGATCGCGCTCGTGGTCTTCGCGCACGGCAGCGGGAGCAGTCGCCTCAGCCCGCGCAACCAATACGTCGCCGGCGAGCTGCAACGACACCGCTTCGCGACGCTGCTGCTCGACCTCCTCACGAGCGAAGAGGAGCTCGTCGACTCGAACACGCGTCAGCTCCGATTCGACGTCGCGCTCCTCGCCTCACGCCTCGTCGTGGCGATGGGCTGGGCAGAGCAGGAGCCCGAGCTCCAGGCGCTGCCGATCGCGCTCTTCGGCGCGAGCACCGGCGCGGCCGCCGCGCTCCTCGCCGCGGCGGAGCGACCGTCCGTCGTGCGCGCAGTCGTGTCGCGCGGAGGGCGTCCCGACCTCGCCGGCACCGCGCTCCGCGACGTGCGGGCGCCGACGCTCCTCATCGTCGGCGGGCGCGATCCGCAGGTCCTCGAGTTCAATCGCGAGGCGCTCCTCCTGCTCGGCGGATGGAAGAAGCTCGAGATCGTCCCGGGCGCGACGCACTTGTTCGAGGAGCCCGGCACGCTCGAGCACGTGGCCCAGTCGGCAGCTCGTTGGTTCGCGCTCCACGTCGACGCCGGAGCGCTCGCCGGTTCGGCGTGACGCTCAGCCCGTCTTCGTGCGGGCGCTCTCGCGCGCCGCTTCGTTCGTGCGCGCGCGGGCGAGCCCCGGGCGCACGTAGGGTGGCGTCCCGGCGAGGATCGCGCGTGCTTCGCTCCGCCACGAGAGAGCGCGCGCGACGCACGCCTTCTCGCGCGCGCCGCCACCCCTTCCTTCTTCGCTGCGATAGCGACGCGCGAGCCTGAGCGCACGGCGCGCCGCCGTCCGGAACCCCGCCGCGCGGCGGCGCGCGCGGACGAGCCGCTCGATGTCGTCGTCGCGCTCGTCGGAGGAGGCGTGATCCATCTTCCGAAGTATGGAACGCGCGAGGGCGCGAGGCCAAGCCCCGCGCCCTCCGCGGATCGGGCGTTCAGGCCCGGAGCGTCACTGCGCCGGGATCGTGGTCTTGCCCGTCGATTGCTTCTCGCGGCAGACGACGCGCTGCTTGCCGGTGAGGATCGAGCCGCTCGTCGTGCCGCTCGTCCCACTCGTCCCACTCGTCCCGCTCGTCCCGCTCGTCCCGCTCGAGCCGCTCGAGCCGACCGCGCCTTCGAGCTGCAGGCGGCAGTCCTTGTCGGTGTCACAGCCGAGGTAGAGGCACTGGTTGTTCACACAGGAGAAGAAGCGGTAGCCCTTCGGGTTCCCGCACTCGAGGTCCGTCGTGCACGGGATGATGCACTTGCCGTCGGTGCCGCAGGTCGCCTCGACGTTGCGCGTGGCCGCGACGCACTCGCGGTTCGTCTGGCAGCCGCCCTCCGAGCACTTGCCGGCGAGGCAGCGCTCGAAGCCAGGGCAGTCGCCGTCGCTCTCGCACGGCGACTGACACTTGCCGTTCTGACAGGTGAGCCCGTTGCCGCCGCAGTCCTGGTCCGAGGCGCACTGCGCGCACTTCCCGCCGACGCAGCGACGTCCCGACGACGAGCTCGTGCACTCCGTGTCCTGCGTGCACTTCTGGACGCAGCGGTTGTTCTCGCAGTCGCGACGGGACGTGTCGCACTGGCACTGGCTCTGGTAGCGGACGCAGGCCTGCTGGGAGGAGAAGCCCGCGTCGGCGAGACAGAGCTCGCGATCGCTCTCGCAGGTCGAGGGCAGGTTCCCGCAGCAGTCGTCGGCGACCTGGCACTCGGTGATCGCGCATTCCTTCGCGGTCTGCGGAACGCTGAAGACGCCGAGCACGCAGACGCCTCCGCCGGCGCTCGCCGGGACGCAGGCGAGCCCGGGCGCGCAGTCGTTCGTCGTCTGGCAGGCCTCACCCTTGCGTGCGGTGCGGACTTCGTCGTCGTCGCCTCCACACCCGTTGCCCACGAACGACGACACGACGCCCAGCACGATCAGACCGGACGCGAAGACGGCTGCTTTCGCTCTCATCGACGTCTCTCCCTCGAGAAGCTCGTTGTCAGAACCCGGAGCGCGAGGCGCGGTACACGCGACCGTCGGACTGCGTCCAGTACACATACGAAGAGTCCACCGCGATCCCGCCGACGCCGACGAGGCCGGTGCGGAACGCCTGCGTCTGGCTGCCGGTGTAGATCCCTCGGTAGATCGCCGAGGTCGTCGCGGCCCACACGTACGAGCTCGAGACGTCCGGTGCGATGTACACGAGACCGGCGAGCGGGCCGACGGCGGCGTAGGCCGTCGCCGAGAACCGCGACGAGTTCGCGTACGCGGTCGCCTGCGCTCCGTTCGTCTCGAGCCAGAGGAGGCGCGAGCCGTTCGTGAGCAGCTTCTGCGGCATCGTCCGGCCCGACGCGATCGGGTTGAAGGTGCCGCCGTCACCCGGGCCTGGCCGCGTCGCGTACGACGTGGAGCCGGCGCCGAACGAGCCCGGGTCGTTCGACCAGTAGTAGTAGCTCGTGTCCGACGCGAGGTCGTAGCCGGTCGGGACGTTCGTGAACTGCGTCGTCGGCCCGGTGCCGCCGAGCGTCCACGACACGATCTGGCCCGCCGGCCCCGCCGTCCGACACGAGACGCCGCTGCTGTCGATCGCGAGCGCGACGCAGGTGGGGGCGCCCGAGAGCGACGTCGGCGAGGTGCTCCCGCCCGTCACGAAGGAGAGGGTGCCGTCCGCGCGCTGCCACACCGCGCCGTACTGCTCGACGTCGAAGAGGGTGATCGTCGACGTGGACGACTGCACCGTCTGCGGGCTCGGCGTTCCGAACGTGCTCGACGTCGAGACGCCCGAGATGCCGGCGCCGTCCCAGCGCCAGTAGAGATAGCTGCTCTGGGCGATGCCGATGTCCTTCGCGACCGCTCCGACCTGGGGCGGCTGGGCGAAGACCTCGCCGCCGGTGCCGGCATCGCTGCCGGAATCGGCGATCGTCGCCTCCGACTCGAACTTCGCGACGACGCGATACGCGAGCGGCACGGTGTACGTCGGCGCGCATTCGCCCGCGTTCGCCGCCGGCGGCGCGCCCTCGACCTCGCCGAACGGCAGCGTGATCTCCGCCGCGCTCGTGTCGACGGAGGGCGTGATGGTCGGCCGCGTGACCGGGTTGCAGCGGTCGGAGCCGCGCCCGCGGGTGCCGAGCTGCTGGCTCTCGAACGACCAGCCGAGGAAGCGGGTCCCCGGGGTGGGGATCGCCTTCAGCTTGACGCTCTGCGGAGCGCCGGTCGCCGTCTTGTCGTCGACGACGAGGCGCCCGTAGCAGCGGGACGGGCAGTCGATCGACGTGCCCGTCGTCGAGATGACGCGGCCTCGTCCGGTCACGGCGAGCGAGATCTCGGCGCCGTACGTGCCACCGGGATCGACCGACACCATGCCCTGGCTCTCCTCGTCGCTCGAGCAGCCAGCCGCCGCGAGCAGGCCCACAGGCGCGCACGCGAGCACCGACAACGCGACCAACCGGAGCATGCGACGAGGCGACGAACGACGGACGTTCGCCGCGGGAAGCCCTGTCTCTTCCACGGACCCCTCCTCCTGCCGTGACGCTACACGCGTTCGACGGCCGCGGCCGCATTTCATGCAACCGTTCTACGAAACGGCAGGTCGCGTCCTTCCCTACCCGCGGCCCTTCAGCGCCGCGTCGAGCGTCTGCTGCAGCTCGATGAGGTCGACCAGGTCCTCGACGTAATCGAGCTTCGTCGTGTCGATCCGCACGATCGGCCCGAGGTCGTAGCTGCTGAACCAGCGCTCGTACAGCTTGTGGAGCCGACGGAGGTACGCGTCGGGGATCTCCTTCTCCATCGCGCGGCCGCGCCGGGCGATCCGCTTCTTCGTCGCCGGCAAGCTGCACGTGAGGGCGATGAGGAGGTCCGGCGGACGGAGCGTCTTCTTGATCCCCTCGTAGAGCTGCTCGTAGACCTGCCAGTCACGCTTGCTGATCGTCTTCTGGAGGAGGAGATTCCGCGCGAAGATCTCCGCGTCCTCGTAGATCGTCCGATCGATGACGGCGGGCTTGTTGCTCGCAAGCAGCTCCTGATGGAGCTTCAGCTTGTGGGAGAGGAAGAAGACCTGGGAATGGAACGCCCAGGCCTTCATGTCCTTGTAGAAGTCCTCGAGGTACGGGTTCTCGTCGTTCGGCTCGTAGAACGGCACGAGCCCATAACGCTTCACGAGCCACGCCACGAGCGAGGTCTTGCCCGCCCCGATGGTGCCTGCGACCGCGACGTAGCGCTTCACGATCGCTCACTCTACACTCGCCGCGATGTCGCGATCGACGTTCGTCATCAAGAGCGAGCCGTTCGTCTACTCCTTCGATCAGCTCGCCGCCGACAAGAAGACGGCGTGGGAAGGCGTCCGCAACTTCGAGGCGCGCAACACGCTCCGCGCGATGAAGAAGGGCGATCTCTGCCTCTTCTACCACTCGAACGAGGGCAAGGAGATCGTCGGCGTCGCGAAGGTCGTCCGCGAGGCGTACCAGGATCCGACGACCGACGAGGACTGGAGCGCCGTCGACGTCGCGCCGGTGAAGAAGCTGAAGAGGCCAGTCACGCTCGCCGAGCTCAAGGAGCATCCGGTGCTCTCGAAGATGAAGCTCGTCACGCGCTCGCGCATCTCCGTCACCCCGGTCACCGATGCGGAGCTCCGCGCCGTGCTCGAGCTCGGCAACACGAAGCTCTGATCCCGCATCCAAGGCTCTCGAGCATGCTCCTGCGCTACGCGCTCTTCTTCGGCATCGCGCTGCTCGTCATGGGCGGGGCGCACTGGTTCATCTGGGCGCGCCTCGTCCGGGACGCCGCGCTGCCCGCGCCGTGGCATCGCATCGCGACGATCGCCGTCGTCCTCCTCTTCGTCGTGCTGATGAGCGGCTTCTTCCTATTCCGCGCGCTCCCGCGGAGCGCCGCATCGCCGCTCCTCTGGGTCGGCTACACGTGGCTCGGCGTCGTCTTCTTCCTCGTCCTCTTCCTCGGCCTCGCCGACGTCGCGCGGATCGTGACGCTCGCGCTGACGAGCCTCCGTCATGCGCGCGACGGCGGAGGACCGAGCGACCCCGAACGGCGGCTCGCGTTCTCGCGTCTCTTCGGAGGCACTGCCGCCGTGCTCGGGTTCGGCGCGAGCACGGTCGGCGTCGTCAGCGCGCTCTCGCCGGTCCAGGTCCGCAAGGTGAAGGTCGCGATCGACCGGCTCGCGCGCGGGAGCCACGGCACGCGGATCGTCCAGCTCACCGACGTCCACGTCGGCCCGACGATCGGCCGGAGCTTCATCGAGGACGTCGTCGCGCGCGTGAACGCGCTCGAGCCCGACGTCGTCGCGATCACGGGCGACCTCGTCGACGGCACGGTCGAGGAGCTCCGCGAGCACGTCGCGCCGCTCGCGAAGCTCCGCGCGAAGCACGGCGTCTTCTTCGTGACCGGCAACCACGAGTACTACTCGGGCGCGGACGCGTGGATCGCGCACCTCCGCGAGCTCGGGGTGCGCGTGCTGCGGAACGAGCACGTCCCGCTCGGTGGGGAGGAAGGCTTCGACCTCGCCGGGATCGACGACGCGTCGTCGCGGGGACAGGCCCACGGCCACGGGCCCGATCTCGAGAAAGCGCTCGCGGGGCGCGATGCGGCGCGCCCGGTCGTCCTCCTCGCGCACCAGCCGCGGGGGATCGAGCGCGCCGATGCGCTCGGGGTCGACCTCCAGCTCTCGGGCCACACGCACGGCGGACAGATGTTCCCCTGGAACTTCCTCGTGAAGCTCCAACAGCCGTTCGTCGCGGGCCTCCATCAGCTCACGCGCGCGCAGATCTACGTGAGCTGCGGCACCGGCTACTGGGGCCCGCCGATGCGCGTCGGCACGACGGCGGAGATCACCGAGATCGAGCTCGTACCCAAGGTCTCGTGACGGGTCGGGTCCTCCACCACGAGGAGGACGCTTGGCGCGGACGAACCCCTATCGCGAACCGTGCCTGCCCGAGGTGGAGGCAGAGGACGGCTCGATCGATGCGTTCGCGACGCACGTAGCGGCGCAGCGCCGGCGCGCCGTCCTCTCGACGGGCGTCGTGATCGCATGCATCGCGCTCGCCGGTGCGGTCGCGATCGGAGCCCAGCGCGCCTCTGCGCAGCGGCACCTCGAGCGCGCCTATCGCGACGCACTCCACTGCTTCGATCAGGATCCCGACGACGCCGCCAGCGCGGTCCGGCGGCGCTTGCGCGCGCGGCAGCTCGAGAGCGCCGCGCTGCCTGACGGCACGTGGCCGAAGCGCTGCACGGGGCCGCTCGTCGAGCTCGCGACCACGGCGGCGGAGGCGGGCCAGCCCGTCGTCGCCTCCCACGCGGGTGTGCTCGTCGACGATCTCGCCGAGCGGAGCGATCCGGCCGACGAGCTCCTCGCGCTCCGCGACGCCGGGCACGCAGCGGGCTTCGCGCCGGTCGGCCGGACCGACGCGCGTGACCTCCCCGACCTCGCGTCGCCGCTCTCGTTTCGCGACGTGCCGCTCGCCGACCGGCTCACGGTGACGACGTCGCAGAGCAGCGTGCGACCGAGCGAGGCGCCGCTGTGGTTCGCGAGCGGCGAGTACGTGTGCGTCGCCCGCGTGGACGGCGCCGACGTCGACTGCAACACGGCGCGCCCTCCGTGGCCGCAGAGCAAGACGGAGCTCCTCGGGGTCGAGATGCGGAACGTCTTCCACGTGTGCGGAACCCCGAACGTGTTCGCGCTGGAGATCGCGCGATCGCTGACGCCGTTCCACACCGGACCGATCTACGGCGTCGTCTACGCGCGTCCGGGGCACGGCGTCGTCCGCAGCGAGGTGCCGGGCTACGGGCGGCTCGTCTGCGGCCCGGGCGCGGAGGCGTGGGTGCTCGGGCCCGACGCGGAGCCCCCGTTCGTGAGCCGGTGTGCGCCGGAGGGCTGCCAGTCGTGGGACTTCCGGCGGCTCGTCCGCGAGCTCACGAACGATGCCGTGAAGGACCCTTCCTCGCTCTCGACCGACGTCGGGCTCGTCGGGGGCCGCTTCGTGTTCGCCTGGAGCTCGCCGCGAACGGGCGTGCGCCTCCACCTCGACCACCCGTGGAGCGAGCTGGCGAACTGGCCAGAGCGCCTCCCGCGCGGGCGCGTCGTGTTCGACGACCGGCCCGACGGACGCGTCGACGAGCGCGAGGCGATCCGCGAAGTGACGCTCGTGTCGAGCCCGGGTCCGTTCGGCTTCCTCGTCCTCGGCACGCAGACCGGCAAGAGCGTGCTCCGGATCGACGCCGACACCGGCGACGTCACGCCGGTCCGCGTCCACATGCCGTGATACAACCAAGGCATGTCGATCGACGCGCGCGTGAAGAAGGTGGCCAAAGGGCTGTCCGCGCGGGAGGCCGCGGACGCGTTCGTCCGCCAGCAGGACGAAGGTCCGATGAGCCTCCCTCCGAACATGCGGGACAAGGCCGCCGAGTTCGAGGCGACCGTCGAGGCGATGTACTTGATGGCGGCCGTCGACGGCGAGGTGTCGGAGGAAGAGCTCGCGCAGCTCGCGGCGAGCGTGGACGCGTTCACCGCGCTGCCGACAGCGAAGGCGAGCGCGAGGCGCGTCGACGTCCCTTCGATGCTGAAGACGTTCGACCAGAAGCTCGAAGCGGAGGGCTGGTCACGGCGGCTCGCCGCCGTCGCCGAGCGCCTGCGCGACCGCGAGTCGCGCGCGTTCGCGTTCCGGCTCGCGGCCGGCGTCGCGTTCGTCGACGACCACGTCGCCCACGCGGAGGCGGCCGCCCTCGAGGCGATGGCGTCGGCGCTGCACATCGACGCGGACGAGTCGCAGGAGATCCTCTACGACGTGCGCGAAGCGCTCTTCAGCTGATCGGTCGAGCGAGCTCCTCCTTCGGTTGCGCCGAAGCTCGTGCTTCGGCTCGAAGCGAGCGGCGTCCGAAATCGAAACAATGCGCGAGCGCGCGTGGCGACGTCCCTCGCGACGACGACCACACGCGCGCATCGATGCAGCATACATTCATCGATTGGCGCGCGATGGCTGCACGTTGTCGTTCCGCCACAGGGCCGGATCGCGCAGTCGCCACAGGGGCCGGTGTGCCTACGAGGCTTACAGTCCTCGATCATTCGAGCGACCAGCGTGTCTGTCCGAGAGGACACGGGAATGTCCAGGGCACGTGGCGTGCTGTGGAAGCGACGCGGAGGGCGTCGTCTTGGGTCGAAAAGCAGAGGTCGTTGCGATCGGAGCGCGCGGGAGCCGGGCGCGCACAGTTCTTCCCCCTCCCCTTCCCCTGCCCTCGGCTGTCCGCGCCGTGGAGGCGCGCGGTGTCGAGGACGCGTGGGAGCTCATCCACGACCAGCGCGTCGACCGCGTCAGCTCCGACGACGAGCTGAACCGTCTCGTCGCCGAAGCGGCGCGGCGCAGCACGCAGCCGCACGCGGACGTGCTCCGCCGCCTCCTCGGGATGGAGATCGGGGAGGACGCCGCGCGCGTGTTCCTCCAGGACGTCCGCGAGCACCGTCGCGCGATGGAGTCCGCCCTCGGTCGCGCCGTCCACATCCGCGTCGCGGCGCTCGACCTCATGCTCGCCCGACCCCACGACGAGAGCGGCGTCCGCCCGATCCTCGTGACCCCCTCCCTCCTCGAGCGCGCCTTCGAAGAAGCGACCGCCGACGCCGTCACCGGCCTCCCACAACGAGCCCACTTCCTCTCCCTCCTCCGGCACGAGCTGCGGCAGCGGCGACGGCGGAGCGTCGTCGTCGCGTTCCTCGACCTCGACGGCTTCAAGCAGGTGAACGACACGTACGGCCATGCGCGCGGCGACGACGTCCTCCGCACCCTCGCCCGCGCCGGTCGCGTCGTCCTGCGGCAAGGCGACCAGCTCGCGCGGATCGGCGGCGACGAGTTCGCGATCCTCTTCGTCGACGTCACCCCCTACGAAGCCGAGGCGGCCCTGAACCGCCTCCGCGAGCACTTCGAGTCGCGCACGGCGCCGCTCGGGACGTCGTTCTCCGCAGGCGTCGTCGTCGCGGAGCCCGGCGAGAGCGCCGACGAGGTCCTCGAGCGGGCCGACGTCGCGATGTATCGCGAGAAGCGGCATCGTTCGATGGCACGCTGACGAGGACGCGCTCGCGAGCGCTCTTCTCGCGTGCCACAATTCCGACGTGGACGCCTTCCCCACCCGGTACACGAACCTCGCCGAGGCGAGGCGCCGTCACGGCGATCGCGTCGAGCGGGTCGGCCGCTTCTTCTGGGAGGTCGACCCGCGCGGCGACGCGGCAGTCGAAGCGCTCGAAGCGCTCCCGAAGGGCCAGGGCTGGCGCATGTTCGAGAAGGGCCTCACCGAAGGCGTCCGCGCGATCCCCGACGCGCCCCTCGCCCTCCGCGAGCTGCTCGAAGAGGCCGAGACTGTTCCGGCGTGGGTCGACTGGGACGCATGCGCACGCGGCGGAGAGGTCTTCCTCCGCGCGGGCGTCCTCGCCGGCGCCGTCCTCGGCGCGCGGTCGCTGGTGCTCGGCTACGCATCCCCCGGCGGGAACAAGCCCCTCGTCTTCTCCGGTCGCCTCACCGAGCAGGCGACGCGCCGGATCAACGAGACGGCGCGCTTCGTCCAGGCCGTCTCGCGCCCGGGCGGGATGAACGTGTTCGGCGACGGCTGGCAGATCACACTCAAGGTCCGCCTCATCCACGCGCAGGTCCGGCGCATGATCCTGAAGAGCGGCCGCTGGCGCGCGCAGGACTGGGGCGCGCCGATCAACCAGCACGACATGGCCGGCACGACGCTGCTCTTCAGCGTCGCGATCCTCGACGGTCTCCGGCGGCTCGGGATGGAGCTCACGGCCGAGGAGGGCGACGCCTACGCGCATCTCTGGCGCTGGGTCGGCCGCGTGATCGGCGTCCATCCCGACATCCTCCCGACGTGCGAGTCGGACGGGATGCGCCTCGCGAGCCTGATCGAGCTCACGATGGGGCGTCCCGACGACGACTCGCGCGCGCTCACGCGCGCGCTCTTCGACGCGCCGTTCGACGTCGAGCAGACGCCGAAGCACATGCGCGACGCGGCGCGGAAGTCGATGTTCGGGAAGCTGCTGTGCCGCGAGCTCGTCGGCGACGAGCTCGCCGACGCGCTCGACGTCCCGCGCTCGAGCTATCGCTACGCGATCCCGATGCTGAAGCGGATCGTGCGGAGCGTCGGACGCGTGACGAAGCGTCTGCCGCTCGCCGAGCGCGGCGCCGTCGCGGCAGGCGCGCGGTACTGGGACCGCGTCGTCGAGATCGGCCTCCAGGGTGCGACCTACGAGTTCGCGCTTCCCGAGCGACTCGGCAAGCTCGCGGCGTGAGAGCCAAGGACTCGTCACGATCAGTGTCTCATCTCCGATGAGCGAGGGCATGCCGCCGCGAGCTCCGCGCATCCCGCCTGCCTTCGCGCTCCTCCTCCTCGCGTCGCTCGCGCCGCCGTCGCTCGGGACCGGGTGTGCCGGCCAGAAGACGGACGTGCGACCGACGCCCCGTCCCGCGGCGCGCGAAGCGCCTCCGGCGGAGCGCACGCTCGGGAGCGACGATGCGAGGAGCGACGACCGGCCGGCACCTGTCGCCGCGCCGCCGGTCGATCCCTACGACCTCGTCGCCGATCGCGAAGCGCGGACCGCGGATGCGAAGAACCGGCTCGGCGCGACGACGCCGACCGCGACCGTCTCGGACGTCTTCCTCCTCGTCGGCGCGCACGAGTGGCGCGGTCACGCGTTCGAGCGCAGCGTGGCGCTCGTGCAGAACGCGATGACGGCGTTCCTGAACGGTCGCTTCGGCAAGAAGCCCGAGCGCGCGATCACGGTCTACTTGTTCCCGAACGGCGCGACCTACGAGGCGTTCTGCAAGCGCACCTACGAAGCGCCGTGCATCGCGCACTTCGGGTTCTACGAGCCGGGCAAGCGCTTCATGGTGATGAACGCCGGCCTCGGGCTCGGGACGCTGACGCACGAGCTCGTGCACCCGCTCGTCGAGGCTGATTTTCCGCGTGCGCCGACGTGGCTGAACGAGGGCATCGCTTCGGTGTTCGAGCAGCCCGTCATCCCGCGCACGGGCGAGATCCACGGCGCGAAGAACTGGCGTCACCCGCGCCTGCTCCGCGCGCTCGAGGGAGCAGAGCGGCCCACGACCCGTCTCGACGCCCTCTTCGGGATGGCCGACACGACGTTCCGCGGCGACGGCGAAGACCTCCACTACGCGATGGCGCGCTACGTCTGCCAGTGGCTCGATCAGCGCGGCAAGCTGTGGGCCTTCTACCAGCGCTGGCGCGACGCCGTGGAGGACGACCCGACGGGCGAGAAGTCCTTCGCGGTCGTCCTCGGGCAGACCCCGGCGGAAGCGCATGCGACGTGGGCGAAGTGGGTTCGTGCGCTTTGAAGTAGCCTTCTTCCGGTGAAGACCGAGACCTTCTCGTTCGACGTCGCCGACCACGGCGCGACGAGCGGCACGATCTACCGGGCGCGCGATCCGGAGAAGGTGACGCTCGTGCTCGCGCACGGCGCGGGCGCTCCGCAGTCCCACCCGTTCATGGTCGACATGGCGACGCGCCTCGCGGCGCGAGGGATCGACGTCGTCACCTTCGACTTCCTCTACGCCGCGCGAGGCAAGAAGCTGCCCGACCGCAACGACGTGCTCGAAGCGTGCTGGCGCGCGGCGATCGCAGCGGTGCGGGCGCGGAGCGGGCTCCCCCGGCACGCGTTCTTCTGCGGAGGCAAGTCGATGGGCGGGCGCATCGTCTCGCAGGTCGCGGCCGGCGGCGACGGGCTCGCGATCTCGGGGCTCGTCTTCTTCGGCTATCCGCTCCATCCGCCGGGGAAGCCGCGCGCGCGACGCGACGCCCACCTGCCCGCCGTCCCGTTCCCGATGCTGTTCGTGCAGGGCGCGCGTGACCCGTTCGGCGACAAGGGCGAGCTCCGGAGGCTCGTCGCGAAGCTTCCGCGCGCGACGCTGCACGTCGTGCCCGAAGGCGGCCATTCGCTCGACGTCCCGAAGCGTGCTGGGGCAGCGCGGCAGGACGAGGTACTGTCCGCGGCCGCCGACGCCGTGCTCGCGTTCGCCGTCGCGAAGACTCCGAAGCGCCGGCGCCGCTAGCGATGCGGTGGTGGTGCGCCGTCCTGCGCATCTCGGAGAGCGGTGCTATCCTGACGAAGCGCTCGTCGCTGCCCGCGTCGAGCGCCCTTCGGCCGACCCCATGAGCAACTTCCCCAAGCGTCCGTCTGCCGTTCCGAACCCTCCGGCTTCGGTCCCCGCGCCGTCCGGGCGCCCGGGGGTCGGTACGCCGAGCCAGCGCCCGTCGAACTTGCGCGACGCGCTCACCGAGGCGCACGCCGTCGCGGGCGGAGCCTTCGGCAAGGTCAGCGCGCCTGCTCCGAAGACGACGACGAGCCGCAAGACCGTGATGGTCGTCGACGACGACGCCGCGATGCGCGCTCGCCTCCGCGCTGCGCTCGAGCCGTTCTACGACGTCGTCGAGGCGAAGGACGGGATGGAGGCGGTCGAGATGACCGCCACGATCCAGCCGCCCGCGATGATCGTGAGCGACGTGATGATGCCCCGCGTGGACGGCTTCACCCTCGCCAAGATCCTCCGCGGGAATCCGGTCATGAAGCGGGTGCCGATCATGTTCGTCTCCGCGCGGCACAGCCCGCAGGACGTGACGCAGGCACTCGTGCTCGGCGCCTGTCACTACTTCCCGAAGACGACGGCGATCGGCGAGATCGTCGCCAAGATCCGGAAGATCATTCCGTGACGAATCGAACTCCGACGAATCGAACCGGCCCGTGAGCTTCCGAATCGGCTCCATCCCCGTCCGCATCCATCCCTGGTTCTGGCTGACGGCGCTCCTCCTCGGGGGGAAC
The DNA here is from genome assembly GCA_039809485.1 of Polyangiaceae bacterium. Lineage (GTDB taxonomy): Bacteria > Myxococcota_A > Polyangia > Polyangiales > Polyangiaceae > Labilithrix. The sequence continues at coordinate 42,691 of JBDHVE010000004.1, read as the reverse complement.
TTCCGCGACCCGCGCGTGATCGCGATCTGGATCGCGATCGTGTTCGTGTCCGTGCTCGTCCACGAGCTCGGGCACGCCATCGCCGGCATGGCCTTCGGGCTCTCGCCGCAGATCGACCTCCACGGGATGGGTGGCACGACGTCGTGGGCGACGGGTCGCCCGCTCGGGCACGGACGCAGCATCGTCGTCAGCGTCGCGGGACCGCTCGCCGGGATGTCGATCGCGCTCGTGCTCCACCTCGCGTTCGCGGCGGGCTGGCGCCCGGCGAACGCGTACGTCGAGATGGGCGCGCGCATCGCGTACATGGTGAACATCTACTGGGGGATCCTGAACCTCGTCCCGCTCCTGCCGCTCGACGGCGGCAACGTGATGCGGTCGGTGCTCCACGTCCTCACCGGCGGCCGTGGCGAGAAGCCCGCGCGCGTCATTTCGATCATCGTCGCGTCCGTCGGTCTGATGTACGCGTTCAAGCAGCGCGAGATCTGGTTCGGCTTCCTCGCTGGTCTCTTCGCGTTCCGCAACCTCCAGGCGCTCCGCGCGACGCCGCGCATCGAGCGCGTGATGCCCGAGCGGCGGCAGCCGGAGCCGGACGCGGCGCCGGTCGTCCGCACCGGGGACCCGATCACCGACGCCTACGCCGCGCTCGAGCGCGAGGACGGCGCGGAAGCGATTCGCTGCGTGCAGCCGCTCCTCTCCCCGACCGCGCCGCCCGCCGTACGCCAGACCGCGCTCCGGATCCTCGCGTACGCGCATCTGCTCGAAGGCGAGTGGCCGGCGCTCCTCGACGTCCTCGCGCGCGAGCACGCGCTGATCGGTCGCGAGGAGCTCGAACGCTACGCGCGGACCGCGCGCGAGCTCGGGCGCGAGAGCGACGCCGCGACGATCGATCAGCTGCTCGCCGCGACGTAGCGCGCCTAGGGCCAATGCCGATCGGACCGGCATTGCGCCTAGGGCGCGTCCTTGCAGCAACGGAACCCGACCTGCTTCCCGGCGTAGGTCTCGTCGTGGCCGAGCGTGGCGGCGCGGCACCGGTTGCGTCCGGGGAGCCACCATCCGCCGCGGAGCGCGGAGCGATTCGGCGCAGCCATCCCTTCGCGCTCGACCCACTCGTCCACGTTGCCCGTCATGTGGTGCACGCCGAACGGGCTCGTGCACTTCGGGAACGCGCTCGCGGGCGCGCGATGATCCCTCAGCTTGTCCTCGGCGCCGCCGAGGTCGGTCCGATCGTGGTTGCACGTGCCGGCTTCGCGCTTCCAGCCGTACGGATACGGGCTCGACTCGGGCCCTTCACACGCGAACTCCCACTCCGTCTCCTTGCAGAGCCGTGCGCCGCGCAGGGCGCAGAGCGCCTGCGCCTCGCCCCACTTCTTGCCGACGACAGGGAGCACTTCGCGCGGGTCGACGTTCGGCGGCGCTTGCACGTACTCGTCGCGATCGATGCAGAAGCGACGACGCTGCTTCGGAACCTTGCACTTTACAGGCTTCGCGTACTCCGCACACCGGACGTTCTGGTACGGCGGCGGGTCGCCGACCCACTTCGTGCAGACCTGATCGGCGTCGGGGCAGTACTCGCCTTCGACGAGGAGCATGCCCTCGCCGCACGGATTGTCTGCAGGTGCCGCCTTCGCGGGCTCCTCGGGTGGCTTCGGCGTCTCGCCCTGCGACGTCGTCGGGATGATGCCGCCGGGAACCGGCGACGCGGCACCCGCCCCGCCGACGGCACGAGGACCGTCCTGCGGGCTCAGCGAGACCACCGCAAGCAGGAGAACCGAAAAGGCTTCGAGAATCGGATGCTCGAGGGCCAAGACCTCACCCCCAGACTGAAAGCTTGGGCCCTTTGATCGCAGCGCGCCAGCTTTCGACACGAAATCGAGGGGAGAACGTCTCACCCGGTTCGTAGAACCACCCGGACCACGCGTTCCGCCGGTCCGAGCGAGCGTCCCATGAACCCGCCCACCCCGCCGAAGCGCCATTCCTTCCGCCCGCTGCTCTTCTCGCCCGCGCAGGGCGAAGCGGCCCTGCCGAACGCGCTTCCTCCGCCGCCTCCGGCGCGCGCCCCGAAGGCGCTCCCGCGCGTCGCGCCGCCTCCTCCGAGGGTCCCGTCCGCGCCGGCCGCCCGTCCCACGGTGGAGCTCGCGGCTCCGCCCGCGCGCCGCGGCTCGGGCGAGTCGCACGTCCGGCTCCGGGCGATGCCTCTCGGGGACATCACGTGGCTCGATGCGAACCTCCTCCTCGACGAGCTCGCCGAAGAGCAGCTCAACGTCGGCGTGTCGCTCGCGGCGCTCGAGCGCGCGATCGAGCAGTCGCCGCGGGATCCCTCCGCGCGCGCGGCGCTGAGCGTCCTCGAAGCCCGCGTCCGCGACCTCGGGCGCGTGCGCGATGCCCTCGCCGGCCTCCATGCCGAAGCGGCGGACGCGCGGGTCCACCGCGTGTTCCTCCCGGACGGCCCGCTCGCGGACTACCTCCGCGGGGTGTACGCGTGGATGCACGCCGTCGTCCGTGCCCTCGAGCACCTCGCGGTGGGCCTTCGTACGCTCCAGCCGGACTGGGCGCAGCTCCGGTACCGGATCGAGGAGGCGAACCTCTTCCACTTCGACGAGCTCACCGACGCGATCCAGGCGGACCTCGTCGCGCTCGCCCTCGTCTGCCCGGGCGGCTCCGCCGGTCTCGAGGGCGCCGTCGACGCCCTCCTTGCCGCAGCGCGTGAGCTCGAAGCGCGTCTCGACGAGCGTTTCGGCTGAACGCTGACGCACCGCGTATCGTTCGGGACGTGTCGTCGCTCGAAACCGCCGCGCTATGCTCGCGCGCATGGCGACGACGGTGCACCAGGTCCTCACGACGACGGTCGAGAAGTTCGGCGCTCGGCCTGCGCTGCGCGTGAAGCGCGGCGGGCAGTGGAAGACGACGACGTGGAGCGAGTACGCGCGTGACGTGAAGCGCGCCGCGCGCTCGCTCGTCGCGCTCGCCGTCGCGCCCGGTCAGGGCGTGAGCATCATCGGGGCGAACTCGCCCGAGTGGCTCGTCGCCGACGTCGGCGCGATCTACGCGAGCGCGATGCCGGCCGGGATCTACACGACCAACAGCGCCGCGCAGGTCCGCTACATCACCGATCACTGCGAGGCGAAGGTGGCGTTCGCGGATACGCCCGAGCAGGTCGCCAAGTTCGTCGCCGAGAAGAGCGGGATGCCTCGGCTCGAAGTCGTCGTGCAGATGTCGGGCAAGCCGAACGACGACGCGGGCGGCGGCAAGCTCCGCGTCCTCGGCTGGGACGAGTTCCTCGCCCTCGGCGAGAAGGACGAGGCGACGAACATCGAGGTCGAGAAGCGCCTCGCCGCGCAGCAGGTCGACGACGTCTGCACGCTCATCTACACGTCGGGAACGACGGGCGAGCCGAAGGCGGTCATGATCACGCACCGGAACGTCACGTGGACGGCCGAGACGATGATCTCGATGCTCGGCTTCGGCGCCGAGGAAGAGACGGTGAGCTACCTGCCGCTGAGCCACGTCGCCGAGCAGATGCTCACGATCCACGGCCCGATGCGGATGGGATCGCTCGTCTACTTCTGCGAGAGCCTCGAGAAGCTCGGCGAGGTGCTCGTCGAAGTGCGGCCGACCATCTTCCTCGGCGTGCCGCGCGTCTGGGAGAAGATCCAGGCGAAGATGCAGGCCGCCGGTGCGAGCGCCCCTCCGCTCCGGAAGAAGCTCGTCGCGTGGGCACGCAAGCAAGGCCTCGCCGGCGGCTACGCGGAGCAGCGCCACGAGGCGAAGCCGCTCCTCTACCCGGTCGCGAAGAAGATCGTGTTCGACAAGGTGCGGCAGCGCCTGGGCCTCGACCGCGCGCGCATCTGCGTGACGAGCGCCGCGCCGATCTCGCGCGACACCCTCGAGTTCTTCCTCGCGCTCGGGATCCCGATCCTCGAGGTCTACGGGATGAGCGAGTGCACCGGCCCCGCGACCTACTCGCCGCCGGACCGCTACAAGACCGGCAAGTGCGGGATCTGCATCCCCGGCGCCGAGATCAAGATCGCCGAGGACGGCGAGGTCTGCATGCGCGGGCAGCACGTCTTCAAGGGCTACTTGAAGGATGCGGAGGCGACGAAGAACGCGCTCGACGCGGACGGCTGGCTCCACTCCGGCGACGTCGGCACGATCGACGCCGACGGGTTCCTCCAGATCACCGACCGCAAGAAGGACCTCCTCATCACCGCCGGCGGCGAGAACATCGCGCCGCAGGTGCTCGAAGGGCTCCTCAAGGGGATCCCCGTCGTCGCGCAAGCGGTCGTCATCGGCGATCGCCGGAAGTATCTCGCCGCGCTCGTCACGCTCGATCCGGAGCGCATCGCCGCGGAGGCGCAGGTGGCGGGCAGCTCGGCGAAGTCCGTCGTCGACGCCGCGCGCTGCAAGACGTTCCAGCAGCACCTCCAGAAGCAGATCGACGAGGTCAACGCGACGCTCGCGCGCGTGCAGACGATCAAGAAGTTCGCGATCGTCCCGAACGAGTTCACGATCGACGGTGGCGAGCTCACACCGACCCTGAAGGTGAAGCGCAAGGTCGTGAACGAGAAGTACAAGGTCCAGATCGAGTCGCTCTACGCGGAGGCGGAGGTCACGACCGTGGAGACGATGGTGAGCTGAGAGAGAGACCGAGAGAACAGGAACCAGGAAACAGGAAACCGGCAACGGGCAATGTGGCCAGACGCCGGAAATCATTGCCAGTTGCCGGTTGCCCGTTCCCTGTTTCCTGTTGTCTCGTCGGCGAGGCGCAGCCGGGGGCAGGGGCGCCCATAGATCTTCCGCTGACCCAGGCCGTAGTGGCGGAAGTGACGATGCCCTACCGCCAGGACCTCGACGCGCTGCGTGAACGTCTCGCCCACCTCGACGCGGAGCTCGCGCGACTCCGGCAGATGGGGGCGCACCTCGAGGCGCTCCGCGCGCAGGAAGCCGCGATGGCCCGCGAGGCGGAGGACGTCCGCCGGCGGATCGACCAGGGCTCGGCGAAGCGGCGCCTCCCGACCCTCGACGCGATCAGCGTCGCGAGCCCCTGCTCGGAGAAGTGGGACGAGATGCTCGGCGACGACCGCGTGCGCTTCTGCCTCTTGTGCGAGAAGAACGTCTACAACCTCTCCGCGATGTCGCGGGCCGACGCCGAGGCGCTCCTCACCGCGCGCGCGGGGAGCGAGATGTGCGTTCGCTACTTCAAGCGCACCGACGGGACGATCATGACGTCGGATTGCCCGGTCGGCGCGAAGAAGAAGCGGCGGAAGAAGCTCGCCCTCGCGATCGCCGGAGCGGGCGCGATGGCAGCGGCGGCCGCGACCGCGTTCGGTCGCCAGCAGTGCACGACGCAGGGCGGCGTCGTGATGGGCGAGATGGGGGCTTACGTGCCGCCCACACCGCCGACGCCGGAAGCGACCGTGACGCCGACCGCGGCGCCTCCGCTCCCGCCGCCGCCGCAGGAGGTCGTGGGACGCATGGCCCCTCCGCGGGGCGAGGCGATCATGGGCAAGCGTTCGGTGCGCTGATCAGGGCGCGCGCGTCGTGAGCTTGTCGACCGCGTGCACCGGCGCGTCCGCACCCTTCATCAGGTGCGCGATCGCGCCGTAGACGAGCCGCTGGCTCTCGAGCATCCCCTTGCCGGCGAAGACGGGGGAGACGACCTCGATCGTGAAGTGCCCCCCCGAGCCCCCGGCGACGGCGACGTTCGCGTCGGGGATCTTCTCGAGGATGGCGCTCTTGATGGCGTTCTCGGTGCTCATCAGTACCGCGGGACCTTGGAGTCGACCTTCGTGCTCCACGCCTCGATCCCGCCTTCGAGGTTGTACACGTTCGTGTAGCCCTCGCGGAGGAAGCGTTCGGCCGCGCTGCGGCTCCGACCACCGTGGTGGCACTGGAAGACGATCGGCGTGTCCTTCGAGAGGGTGCCGAGGTGCTTCTCGGTCTCCGCGTCGAGCACCCGCGCCTTCTCGATCTTGGCGATCCGGCGCTCGTCCTCACCGCGCACGTCGACGAGCTCGAACGCCTTGCCCTGGTCCATCCAGGACTTCAGCTCGGTGACGCTCAGGCTCTTCACCCGCGCGGGCTCGTTCGGGTTCTCGATCCGGAACGCGCCACCGTCGGCCGTCTCGACCCACGCGATGCGCATCCCGTCCGCCTTCTTCGCGCTTGCCGCGTCGAAGAGCACGGTCACCCCGTTCGCGACGACCTCGACGTCCCCGGCCTTCTTCGGACCGAAGTAGAGGTCGTACTGGAACTGCGGGCTGATCTCGAGGCGGAGGTGCTCGCCGTTGCCCTCGTCGGCGGCCTTGATCGCCTTCGCGGCCGCGTCGTCGATCGTCACCTTCGGCGGCTCGACCGCCTTCACCTCGACGCCGAGCTTCGACTGCAGCTCGCCGGAGGCGTAGAGCTCCTTCACGATGTCGCAGCCGCCGAGGAACTCGCCCCCGACGTAGAGCTGCGGGATCGTCGGCCAGCTCGAGTACTCCTTGATGCCGTCGCGGACGGCCGGATCCGAGAGGACGTTCACGGTCTCGAACGGGACCGCGAGCTCCTTCAGGATCCCGACCACCTGGGCCGAGAACCCGCACTGGGGAAAGTGCTTGTTGCCCTTCATGAAGAGCACGACCTTGTTCTTCTTCACGAGGTCGTCGAACTGCTGGCGGAGCGCGTCGGAAAGCATGGCCCGCTATCCCTTACGCTCCAGGCTCCCCCCGTCAAGCCCCTGCTTGCGCTAGCTCCGGCGTTCGCGATGGCGCGGGCGCCCGAGATAGGTCTCGTGGACACGCAGCACGGGCAGCACCCACCAGAGGGCGAGCAAGAGGACGCCGATGGCGGCGGACGCGATCCGCGCCGCCGGCGGCGCGACGACCGACGTGATCAGGTAGGTGACGAGGACGACGGACGCCGTCAGCGGCAGGAGCCCGGCCAGCACGAGCGCGTTGGCGAGGAGCTTGAACGCGTGCTTGTGCTGGATGGGCCGGGCGAAGCGGTGGTAGGCGGCCGGCGCGATGAAGAGCGTCGCGGCGAGCAGCGCCGAGAAGAAGGTCGTCAGGTAGACGAGGCGCAGCTCGGGCGAGAGCTGCGCGAACTGGCTCGTGAACGGGATCGTGACCAGGAAGCCGAGGAAGACCTGGGTGCCCGGGAGGAGGATCCGGGTCTCGGAGTAGAGCTCCGTCAGATCGTCGGCCCGATGGGTGTTCTCTCCGAGCTCGGGGTCGTCGTTCACTCCCACGTGGAGAGGCAAACCGCGAGCCTCGTGGCTCGAGCCTGGATCGACGCTCGCCCAGGTCGGACGACGTGTGCAGACGAAGGAGCGCAACGCGAGCTCGAGCAGGAGCATCGAACGAGCAGCCGCGCGTGTAGCTAGATGACACGGGGCGGACTGCTACGATGCGTTGGTGCGGAGGGACTGGGTGGCGCTGGCGCTCGTCGCCGCCGGCGCGACAGCCGAGATCACGCCTTCGAGCTTCGAGCTCGTCGGTGATGCGGAAGCCGCGGCGGCGCCGTCGCGGCTCGACGTGCCGTACGACCGCGTCGTCCAGAAGACGGTCCACAACGCGTACGCGCGTCGCGAGCCGCTCTTCGACCAGCTCGCGTGGCACGGGGTGCGGAGCCTGGAGCTCGACGTGCACACGACCCGCGCCGGCGTCTCGGCGGCGCGGCAGGACTGGTTCGTGTTCCACGAGGACGTCCCGCTCGCGCGCGGGTCGTCATGCGCGACGCTCCGCGCATGCCTCGGTCAGCTCGCCGCCTTCCACCGCGCGGTGCCCGGCCACGACGTCGTCACGCTCTTCGTCGACGTGAAGGACGGTTTCCCCGAAGGCCACGCGCCGGCCGACCTCGACGCCGTCCTCGCCGAAGGGCTCGGTCGCGACGCGCTCGTCACGCCGGAAGACCTCCTGGCGCGGTGTCCGGGCGCGCGCTCGATCCGCGACGCGGTCGCCGGCACGTGCAAGTTCCCGAGCGGGCGCGAGCTCCGCGGGAAGTTCGTCGTCGCGATCACGGGCGGCACGGCGTGCGCTCCGTCGAGCGCCGTCTCCGTCTACGCTCGGAGCGGGACCGCGCGCGCGAGGACGGCCTTCGTGGCCTCGAACAGCGACGCGAGCTGCCCGGTCGAGGGCTTCGACGACGCCCGCTTCGACCACGTCGCCTTCGTGAACCTCTCCTTCGACGAACGCACGCGCGCTCCGCAGGTACGGACACGCGGGCTCGTCGCGCGCGTCTACTACGGCGGCCTCGTCGGCGGGCTCGACACCGAGGGTGACTTCTTCGAAGCGCGCCGCTCCGGCGCGCAGCTCCTCGCGACCGATGCGGTGAACGCGGAGGTCGATCGTTGGTCGCTCCCTTCCCCCGCGAGCTCGCCTTCGTGGAACGGACCTGCGGTCCACGACGCGGAGCCGGGCGACTTCGCGCTCGTCGAGGCGACGACCGGCGCGCTCGGCGGAGACCACGACAGCTTCTTCTACGCGTTCGAGCGGAGCGAAGGGCGTGAGAGCGAGACGTGGTCCTCGATCCTCTCCGTGCCGAGCTCACACGTCGAGCCGCTCGCGCACGCGTGCCTGATGGCGCGCGCGGCCGAGGGCGACGACGCCGCCTACGCGGCCGTCTGCCGGCCGTTCGACGAGGGCGCCCCGCGTCTCCTCGTGCGGGCGAGGCGCGGCGGGCCGACCACCGTGCGTGAGCTCGAGCTGCCGGCGGATGCGGCGACCACCCCCGAGTCGGCCGCGTTCTTCCGCTTCCACGTCGAGCCTGCCGTGGTCCTCTCGCGCGGGCTCCGCGCGACGCACGTCGTCGCGGAGTCCTCGACGGACGGCGTGACGTGGGCCGCCGTCGGCGCGGCTTCGGTCGCGGGCGATCTGCCGATGCGAGGCGTCGCGGTGGCGTCGCAGGATCGAACGCCGGTCCGCGCGCTGGTCGGCCACCTCCTCCGGCAGCGCGGTGACGAGGCGACGCCGATCCGCGTCGCCGATCTCCGCGAGCGCGTCGCGATCGGGACGCGCGCCTCGGGGCGCCTCCTCGCCAGCCGACGGTGAGTGGTAACGTCACCGCGTGGACCCGGACCGGGAGCACGACTTCGAAGTCCCGCGCGACGAGGAGGACGTCCTCGCGGAGCTCGCGCGCGGGCTCGACGAGGGCCGCGTCCACACGACGTCACCGCGCTACTTCGGCCACTTCTCGACCGCTCCTGCCGACGTCGCCCTCCACGCAGAAGCGATCGCCTCGGCCGCGAACGCGCAGCTCGCGACGCGAAGCCATGCGCCGTTCGCGGTCGATCTCGAAGAGCGCGTCGTCCGCGCCGTCGGCCGGAGGCTCGGATATGCCGCCCCCGACGGCGTCTTCACCTCCGGCGGCGCGGAGGCGAACGCGATCGCGCTCCAGCTCGCGCTCGCGCGCGCCTTCCCGGAGGTCGCGACGCGCGGGGTGCGGTCGCTCGCCGGCGCGCCGGTCCTCTACGCGTCGGATGCCGCGCACGCGAGCGTCGTCCGCGCGGCCCGCCTCGCGGCGCTCGGCGAGGACGCCGTGCGGCTCGTCCCGACCGACGACAAGCACGGGCTCGACCCATCGAAGCTCGGCGAGGTCGTCGCGCGTGACAAGGCGACTGGCGCGCTCCCGTTCCTGCTCGTCGCGACGTTCGGTTCGACGGGCAGCGGAGCGATCGACCCCGTCCCCGCGCTCGCGACGTTCGCGGCGCGAAACGGCCTGTGGCTCCACGTCGACGCGGCATGGGGCGGGCTCGCCGCGTTCGTCCCGGAGCTCCGCGCGCTCGCGGCGCCGTGCGGCCGCGCCGACTCGATCACGTTCGATCCGCACAAGACGCTCGCTGTCCCGCTCGGCGCGGGGATGCTCCTCACGAGGCACCCGAACGCACTCGGAGAGGTGTACCGCGAGCGCGCCGGGTACATGCCGCGGAACGCTTCACGCGATCCCTACGCGCGCGGGCCGCAGTGGTCGCGCCGCTTCCTCGCCGCGCCGACGTGGGCGGTGCTCTCGTCGATGGGGATGTCGGGCGTCGAGGCGATGCTCTCCCGACAGGTCGCGCTCGGCACGCGGCTGCGCGCGTCGCTCGCGGAGCACGGCTTCCGCATCGTGAACGACACGCCGCTTCCGATCGTGTGCTTCGTCGACACGACGCACGGCGAAGGCGCGGCGCCGGCGCGTCTCGACGCGGTCGCGCGCGAGGTCGTCGCCCGCGGAGAGGGCTGGCTCACGCTCGTGCGGCTCGCGACCGGCGCGCGCGTGCTCCGCGTGTGCATCACGAGCCCGCGCACGAGGGCCGAGCACGTGGACGAGCTCGTCGCCGCGCTCGTCCGCGCGCGGGCGGCGGTCGACGCGCGCGCGGGCGCCGACTAGGGTTCTGCTGTCCGATGACGCCACCGTCTCCTCCCCCGCCCGGAACGGTCGAGCGCTGGGCGTGGGACTTCGTCCTCGCCGAGACGCTCGCCGCGAAGGTCGCGCCGCCGCCGCCCCCGGAGACGTGGGAGCAGGCGCCGCCCGCGAGGCGCCTCGGCGCGCCGGGGAGACCTCCCGAGCTCCGCGTCGCGGCGCGCGCGGAGAAGACGCGCGGCCTCGGCTCGCCGCGCGGACGCGCGCGCGTCCTCCACACCTTCTGGCATCACGAGCTGCAGGCGGCGGAGCTCATGGCGTGGGCGCTCCTCGCCTTCCCCGAGACGCCCCTCGCGTTCCGGCGGGGGCTCGTCCGGATCGCGCAGGACGAGATCCGGCACATGGCGATCTACGCCGCGCAGATCGAGCGGCTCGGGCATCGGGTCGGCGAGATGCCGGTCCGTGACTGGTTCTGGTCACGTGTGCCTTCGTGCGCCTCGGCCGCGTCGTTCGTCGCGGTGATGGGGCTCGGGCTCGAGAGCGCGAACCTCGAGCACAGCGCGTCCTTCGCCGCGCGCTTCCGCGAGGTCGGCGACGAAGAAGGCGCTCGCGCGCAGGAGCTCGTCGGCGTCGAGGAGATCGCGCACGTCCGCTTCGGCGCGCGCTGGTTCGCCGAGCTCACCGGCGGCCTCGACTTCGAGGCGTGGCGGAGCGCCCTCCCCGAGCCGCTCACGCCCCTCCTCATGCGCGGCAACCCGATTCAACGCGAAGCTCGCTTGCGCGCGGGACAACCGGCGCGCTTCGTCGAGGAGCTCGAGGCATGGCGACCGGAACCGCCTGGGTCCTGAACCTCGACGCGGACGTCGAGCTCGCGTCGATCGCGAGCGGCCGGCCCGCGTACACGCCGCCGGCGCGCGTGCTGGAGGTGATGAAGCCCCACGCGGCGCTCCTCGCGTCGACGCTGCTCGGCGCCGGCGACGTCGTCGTCGACGAGAGCACGCCGGCGGGCGCCGCGCGCGGGCTCCGCGGTCGTGCGTTCTGCCCGACGCCGCGCGCCGTCGCGTTGCTCACGCGTTCGGGAGCGACGCCGGATCGGCATCCGCCGGCCGCCGTCCTCGTCGAGGTGAACGGACGCGCGTTCGCGAGCGGGCTCGGGCAGACGCTCCCGGGGGCGACGTTCGTGCGCGACCTCGACGAAGCCCTCCGCATGCTTCGCGGCGCGCCGCCGGACGGGGCGAGCACGAGCTGGCGCGTGAAGCGAGCATTCGGGATGGCAGGGCGCGGCCAGCGCGTCGTCACGCCGGGGAACGTGACCGACGCCGACTTCGCGCTCCTTCGAGGCGGAATCGACGAGGGCGGCGTCCAGATCGAGCCGAACGTCCGAGTCGAGCTCGAGCTCGGGTGGCACGGAATGCTCGACGAGGCGGGCAGCGTGACGCTCGGCGCGCTCGTGCGTCAGGAGTGCGACGCGCGGGGGCAGTGGCTGCGAACCGAGCTCGCAGGACCTTCGCCTTGGGAAGCCGCGCTGCGGGCCGAAATGATGCAGACTGCACATGCCTTGCACGACGCGGGCTACTTCGGCCCGTTCGGCCTCGACGCGTTCACGTGGCGGTCCCCTTCGGGCGAGCTCCGCCTCCAGCCGCGGAGCGAGATCAACGCGCGGCTCTCGATGGGGTTCCCGGTCGGGTTCGGGGCCGTACCGTAGAGCGGCGACCACGTGCGTGGCCGTGCCCGTCGCGGGCCACAAGACGCGCGGGCCACAAGACGCGCGCGCTAGGGCGACGGGGCGACTGGTGGGACCGGCGCGAACGAGAGCGGGACCTGGATGCGCACCGGGCTCGCGGCGCCGTCGTGGTACTTCGCGGCGCGGAGGACGCTCGCGAAGCAGCGGATCTCGGCGTCGGTGAACGTGCCCTCGCGACGCGCTTCGTAGATGTGCGAGGCGCGTCCGCCCTGATCGACGTCGACGACGAGCACCACCTTGCCCGACAGCCCCGGATCGCGCGCGAGTCCCGCTTCGTAGCACGCGCGGAGGCGGTCCTTCTCGGAGACGACGATCGCGCGCACGCGCGACTCGAGCTCCTCCTGCGCGTCGCGCGAGGGCCGCGAATCGCGCGACGCAGCCGGACCGGGCACCGGCGTCGGCTTCGGCTCCGCTGCGCACCCCACCGAGCCCGCCACGACGAACAAGACGAGCCTGCACCCGAAACGCTTCATCGCTTGCGGAAGAGGCCGCCCAGCGATTCGACGAACGCCGACACCTTGCTCTTCGGCTGCGCGACGAAGACGCGATCGATGCTCGCGCGATCGGCCGTCGAAACGTCGGTCGCGACCGCGATCCGGTCGAGGAGCGCGAGCTCGGCGGGGTTCTTCCGGCCGTCGGCATTCACCATGAAGCTCGCGCTCCGATACGTCTGCGCGCGAGCGGCCGCCGACGTGATCTTTGCGAGCTCGGCGTCCACGTCGGTGTCCGCGTCGAGCAGGGCGTCGACCGTCACCGCATCGCCGAGCTCGAAGCCCGCGATCGCGCCGGCGAGCGACGTCCGCTCGCTGGGATCGATCTTCCCGTCCGCCTTCATCACGGCGACGAGGACCTTCAGGCACGCCAGGGCTTCGTCCTGCGAGATGTCGTTCATGGTGCCGTGGAGCGTCTCCGCCCGCGCCCGGACCGTCAAGGCTCAGCGGACGCTGATCGACGCGCGCGCGATCCGCGCGACGACGGCCGGGTCGCGCGGGCGCACCTCGAGGTCGTGATCGCCGCGGGAGATCGGCACGTGCGCGCGGCGCGCTTCGCCGAGGGTCGCCTTCACGACGCCGTCGACGACCACGTCTAGCGGCATGCCTCGCGGGAGCCCCGACGTCGAAGCGACGACCTCGACGACGTCCGCCTCCGGATGATCGCCGCCGGTGCGCACGACCGCGCCGTGGCGGGGCTTCTCGAGGACGACGCGGGACGGCTCCGCCGAGGAGGTCTCCTCGCAGCCGGGCACGCGGCTCGCGAGGTACCAGGGCGTGCCGTGCGCATCGCTTCCCGGCGCGCCGAGCGGGCGCTCGTCGAGGAACCGCGCGAACGCGGGAGGAAGGACGACCACCGTGGTCGACCCGCCCGGATCGCACGACACGGGAGGCTCGCCGGCCCGAGCCGCACGCGGTCGAGCATGCCTGTGCATCTTGCACGTTCCCTCGGGGACGTGCCCGCGCGGGAAGAGGCGCGTCACGTGCTCTCCGCAAGGCTCGGAGGCGCGTTCGCCCGACAAGGGGCAGACCTCGGCGCTCTCGACGAAGGACGGGTCGACGAGCGGTGCGCGGACGACGACGTCGCGCATCGCGCGGCGCATCACCTCGGTGAAGACGGGGCCCGCGCCCATCGCGCCCGTGAGCCGGTCGGTGGGCGTGCCGTCGGCGTTGCCGGCCCAGACGACGACGACGCGCTCTCGCGTGTAGCCCGCCGTCCACGCATCGCGGAAGCCGGTGCTCGTCCCGGTCTTGAGCGCGACGGGGAGCTCGAGCTCGAAGGGCCCGCGCGCATGCAACCCACGAACCCGCGCGAGCGGATCGGACAGTGCGTCGGAGACGAGCGCGACGGCGGCCTTGTCGAGCACGTCGGACGGAACGGCCGTCTCGCCGGACAGGGCGCGGTCGCGCACCGCGACGTGCTCGCCGCCGCGCGCGAGGACGAGGTAGGCCTCCGCGAGCTCGAGGGGCGTCACTTCCCCGCTCCCGAGCGCGATCGACACCCCGAAGCGCGCCGCGCCGCCGGTGAGCGAGAGCCCCGTCCGGCGTAGGGTCTCGACGACGTCCTTCGCGCCGATCTCGGTCGCGAGCCGCACCGCGGGGACGTTGAGGCTCCCCGCGAGCGCCTCGCGGGCGGAGATCGGCCCCGAGAACGTGCCGTCGAAGTTGTCCGGCGCGTAGACGGCGCCGGTCGTGCCGAGCTCCGTCGGCACGTCGGGGAGGACCGCCATCGGCGAGAGCCCGCGCTCGAAGGCGCGGGCGTAGACGAACGGCTTCAGCGTCGAGCCGGCCTGGCGCTTCGCCCGGACGAGGTCGACGGCCCCCTTGCTCCTCCGATCGAAGTAGTCGGCGCTTCCGACCTCGGCGAGCACCTCGCCGCTCGCGTCGAGGACGACGACCGCGACGCTCCCCGCGCCTCGCTCGCGGAGCCTCGGCGCGTGGGCGCGCGTGATCGCCTCGACGTCGCGCTGGAGATCGAAGTCGAGCGTGGTCCGGATCGTGCTCTCGGTCGTCCGCGCCGACTGCGCGGCGAGGACGACGTGCGGCGCGAGGAGCGGCGCCGCTCTCCGCGGCTGGAGCACGATCGGCTCGGCGAGCGCGCGCGCGAGCTCGCCTTCGTCGATGTCTCCCCGCGCATACATCGCGCGGAGGAGCGCCTTCTGGCGCAGCGTCGCGCGCTCGAGGTGGCGATAGGGATCGAGCGCCGAAGGTGCCCGCGGCAGGACGGCGAGGAGCGCGGCCTGCGCGAGGGAGAGCTCGCGCGCGGGCACGCCGAAGTACGCGCGCGACGCGGCCTCGGGTCCGACGAGGCCGCGGCCGTAGTCGAGCTGGGCGAAGTAGGCCTCCAGGATGGCGCGCTTGTCGATCTCGGCCTCGAGGTTCTGCGCGCGCGCCGTCTCGACGAGCTTCCGCGCGAAGGTGCGAGGCGCAGGCCTCCCGGGGTGGTCGAGGCGCTTCACGAGCTGCGCGGTGATCGTGCTCCCGCCCGACACGATCCGGCCGTGACGTATGTTGCCGAACAGCGCCCGCAGCATCGCGAGGCGGTCGATGCCGTCGTGGCGGAAGAAGCTCTTGTCCTCGCTCGCGATCGTCGCCTTCACGAGACGTGGCGAGATCTCCTCGAGCGGGACGAAGCGGCCGCGGAGCCCGGCCGGCGATGGCCGCTCGCCGAGGACGCGTCCGTCGCGCGCGAGCACGCGCGTCGCCTCTGCGCGCCGAGCGGCGTCCTCGAGCTCGGAACGGGGGCTCCCGACGGAAGCGCGGACGCCGCGCCAGCCGAGCCAGAGCACGGCGGCGACGAGCGCGACGCAGAGGAGGAGGCGACGGCGGCGAGTCATCGGATCGTGACGCGCGCGGCCTCCGAGTAGCCTTCGCTCCCCGGCTCGTACATCAGCTCGCCGTGGGCGGCCGGCATCACGAACTCGCCCGGCGTCACGGCGCGGAGCAAGTACGTCGCGTAGACCTCGCCGTACGCGTGATCGAAGTAGACGTTCACTCGGTCGTCGCGCACGTCGACGTGGCTCGCGCTCGGGTAGCTGTTCGAGATGTGCCCGTAGAAAGGATGGGTCGGGCCGATGTCCGGCACCGACGCGACCGAGGCGAGGTCGGTCTCGACCGGCTCGAACCCGGCCGCGAAGCGGTCGGTGAGGGCGAGGTAGACGCCGCGCCAGCTGTCGATGTCGCGCACCGACGCGCGGAGGGCGACGCGGACGAGGGAGCCCGGCGCGAGCTTCGCGAGGTCGACCGGGTTTCCTTTCGGGTCGGTGTAGACGCGGTGGATGCTCGGCCCGAGCTTCTCGCGCTTCGCGTGGCGCTCCGAGCTCTCGTCGGGCCGCGCGTAGCGCGCTTCCATCGCGAAGGCGCTCGGCGCATCCTTCTCGCCTTCGAGGCGGAGGACGACGGTCTTGCCGCGGAGCTCCGCGAGCGGGACGGACACCTCCTTGTTGTTGCCGCCGAGCTTCCGCGTCGTGTCGAGGATGCGTCCTTCGACGCGGACCTTCACGTCGACCTTACCGCTCGGGCTCGTCTTGCCGACGAAGTCGCTCATCGCGAGGAGCGACCACGCGAGCGACTGGGTCGTGTAGCCGTCGACGCGCTTCGAGAGGCGGCGCGCGAGGACGGGCGCGAGGTTCGACTTCGGGCGGAGCTTCACGAGGGCGACGAGCGCCTGCGCGCGATCGCGGTCGTACGAGCTCCAATACCGCCAGTCGTCCTTGCCGTGCCCCTTCTTCGGGACGGCGTTCTCGTCGAAGCTCGCCTCGAGCACGTCGAGCAGCTCGGAGGTGCGCTTCTGCTGCCCGTCGAGCGACGACAGTGCGAGCGCGAGGGACGCGGTTCCGTAGACGTCGAGCTTCTCGCGCGTGTCCCACAGCGCGTCGGCGGACGAGTCCTTCAAGCGATCGGCCTGCGCGAGCACTTCCGCGATCGAGACCTTCACGATCGGGTCGTGCACCTCGCCGAGATGCTTCTCGAGGTAGCCGAGCACGTGTGAGAGGAGCCCGGGCTCCTCGACGTCCATCTCGGCGGCCCGGAGGAGCGCACGTGCCGCGTACGCGGTGCCGAACTCGTGGGTCTCGGTGCCGCCGGGCCAGTAGGCGAGACCGCCGCCGGGGACGCGCATCGTGCCGAGGCGCTTCACGCCCGCTTCGATCCGCTTCTTCGTCTCCTCGTCGTCCATCCCCTTCACGCCGGTCCACGCAAGGATGTTCTTCGCGGCGAGGTACGGGATCGTCCCCGACGTCGTCTGCTCGACGCACCCGTGCGGGTAGTCGCGGAGGAAGGCGAGGCGTTGGCCGAGCTCGGGGTAGAGCGCGGAGCCGGTCTTGATCTCGAGCTTCGCGTCGTCGTCGAAGACGGCATCGGCCGGGATCTTCACCGTGACCTCCTGGGCCTCGCGGAACACGCCCGAGAGCTGGGGGTGCTCCTCGGTCCCGGGGAGACCGACGTTCACGTGGCGCTCGACCTTGTCACGCACCTTCCCGGCGACCTCGAGGCTCATCGTGACGTCGCGAGAGCGCTCGGCCTTCCACTTCGTCGCGACCCGCGTGTGGCCGTTCGCGGCGAGCGCCACCTCGCGGACCTCGCCGCCGATCGTCACCTTCGCAGTCGTCGCGGCGGGCGTGTTGTTGTGCACCATCGCGGCGAGCTCGAGGTCGTCGCCGCGGAGCGCGAACCGCGGGAGCACGGGCTCGAGGAGGAACGGCCGTGTGACGAGGAACCCGCTCTCGGCAGCACCCGCCGTGCCGCTCTCGTCGATCGCGACGGCCATCATCCGCCACTCGGTGAGGTTGTCGGGAAGCTTCAGCGAGATGGTCGCGCGACCGTCCGCGGCCGTGACGAGATCGGGTTTCCAGAGCGCCGTGTCGGCGAAGTCCTTCCGCGTCCCGACCGGCGCGTCGTCCTCGGCGCCGCCGCCGCCGGGCGCGTGCGCCTTCTCCTTCCGGCGGAAGAGCAGCGCGCGCGAGTCGGCCGCGAAGAAGTCGAGCGCGCGTGCGGGGTGGAGGGCCTTCGTCGGATCGGTCGCGTGGAAGCTCGTGAGCCGGAGGACGCCTTCGTCGACGACCGCGAGCGTCACGTCGGCGCCCTTCACCGGCTTGCCCCCGCGCTTCACCTCGACGGTGATGTCGGCGGTCTCCTTGTTCTCGTAGGTCTTCTTCGACGACGTGACCGAGACGGCGAGCGCTCCGTCGGCGACGACGGGGATCTTCACTGCGCCGACGCGGTACGAGAGCTCGGTCGTCCGCTTCGGGAGGAGCGTGATCGCGGCGTAGGCGTGCGGGGCGTGGGCACCCGTGACCGGGACGTCGAAGACGACCGCACCGCCCTTCACGTCCTTCACCTGGTGCGAGAGGACGCCGCCGTTCTCGATCGTGAGGAGCGCCGTCGCCTCGGCGAACGGCGACTGGGCGAGCACCTTTGCGCTCTCGCCGACGTGGTAGCTCTTCTTGTCCGTCGCGACCGGGATCTTGACGCCGCTCGAGGGGACGGCCTCACCGGCCTCGTCCGCGTCGTTCCAGGCGTAGTAGTACGAGCTCGTATCCTCGCGCCCGTCGACCACGGTGGTGATGCGGTACTCCCCACCCTTGTCGACGCGGAGCTCGCACGGCTTCCCCGCCCCGGGGTCGGTCACGACCGAGCACGATCCGACCACGGTCTTCGCCGACGTCCACGCCTCGATCGTCGCGCCGCTCTCGGCGCGCGACGCCGCGCGCTTCCACGCCACCTTTTCGGCGCGCACCTCGACGGGCACGCCACCGAGCGACTTGCCCGCGGTGTCGACGGCGACGACGTCGACGCGGACGGGCCCGAGGCCGCCGAAGCTCGAGGCGAGGCGGACACCCGCGTACCGCTCGCCCGCGTGCTTCACGATCGTCTTCTTCGCCGCGACGTGGCGGTAAGACGCGTCGGTGACGTCGGCTTCGAGCGACAGCTCGACGGGCCCCTCCTCCGTCTTCGTCGGACCGAGCACCGCGTGGAGCACGAAGCTGCCCTTCGCATCGAGCTTGCCCGTGCCGGTGACCGGCCGCGGGTCGGACGGGACCGGCCATTCGTCACGCCAGGTGTGCTCGCGCCCGAAGGCGTACCCCTGGCGCCCGAAGACGCCGCCGTCGATGGTGGCCGGCTTGCGCGAGACGCTCCAGGTCACGCGGCCGTCCTCCATCGGCGTCCCGAAGCCGTAGCGGCCGACGATCCGCGCGTCGAGCGCGTCGCCGTTCACCTTCGCGCCGTCGACGTCGACGAGGAAGCGTGGCCGCTCGAACGTCGCGATCCGGAGCGGCTGCTCGGCGACGACCGTCTTCTTCTCGTCGTCGAGCGAGAGCCGCAGCTGCGCGTTGCCGCTGTGCGTGCTCGCCGGGATCTCGACGTCGTGGACGACGTTGCCCGCCTCGTTCGTGACGAACGCTTCGTCGAGCAACATCTCGCCCGTGTACGGCTGCTCGACGCGGAGACGGACCTTCACGTCCGGCGCGGCGGCGAGCTTGTCGCCGTCGTTCTTCCGGAGCGTCGCCTTGATGTGGAGCTTCGAGCCGGGCTGGTAGATGCCGCGGTCGGTCACGACGAAGCCCGCGTAGCCGATCTCGCGCGCGGGCTCCTCGTGCGTGAGCTCGGGGTAGAGCGAGCTCGCGCGCGTCGCGAGGCGCTCGGTGAGCGGCACGACGGTGCTCTCGCTCCCGGCGCGAACGACGAGCGCGGTCGGCTCGCGGTCCTGGGCCGGGAGGTGGAGCGACGGCGGCAAGTCGAGTCGTGCGGTGCCCTTCGCGTCGGTCGTCGCCTTCGTCGATCCGACGACGACCTCCGCGCCGGGCACGGCCTCGCCGCTGGCGAGGCGGTACACCTGCACGATCGCCTTCGTGCCCGCGACGTGCGCATGGGCGCCGACGCTGTCCTTGCTCGCGAAGAGGACGAGCGGCACCGACGGCTTCGCCGCGTCGCTCCACGACGGGTACTCCGCACGTGCGGCGCCGTACGCGCCCTCGCTCGCCTCGACCTGGGCGAGGTACGCCTTGCCGGGCTCGAGCCTGCCGGTGAGATCGATCCCCGTGCGGGTGTAGACGTGGGGGGCGTCCGCGCCGTCGAAGGCGACCTTCACGGGCGAGCCGGGCGGCGCGTCGTTGTTCATCGCGAGGCCGAGGGCTTTCGAGAGCGACGACGCGTCGGAGCCGACGGGCCAGAAGCGCAGCACGCCCTTCTTCACGTTGCGCGTCGTGACGTAGAAGTCCTTCGCGCCGGTCTCGTCGAGAAGGAGGACGCCTTCGCGGAGGACGGCCGCGTAGGAGCGCGGGAGCGCCTCGAAGGTGACCGTGGTTTCGGGGACGCGGTAGCCGTACTTGTCGAGCACGCCGGCGACGTGGATCTGGTACGTCGTCGCCGGCTGCCACGCGGCGTCGACGTAGATCGACTCACCGCCGCCGCTCGTGACGAGGTTCGCGGGGGCGGGCGTCACTGTGACGTGGCCCTTCACGGCGCTGTCGCGTACCCAGTTCGAGACCGGGATCGAGATCCCCGCGTGCGGCGAGGCCTTCACGCGCATCCCCTGCACGTCGCACTTCTCGACGTTGATGCATCCGAGCGCGCCGATCTTCGGCAGGTCCGCGATCGTGAGCTTGCGCGTAATCGGCAGCTGCTTCTCGAACTGGCTCTTCGCCTGGAAGAGCACCCTCGTGCCCGGCGCGAGCGTCTTGCCGAAGCGGACGAGGAGGACGGCGGCGGTGTCGATCTTCTCGCCCTCGAACGTCTTGCCCGCGGGCGGATGCGAGATGACGAGCGGAACGGCCTCGTCGGTCTTCTCGATCGACGCGGTGAGGAGCTTCTTGGCCGCGTCGATCGCGATCGGCTGGTCGTAGAGGACGACCATCTCGCGCGCAGGGCCGACGAAGGTGTCCTCGATCGGGCGCACGTAGACGGGACGGAGGACGCCCGGCACCGGGACGAACGGCACCGTCTTGCCGCCGATGATCGACTCGGTGCGCGGACGGAACCGCCCCTTCCATCCGCCGCGCAGCTTGTGGCCGTTCGGGGCGGTGATCTCGGGGAGCGCGATCGTGAAGTCGGTGCTCGGATCGAGCGGGGTCTCGGAGCGGAGCTCGACGGTCCACGGCGACGTCCACACCGTGCGCACGGGGACCGAGGGCGAGATCGTGAGCTTCGGCGCCTTCGCGCTCTCCGCCGTCGACTCGAAGATCGACTCGCTCAGGCGGATCTCGATCGTGTGCGCGTTCTCGGCCTCGAAGGTGCCGTCCGCGGAGAGCGAAGGCGACTCGACGTGGATCGCGTCCTCGTCCTCCCGCGCCGCGTTGGGGGCGGACGGGGACGGGGCCTTCGGCGCCGGCAACGGCTCGCGCGCGACCCAGCCGTCCGTCGTCGGCGGGAACACGAGCGGGCCGGTGGCTTCGCCTTCGAGCGGGACCGGCGGAGCCTTGCCGCATCCACCGCAGCCGGCGAGGCCCACGGCAAGCGCCGTCGCGAGGACGATCGAAACGACGGAGCGAGGACGGGCCGCGGTCTGCATGAGGCGCCGAGCATAACGCCCGTGCGCCTGCGAGCGCTTCCGTGGTGCGGCGTTCGGTCCTCAGGCGGCGCGCTTCGTGTGCTTCCGCGCGGGCTTCGTCCGCTTGGTCGTCTGCGCGGTCTTCCGGGTGGCGACGGCGCGCCGGACGTTCCGCTTCGGCGAGGTCCGGCGGCGCGTCTCGGACTTCTCTTCCTGCGCCTCGGGCCGCGTTCGCTTCCGCAACACGGGCTTGAGCTCGACCGAGGACTCCGCCGCGACCGGAGCCTCGGGCGGGGTGATCTCCCAGCCGAACGCATGGGCCGCAGCGCTGGCGGCCGCGCGCGACACCGTCGCCTTGGCCGTGACCTCGAAGAAGCCCCTCGTCACGAGCTCCGCCACGATGTCGGAGCTCCGGCAGCCGATGGCGCTCGCCAGCGCGCCGACGGAGATGGAGTCCGCGACGTGGACGGTGCGCGCGGGCGGGGGGACGATCCGGAGCGAGCGCGGCGGGGGCTCTTCCGCGGCGGGCTCCTCCGAGGCCGCGGGCTCCTCGGAGGGGGCGGCCTCGGATGCAGGCTCGTCCTCGGAGATCGGCCCCGGATCGACGTGGTCGTAGAGCCCTTCCGTGTAGAACAGCGACGACGGCGGTGCATCGTCGTGCTCGTCGGACGTCGAGTGGCCCGAGGGCGGCGGCTCCGGCGACGCTCTCACCGGCTCGGGCGTGGACATCGGCGCCACGCCGTGCGCGGCCGACCGGCGCAGCTCGGGAGGGGGCTCCCAGACGCGTCGCCGGACGACGACGGTGGGACGGATGTGATCGAGGACCGTCGGATCGACGTCTCGAGCGTCGTGGCTCGGATGCGAGTCGTCGTTCATGGTGGACGCCGACGCGCCGTGGGGGCGGTCAGGCTGCGTCGCACCGGTGCAAGCGACGGGC
The DNA here is from genome assembly GCA_039809485.1 of Polyangiaceae bacterium. Classification (GTDB taxonomy): domain Bacteria; phylum Myxococcota_A; class Polyangia; order Polyangiales; family Polyangiaceae; genus Labilithrix. The sequence goes on along the minus strand of JBDHVE010000004.1, from coordinate 20,711 downwards.
CGGCGGCTCTGTTCCCGAAACCTGCGCGAACGCGCGCCGGTTGCCGAGCAAGAAGCACGGCCCATCGCGCACCTCGCGCACAGGGCGGGCGAGCACAGCAGGCAGAATCGCCACGCGTTCGCGCGAGACAGGGCAGCGGCTGCCCACACGCCGTGGATCGCGCGCGCCATGGGGATTCGCATGGACCTCCACGGCGGCGGGGCCTAGGACATCCGTCGCAGAGACGGCCGATGGAGGTGGAGGACGGGACGGAGCTCTTCGCACCGGGAGCACGGAGCGCGATCGCGCGGGCCCGTGCGAAGCCGGTCAGCTACACCGTGCGTGTGTTGCGCGCGCCCGGCGCGCGCACGCGTGTGGTCGTCGTGCTCGGCGAGGCACATCTGAAGCTCGCGAAGGCGTCCCGCATCGGCAAGGACGTCGTCGCGCACTTCGAGCTGCGCGGCGTCGAGACATTCCCGATCCGGCGCGTGACGCTCGGGCGCCTCCTGTGGCTCTTCGTCCACGGCCCCCGCCTCCTCCTGCGCGCCCTCTCGCTCGGCACCGTGAAGGGGAGCACGATCACGGACGCGAAGGCGCTTCCCTCCGGCCACACCGTGGAGCTCGAGGGGGCGGGACCGATCCCCCTCGCCCTCCACGTCGGCTCCGTCTACCTGAGCACGTTCTTCGGCCTCTTCTTCGCCTTCCTCTTCTGCCGCGCGTTCGACGTCGACGCCCCCTGGCTGACCGTGCTCGTGCTCCTCGTCGAGCTCCACCTCGTCCTCCTCGTCCCGGCCTGGATGCTGCGGAGGAAGCCGTGGGCATGGATCGTTCATCCGTTCATGGCCATCCTCGGGACCCGTGACGTCCTGATGGCCCGTGGCACCGTGCACATGCTGGCGGCGCACCCGGAGCCCCGGGCGGCGGTCGTCGTCATGGGCCGTGCCCACGCGTCGGGCTACGTGCGGACGCTCGTCGAGGAGCACGGCTTCACGGAAGTGGACATGCCGCCGGCGGAGAGCGCATGACGGCGCCCGAGGAGCTCTCCGCGACCGTGCTGAAGGGCGGCCGTTACACGCTCCTCCGCGTCCTCGGGGAAGGGTCCCAGGGCGCGACCTACGAAGGGCGCGACAACGGCGCGCCGGTGCCGCGCCCGTCCGCGGCGCGCCTCGCCGAGGACTTCGACGCCTACGTGAAGCGCGCGCGCGAGGGGACGCCGATGCGCGAGGACGCCTCGCGGGGGCTCGTCGCGATCAAGTGCTTCCGGATCGACCGCGCCAAGCAGTGGAAGGACGTCGAGCTCGCGGAGCGCGAAGCACGGACGCTCTCCTCGCTCGATCATCCACGCCTCCCCCGCTACATCGAGCACTTCGAGGAGGGCGGCGCGCTCTACCTCGTCATGGAGAAGATCGAAGGCGAGAGCCTCGCTGCGATCCGCGCGAAGGGCCGCACGCTCGCGCCGGGTGAGATCGAGAAGATGATCGCGGAGGTCGGCGAGGCGCTCCGCTACCTGCACGGTCGCGCGCCGCCCGTCGTCCACCGCGACATCAAACCGGGCAACGTCATCCGCCGCCCGGACGGCGCGTTCGCGCTCGTCGACTTCGGGGCGGTGCGCGATCGGTTGAAGCCCGCCGGCGGCAGCACGGTGGTCGGCACGTTCGGCTTCATGGCGCCCGAGCAGTTCCAGGGCCGCGCGTCGCCGAAGTCGGATCTCTACGGCCTCGGCGCGACCGCGCTCGCGATGCTGACGGGAACGGAGCCCGAGGACCTCCCGCACCAGGGCCTCGGCGTCGACGTCGACTCGGCCGTACCGCCGGGTACACCGCGCGAGCTGGTGCGCGCGCTGAAGGCGATGCTCGTGCCGAACCCGGACGAGCGCGCGTCGAGCGTCGAGGAGGTGCTCGCGCTCCTCGCGGCGAAGCCGCAGCCCGCCTCGGCGGCGCCCGCCGAGGGACGTCACGAGGCGCGGCGGAGACGGCGCGAGGAGGAGCGGGACGAGCATCGCCGCGCCGCGCGCGAGGCGAAGCGGGCGGCGAAGATCGAGCGACATCGGCGGCGAGAGCGAAGGCGGGCGCGGCGGCCGCCGCTGTTCCCACGGCTCGTCGCGAAGCTCGGGCTCGCGATCGCGACGCTCGCGGTGTGGATCGCGGTCGGGTTCGTGACGCCGCTCGTGCTCACGATCCTGTCGGTGCTCTTCGGGCCGGCGCTGCGGCGCGCAGCGAAAGCGTGCTTCTCGGCGGCGCAGCGGAGCACGGCTTCGATGCAACGCGCGTCGCGCTGGCTCTCCGGAGAGCGCGTCGAGGACGAGATCGCGACGAGCGAGACGCCCCATGTCCGCGTCGACGGCGCCGCGGAGCCGGCGGTGCGCGTCGCGGAGGACGCGACGCCGGTCGAGGAGCCTCTCGAGGACGAGGCGCCGGAGGAACGCGCCGGGAAGCGTGCTCGCTAGGGCTGCGGAGCCCGGCGCCGCTTCCCCTTCGTGTGCCACCGTGGGCCACCGCGACGACCCGATCACCGGGTATTCGCGAAGAACCGCACGATCGACGGTGATATTGCACGTCCCCTCTCGCGAGCCGCGTCGGCTCGACGCGGGGCACGCGCGTTGCTGGGGCCCCGGCGCCATGTCGCCCCGCACGCCGTCGCGCCTCTTCCTCGTGCTCCCGTTGCTCGTTCCTCTCCTCGCGCTCGTGGGAGCATGCGCCGACGACGACGTCGAGCCGCCGAAGAGCTGTCCCCCCGGACGCCATCCGACCGTCATCTGCGTCGAGATCAGTCCGACGGACGGGTGCGCAGCGTTCGAGGGGGCGTGCGTCCTGCCGTGTTCGGCCGAGCAAGCGGCGAGCAAGTACTGCAACCACGGTCGCGCCGGAGAGACCTGCGGGCTCGGTGACCTCCAGCCCGTCGGCGTGGACGCCTACTGCTACATGGAACGGGACGGTATCCCGACCTCGACCCCGAGCGGCAACGCCCCCGACGCCGCGGTGAACGACACCCCACCGGTGGCCACCTGCGAAGATCAGGTCGCTCGGCCGTCGGAGCCCCACAGCTGTCTGGCGAACGATTGGGACAAGAGCTGCACGTCCGGGTGCGTGACGTGCACGTGTGAAGTCGGCCGCTGGAAGTGCACGTCGAGCGGGTGCTCCGTCGACGCGTCCGCCGGCAACTGAGCGAGGAGCTCACGAATTCGTTGCCGCGCGAACGCGGCCGACGCACGTTCGTGAGCGGTGAAGGCACGACTGCTCGCGCTGGGCGCGTTCTTCGTGATGGCCTGCGGCGGAACGAAGCTCGCCGCTCCGGTCTCGACCGCCTCGGAGAGGACCGCAGCTCCTTCGTGGCAGCCGGGACGGAGCTACGTGTGGCGCGTCACGACCTCGACGAAGACGCGCTTCGGCGACGACACGAAGGAGCAGGTCCAGGAGAGCAAGGGTGAGCTCGTCGTCGACGTGCTCACCGACGGCAAGCTCCGCGTGCAGCTGCCGAACGAGGCAGTCGTCCCGCTCGAAGGCGTCGAGGCGTGGCTGCCGGCGGGAGAGCCCGGGCGCCGCGTCTGGACGGTGCCGGGCATGGGATCGACGTCGACGAACGAGAGCCCCGACATGGTCGTCGAGGAAGCGACCACCCGCGCGCCCGACGGCACCGTCACCGTCGTCCGCGAGTCGAAGGCGGCATCGGCGAGCTACCGAGGGTCCACGACGATGAAGGGGACGGCTGCGAGGACGAGCGGCGTTCCTCACTTCGGGTCCGTGATCTGGACGTTCACGTCGGTCGCCGACACGAGCCCGAAGGGCGCGCACGACGAGGCGGTCCATTTCGACGTCTCGGGCACGATCTCGGTGCAGTACGACGCGGAGCGCAGCGCAGCTCGCCTCGGCGAACGCGCGGAGATCGCGTCGCGAGCGCGCCACGCGGCGAGAGGCTTCGACGCCTACCTCGCCCGGAACGGCGCGAATGAGGAGATCGCCCGAGCGCTCGCCGAGACGCCGGCCGACCTCACGATGGAGATCGCGAAGAAGCGCCCGGCGTACATCGTGACGCTGTCGTTCCACCTCCGGAGGAATCCGGAGGACGTCGCCGCCGCGCTCTTCGCGGCGCGGCCCGATCCGGACGCGCTGCCGTGGTTCCTCCGGCGATCGTGCGAGGTGAGCCACGGATTCCCGGTCGCGATCGCGAAGCACGCCCCCGTTCCGTCCGCGCGTCATCTCCTCGCAGGCTGCGCCGACGAGCGGGTCCGGCCCGCTCTCGTCGCGATCGCGAAGGGCAAGGACGATCTCGCGACGACCGCGAAGAAGACGCTCGCGTCGCTCGACGCGCTGAAGACGCCTTCGAAGGCGTTCGCGCGGAACGCGGACGAGAGCCTCGTCGCCCGCGGGAACGACATCATGATGGCGGCGATCCTGAACGACCGCCGCGCGCTCGTGCCGGCGTTGATCGCGGAGCTCGAGCGCGAGCCCGACACCGCCGCGCAGTGGCTCGAGGCGCTGACGCTGGCGCCTCTCGGAAAAGATCCGAACGCCTGGCGCGCATTCTGGGCGACCCACGAGAAGCTCCCGGCCTCCGCCTGGGCGCTCGAAGCGGCGGCGAGCCCCGTCGCGACGATCCGCGCGGTGGCGTACGGCGTCCTCGCGACGCTGCCCGCGACGGAGGAGACGCGCGCCGTCGTCGCGCGTGGCCTCGACGATCCGCGCCCGCGCGTGAAGCTCGCGGCCGCGATCGCGCTCGTGTCGCTCGGCGACGATCGCGGCGTCGCTCCGCTGCTCGCGCTGCTCGAGCAGGGCGCCGCCGGCGAGCGCGAGACGGCGCTCGTCGCCCTCGCGCCGCGGATGCCCGTCACGTTCGGCTTCGACCCGCGCGCTCCGGAGGCGGAGCGCGCCGAAGCGCTCGCACGGATCCGCGTGTGGGCGGAACGCGAAGGCCTCCGGTTTCCGTGATCGAGACGCGCTCGCGCCCGAGATCGCAGCCGAATTCCCGAGCCGCAAGGGAGACGGCGCGCCTCCCGGTCGGCCGCTAGCCTGGGCGGGCATCATGACGCCGAGAACCCCGCCGCACGTGCTCACCAAGCCCACGCCGTCTTCGGCCATGAGCGGCGGTCTCTTCGGGATCGACACCGTGCGCACGGTCCTCGAGCGCCTCTCGAACGCGCCCGACGATCCGAACAGCGCGATGTCGTTGCTCCTCGTCCTGCGCACGTTCGCGCTCGAGCGCGGGCCGGGGCTCGTCATCGAGCTGTCGGGCCTCGACTTCGGGATGATGGTGACGATCGAGGACAGGGCGAACGACCTCTTCGTCGCCGAGATGCTCCCGATCTCGATGCGCAGCATCCGTGCGCTCCTCGCCGAGATGCCGGAGATCCTCCACGCCTTCGAGCGCGCCGAGACGCTCGAGAGCCTCACGCTCCGCGTCCCCTCGCTCGGCTTCGACCTCGCGGCGCGGATGACGCCGGTCGCGCTGCCCTCGATCAACCTGCTCCTCGAAGCCGGCCTCCTCGCGCGTCGCGCCGACCGGACCTGAAGCTCACGCGCTCACGCGCGGAGCGCGGAGCGCGACGCGGAGCGGCACCCCGTCGACGGGCCGAAGCGTGATCGCCGGCTGCGCGCGGACGGGCGCGCGCGAGATGCGCTCGAAGCGGACGCGCTGCACGATCGTCGCGAGCACGAGCACGGCCTCCATCATCGCGAAGTGATTCCCGACGCAGACGCGCGGCCCACCGCCGAACGGCATGTACGCGTAGCGTGGGAGCGACGCGGTCGACCCGTCGAGCCATCGATCGGGCCGGAAGGCCTCCGGGTCGGGGAAGAAGCGACGATCGTGGTGCATCGCCCACGGCGAGGCGAGGACGGACGTGCCTCTCGGGATCGTGTACTCGCCGAGACGCACCTCGCGGAGCGACTCGCGCCCGATGATGTGCGCCGGCGGGTAGAGGCGCATGGACTCGTCGATCACCGCCCGCGTCACCGGCAGCTTCGCGACGTCCTCCGCGGCCGCCGCGCGCGTCCCGAGCACGCTCGCGACCTCGCATGAGACGCGGGCGTCGATCTCCGGGTGCTCGGCGAGGAGGAGGAGCGTCCACGCGAGCGCGTTCGCCGTCGTCTCGTGCCCGGCCATGAAGAGGGTGATGACCTCGTCTCGCAGCTGCTGGTCGTCCATCCCCGAGGAGGGCTCCGACTCGTCGCGCGCGAGGAGCAGGCGTGAGAGGAGATCGTCGCCGCGCTCCTTCGACGCACGCTTCCTCCGGATGATGTCGAAGACGAGCGCATCGAGCTCCTTCACCGTGCGGTTCCCGCGCCGTCGTTCCGGGAACGGAAACCACTCCGGGAAGAGGCGCCGCCACGAGTGGACGAGCGCGTGGAAGTCCTCCATGTACTGGTCGACGACGACGCCGACCCTCTCCTGCCCGCCCGCGAGCTCCGTCCCGAAGAGCGTCGCGACGACGATCGCGAGCGTCACGGCGGACATGTCGGCGTGGAGATCGCGCACCTCGCCGTTCGAGAGCCGCTCGGCATAGCGACGTCCGTGCAGCACCATCGCGTCGGCGTACGACGCGATCTGCTTCTTGCTCAGCGACGGCGCAATGAGCTTCCGCTGCTTCCGCCAGAGCTCGCCCTCCGACGTGAGGAGGCCCTTCCCGAGCACCTGGGCGAGGCCTCTCGTCACGTTGTCCTTCATGAACGCGGCGTCCTTGTCGAGGAGCAGCTCGCCGATGAGCTCGGGGTCCGCGAGCACGACCACGAGCTCGGTTCCGATCCGGAGGCTCACGACGTCGCCGTACCGCGTCGAGAGATCCAGGATTGCGCCGTCGGGATCGCGAGTGAACGTGCGGAACGCACGGGCGACCTCGAGCGGACCACGCGGGCCGGGCGGGAGCGACATCGTGCCGGGAGGATAGCGACCCGGCATCGCACGTGCATCAACGCGAGCGAGAGGCTCTCGCATGATTCGAATCCAAGGAGATCGCGCGTGATCGAACCGCTCGTGTACGCCGCCCTCGGCGACTCCACCGGCCGAGGCGTGGGCTCGACCCGCGGTCTGGGATACGTCGACCTCGTCTTCGAGCGCCTCGCGCGGCTACGGCCGGAAGCACACCTCGTCAACGCGACCGTGAGCGGGGCGACGAGCGCCGACGTCCTCCACTACCAGCTGTCGCGCGCACGCGCGATCGAGGCGCGGATCGCGACGCTCTTCGTCGGCGGCAACGATCTGTGGAGGGGCGTCCGCCCGAGCGCGTTCGGCGAGCACGTGACCGCGACGCTCCGCGCCCTGCGCGACCTCGGCGCCGTCGTCATCGTCGGGAACGTGCCCGACCTCTCGCACGCGCCCGCCGTCCTCTTCGCCGAGGAGGTGCTCGGGATGAAGCGGGCCGAAATCGCGGCACGCGTCCGCTCGTTCAACGATCACGTCGAGCGCGCCGCGCACGAGACGGGAGCGGTGCTCGTCGACCTCTACGGCGTCGGCCTCGCCGACCGCGTCGAGTGGTTCTCGGGCGACGGATTCCATCCCTCGGACGCCGGCTACGAGGCGTGGGCCGATCTGCTCTGGGAAACGCTCGCCCCGATCGCCGCCGCGATGCCGGAAGCGCGGTGCGCCTGACGAGAGCCGGGACGGGAGTCTTCACTCTTCAGCCAGAAGGACGCCCGTCTTCCGTCGAGAGAGAGACTTCCTCCGCACGCGGGATCGCGGGATGATGGTCTCCGATGGGGGAGATTCGTCGATTCGTCGTGCTCGGCGCGATCGCGCTCGTGTCGGTGACGACGCGCGCGGAAGCGCAGGAGGTCCCCGCCGCTGCCTCGCCGGCTCCGTCCGCGGCGGCGCCGCCCGCTCCGGCGGCGGCGGCGGCGGCGCCGCCCGCACCTCCGGCCGAGCCCCCGGAGCGGAAGGCGCTCACCCAGCTCGGGATCGGCGTCGCGTACGCCGGCGTCTACCCTCTCGCCTCCTCGGCGTCGGCGTCCGCGAGCGAAGCGGGCGTCGTCCTCGAGCTGTCCCGCACGACGCCGCTGTCCGAGAGCGTCGACTTCGGCCTGCGCTTCGCGTGGGGCCTCACCGCATGGGAGCGCTTCCCGCGCTGGGCGAAGGCCGGCTACGACACGGGCGCGTGGACGACGCAGGCGTACGAGGACGTCTACAACTACACGCGCAAGCACGGGCCCGACGGCACCTACGACCCGAACCTCCACGGCATGCGCCTCATGGGCGGCTTCTTCGCGATGATCGTGCTGTGGGTCGGGTACGTCGTGTCCGGCGTCGCCTACGCGACCGCCGTCGTCGCGCCGACGACGTTCCTCGAGATGGATCTGACTGCAAACTACAACTTCGGGGATCCGAAGCCGACCGGCGAGAACCCGTACTTGAAGGGCGGTCTCGGTCTCCTCGCGTTCGTCCATCCCGAGCACGGCGTGCTCGTCGGCGGTGCCGGTCCGACGTTCGGCGGCGGGATGCGGTTCGGCTCGTTCCACATCGGCCTCAGCGCGACGTGGTCGCCCGCCGGTCTCCACGGCGAAGCGCGCTCGGGGCGCTCGCAGATCGTGGTGGGGGGGCTGACGGTGGGGATCCAGCGCTGAGAAGGCTTCAGGGCTACAGCTTCAGGTTGGAAACGGAAGACGGAAGACGGAAGACGGAGGTCAGAAGAAGCGCGTTCCTTCCGTTCGCGACAGCTGCTCGAGCGGCACGTCGACTTCGACTTCGTCCGTCGGGATGAACGCCGGACGATCGATGCAGAGGAAGCTCTGCTCGATGTCGGTCGTGTTCTCGTAGCGGTGCGGGAAGCCGCGCGGCCAGGTGTGCGCCATGCCGGCGGACACCGGCTCGCCCTGGAGGAGGAGCCCGTCGCCGAGGACGAGCTCCGATTCGTCGAGATGCTGGTGGACGTGGGTCGGGAGGACCGTGCGCGGGCTGATGCGCTCGCGATAGACGCCGCACTCCTTCGTCTCGAACACGATGTCGACGCTGCCGAACGACTTCTTCTCCGTGACGAAGTCGTAGTCGGTCCGGTCGCGATGGATCTCGATCGTCGGCACGGCTGCGCCCGAGAGCGCCACGAGCTTCGTGAGCCGGACATCGACCCGATCGACGTGCGGTCGCGGCACGTCCACGCTCGGCGGCATGAGCAGCCACGCGGCGACCGCTTCCGCTGCGCTCTCGAGGAGACGGAAGCGCGCCGCGACCATCACGAACCGGAGCTCGCCGAGGATGCGCGAGTAGTCGATCGTGTGGACGAGCCGGCCTTCACGTGCGGCCGCGCGCGTGTCGAAGTGGAGCGTGACGTCGAGCTCCACCGGTTGCGGCGTGTTCCGCTCGTGACCGAAGAGGCCGACGATGCAGTCGAAGCGCATGCCTCGGAGCGAGAGGCGATCGAGCGGCTTGTCCTTCATGCGACCGAGAGTCCTCCGTCGACGCGCAGCGTCTGGCCCGTGACATAGGGCGCCCGCGCGAAGAACACCACTGCGCGCGCGACGTCCTCGGGCGATCCTTCGCGGCCGAGCGGGACGCGCTGGAGCATGTCGGCCCGCTGCGCGTCGGTCGTCTCCCCCGCCATCGCCACCGGGCCGGGAGCGACCGCGTTGACGCGGACGTCGGGACCGAGCTCGAGCGCCCACGCGCGCGTGAGCTGATCGAGCGCGGCCTTGCTCGCGAGGTAGTGCGAGAAGAAGTGCGTCGTCGTGTAGGCGTGCGAGACGGCCATGTCCGTGATGTTCACGACCGCGCCCGCGCCGCTCGCGCGGAGCGCAGGGAGCAGCGCCTGGGTGAGGAAGAAGGGCGCCCGCACGTTGACCGCCATCATCGCGTCGAATGCTGCGCGCGTGACGTGCTCGAAGCCGAGATGGGCGTAGGTCGCAGCGTTGTTCACGAGGAGGTCGAGCCGCTCGTCGATCGCGTGGACGCGACGCGCGAGCTCACCGGGCCCGTCTTCCGTCGCGAGGTCCACCGTCTCGACCCATGCCCGTCGACCGAGAGCGCGCACGTCGTCGACGACCGGCGCGACGTCCGCGAACGCGCGACGCGTGTGGATGATCACGTCGAAGCCGTCCTTCGCGAGAGCACGCGTGATCGCAGCTCCGACGCGAACGGCACCTCCGGTCACGAGCGCGAGGGGCATGACCCACCCGGTTAGCGCAGCTCGGGCTCGGCCGCGAGGGACTCGAGCTGCTCGGCCGCCGAGAAGTCGAAGCCTGCTTCGGTCATGCACGCCCACGCGGTGCCGAGCGCGAGGCCGCCGACGACGTCGGTCGGCCAGTGGACGCCGAGGTACACGCGCGTCGCCGCGATCGACGACGCGAGCGCGCCCGCGGTGGCGAACGCGGCGACACGCTGCGAGCGACGGCGCTTGCCGCGCGCGAGCACGAAGGCGAGCGTCAGGTACAGCGCCGACGACGCCATCGAGTGCCCGCTCGGGAACGACGTGCTGCTCACGTGCTCGAGGTGCGGGACGAGGTTCGGGCGCTCGCGCCGGAAGAGACGCTTGATCCAGAGCTCGGCGGACACGCCCCCGAGCGCGCCGACCGCGATCTGCGCCATGAGCCGTGGGCGCTGCCGCACGAGCCCCATCGCAGCGATGGTGATCGCGACCGCGCCGGGCGCGCTCCCGACGGATGTGATGCCCTTCACGATCGCCGTCGCGATCGGACCTCGGACGCGCCCGACCTGCTTCATGATCGTCCTGTCGATCCGGCTGCCGTTCCGCTTCGAGGCGACGCGGCTGATCGCGAGGAACCCTCCGATCGCGCCGAGCGTCACCGACGTGAGCAGCGCGCGCCGCGCCCAGTGCCGACGGAGCTTCGCCGTTCGCGCCGCACGCCGCGGCTCGGCGGCAGGGTTCCGCGTGGGGTCGTCGACGAGATCGGAGGGGACGAGGGCGTCGACGACGTCGTTGATCGGCATGGAGCGAGGGTTTGCGAGCCGCGTGCCGGGCCGCCCTTCCGACGCGCCGCGCCGAGCTCGACCGCAATCGACCACCCCCTGATCCGGACGTCGCGGCCGGGCTCCCGGTCCGCAACGGGTGCATGCCCCGGTAAAAAGGTGCACGGGCGGATCGAGAACGTGCGGCTACGCCTGTCGGACGGCCGACATGGCTGGGCTCGTGCCAACAGGCGGACATCAGGTCGAGCGCACGCCCGATTCGACGGGTTCCTTGTCGTTTTCGTATCATGTGCCATGGAGCGTCCGAGCCGAGCCGGAGCGCGGTTCGCCCGCGTGCGCGGCACCGAGGCGCGGCACGTCCCCTGCTACAGCTCGGCCCGACGGAGCTCCCTCCCCCATGCGCCCCACCCACGCTCTCGCCACTCTCGCGCTCGTCCTCCTTCCCGCTCTCGCGTACGCCGACTCGACGACGCACGCCGACCCGCAGGTCCAGCGGCTGCTCGACGCGAAGAAGACGCTGAAGTGGAACTACGCGCCCCCCGGAACGAACGACCGGTATGGGCACGCCGAGGCGCTCGTCGACGCGCCGGCGGAGAAGGTCGCGAAGGTCGTCACGGATTTCGGCCGTTACAAGGAGCTGCACCGCAAGTTCGCGACCGCCCGTGTCGTCGCGAAGGAAGGTGACAGCACCGACGTGTACATGCGGTACCCGGTTCAGATCGGCCGCTTCACCGTGGAATTCCACGAGGTCATGCGCTTCGGCGGGCCTCGGCAGGAAGCCGGCGCGCACGTCGTCGAAGGACGCGGCGTGAAGGGCGACATGAAGCAGGGGCACACGCGGATCACCGTGAAGCCGATCGGCGAGAAGCACTCGCTCCTCCAGGTCGACGTCCTGCTCGTCCCGAAGATCCCGGCTCCCCAGGTCCTCATCGACGAGGAGCTCCGCGACGGGGCGGAGGACTACGTGAACGGCATCAAGGACCGCGCGCAGGGTCGTCCTGGTCCCGTGACGCAGCTCTGATCCCGCGCTCGGTGATAGGGTCAGGCTGCGGTCCCGCAGACCGAACCCCATGCGACTGAGCTGCCGGATGACACGCGTGCTGTTCGAGGCCTGCGAGGCCACGGGCATCACGCGCGCAGAGCTCACGGCGCCGCTCGATCTCGACGCCGCGTATCTGTTCGATCCGACGAACACGACGGACTGGACGACGCTCACGCTCCTCCTCGACCGGCTCGCCGAGCTCGTCGGAGGTGAACCGGAGCGCCTCCGCGCCGTCGGCCGGAAGATGCTGCGCGCGCCCGCGTACGCGCCGCTCCAGACGATCGCGCAGCACCTCGTCTCGGCGCGCGCGCTCTACGAGATCGCGTTCCGGTGGGTGACGCCCGCGAGCTTCCCGCACTTGACGGGCGAGATCTCGTTCCCGGGAGAGAACCGCCTGCGCTTCCAGGGCGAGATCCCCGAGCCACACGCGGCGTGCAAGCCGTTCATGCACGTGACCGAAGGATGCGTCGCGTCCGTCCCCGAGCTGCTCGGGATGCCGGCGGCGCGGATCGTCGAGAGCCACGTCACGCCGCGCACGATCGACATCGTCCTCGACGTGCCGGAGTCGCGCTCGATCGTCACGCGCATCGTGCGCCGCGTCCGCGGCGCACTGCGGACGGAGGACATGTTCGGCGCGCTCGAGGCGCAGCGGATCCAGCTCGAGGACGCGATGACGTCGGTCCTCCGTGCGCGCGACGAGCTCCGCGTCGTGATGGACCGATTCCCCGACCTCGTCCTCGTCCACCGGCAGGCGAAGATCGTCTGGGCGAACAAGGCTCTCCTCCAGGCGCTCGGCTACGAGCACCTCGACGAGATCGTCGGCAAGCATCTCTTCGACATCTCGCTCCGGAAGTCACGGCCCGACCTCGAGGGTCGACTCCGCGCTGCGCGCGAGAACAGCGCCGCCGCGAACCAGATGATCGAGGTGTGGCTCGTCGGCAAGACCGGCAACGAGCTCCTCGTCGAGGTCCCTCCCGCCCAGGAGGTCCTCTGGGGGAGCGTCCCCGCGCGGCTCGTCGTCGGTCGCGACATCACCGAGCGCGTACGGATGCAGCAGCGGCTGCTCACCGCGGATCGGCTCGCGTCGATCGGTCTCCTCGGCGCCGGCGTCGCGCACGAGATGAACAATCCGCTCGGCTACGTCCTCGTGAACATCGAGATGGCGCGCAAGGACCTCCTCGCGATGGGCACGGAGGGGGAGCGCGCACGCCAGGCGCTCACGACCGCGCTCGAAGGCGTCGACCGGATGCGCGCGATCGTCCGCGACCTCCTCGTGCTCTCGCGTGGCGAGAAGGTGTCGGCGGTGCCGACCGACGTCGGCGCGGTCGTCGACTCGACGCTCGCGCTCGCGGCGGAGGAGATCCGCAAGAAGGCGCGGCTCGTCCGCGAGGCGAAGCCGGCTCCGCTCGCGCGCGCGAGCGAGGGCCGCGTCGCGCAGGTCGTCCTCAACCTCGTCTCGAACGCGCTCCAGGCGATGCCCGAAGACGGGGAGAACGAGCTCCTCGTCCGGACCGCTCCGGCGGAGGACGGCCGCGTGATGCTCGAAGTGCGCGACAACGGCGTCGGGATCCCGGCCGAGCACCTCCCGCGCGTGTTCGAGCCCTTCTTCACGACGAAGGACGGCCGTGGCACCGGGCTCGGCCTGCCGATCACGCAGCGCCTCGTCGTCGACCTCGGCGGTGAGATCGCCGTGCAGTCCTCGGCGAAGGGCGGCACCTCCGTGCGCGTCTTCCTGCCGACGGCGTCGTGATAGCGTGCGCCCATGGCGCTCGAAGTATTCTGGGGCAGTGGAAGTGGTCCGGCGTGGCGCGTGCTCCTCGCGCTCGCGGTGAAGAAGATCCCGTACGAGTCGCGTCTCCTCTCCTTCTCGAAGAAGGAGACGAAGACGCCCGAGATGCTCGCGATGAACCCGCGCGGGAAGGTCCCCGTCGTCCGTGACGGCGACTTCGTCCTCTCCGAGTCGCTCGCGATCCTGACCTACCTCGATCGCAAGTACCCGACGACGCCGCTCTTCGGTGAGACGCCGGAGGACGCCGGGCGCGTGATGCAGGCGATCATGGAGCACGAGTGCTACGGCCTGACGGCGATCTCCGCCTTCGCGCGTCCGATCCTCTTCGACCGCCTCGACGTGCAGCGCGATCAGTGCGTGCTCGCGATCGACGGCGCGCGCGCCGAGCTGGAGAAGCTGGAGGCGACGCTCCGCGGCCGGAGCTGGCTCGTGCTCGCGACGCTGTCGGCGGCGGACATCTTCGTGTTCCCGCAGATCAAGACGCTCGAGCGCGCGCTCGGCAAGCCGGGCGCGGCGACGGTCGAGCACGGCCTCGGCCCGATCGCCGACGTGTTCCCCGCCATCGCCGCGTGGGTGAAGCGCATCGAGGCGCTCCCCGGCTACGAAGCGACCTACCCGCCCCACTGGCGCGAGGGCTGATCAGCGCTCGCAGACCTGGACCTCGACCTCGCCTTCGACGCGGTGCTCGCGAGCGCTCGCGCGGAGGCGGATCTTGCCCTTCTCGTTCTTCCCGCTCGGCGCGTCGAGGATCTCGATCCGTCCGCTGTTCGAGATGATGTTGTTCGAGGAGCCGAGCACGAACGTGACGGTCTGGCTTCCCTTCACGTCGCTGAAGTCGAGCTTGAGATTGCGCGCCGTGTTCGCCTTCCAGGGCACGGACGTGAGAATGCGTCGGTCGACCTGCGGAGAGGCGCCGTCGCACTTCGCGTCGACGTCGTAGACCGTGATCATCACCTCGCCGGAGTCACCGGACGGCCGCGCGAGCGCGGACTTCGCGGTGAACGGCTTGCCGTCGATCGTGCCCTCGAGGGGCGAGCTCGCGACCGGGCCGCCCGAGTCGCCGCCGTCCTCGTCGGCGCTGCTGCAGCCGACGACGGAGAGACCGGAGAGACAGACGGCGAATGCGAAGAAGCGAATGGACATGAGAAGACCTCCGAAAGAGACCCGCGATGGACGGGGCTCTCCGGAGGTCATTCACTCACTCGGTGCGCTTCGGACCGAGGCTGTCAGGTGAGGCCTCGGAGGCTCAGCGAAGGCCGGCTGCGGCGTAGAACGCCGAGTTGACCTCGTCGATCCCGTCGACGTACGTGCCGTTGCCGTTGCACGCGTAGAAGCTGTCCTTGTACGTCTTCGTCCCGGTCGACGGCGCGGTGACCGTCATCGTGAGGACCGGCTTGTCGGCGCCGCAGATGTCGCTCGTCGAGACCTTCACCGCCTTCGCGGCAGAGACGATCGACGCGAGCTCGGTCGCGGAGAGGACCTTCGTGCCGGTCTGCTTCGTGAGCGGCGTCTGCCAGCTCACGAACTTGCACGTCTCGTAGGTGAGCGTCTTCGTCGCGACGTCGAGCTCGAACTTCAGCGCACCGAGCCCGCACGTCGAGCCGGGCGGAGGCGGAGGCGTGAAGCCGCCGCCGCTCGACTGGGAGGTGAGCTTCGTCGCGTCGGCCGGCCAGACGCCCGTCGCCGGACGCACGCCGCACGCGTAGTGACACTCGTTCGACGTGCCGCACTGCCACGAGCCGATGCACTTCGGCTGCATCAGGTTCTGACCGTGGCAGTCGCTCGGCATCGCGCAGTACGAGGTCTCCTTCGTGAGCGCGTCGTTCCAGTTCCCGCGCGAGAGCGTGAGGTTCTCGCCCTGGAGCGTGTAGCGGTAGCGGCCGAGGTTCGCGCTCTGCGAGCCTTTCGCGCTCAGACGGACGTAGTTCTTCGTCGCCGTGTACGTGCCCTCGAGCCGCTCGTGCGACGGGCACGGCGTCGTGATGCAGCGGATGCCCGTGTCGATGTCGGCGAGGAACGAGCCGTCGCTCTTGAAGACGAGGCCCTGGAACCCGGGCGGGTGGTTCGCGCCCTGGCCGACGAACGCGCCGACGAGCTTCCGTCCGTTCGCGTTGAGCTCCTCCTGCGAGCTGCCCTCCTCCTCCGCGGCGCCTTCGTCGACGCCGTCGCTCGAATCCGCGGCGCAGCCGGGAACGGCGAGGAGCGTGGCACCTGCGGCAACGAGAACGAACGACGCGAGCTTCCAGTTCATGGCGATACTCCTGGGGATTTCGAGAAGGGAGGCGCGGGCGGCCGCGCTCGGGGCAAGGTATGACACGGTGGGATACGGTACGCAAAGAGCTTCCATCCCTCAGGCGTCGATTTTTTCCTGCGGCGAACGTCCATCACGCCGCGCGTACGATCTCGGAGCGATGCAGGAAAAGCGGACGCGCGGGCTCGGGTGGAAGGTCGGTGCTTCGGCCGCGGGCGTCGCGTTGCTCGGACTGCTGGGCGCGTCGGTGAAGTCCCTCCACGAGAAGCTCGTCGACGACGTCCGGCTCGAGGACGACACCGGCAGCGCAGGCCGTCCGCCCGCGGCTCTCGCGCTCGACGGCGACGCTCTCGTCTACGTTCCTTCGACCTGGAACGGCAACCCGACGATCCGGGTCGCCCAGCGGAGCGCGCTCGGCACGCCGCGCGTGATTCGCTCGCGCGTCGTCGCGACGCTGCCGGTCACGATGAACGGACAGTTCGTGGCGAAGCTCGCCGCGTCCGAGAAGTCCTACCTCGTCGCGCTCGGTTCCGGGATGCTGCGTGAGAGCTCGACGGTCGACGGTGTCTTCGTCCGGGTCGACAAGGCGTCGGGCAGGGCGGAGCGCGTCGAAGGGCTCGACAGCAGACATGCCCGCCACGACGTCCTCGCGAGCACCGGCGACGGCTTCGTCCTCCGGCATCCCCTCCCGCGCGAGACGGCGACCGACGTCTCTCGAGGGCAGGAGCACGTCGTCGTCCTCCGGGACGGCGAGCCGCCGCGCGCGCATCGCGAGCTCGATCGAGCGCTCGCGGCCCTGCACGAAGGGCTCACGAGCAGCCCCGACATCTCCGGTCTCGCCAGCGCGGGCGATCAGGTCGTCGTCCATGCCGTCGCCGGCTTCACGGGCGAGCAAGCGCCCGTCGTCGTCGGGGAGCTGCCACGACAAGGAGAGGCCTTCCGTCATGTCCTCCTCGCCGCTCCGCGCGCCGGCGGCGCCGCCCGGACGCTCCGCACCTTCGACCTCCTCACCGCCGCGTCGATGAACATCGTCGGGACGACGAAGGACGCGGTCTGGATCCAGCTCCAGCGGCCCCCGGCGGGCAACGAGTACCACCGCGTCCGCGAGTACGTCCTCGTCCCGCTCGACGGCGGGCCCGATCGCTCGCACGTGGTCGACGTGGGCTCGCTCGACACCTACGAGGCTGCGCGTCTGCCCTCGTTCGTCACCGCGGGTGTTCTCGTCTACACGAAGTGCGAGGACACGTCGTGCAGCGCGCGAGCCCTCGTCCGCTTCGTCGACGGGAACACCGCGCCCGTGAAAGGCGGACGCGGTCTGTCGTCGTTCGCGGACTTCGTCGCGGCGGACGCACACGACGCGTTCCTCACGGACGGGGGGGACCTGAGGCGCCTGAGGCTCTGATGCTCCTCTTCAAGAAGCCCTTCTGGGAAGGGCTCCAGGACGGCAGCATCACACGCACGTATCGGCGCTGGCAGAAGCCGCACGTGAAGAAGGGCGGGCGCTACCGGTGCCACCCGATCGGCGTGCTCGAGATCGACGACGTGCGCCTCGTCGAGGTCGCTCGGATCACGACGCGGGACGCGAAGCGCGCCGGCTTCGCGTCGCGCGAGGCGCTCGTCGCGTACCTCGCCGAGCTCGGCCCGCTCGATGACGCGACCGAGGTCTACGAGGTGACGCTGCATCACGGCGGCGACGGCGACCGCGTCGGTCTCGCGCTCGAGACGGACCTCTCCGACGAGGACGTGAAGACGATCGGCGAGAAGCTCGCGCGGATGGATGAGCGGGAGCCGTGGACCGCGGCGACCATCGCGATCATCCAGCAGCACCCGCGCACGGCGGCCTCGCAGCTCGCCGCAAAGCTCGGACGCGAGACAGCGCCCTTCAAGGAAGACGTCCGCAAGCTGAAGAAGCTCGGGCTCACCCAGAGCTTCGAGGTGGGCTACGAGATCGCGCCTCGCGGCCTCGTGTACCTCGAACGCACGCGGAATGCGGGACACGATCGACCCGCTCGTGGATCGTCACGGGCCCAAGTCGAATCCTCGGGCCGGCCGTCGAAGGGCGCGGTGCGCACATCTCGCACCTCGCGAAGCCCGCGAAAAATGCGCTGACCGACCCGACGTCGCGCAGCCCATGGCGCCGGCCCGCGCCGTGCAAAGTCGGCTCGCATGCGGACGCGTGTGGCCTTCGAGCTGCTGCTGCTCGCCGTTCTCGGCGGATGCGCGGTGGACGCAAAGGATCCGCCGACGACGGAAGAGAACACCAACGCGACCTCGCAGGCGATCATCAACGGTTCGGCTTCGCCGGCATCCCAGGACGTCGTCGTCCAGCTCGCGCTCGACAACGGCGCCGGCCCGCAGTCGCTCTGCTCGGCGACGCTCGTCGCGAAGAACCTGGTGCTCACGGCGCGTCACTGCGTCGGTCAGGTCGACGAGGCGCAGCAGAACGTGACGAACTTCGCGGCTTCGCGGCTCCGCGTGTACACGGGGCAGACCTCGCCCCAGAAGATCGCGGCGAAGGCCGCACCGGCGGCGATCGGGAAGAAGCTCTTCACCGCCGCGGGCACGACGATGATCCCGGACATCGCGCTCATCCTTCTCGATCGCTCGATCGAGAACCCGGTCGCGACGATCCGACTCGACGGTGGGGCAAAGGTCGACGAGCCGCTCACGATCGTCGGCTACGGCCTCACGCAGGACAACGTCGAGCCGACGCAGCGGATGCAGCGCACGGGCAAGAAGGTCAAGCAGGTCGCGCCCGCGACGATCGAAGGCGAGCCGCTGAACGACGGCGAGTTCACCTTCACCGAAGCCGCGTGCTCGGGCGACAGCGGCGGCCCTGCGCTCCACGCGACGACGGGCGCGGTCATCGGCGTCGCCTCGCGCGTCGGCAACGGCGTCCAGCCGACGCCGACGAACCCGAGTGCGTTCTGCGTCGGCGAGAACACGCTCGACTTCTACACCGCGCTCGCGCCGGCGAAGAGCTTCATCACGGCCGCCTTCAAGGAGGCCGGCGCGACGCCGAAGCTCGAGACCGCGACCGAGCCCGACTCGAGCGCGGACGACGAGGACACCTCGACGAAGACGAGCACGAAGAAGTCGAGCACCGCTTCGGACGAGGACGAGGACGGCGACACGTCGTCTCGACCGAAGCTCTCGCTCGCGAGCTCGGGGTGCAGCGTCGGTCCGGGCCGGCACGAGAAACCGGCGCGGATCGCGATCTTCGGGATCGGGCTCGTGGCGCTGACGGTCCTCCGCCGGCGCCGGGCGTAGACCCACGTAACGGAACAAGGCGAACGAGATCGGCGGGTTGGTCCGGGTCCGAGGACAAGAGACCGCAACCGTCCTTGCCGCGATCCGTACATGTGTTAGGAGGTGCGCGCCGTTTCCCTCTGGAGGGGGATCCACTCATGCGCACGACCGCTCGCCCGGCTCTCTTCACGCTCGTCGCCGTCTCCGCCACCCTGCTCGCCACGCCGGCTCGCGCCGACGTCGCCTCGAGCGTCGCGTGCGACAAGTCCCTCGACTGCTCCTCGAAGGGCAACGCGACCCTCAAGACGGAGTCGCGTGATCCGATCATGAGCTCGATCGGCACGGGCTGGATGCCCTCGTGCGCGACGCCGGACGCGAACGGTCACTGCAGCGACGAGAAGATCCAGGTCTCGGCGTCGATCGACCTCGCCGCCTTCCCGGCGCCGTCGACCGAGCCGCTCTGGATGGTCGACATGTCGCGCGCCGCGGTCGTCGACGCGAACTGGCCGACGCCCTCCGAGTTCGAGCTCACGGTGCCGACGTCGCCGACGACCGACGGCATCTTCAAGGTTTCGCACACGCTGATCCCGGCCGTGCGCGTCTACGCCAACATCTTCGGCTTCACGAAGGAGTGGCTCTACGACGCTTCGCGCTTCATCACCGAGAACGCGGCGAACTTCGACTACAAGGCGACGAACACGATCATGTTCGCGCCGTGGGCGCTCGAGGCCGGTGCGGTCAACAAGGTGAACGCGCCGACGCTCACGACGGCCGCTCTCTTCCAGACGAGCCTCGTCGACAACAGCGACTACAAGGTGCAGCTCGGCCTTGCGGCCGCGACGAGCCCGACGTTCACGTACCGGACGACGAAGGTCTCGCTCGGCACCGCCTCCGCGATCACGAAGGACGCGAAGGTCGGCAAGCTCGCGATGACGGACGCCGACTACCTCGATCTGAAGGCCGACGTCGAAGGCGAGATCGAGGTCGCGGGTGAGCTCATCGCGGCGCCCTACGTCGCGATCACGAAGTTCGCCGGGATCAACATCCCGGGCGGGATGGTGCTCGATCTCACCGATCCCTTGAAGGCGCCGAAGAAGGCCTATTCGGCCACGCCGGCCGTCGCGGTGAAGTTCCCGAGCGTCCTCGTCCACATCCCGCTGCCGAACGTGAAGGTGCCGAAGACGCTCGATCTCGAGGCGGCCCGCATCGGCCAGAGCAGCGAGAAGGCCGTCACGGTCCCGAACACGGGCGAGCTCGGCGCGAAGCTGAAGGTCGAGAGCTCGGATCCGCAGTTCACGGTCTCGGCGCCGACGCAGATCGATCCGAAGGGCAACGTGACGCTCACGGTGCGCTTCTCGCCGACGAAGGAAGGCGAGCAGACGGCCACGATCACGGTTCGTTCGAACGACCCGGACGCGCCCGTCCAGACGATGCAGGTGAAGTCGAACGGGACGCCGGTGCCCGTCGCGGCGCCCGCGCCGGAGGAGCCCGCCCCCGAGCTGCCGGGCGCTCCGCTCGCGGACAGCGGCTGCGGCTGCCGGACAGCGACGCCCGCC
>JBDHVE010000003.1:0-105667 GCA_039809485.1 Polyangiaceae bacterium | reverse complement strand
GTGTCGCCGACCTGGATCATCGTCCCCGGCTCGACGAGCGCTTCCCGGACGGAGACGCCGCCGACGATGACGCCGTTCGTGCTGCCGAGGTCACGGAGCGCGAGCCCCGCCTCGGTGCGCTCGATCACGAGATGCTGGCGCGAGACGGTCGCATCGGTGAGGACGATGTCGTTGTCGGCCGCCTTGCCGATCTTCACCTGCCCGCCGACGAACCCGGGGATCGGGAACGTCTCGCCCTTCTGCTCGCCGTTGAGGACGACGAGGACGGCGCCGTCGGGGGAGACGAAGACCTGGTCGCGGCTACGGGTGACGCTCTCGTTGCCGGGCACGATCCGCAACGTAGCGCGCTCGTCCGGGTTCCGGAATCGGAGAGGAGGTCCTCACGCGCTCCGTCGCGCGCGCCGTCGGGCCGCCGATGCGGGCGCGGACCGCTCGGCATCCCAGCGCTCCGGCCATGCCCAGCGGCGGCTCACGACGATCGCGGGCGTCGTCCGGACCTCGCGTCCGGTCCTGATGCTCCAGAGCCGCACCCCCGTCTCGGCGACGGTCACGAGCACGTCGCCGGCGCCCCACGCGATGCCGATGGTCGCGACGTCGACCGCGATCGAGCCGAGCGGCTTCGAGAACGCGGCGAGCGACCAGATCGTCACCTCGCCGTCGGGTCCGAGCGTCGCGAGCCGAGAGGCGTCCGGCGCGAAGGCGACGACGCCGGGCGGGGCGAGCTCGTCTGGGTCGACGGCGGACTCTGCGCAGATCTCGATCACCGTCACGAGCCCTTTCCGCCCGTAGATGCGGACGTCGACGTCGGTCACCGCCGCGAGTCGATGCCCATCGCCCGACCACACGAAGCTCCGGACCTCGCCGCAGCCGGCGTCGTCGTGGAGCGCCTCCCCCGTCGCGGTGTCGAGCATCACGAGGCGCCCGTCGTCGGCGTAGTGGACGAGGCGCGTGCCGTCGGGGCTGATCGAGACGGGCTCCCCCACCGCGGTGCTCCAGACGAGTGACCCGCGCGCGACGTCGAATCCGAATGCGCTCGCGTTCCGCCGCGCGCCGACGAGGAGCCCGCCTTCCGTCCACCGGAGCACGTGCGCGTCGAAGAGGGGCGCTTCGGCGGAGAGCCACCGCGCCTCGTCGGCGCGCGTCTCGTGCGCCCGGAAGCTCGCGAAGCAGAGCGGGGAGCGCGTTGCGGTCGCGACCGCGATCTCGGTGCCGCTCGGGCTCGCCGCGAATGCGGGCGGCGAACCTGCCGTGACGGCGACGCGCGCGACCGCTCCGCACGTCGAGAACGGCAGGAAGCGACCGACCGCGTTCGTGCGGAACGCGGCAGCGAGCTCGTGCCCGCCGGCCGTCCACTGCACGCGTCCCGCTGCTCCGTCGTAGCCGGTGAGCGCGAGCCGCGGGATCCGGTTCACCCGCACGCCGGTCGCGACCTCCCAGACGTCGAGATCGCCTTCTTCGTCGCCGGCGTGCTCCGGCTTCGTCGCGCACGCGAAGTAGGCGCCGTCGGGGCGGAGGGCGAAGGCGAGGATGCGCGTCTCGGTCGCGTCCGCCATCGTGCGGCGCGCCCGTGCGAGCGCGGCGATCCGTTGCGTGCAGAGTGCATGCGCCTCGGTCACGCCGAACGAGGCCTCCGCGCGCGCCAGCGCGTCACGGAGCGCGACGAAGTGCGTCTCGGGGTCGAACGCGTCCCATCGCGCTTCCCGCACGATCGCCGTCAGCTCCTCCGCGCTCGCGGCGCGCCCGATCGCCTCGAGGGGAAACGCGCTCGCCTGCTCGCTCCTCGCCACCCGCATCATGCTCGTGGACGGTTGCAACGAGCGCACCGCACCGGAACTGCGCGAGATGACGTGGCGGAAGCGCACGCTCCGGTCTCCACCCGTCCTCTCGAGTGGACACTTCGTGCTACGGGGAGCGCGTGAGCGGCACCCGCTTCCTGAACGTCGACCTCGACGTCGCCTCGCGCGACGACCTCTCACCGCTCGTGACGGCGCTCGGCGACGAGGTCTTCGTCCTCCACGAGCGGCGGGAGCGCGGCGTGCACCACGTCTCTTTCGAGCTGACGACGCAGCGGGCGAGGACGGCCGAAGCGTGCCTCCGGACCTTCGCGCGTCTCGTCGAAGCGCTGCCGCCGCGCGCCCGACGCGTGTGGGATCGGGCCCGAGACCGCTCGTTCGACATCGGAATCGAGGCGAGCCCGGGCGCGCAGTTCCGGACCGACGTCTCGACGGCGACCCTCGAGCGAATCGCCGACCTCGGCGGTACGATCGCGATCACGGTGTACGCTCGGCCGGAGCCCGCCCGCCGACGATCGTCTCGTTCTCCACCTGGTGCTGACGATCCGCGCGCTCGTGCGGTCCATCGCGCAGCGGTTCGTGCTCGGAATCGTGGGCGGGCTCGGTCCGAGCGGCGCTCCTCGTCGGAGCCGTCGCTCGCTCGGCGCAGCGCGCGTCAGAAGAGGCGCTGCGGCGTTCTTTCAGGGCGTGGCTAGCTCGGCACGAGCAGTAACGTTCGCGCCGCTGAGCTGGCCGGCCGCATCGCAGCCTCGAAGGGTCCAACAAAACTCACGCTTGACAACGGAGCGCGCATTCACGATTGTGCGCTTCCTACTCGCCTGGATAGCTCAGTTGGTAGAGCAGGGGATTGAAAATCCCCGTGTCCGCGGTTCGACTCCGTGTCCAGGCACCCTTCACGCCAACGCGTGCGATCCTCGATGTAGCGCGCCGCGGCGCGCATGAGCGCGGGATCGTCACGGAACTGCCCGAGCCCGGCGTTGCACGTCCGGCAGAGGACGCCGCGGAAGCGTCCGGTCGCGTGACAGTGGTCCACGCAGTTCGGATTGGGCGAACGGCAGATCGCGCAACGCTCGCCCTGTGACGCGAGCATCGCGCGGTAGTCCGCGTCGATGACCTTGTAGTTGCTTCGGCGGTCCTGGGCGCGTGCCTTCTCGGGATTGGCGCGACGCCATTCGCGCTTGCGCGCGATCGTCGCTTGGCGAAGCTCCTCGTCACGCGCCCATTGCTCCCGTGACTCCTTCGCCCGGCATGGCTTGCACCGGTTCCTCGTCCCGAACGCCGTCGAGCCGCACACGCGGCACTTGCCGTCGACGGGGGCGCGCGTGATCGGCCGCGGCATCGTCGTGAACCCCTCCCGAGAAGCTCACGGTATCCATCGTCGGGCGGGATGGAAAGCCCTGGTGACTCGTCCACGTCCGGGTCGACGGCACGCGAAGCCCCTTGAATGCTCGAGAGCCCGTCAGGATCTGCACGCCGGTCGGCCGGCCGGTGTCGATTCCTGCACGGCGGGCGTGCGCTCCACGAATCCTATGTAGTTTCATTGAGTTTCGCGCGCCCATCCCACATCCTTTTCGTGGCCTGCCTCTTGCTCCTGGCCCGCCGCGATTCGGGGGACGGAGGAGAAACCGATGCGACGAGCTCTGAGCCTTGCCCTGACGGCCGCGACCCTCACGACGATGGGCGCCCTCGGCGCCTGCGGCGGCAGCGCCAGCAAGACGAGCAACGCCGCGCCGGAGCCCACCGAGACGGTCGCCGCGTCGCTTGCGGACGTGATCGAGATCGACCAGGTCGCGATCTACCAGTCCGTGAAGGTCACCGTGTTCGACGACGCGGCGGTCAAGAAGCCGAACGCGCCCGTCATCGCCGGCCGCCCCGGTCTCGTCCGCATCCACGCGCGCACGATCGAGAAGGGCACGAAGCGCCCTGCCCCGCTCACGGGCGAGCTCCGCGTCGTCGTCCCGGGCAAGGACGATCTCGTCCTCCCGCCGATCATCCGGAAGCTCGCGACGCTCGACGACGCCGAGCTCGACTCGACCTTCAGCTTCGAGCTCCCGCCGGAGGCGTTCGCGCCGGGGATGAAGCTCGTCTTCTCGCTGAAGGACGACGCGGCTCCCGAGCTCACGCCCGTCACGTTCCCCGACGGCGAGCTCGCCGTCGACGTGAAGGACTCGGGCACGACGCTCAAGGTGAAGATCGTCCCCGTGCAGTACAGCGCGGACGGCTCGAAACGCGTCCCGGACCTCTCTGCGAAGACGCTCTCGTTCTACCGGGACAGCCTCTACAAGATGTACCCGGTCGCGAAGGTCGACATGACCGTCCGCGACACCATCGACTGGCCGCTCGCCGTCGCGCCCGACGGCGACGGGTGGGACGGTCTCCTCGACCAGATCATCAAGCTGCGTCGCGCCGACAACGTCGCGGACGACGTCTACTACGCGGCCGTCTTCACGCCCGCCGCGAACCCTTCGCAGTACTGCCAGCGCGGCTGCATCCTCGGCGTCGCGCCCGCGCAGCTCCGGAGCGAGGTGAGCCTCCGCGTCGCGATGATCGTCGGCTTCGGCTCGCGCTCCGAAGGCGGCACGCTGGCGCAGGAGATCGCGCATGCGATGGGCCGCTGGCACGCGCCGTGTGGTCGTCCGGCGAACATCGACGACGACTACCCGTACGACGGCGGCCGGATCGGTGTCTGGGGCTGGGATCCGATCACGAAGGAGCTGCTCGATCCCGACGATCGCCACTTCGACTTCATGAGCTACTGCCAGCCGGTCTGGGTCTCGGACTACACGTTCAAGGGCCTCTGGGAGGCGGCCGACGACGTCGCGAAGACGAAGCGTCCCGACCCGACGCCCACCACGCCGTCCGACGTCGGCGGCGCGGGCAGCGGCTCCGCGCCGTTCACCGACACCGTCGCGGCGTCGCGCCTCGTCACGCGCCGCTTCCAGACGCTCCTCGTGAACGCGCGCGGTGAGCTGTCGCGCGGCGCCGATCTCGAAGCCGTCGAGCGCGAGACCGATCCGCAAGTCGCGGAGATCACCGTCACCTTCGAGGACGCGCTCGGGAACGCGGTCGGGACCGCGCCCGCGCGCTTCCGCCGCACGGGCCTCCTCCGCTCGGGCCGCCTCGTGCTCGGCCCGTCCGTCGTCGTCCCGAACGGCGCCGTGCGCGTCCGGACGTCGGACCTCGACACCGTCCTCATGACCCCCACGCGCTTCTCGCGCTGATCCCCGGGACGGAGGGCGACCCCGTCTGGCACGATCACGAACGCCGTGCTCGTCGCCGGAGGCGTCGCCCTCCTCCTCCTCTTCTTCCTCTTCGTCGCGCGTGACGTGCGCCGGAGCACCCGTCCGCGCGCGCTCCTCGCCGAAGGCCGCTGGACCGACGCACGGAAGGCCGCCGAGGACATCGCCGGGAGCTGGATGCGGCTCGTCCCTGGCGTCCGCGACGGCGCCCGCTACCTCGTCGCGCTGACGCGGCACTTCGAAGGCGACCTCGAGGGATCGCTCGCCGAGCTCGAGAGCCTCGCGACGACGCGCGATCCGGCGCTCCGCTACGCGACGCGATCGCTCGAAGCAGCGAACCTCGTCCTCCTCGATCGCGAGCCTGCCCGCGCGCTCGAAGCGATCCGCGAGGCGTGCGCGCTCACGAGCCATGCCGAGGAGGATGCCCTCATCGAAGCGCATGCGCTCCGGCGGCTCGGACGCGTCGAAGAAGCCGACCGCCTCGCGACCGCGTCGATCGCGAAGGTCTCCCGATTCGAGGAGGCCGCCGCGCGGTACTTCCGCGGCGCCTACGCCAACGCGCGCGCCGACCTCGAGGCGGCCGTCCTCTGCGCGCCGGGGTCCGTCTACGCGCATCGCGCCGAGGCGCTCCTCGCCGCCCTTCCCGCCCCGCCGCCCGACGACGATGCGGGTCCGTCCTCGCTCGCGCCGCAGGTCATCGGGGAGGAGGCGCGGCCGGGATCGCGCCCACCTCGTGCATGAGGAAGGCGATCGTGTCCGCCGTCTCTTCGATCTCGAGCGCGAGCGGCGTGCCCATCCCGTGCCCGGTCCCGCGCGTCGCACGGAGGAGGATCGGTCGATCCGAAGACGTCGCCGCCTGGAGGCGGGCCGTCATCTTCCGCGAGTGGTACGGGTCGACGCGCGGATCGTTCTCGCCGGTCGTGAAGAGCACGGCGGGATAGGCGACGCCGTCCTTCACGTTGTGGACCGGTGAATAGGCGTAGAGTGCACGGAACTGGGCCTCGTCCTTCACCGTCCCGTACTCGGTGACGTTGAACGCACCGTTGGGGGAGAGCTCGGTCCGGAGCATGTCGTAGATGCCGACCTCCGCGACGGCGGCGCGGAACATCTCGGGGTGCTGCACGATCGTCGCGCCCATCAGGAGCCCGCCGTTCGACCGACCGTGGATCGCGAGCTTTTCCGGCTTCGTGTAGCCGAGGTCGACGAGCGCGCGCATGCAACCGGCGAAGTCGTCGAACACGTTCTGCTTGCGGGTCAGCATCCCCGCGCGGTGCCACGCTTCACCGAGCTCGCTGCCGCCGCGCAGGTTCGCTTCCGCGACGACGCCGCCGGCGTCGAGCCAGAGCCGGTGCCAGCTCCGCATCCGCGGCTTCCGGCTCACCGAGAACCCGCCGTAGCCGGTGAGGTAGGCGGGCCTCTGGCCGTCCTTCGCGACGTCGCGACGCCGGAGGACCGTCATCGGGACGCGCGTCCCGTCCTTCGACGTGCACGTCTCGCGCGTGACCTCGACGTCGGTCATGTCGACCGGACTGACCTTCGCGAGCGGCGTCCGGACGAGCCGGTGCTCCGAGGCGCGGTAGCGCACCCACGCCGGCGGTGACGTGTAGCTCTCGACCCGGAGGAGCAGGTCGTCGCCGACGCGGAGGACGCCGGTGACGCTCGAGACCGGCGCGATCGGCAGCTCCGCCGAAGCGACGCCGCGCTCGCCCGGCTTCACCGTCACTGCGGGAACCGGCTTCGGCGCGGGCCCCTTCTTCGGCTTCTTCGCGGGCACGCGCGGCGCTTCGCGCGCGAGCGGCTCCGCCTTCGGATCGAGCGGCACGCGGCGCACCGCGGAGGGACCGCCGGCGAGCTCGATCGCGTAGAGCGCATCCTTCGTCGCGACGACGTCCTCGATCACGTTCTCGCCTTCGGGGAGCACGGTGACGGACGGCTTGTCGAACGGCGGCGCGAAGGCGACCACCTTCCCGCGCGGCGCATCCTTCCGCGTGATCGCGTAGAGGCGCCCGTCGCTCCCGAACGTCGCGTGGGCCACCTCGTCCTCGAAGCGCGACAAGCGCACCCACGGGCCGACCATCGACGCGCCCTTGACGACGAGGACGTGCTGCTCGACGTCGCCGCCGTCCCCGTTCGAGACCTCGGCGAGGACGGCCTTGCCGTCGTCGCTCGTCTCGAGCGCGATCTCGGCGATCTTCGGGAGCCCCTTGCCGAACGCGTAGAGGTCCTTCGCGGGATCCTCGCCGAGGAGGTGGAACCACACCTCCTGGTAGAAGCCGAGATCGGCGTCGGGCCGCTCGCCCTTCCGTGGGTAGCGCGTGTACCAGAAGCCCTTGCCGTCGGCGCGCCACGCGAGGCTCCCGCCGGCGGTGCCGCCGTGCACGCGCGGAACGAGGTCGGGCAGCGGCTTGCCGGTCGCGACGTCGAAGATCTGGACGTCGCCGTCCTCGCTGCCGTCCTTCGAGAGCGACACCGCGAGCAGCTTCCCGTCCGGCGAAGGGACGAAGAAGTCCACCGTCGTCTTGCCGGAGGGGTCGAGCACGTTGGGGTCGACGACGACGCGCTCCTGCCCGAGCTCCTTCCCTTCACGGAGGACGACGATCATCGCCTGCTGCTTCGGCGGCTGCGCCTTCAGCGCGAAGAGGGAGCCCGCCGCGTGACGGATCGCGATCCAGTCCGGCGACGCCGTGCCCATGATCGTCGCGAGCCTGCTCCGCACCGCGGCGCGCTCTTCGAGCCCGTCGAGATGCGCGCGCGTGAGGGCGTTCTCCGCCTCGACCCACGTCTTCACCTCTGCGCTCGTGCCGTCCTCGAGCCAACGGTAGTCGTCGGTCACCGGGGTGCCGAAGAACGTGGCCGTCGCCGGCCGCTTCGGCGCGTCCGGCCAACGTCGCGCCCGCGCGACCGGTGGAGCGCCGGCTTCGGCGACCACGACCGGCTTCGGCGCCGGGACGACCGGACCAGCTCCGGCCCCCGCGCACGCCGTGAGGGCGCACGCGACGAACGCGAATCGGATTCTCCTCGTGAAGTCGCTCTGCGGGGCCATGCGCGTGGCGCACCATAGTCCATCGCGCGGGCGAATCGACGAACGCCCCCATGGATCGCGGCCGGAACCAGCCTTATAAGCGGGGGACCGTGGACCGCGAGGGGCTCGGCACCGTCGTCACGTCGAAGAGCGCCCCGGGCACGACGCCGTCCGGACGGGTCGCGCGCGTCTTCGCCGACACCGACGACCACGAGCACGTCCAGCGCCGCCTCGGTCTCCTCTACGGCGTGCTCGGCGCGATCATCGCGTTCTTCTTCCTCGTCGGCGCCATCGCGGTCGCGGTCGCGAAGCCGTCGATGCTCGTCGACGTCCACACGTCGGTCCCGAAGCTCGTCCACGCGTTCGCGTGGATCCTCCTCGTCTCGGCCTGGTGGGTCTGCCGTGGCCCGCTCCGGCCGCGATGGCTCCTCTCGCTCATCGACGTCGGCGCGATGCTCAAGATCATGTCCCTCGTCGCGATCATCGTCGTGTTCGCGCCGGCGGAGATGCGAGCCGAGGCGATCGTGATCGGGCCCTTCCTCCTCGTCGTCATGCTCCGCGCCGCGATCGTCCCGAGCCCGCCGCGCTGGACGCTGCTCGTCACCGGCCTCGCGTCGATCCCGGTGCCGATCGGGATGGTCGTCGCGATGATGCGCCGCTCGTTCGCGCCGATGGGGATGATGCCCGCCGAAGCTCTCCCGCTGATGGGCGCGGCGTGGTCGATGGTCGGCATCTTCGCGGCGTGGACGATCTCACGTGTCGTCTACGGCCTGCGCTCCGAGGTGAAGCAGGCGACGCGTCTCGGCCAGTACACGCTCGAGGAGAAGATCGGTGAAGGCGGGATGGGTGTCGTCTGGCGCGCGCGCCACGCGCTCCTCCGCCGGCCCACCGCGATCAAGCTCCTCTCGCCCGACCGCACCGACAGCGCGAGCGTCCGTCGGTTCGAGCGCGAGGTGCAGATCACGAGCAGCCTCACGCACCCGAACACGGTCGCGATCTTCGACTTCGGGCACACGCGCGAGGGCGTCTTCTACTATGCGATGGAGCTCCTCGACGGCGTCACGCTCCAGGAGCTCGTCGAGCAGGACGGCCCACAGCCGCCCGCACGCGTGGTCTACCTCCTCACCCAGGTCGCGAGCGCGCTCGCCGAAGCGCACGACGTCGGCCTCGTGCACCGCGACGTGAAGCCGGCGAACGTGTTCGTCTGCGAGCGCGGCGGCATGCCGGACTTCGCGAAGGTGCTCGACTTCGGTCTCGTGAAGGATCAGGGCCATCCGGATCCCGCCCTCAGCACCGCGAACGCGATCGCAGGCACGCCGCTCTACATGGCGCCCGAGAGCATCTTGCATCCGGACGGCATCGACGGTCGCGTGGACCTCTATGCGCTCGGCGGCGTCGCCTACTGGCTGCTCACCGGGCGCGCTCCGTTCGACGGCGCGAACCTCGTCGAGATCTGCAGCCACCATCTCCACTCGACGCCGATCGCTCCCTCCGAGGTCCTCGGTCGCGCGGTGCCGCGCGAGCTCGAGGACGTCGTCCTCCGCTGCCTCGCCAAGAAGCCGGAGGAACGCCCTGCGACCGCACACGCGCTCGCCGCCGAGCTCAGGGCGATCCAGGCCGCATGCGGGAAGTGGGAAGTGGACGACGCACGTGCCTGGTGGGCAGCCCATCCGCCGCGCTCGAGCACGATCCCGCGCAATGGTTTCGGCTCTCGCGAGCCTACGAGCGTCGCGGCGGCAGACCCTGCACCTGCCGGGCCATGAGGTGCTGCGAAGGAGCGTGCGCACCACCCGCGCGGACGCGGCGGAGACCCGCGCGGTCGCACGGGAAAACTGCTCCCTGTGACCTAAAAATGATGAGCCCTCGGCTGGACGAATCGCCGTTCCGGAAGTAATCCC
The DNA here is from genome assembly GCA_039809485.1 of Polyangiaceae bacterium. Taxonomy (GTDB): domain Bacteria; phylum Myxococcota_A; class Polyangia; order Polyangiales; family Polyangiaceae; genus Labilithrix. Next base: position 95,715 of record JBDHVE010000003.1, on the reverse strand, counting down.
AGGACCCATGCTGAGGTACACGGCCGACGTCCGGACGCTGCTCTGGGCCCTCTTGATGCCTGCCGTTCTGGTGGTGCAGATCGCCAACCCGAAGCTGGTCCCCTATCTGTGGCCGGTCAGCTTCTACTTCGCGATGGCCGCGGGCACGATGGCCCACAACCACAATCATACGCCGGTCTTCAAGAACCGTCGTCTGAACAACGTGTACGCGACGTGGATCAGCCTCTTCTACGGCTATCCGTCGTTCGCCTGGGTGCCGACGCACAACCTCAATCACCACAAGCACGTGAACCGCGAGGGCGACGCCACGATCACGTGGCGTCACTCGAAGAAGAACACGTGGTGGATCGCGCTCTCGTACTTCTTCGTCTCGGCCTACTACCAGTCGGGTCCGATCAAGGAGTACATCGCGAAGGCGAAGCGCTCGAACCCCGCGCTCCACGCGCACATCGTTCGCCAGTACGTGATCTGGATCGGCTGGCTCGCCGCGACGTTCGCGGTCTGGACCTACACCCACGGGCTCGGCCAGGGGACGAAGGCGTGGCTGCTCACCGTCGGCGGCCCGTCGTTCTTCGGGACGTGGTCGATGATGTGGTTCAACTACATGCAGCACGTCCACTGCGACCCGTGGTCGGCGCACAACCACTCGCGCAACATCACCGGCCGCATCTTCAACTTCCTCGTGTTCAACAACGGCCTCCACACGATCCACCACGAGCACCCGGGCTCGCACTGGAGCAAGGCCTACGAGCTGCACGGGAAGATCGTGAACGAGATCGACCCGGCCCTCAACGAGCCGAGCTTTCTCTGGTGGGTCTTCCGCCAGTACTTCCTCGCGAACTTCATCCCGTCGCTCGGGTCGAAGCAGGTCGGCCGTCCCGCGTACGAGCCGCCGAACGGCAAGACCGTCGAGATGAAGGAGGAGGGTCCGATGACCGACTCCGTCGACGCGCTCGAAGCGGGCAACAACGCGCAGATGGCGTGACGTGAAGGGGTCGTCGTGAGCGACCCCACGATCGTCGTCGAGCTCCGCGCGCTCGGAAACGCTCCGCCGGACGCGAGCACCTTCGCGGTCCGGCGCGACGACGTCGGGTTCGAGGTCACCTACACGGGCGGCAGCGCCTCGTCGGTGACGTTCCGGGTTCCCTACGATCAGGTCGCGCGGCCGGTGACGATCGCGACCGAGGCGCGCTATCGGGACCCGGCGATCCGGCGCGGTCCGATCGCCGCCGCCGTGCGGCCGATGCAGATCCAGCTCTCGCCGGAGCTCCACACGCACAAGGACGCGAAGGCAGCCGGGATCGACGTCGAGATCCAGACCGGCGACGCCGTGTTCGACGAGACCGTCTACGTCGACACGCAGGCCCCGGGCGACGTCGTCCGCCTCGTCCTCGGCGACGACGTGCGCGCAGCCGTCGTCGAGCTCTTCCGACTCGGGTTCCAGAGCGTCGAGCTCGACGGCGAAGCGGGACAGGTCACCGCGCGGTGCACGTCGTTCGTGAGCACGACGGACGATGCGGGACGTGGCGTCGCCGCGGCGCAGGCGTTTGCGCGCCTCGCGCGCGGGCTCCCCTCCGTCGCGCCGCTCGGCGGGGAATACCCGCGACATCCCCTCGCCGGCGTGAACGGCGCGCTGCTCGTCCTCGCGCTCGTCGTGTTCTGCGCGGCGGCGCCGGCGTACCACTTCTTCGTCGCGGCCGTCCGAACGGAGTGCTCCTACGAAGACGCGCCGATGACGTGCGAAGCGCCTGCGCTCGCCGGGCTCGTGGCGGGCGCGGTGCTCGGCGGCCTCTCGGCGTTCCTCGCCTCGCTCTACGCGCGCCGCTTTCGTGGTCGCTCGGACTCGTCACGCCACGAGGCCGTCTTCGTCTTCGGCGTCGGCCTCTTCGTGTGGTGCGCGGGAGCCCTCGCGATCGCGATCGCCGCGGTCCTCGCCGGCTTTCAGGGCTGAGCCGCGCAGCGCGCGATCATGCGGAGGACTGCGTCGCGCCGACCGGCCGACGCGCCGACGAACGGCGTCCCCTCGCCTTCCACCTTCGCGCGGACGCGCGCGAGCGCGTCGCGGTCACCGAGCGCGCACCCCGCGATCGCGCGCTGCCGGAGTGCTTCGCGCGCGAGGCGGACGGTGGGAAGCGGCGGCTCTCCGCCGATCGCCCCGTCGAGCACGCGCGCGGCATCCTCGAAGAAGCCGCGCTGGACGAGGTTTCGCCCGACGAGGTAGCCGGCAACGGCGTTCCGCGCGGGCTCCCAACGACCCAGCTCGAGCCCCGCGACGAACACGTCGGCGGGATGCTTCGCGTCGCCGAGGAGGAGCGCCTGGACCGCGGGTCGCGCGGCGGGGTCACGCGCCGCGATCGCCTTCACCTCGAGCGTGCGCGCGGCGTCCTCGTCGAGCGACTGCGACGCGAGCTTCGCGTAGCGTTCGGCCGCCGCTTCGAACGCGCCGTCGATCAGGTCGGCGTCCGCGAGCGTCTCCGCGGCGCGGTCGCGGAACGTGCGCGGCGTCTTGTCGGAGGAGGCGATCTCGACGAGGAGCGCGCGCCCCTTCTCGCGATCGCCGTAGCGACGCTCCACCGTCGCGAGGCCCTGGCGCGACGCGTGATCGAGCGGATCCTTCGCGAGCGCCTCGCGATAGAGGTCGATCGCTTCCTCGTAGCGCTGGGTGTCGCGACACTGATCGGCATCCTGCCGGAGCGCGTCGACGACGTGCGGGCACTTGCGACCGAAGATCCCGGGCCGCCCGAACTTCGCGCGCGCGAAGCTCTCCGCCTCGGGCGGGAGCGGCACCGTCTCGAGGAACGCGCGGTACGCGCGCTCGATCGACGCCCAGTCCTGCCCGACGAGCGCAGGGAGATCGCCGCCGCCGTACCACGCGCGCACCACGCCGGGGCCGTGCGTGCGCGCGACCCAGTCGATGAACGCGCCGGCGAGGGTGTAGCTCTTCGCCGAGCTCTCGCCGAGGAAGCCGAGCGAGAACACGCGCTCCATCGGCGGGAGGATGCCGATGTCCTTCATCGCGCGCGCCCACTGCGCGTCCGAGAGGTCCTCGTCGTGCGGCGACGCGAAGACGGCGATGCCCTCGATCAGACCCGGGTTCGGGAGGAGCCCGGACAGGCTCCCGGCGATCCGGAACGGTCCGCGCCCGAAGCGACCGGCGACGACGTGCGCGAGCTCGTGACCGAGCACGGGATGCGGGTAGCCGCCGAGCTGGAGGTAGACCTCCTCCCGCCACGGCTTCGCGATGTAGACGTGGGCGGCGCCCATCAGGCGCTTCTTCTCCTTCTCGTCGCGGAAGAAGAAGGCCCGGATCCGCTCGGGCCCGCGCGCGCCGAGGACGGCTTCGACGGCGCGGACCTCCTCGTCGCAGTCCTTCACGAGCAGCGCCGCGTCCTGCTCGCGGGTCGTCGACGGATAGACGACGTCGCAGCGCGCGCCGTGCTTCTCGCGCCCGAGCTCCTTCGCGATCGACGACGTCGTGGAGAAGTGGCCCAGCTCGGTACCGAACACGATGCTCGCGACGCTCGCGAGCGCGAGGACGCTGCCGACTGCGACGCGGGCGCGCGCGGGGGCGGACGTGACGTCGAACGCGAGCCGCGAGTCGCGACGGACGAGGACCGACGCGAAGAGCGCCGCAGCCCCGATCGTCGCGAGCGAGGCGAGGCGATACGTGTAGATCGCATCACCGGCGTCGATCACCGTGTCGTAGAGCGTGCCGCTGAAGTACCCGACGAACGGGTCGTACGCGAACACCATCGGCGAGGACACGAAGCGATAGATCCCGACCGCGACGGAGCCGACCGGTCCGAGGATCGCGAGCACGACCGCGAAGCGCCGTCCGCGGCGCGCGAACAGCGCCGCCTCGCCCGCAACCGCGCCCCAGACGCCGCCGACCACGCTGCCGATCCCGGCCGTGAGCACGAAGTAGAGGACGGCGCCCCAGAGCTCGCAGATGCCGACCCGCAGCACGTGGAGGAGCGCCGTCGCGAGCGACACGAGTGCGAGGACGAGCCCGTTCACGACGCCGCGCCCGACCGACGCGAGCGGAGTGCTCTCACGATCCGACGCGACGGCCCACGCGGTCGCCACCGCCGCGACGGACGGCACCACGAGCCCGGTCGCGAGCGCGTGCTCGTACCCGGGCCCACCGAAGAGCGGCAAGAACCCGAGCGCGCCCATGATCACGAAGACCACGACCACGCTCGGATGACGACGCAAGCGCGCGAGAAGTGACGTCACAGCCAGTCTCGCTCGGACGGAAGACGGAAGACTCTCGTCAGGGCTCGCTCGGCGCCGGCGTCGGCACCGAGCCGCCGCCGTCCGGCGGCACCGGCATCGACGTCGGCGCGCCCGGCTCCTCGAGCACCAGCGGGAGGACCTCGTCGATCTTCTTCACGAGGTGGACCTTCAGCTCGCCGAGGACGTCCTTCGGCACTTCCTCGAGGTCCTTTTCGTTCCGGCTCGGGACGAGGACCTCCTTGATCCCCGCCCGGTGGGCCGCGAGGAGCTTCTCCTTGATCCCGCCGACGGGCAGCACCGTGCCGCGGAGCGAGATCTCGCCCGTCATCGCGACGTCCTTCTTGATCGCCGCCGAGAGGAGGAGCGAGGCCACCGCCGAGAACATCGTGATGCCGGCCGACGGACCGTCCTTCGGCGTCCCGCCCTTCGGCACGTGGAGGTGGAGGTCGATCGTCTTCAGGAACTCCGGGTCGAGCCCGAGCTGCGCCGCGTGCGAGCGCACGAACGACATCGCGGCCGCGGCCGACTCCTGCATGACGCTCTTCAAGTTGCCCGTGACGAGGATCTCGCCGCGACCAGGCATCTTCGTCGCCTCGATGAACAGGATGTCGCCGCCGCTCGGCGTCCACGCGAGACCCGTCGCGACCCCCGGCGAGCTCGAGCGCTCGGCGAGGTCGGGGGTGTGCTTCGGCGGACCGAGCGCCTTCTGCGCGAACTCGCTGTCGCAGACGAGGCCTCGCACCTCTTCGCCGGAGGCGACCTTCATCGCGACGTGACGGCAGACGCTGCCGATCTCGCGCTCGAGCCCGCGGACGCCGGCCTCGCGCGTGTAGCTCTCGATGATCGTCTCGAGCCCGCTGTCCGCGAACGCGAGCCGCTCGTCGGTCAGACCGTGCGAGCTCAGGTTCTTCGGGACGAGGTGCTGCTTCGCGATCATCTTCTTCTCGGCGCGCGTGTAGCCGGGCACCTCGATGACCTCGAGGCGGTCCCAGAGCGGGCCGGGGATCGTGTCCGGGTTGTTCGCGGTCGCGATGAACGTGACCTGCGACAAGTCGAACGGCGTGTCGACGTAGTGGTCCTGGAACGTGCTGTTCTGGGCAGGGTCGAGGACCTCGAGGAGGGCGGCCGCGGGGTCACCCATCATGTCGACGCCCATCTTGTCGATCTCGTCGAGCACGAACACGGGGTTCTTGGTCCCGACCTTCTTCAGGCCCTGGATGATGCGCCCGGGAAGCGCGCCGACGTACGTCCGGCGGTGGCCGCGGATCTCGGCCTCGTCGCGCACGCCGCCGAGCGCGATCCGGTGATAGCGGCGCCCCATCGAGCGCGCGATCGAGCGGCCGAGCGACGTCTTGCCGACGCCGGGCGGTCCGACGAAGCAGAGGATCGGCCCCTTCTTGTCGGTCCGGAGCTTGCGCACGGCGATGTACTCGACGATGCGCTTCTTCACCTTCTCGAGGCCGAAGTGGTCCTCGTCGAGGCAGCGGCGGCAGTCGGCGGGATCGAGCTTGTCGGGCGTGGTCTTGTTCCACGGCAGGTCCGAGAGCCACTCGACGTACGTGCGGGTGACGTTGTACTCGGCCGACTGCTGCTGCATCCCGGCGAGGCGCGCGAGCTGCTTCTTCGCGATCTTGAGCGCGTCCTCCGGCAGCTGCGCGGCGCGGATCCGGTCGCGGAGCTCCTCGACGTCGTCCTCGTCCGTCTCGCCGAGCTCCTCGCGGATGCTCTTCATCTGCTGGCGGAGGATGAGCTCGCGCTGGTTCTTGCCCTCGTCGGCGACCATGCTCGAGATCTCGCGCTTCACGCGGAGGAGCTCGAGCTGCTTCGTCACCATCGAGAGCACGAGGCGGACGCGTTCCTTCGGCTCGAACGTGGCGAGGACCTTCTGCTTGTCGCTCACCGTGACGTGGTCGACGGTGAGGTTCGACGCGATGAGATCGGCGAGCGCGCCGGACTCGCGCACGTTCTCGAGGATGCCGCCAGTCTCCTTCGGGAGGTTCGGCATCAGCTCGAGGAGCTCGCGGGTCGAATCACGGAGCTGCGTGCCGAGGAGATCGAGCTCGGCGTCGCGTTCGAGGTCCTCCGCGATGCGCCGCACCTTCGCGCGCATGTACGGCTCGAGGCCGACCTTGCCGGCGACGCGGAGCCGTGAGAGGCCGTGCAGCACGACGGAGTAGTTCGACGGGCCGAGCCGGATCACCTTCACGACGCGGGCGACGGTGCCCACGTCGTAGATGTCCTCGAAGCCGGGCTCGTCGACGTCCGCGTCCCGTTGGCTCACGATGCCCACGACGGCGCGATCCTGACCGAGCAGGTCCTCGACGAGGCGAACACTGCGCGCGCGGCCCACGTTGATGGGCACCACGCTCGCAGGGAACACCACGCTGTTCCTGAGCGGCAGGATGGGAAGAGTTTCGAGATCCGAACGCGTCTCCTGTGTCACCTGTGGGCCTCTATACTGTTCGAGAGTAGACGAACCATGACGTGCGCGTCCGCGAAAATCCCCGTCCTCCTCCGACGGAGAGAGCTCGTCCGGGGCGCCGGCGCCGCGATGCTCGGGTTCTTCCTGCCGGGCTGCGGATCGGTCGCGGCCGGAAGTGGGCACACCGCGCCGCGTCCCACGGCGGCGCCGGAGAGCACCGCGGCACGCGCGCAGAGGACGACCAAACGTGAGGCGGCGCGCCGCCTCCGCGAAGCGCGGCCCGGCTCGATCTCGGTCTACTCGTGCTTCGATCTGCCCGACACGGACCCGCGGAGCCACGAGCTCTCCGGCATCGCGTGGGACGACGACGCGCGCAAGCTCTTCGCGATCCAGGACGCCAACGCGCGGATCGTGACGCTCGCCCCCGACGCTTCGCTCCAGTCGTGGACGATCGAGGGCGCGCTCGACCTCCACATCGGCGACAACTGCGATCTCGAAGGGCTCGTCGCGCTCCCGGAGAGCTTCTACGTGTGCTCGGAGGTCGGCCCGCACATCTTCGAGGTCGATCGCGCCGGCTCCGTCATCCGTGAGATCCCGCTCCCCGCGCACTACGCCACCGCGCGCCGGAACATGAGCCTCGAGTCGCTCACGCTCAGCCCGAGCGGCCGCTATCTCTTCACGACGTCGGAAGCCGCGCTCTCGTGCGACGGGCTGCTCGCGACGGTCACGTCCGGCACGCTGGTGCGCATCGCGCGGATCGACCTCCACACGAACGAGGTCGTCGAGCACGTGTACGCGACCGACGCCGTCCCGAAGCCGGACACGGAGGCAGGCGTCTCGGAGCTGCTCGCCCTCTCCGACGACGAGCTGCTCGTCCTCGAACGGAGCTTCACGCGCGGCTTCGGGAACTCCGCCCGGATCTACCGGACGAAGCTCGCGAACGCTGCCGTGTGCACGACGGTCGAGCACGTCGACGACTCGTGGGCCGCGCTCCCGAAGACGCTCTACGTCGACATCGGTCTCCTCGCGATGAAGCACCCGCCGCGCGTGAAGCAGACGCAGCCCTCGCCGCTCCTCGACAACTACGAGGCGATGTCGCTCGGGCCCGAGCTGCCCGACGGGCGCGCGAGCATCCTCCTCGCGAGCGACGACAACGGACGTGCGGCGCAGATTGCACGCATCGTGGTGCTCGCGGTCGGTTGAGCCGACGGGGCTGCGCGTCGCGGTGGAAGCCCGGCCGGGCGCGTGGTAGTCGTCGGGCACGATGAGGCTCGCGCGCATCCTCGCCCTCGTGACGCTGGTGAGCGCCATCGGCTGCGGTGCGCCGAAGGCCGAGGACCCGCACTCGGTGCTCCGTGCGTACGCCCTCGCCCTCGAAGAGGGACGCGCCGACGACGCGTACCGGATGCTGAGCGAGGAAGCGCGGCGCGGCATCTCGATCGACGCGTTCCGCCGGATGGTGAAGGACAACCCGGAGGAGGTCCGAGAGATCGCGAAGGCCCTCTCGCGCCCGACCGCCACGCCGGTCGTCACCGCCGTCGTCACGAGCGGCAACGGCCAGGAGCTCACGCTCGTCCTGGAGGACGGCAAGTGGAAGGTCGAGGCGACGGCGGTCGATCTGTACGCGCAGGACACGCCGCGCCACGCGATCCAGGGCTTCGTCCGCGCCGTCGAGCGGAAGCGCTACGACGTCGTCCTGAAGTTCGTCCCCGACAGCCACAAGGAAGGCCTCGACGCGGCGAAGCTCAAGACCGCGTGGGAAGGCCACGACAAGGAAGAGATCGACCAGATCGTGGCCGCGCTCCGGCAGGCCCTTCCGACGGCGGCGATCGAGGAGACCGGTGACCGCGCGACGATGGCCTACGGCGCGGGGACGATGCAGCTCGTCCGCGAGCGAGGCCTCTGGAAAATCGAAGATTTCGACTGACTTTGAACGTCTTCGCCGGAACCGCGTCAAACGACGAGGCGGGTACGGGAGACTGGGAGACCTTTCGATGCGCAAGCTCATCACGTCCGTGGCATTCCTCAGCGCGACCTCCGCGCTCGCGTGCAGCTTCTCCGTCGGGACCAAGGAGCCGCAGACGCCGCAGCAGGCGAGCAGCACCGCGCCTGCGGCGACGACGACGCCCGCACCGGTTCCGACGCCCTCGGCGCCGCAGGTGACGGCTGCCGGCGGCCGCGTCGGCTCGTTCGGCAAGGGGAGCAAGGCGACGAGCGCGACGACCGCGTCGCCGACCGGGACGAATCCGGCCATCCCGCCGGCGGGAACCGCGACCGCGCCGACCGCGCCGGCCGGCATCCCGGTCATGTCGGGGGCGAACCCGTTCGGGAGCGGCACGCCGGATCCGAACGGCGGCTGGAAGGGCACCGTCTACTGGATCCCGGCGGGCACGACGAAGATGCCGGCGCTCGGCTCGATGACCGCAAACGGCATCCTCTTCGCGAGCACGCTGAACGTCGCGAACCAGGCGATGACGACGGGCTTCCCGGGCATCGATCCTTCGCGCAACCAGGACTTCGCGATCCGCTTCGAGGCTCCCCTCCTCGTCGAGAACGAGGCGGACTACGAGATCCGCGTGCTGTCGGACGACGGCGCGATCGTGTCGATCGACGGCATGCCGATCGTCGACAACGACGGCGCGCACGACGCGAAGGACAAGACGGGCCCGGTGCACCTCGTGCGCGGCACGCACCTCGTCCAGGTCGACTACTTCCAGGGCAAGGGCAACGTCGCCCTCCAGCTCTTCGTGAAGAAGTCGGGCGCCGTCGAGCAGGTGTTCCCGAACAAGCTCTGACTTCGCGTTCAGGCCTTCGGCGCTACGCGCCTACGGCCTGAACGCTCGCCAGAGCCCCTTTGTCTTGTGGGGACTTCGTCCCCCTCGGGACCTTCGCTCGCTTCGCTCGCTCCCGGTCCCGAGCCTCCCCCTACTCGCCTTCGGCGAACCGCGCTTCGCGCGGCGAGCGCAGCTCGCTTCGCTTGCTGCGCGGCGCTTCGCGCCGAGAGCGCAGCTCGCTTCGCTTGCTGAACCGCGCTTCGCGCGGCACGAGACGGCGGCTTGCTCTCTCGGACGGAAGACGGAAGACAGGCGCTGCTGCGATCAGTCCTGCAGGGCGCCGCGGACGAAGCGGTCGCGCCACGCGTAGAGCGTCGCTTCGTCCACGTTCGCGTCGCGTGCTGCCTTGGCCGGTGGCACGCCGCGGAGGATCGCGAGCACCGCGCGGAGGCGCGTCCGTGCAGCGGGGTCGAGCGGCGCGACGACCGCGCGCGCACGGGCGCGGACGCGCTCGTCCGGCCAGGGGAACGGCTCGTCGAGCCACACGAGGAGCCGAACGAGCTCGCGCTCGCCTTCGAACGCGGTCCGCCCGTGGAGCATGCGGTGGTTCGAGGCGACGAGGACGTCGCCGGGCGCGAGCACGCGGACGATCTTGGGCGCCGCTTCGAGCTCGGACGCGAGCGCGCGTCCGATCGGGTCGGCGCTGCGCGGGGCGAGCGTCCACGCGAGGTGCCCGCCCCGGCCCGCGATCGTCGGGCCGGTGACGTCGCCGAAGTAGAAGTGCTGGACGCGGTCGGCCTCGAACAGCGAGCGCGCGAGCTCCGGCTGCGTGCGGTCGAGCCGCGCGACGAGCTCGGCGCCGTCGACGAGCACGCTCTCGCCTCCCCGCTCCGCCGCGCGCACACAGAGGAGGATCTGCACCGCGGCCGGCACACCCAGGAGGAGCTGGCTGTCGGTGTGGAGCGGCGCTTCGGCCCGCGAGCCCGCGAACGCGCGCGCGCCGTCGACCGGCCGCACCGGCTGGCGCTCGACGAGGATCGGATCGACACCGAGGAGCGCCGCGGCGAACCCATGCGGAGAGCTCGCCATCCGATCGCGGAGCGTCTCCGGCGGAAGCGACCACGCGCGGGCGAGGTCGACGAACGCATAGCCACGCGTGGCGAGCGCGGAGAGGGTCATGTCTCCGTCCTCGCGGTGAAGATCTCCTCCGCCAATGCGCGCGGGAGCGGGATCACCTCGAGCATCGGCGCTCCCGTTCGGATTCGGATCGGCTTCGTGGACGTGAGCTGGAAGACGGCGGGCGTCGCATGGAAGCGATCGGTCCAGACGACGCCGCGGAGGAGCTCGTAACCCTCGCCGGAGACGCCCTCGACGAGGCTCGAGAATCCCTCCGGCGTGCGCACGAACGACCACGGCTTCACGAAGAAGTGCGGCTCGCCGTGCGGGTGGGGCGTCACGTACTTCGTGAGGTAGAGGACGGCGCCTTCGTGCGCGCCGATCCAGTCGGGCCCCGCGAGACGCGAGAGCTCGGCGCGGATCACACGTCCGCCGTCGGCGAGGACGGTGCGGTCCGGCGCGACGTCGAGCGTGTTGCCGTCGTACTGCGCGCGGAGCGGGACGGCGTGCACGAAGCGCACGGCCTCGAGGAGCGGACCTTCCGCTCCACGGGGCACCGTCGTCCGCGGACCGAGGACGCGGTCGACCCGCACGATCTCCGGCGGCGGCCCCGCGAGGTGCGCGACCGTCGCGCGGAGCGAGGTCGCCTCCGTGTCGACGCTCGCGCGGGTGACGACGCGGCGGTACTTGCGCGTCACCTCGCCTTTCTTCGTCGCGAAGTAGCGCGCGCCGTAGAAAGCCGCGTGCGCGCGGGCGAGGTCGCGGGACTCGTCGTCGTCCGCCCGTGCGAACGACACGCCGGGCGAGACCGGGATCACGGTCGCGACCTCGCCCTCGAGCCGGGTGCCGTCCGGGAAGCTCTCGAGATCGAGGACGAGCGGCGTGAAGCCGTCGTCGGTCGCGACGTCGTCTCCGAGAAAGGTCTCGCCGATCCGGAGGCCGAACACGGCGCGGTTCTTCGTCGCCGAGACGCGCAGCCAGACGCCTCTCCGCGGCCGCACGAGGAGGCCGGTCCAGACGCGGAGGACGCCGCGCTCCGTCCACCACCAGCTCTTCGCGAGCCGCTCTCGCCAGGGCGCCTCGAGGAGCCCGCGCGCGGCGAGGAGCGGGACGGCGGCGCGAAGGGCACGGTCGCTCGCCTCCGGCGCCTCGATCGCTTTCTTCCCGAGCCGCGAGCGCGCGACGAGCCGCTTCGCGAGCACGACCTGGAAGCCGACCGCGTTGCCTTCGAGGAGCGGGACGCACGCCTGCGCGACGCGGAGCGGCACCGCGCCGTCGAGTGTCGGCGACCGGCGCTCGAGCCGCGCGACGGGCTCGAACGCCGACGTGACCTCGAACGCCGCGCGCGCCTCTCTCACCCCCCGCAGCCTCCCCCTCCGCCGCAGCCACCGCCGCCGCCACATCCGCCGCCGCCGCCGCAGCTCGACGAGCTGCACGACGACGACGAGCTGCACGACGAGTCGCCGTCGCCCGACGACGCGGAGGCGTTCGCGTTCATGATGAACTGCGGGCCCATCACCGCGAACATCGGGGCACCGATGACGCCGAGCATTCCGCCGGTCGCGACGACGAGCGCGATCTCCTCCGCGCTCGTCCGCCGTCCGCTGACGACGTCGCCCTTCAGCGACGTGGTCGCCGCGTCGAGCCACCCGAGATAGCGTTCGCCGCGTGCGCTCTTCGCCCTCGCCGCGCGGACGAGGAGCACGAGACCCGCGACGGCGACGAAGATCATCTCCCAGACGAGGAGCGAGTACGGTCGATTCAAGAGCTCGGCCCGAACGCAGCGGAGGACGCCGAGGAGGAGGACGGACGCGACCGCAGCGCCCATCACGCCGACGACGAGGAGCTTCACTCCCGCGCTGCGGCGGAGGCCGGCGCGATCGAGGAGCTCCTGGAGACGCGCTTCGTGCTGGGCCGCGACCGACCGCACCGCGACGCTGAGCTCGCGTTGGGAGGTCGCGCCGGCGCCGATCTTGTCGAGGAACCCGGCGAGGATCTCGTCACGCGGCGGAAGCCCGGCGACGGCGATGAGGCCGCTGGCGTCGGAGCGGACGCGGCCGGCGGCGATCGCGGCCGCGACGATCGTCTCGGCGAGGCCCTGCTTACCGCCGCGCAGGTACGCGATCGCCCAGGTGTCGGCCGCCTGGGGCATCCAGCCGATCGCGAGCCGCTTCGTCGGCGGAGGCGCCGGAGGGACACGGTAGGCGTTGGGCGGTGGCTGCCACGCCGGTGCGTCGACGATCCCGGGAGCCTCACCGCTCTCGGCGATGCGCGACGCGAGGAACGCGACGAGCCGCCCGACGGCGAAGAGGAGCACCGCGGCGAACAAGTAGAACGCGAGGAACGCTGGACCGCTCTCCATGTCGAGCGGCCAGGTGGAGAAGAGCTCGTTCACGTGCCACCCCCTGCGCGACCTCCCGTGCGTGAAGCGGGGACGAGACCGTCCGGCATCGTGTTCACGTCGACGATCGCCTTCGTGAGGAGATCGACGAGCGCGGAGTGCGCCGCGTCGGGCGTCTCGCGCGCCTTGCGGAGCGGCGCGACGTCCACCTTCCACACCTCGCCGCTCTTCTCGAGCACGGTGCCGAGATCGGCCGCGCACGTGATGCCCTTCAGGTCGAGCAACGCGTGGAGCGGTCCGCGGATCTGCTTCACCTTGCGCGAGACCGCGCCGCCGACGGCCTCACGCGCGCCTTGCGCGTCGGTGACGGCGCGCCGGAGGCGGATCTGTGCTTCACGGAGCTCCTGCTCGATCCGGAGGCGCCGATGGGTGTCGTGGATCACGAGCGACGCAAACGGATCGCGTCCGGCGACGAGGATGTGGCAGTGCTTGATCTCGTCGTAGAGGAGCGGGAACGCGTCGCACGCGCCGGCGATCTCCTCCTCGGTCAGGATCATCGCCTCGATCCGCGCCGCGTAGCGTGCGACCTGCATCGCGTTGCTCATCGCCTGGAGCTTCGCGAACGTCGGCTCCCGGACGACGACGACGGCGTCGACGTCGCTCTCGCCCGGACGGTACTCGCCACGCGCGACGCTCCCGTGCACGACGATGCCGACGAGGTCGTCCCCGAGCGCCCCTCGGAGCTCGTCGGTCCACTCCTTCAGACGGCTCCGCACCGCCTCCGGCAGCGTCTCGAGTCCGCGGGCCGATCCCTCCTTCGCTGTCATCGTCTTGCTCCTGGTTCGTAGACACGCACGGCCGCGGCACGGCCGAAGCCCTTGAAGGTCCAGACCGCGCGACCGTCGTCGAGGACGGCGCGGCCGAGGAAGGGGCCGCGCCGCGGCAGCGGGCGCGCTTCGTCGTCGCCGAAGCGTGCGCGGAGGACCAGCTCGTCCTCTGCCGCGTAGCGGGCGAGATCGGGGCGGCTTCGAGCGCCACGCGCGATCCGGAGCGCGTCGGCGACCGCCGTCATCGTCGGCAGCCGCGGCGCCTCGGCGACGCGGCCGAGCTCGAGCGCCTCGCAGGTCGAGATCCGCGACCCGAGCTGACGGAGGAGCGGCAGCGCGTCGTCGACGCGCTTCCTGACGAGCACCTCGCGTGCACGCATGAGCGCACGATCTTCGGTCGGCTCGTCTTCCGTGAGGCGGCGAGCGAGATCGGCCTGCGCGCGGGCGAGCGCGGGCGACGGCGAGGACGACGGCGGCTCCGGAGCACGCGGCGTGGGCCTCCCGACCGGCGCGCCGCGCGGCGTCGCGCGGAGACGCGCGACCTCGGCGAGGATAGCGCCGGGGTCTTCGAGGGCCGCATCTCGCTCGAGCAGCACGGTCGCGTGCGGGACGTGCTCGAGCGCGCGCGCGACGAGCGCGTGGACCGGCTCGGGCACCGGATGCGCGTGGGTGTCGAAGTAGAAGCCGCCCTCCGTCACACCGCCGGCGACGTGGAGCATCGCGACCCGCTCGAGCGGATACCGCGCGAGGAGCTCCTCCGGATGGCGTCCTGCGTTGACGGCGTTCGCGTAGAGGTTGCCCACGTCGAGGAGCAGATCGCACCCCGTGCGAAGGACGATCTCCGCGTGGAAGTCGCCTTCGTCCAGCGTCTCGGACGTGGTCGGCCAGAGAAAGCCGCGCGCGACGTTCTCGAGCAGGAGCGGCACGTCCGGCAGCTCGCGCCGGAGTCGATCGACGTTCCGTACGACGACGTCGACGACCTCCCGCGTCATCGGGAGCTCCGTGAGATGACCGATCTCGCGGCCACCGGCCCGCACGAACGACACGTGCTCGCTGACGACCGGCGCGCGGAGCTCGCGCGCGAGCTTCCCGAGGAAGCGGGCGCGGTCGACCTCGATCCCCTCGGCGCTCCCGAGCGAGAGCTTCACCCCGTGCGGGACGACCGGCCAGATCTCGGCGACGGCGCGCGCCTCGCGGAGCGACCGCGGCTCACGACACGCCTCCGCGACGACCTCCACGAAGTCGACCGCGCCGCGCTCCGCGAGGAGCGAGCCCGCGAGCTCGCGCCTCCACCCGATGCCGACGCCGGTGAGCTCCCTCCTCATGCTCGTCCTTGCTCGATCATCATGGGTCGGCCGCGTCCGTGCGCACGGCTCCCCGCGCGCTCGTCACGTCGATGTTACACCGCCCGCGGCACGGTGATCTCCGGCGCGCGAACGTAGGCTGGCTCGAGCGAATCGGGGTCGATCGGGGCGAGCTTCGAAGCGGCGCGCGCCACCCCGCGTGCGTGCGGGAAGACGAGGTCGGCGTCGTCGACGAAGCGCGCGGTGAGATGGCCTTCCAACCTGACGCTCCCCTGCCCCACGACCACCACCTCGGACACGCCCTCGAGCGCCGGCGCGAGCCACACGGCGACCTCCGTAGGCGGCAGGCACACCGGGGTCGGGATCCGCGACGCCTCGACGTAGACCTCACCACGGATCGCTTCGAGCGCGGCGACGATCACACGGTCCGGAGCGACACCGAGGAGCTCTTCGGCGCGCGCGATCATCGCCTCGAGCGAGCGCACCGCGACGAGCTCGGCGCCCGTCGCGAGCACGACGCCCTTCACCGTCGCGACCGCGATCCTGACGCCGGTGAACGACCCCGGCCCGATCCCGACCGCGAACCGGTCGACGTCACGGGGTGACCAGCCCGCCTCGCGGAAGACGCGATCCATCATCGGCAGGAGCGACTCGCCGTGCGCATTCGAGACGCGCTCTGCCGCTTCGGCGACGCACGCCTCGCCCTCGAAGAGCGCGACGGAGCCGAGGCTCGTGGACGTGTCGACGGCGCAGAGCTTCAAGGCTTTTCCCTGGGGTCCCGCACGTGTAGCGTGCCGCTCGCCCTCATGGAAGCACCTCCGCGTCCTCCGCGAAGGAAAGGATCGCTGGTCGTCGGCATCCTCTTCGTCCTCATCGCGCTCACGGCAGCGGGAGCGCTCTTCGTGCGCGCGAAGTTCGGTCCCGCGCAGGCCTGCGACTACGGCGGCGGTCCAGCGTCCTGCGGCGAGAACCAGATCTGCGCGATCAGCGTCGGCGGCCAGGGGCGCTGCCTGCCGTTCGCGAGCCAGAGCTCGCCGATGGCTCCGCCGTTCGCGGCGGGCGTGTCGTTCGCCTGCACGCAGGGCCCGCGTGCGCCGAAGGAGCGCTCCCACGCGTGGGCGACCGACGTCTTCGCGGTCGACCTGATGCCGGTGGAGGACAAGCCCGAGGTCGAGGTCGTCGCGCCGGTCGCCGGCGAAGCGCACGTCTTCGACCGCTGCGAGGAGCGCGACGCAGGACCGAGCGCGCGGAACGACACGAACTGCGGCGCCGGCTACGGCAACCACGTACGGATCTGGGACGGCACCGACCTCGTGCTGCTCGGCCACCTCGCACGGGTGACGGTGAAGCAGGGCGCGCAGTTGAAGCGCGGCGACGTCCTCGGGATCGCCGGCGCCTCCGGCCAGGCGGCGTCGCGGCACGTCCACCTCGTCGTCACGCGGCTCCGCCCGGGCGATCACATCGGGGCGATCCTCGGCAGCCCCGGCCACAAGGGCGGCGTCGTCGTGCGCGGCTTGCTGGAGGCGAAGAAGCTCCCGGGCGGCGCGGTCGAGAGCGTCGCGTTCGACGCGCTCGAGTGCGCGGAGAAGCCGAGCACGTGGTGGACCGCGCCGTGAGGGTCGTGTCGCGGGCCGCCTATCGAGAGGGCCCTCTCCGCGCGGAATGGAACGTTCTGCACCCATTTCCGGTGCGCACCGTTCCTTTCCCGAAGGGAACGATCTGCACCCATTTCCGGTGCGCATCGTTCCATGTCGCGGGAGGATGTCACCGCTAGGGCGTGTCCCTGAACTCGACTCCGGGTCTCGCCGTGCCCGTGCCCGATCGGGTCCGAGCGGAAGCTGCTGTGCTCACTGCACGTCCTTTCCATCGGATCTAGAGCGTGCTCCATCAGCCGCGTCGTAGACCGTCACGCCGTCGCGCGTCGCGCGCCGGACGAGCGACGGCGGATCGAGCTCCACGTCGACCGTGCACACGACGATCGGGCGCGTGCTCGCCAGCGCATCGAGCCGCTGCACGACGCGTTCGAGCATCACACCGTTGAACGGCGCGTAGAGGAAGAACACCGAGCCCTCGAGCTCCGCATCGAGGGCGTTCGCGTGCTCGAACGACACGCTCGTGAGGCCGAGCCCGGAGGCGCACGCACGCGCACGCTCGACCAGATGCGCCTGCACTTCGATCCCGTGCCCACGCGCCCCCGACAGGAGATGCGCGAGGAAGAGCACGCGCCCGAGGCCCGCTCCGAGATCGACCAGCACGTCGTGCTCGCGAAGCGGCACTGCGCGCACCATCGCCAGGATCTGCGCGACGCCGCAGGGCAGGTACGGCACCGCCCCGCGCGGGAGGGCGACGTCGGGTGGCGGGTCCTCGATCCCGAGCATCGCGTCGACGAACGGATCCCGATCCGCCGCCGGCACCTGCTCGAGGAGCGCGAACAGCGCGTCGCCGCGGAGCGCGCCGCCGGCGATCCGCTCGCGCGCGGCGCGCGCCCGCTGCTCGAGCGCCGGCTCCACCTTCAGAGCTGCGCGAAGCGCCCGCTGCGGAACGCCGCTTCGAGCAGCTGGTCGACGCGCTGGATGAGCTCCGGTGCGCGCGGATCGGGCGAGGCACCGAGGGCTGCCTTGATCTCGTTCAGCGCCTTCAGCTGGCTGAAGAGCTGCACGTCGCTGAGGCCGCCGCCGCCGGTGAGGACCTGGCGCACGCGGTCGATCTCGCCCGCGATCGCTTCGATCCCGATCCCTGCCGCGCCGACGCGACGCGCGTTCGGATGATCACGGTAGTGCGCTTCGAGCACCGGCGTGACGATCGACTCGAGGATCGCGGACTGGTCCTCGTTGTTCCAGATGTGCTTGAGGACGAAGAAGTCGCCCGCGTCCGGCTGCGTGCGGCCGTCGAGGAACGCGCTCGCGGCGAACAGCTTGAGGAGCTTCACGACGCGGCGGTCGGACAGGCTCACGCCCTCGGCGCGGATCTGGAAGACGAGGCCCTTGTACTGGCTGAAGAACTCTTCCGTGAACCGCATCCGCTGGGCGAACGCGCGGTGCAGCTCCTGGATCTCGCGTGCGGAGGCGAGCGGCTGGATCGGCGCATCGGTGAGCGCCATGATCTCGTGCTGGACCCCCTTCGTGAGCAGGTCCTGGAAGTGGTAGGCGTCGAGATTGTCGCTCCGGATCCGGAGGAGGAAGCGGTCGAAGATGGCGGTCAGCGTCTCGTCGCTCGGCACCTCGTTCGACGCGCCGAAGCAGGACAGCAGCGGGCACTTCATCACGACGCCGCCCGACGTGTAGCGGCGCTCGTTGAGGAGCGTCAGCAGCGCGTTCAGGATCGCGGAGTTCGACTTGAACACCTCGTCGAGGAACACGACCTCCGCCGTCGGCAGCATCTGCTCGACGCGGCGCTGGTACTTGCCCTCGCGGAACGCCGCGATGTCGACGGGGCCGAAGATCTCGTTCGGCTCCGTGAAGCGCGTGAGGAGGTACTCGAAGTACTGCGCGTGGAGGAGCCGCGCGAACATCCGGATGAGCGCGCTCTTCGCGGTGCCCGGCGGGCCGATGAGGACGGCGTGCTCCCCCGCGACGACGGCGATGAGGAGCAGACGGATGACCTCGTCCTTGCCGAGGAAGCGGGACTCGAGCGTCCGCGCGATCTGGCCGAGGCGGGTCGGAAGCGGTGCGACGGCGGCGTTCTGGGCCATCAGGGTGGCACCTACCCTACCACGGCACTCACCAGAGCGATCTCACGTCACGTGCTCAGAGGGAGAGAGAACAGGAGACGGGGAACAGGCAACAGGGAACGGGGAATTCCGGAGCGGAGGCGACATTGCCGGTTGCCGGTTTCCTGTTCTCTCGGTTCTCTTCACGTAGCGGCTTCTTCGACGTCCGTCAGCGACGGTTGCGGCTGCTGCGATTCCTTCACCCGGTCGAGGGCGAACTTGAACACGACCGGGCCGACGAGCTCGTTGATCGCGATGCACGCGATCGCGACGTCGCGGAAGGCAGGTCCGAAGGTGGGGAACGACCGCGCGACGACCTGCGCGATGCCGAGCGCGACGCCGGCTTGCGAGACGAGCGGCGCCCACCCCCAGGTCCGCAGCGCCGGCTCGTCCTTCGCGACGCGGCTCGCGATCTTGCTCGCCGCGAACGTGAAGAGACCGCGCGTGCCGGTGAGGAGGAGCGCGATCGGCCAGAACTCGCGCAGGAGCGGCACGTTCAAGTGCGCGCCCGCGCCGGCGAAGAAGAGGACGTAGACGACGCCGCCCGTCTCCTCGATCGCGTGGAGGAACTTCTCGCCCTGCGCCGACAGGTTCTGCACGACGAAGCCCGCGACGATGAACGTCAGGAGCGGCTCGAACCGCACGTAGCGGAGCACTTCCGTCGCGCCGTAGCCGAGGGCGATCAGCACGACGAGCAGCTGCCTCCCGATGAGCTTCAGGTAGCCGGCGACGACGAGGCCGAGCGTGGTGCCCATCGCGATGCTGCCGAGCAGCTCGTGACCGAGCTCGCCGAACGCCTCGAGGGACATCGTCGCGTTCACGTCCACGAGCGGCTTCGCGATCGTGATCGCGGCGGCGAGGACGACGACGACGACCACGTCGCTGGACATGATGAACGCGAGCGTGAAGCGCGCGAGCGGGCCGTTGGCGCGCGTCTGCGAGATGACGCCGAGCGCAGCAGAGGGGCTGCGCGTGATCGAAACGACGCCCCAGAGGAGCGCGACGCCGAGGACGGCCTGGAGCGGCATGTCCTTCACGAAGCCAGGACGCGCGACGAAGAAGACCGCGCCCATCCCGAAGAGGACGACCACGGTCTGGAACAGCATCGCCCACGACAGGCTCTTCGCACCCTGTTTGAGGGCGTCGAGCCGGAGCTCCGCGCCGCCGGCGAGCGCGATGAGCGCGATCGCGAGCGTGTTGACGAGCTCGAGGCGCTGCACCGACTCGTGATCGATGAGGTGGAGGACGTGGGGCCCCGCGAGGATCCCGGCGAGGAGGTAGCCGGTGAGGTGCGGGACCCCGAGCACTTCGACGAGCTCGCTCATCAGCGTGCCAGCGAGGAGGAGGAAGCCGACTGCGCCGAGGACGCCCGCTTCGCCGCGGAACCCGGGGGCGAAGCGCGTCGCGACCCAGAGGATGCCGAACACCATCGCGAGGCTGAACGCGTCCATCATGCGCGCGAGGGGCGTCTTGCCGTGGGCCTTCGCGCTCACGATGCAGCCTCCGCGACTTCTCCCGCATGCGTGAGCAAGCGCCGGAGGGCGAGCGTCGAGACGATCTCGCCGAGGACGCTCGACCCCGCCGCGCAGACGAGGAGGGTGTCGCCGACGACGCCCGGGAACCGGAGCGCGAAGACGAACGCGCAGCTCGTCGAGACCGGCCCCGAGGCGAGGAGGACGACGCCGAGCGCCGGCCCGGCCGGACGCGCGGCGCGCACCGACACGTTCAGGATGACGCCGGTCGCGAGCTTCCCGACGATGCGCGCGAGGAGCACGATCGCGACGACCGAGAGGAGCGCGCGCGACTCGGCGATCTGCCGCGCGTCGAGGCGGGCTCCCGCGAGGAGGAGCATCGGGTAGAGCACGGCGCGCTCGGTGGGCCGCACCATCCGCCGCAGGATGCGCCGGTTCGGCGAGACGCCGGCGAGCGCGATGCCCATCACGAACGTCACGAAGATGGTGCACATCCCGAAGCGCACTGCCGTGCCGACGCCGAGGAGGAGCGTGCCGATGAGCGCACCCCACACCGCATAGCCTTCCGCGCCGCGGAGGAGGAGCGCCGTCACGGTGCCGAGGAGCGCGCCGAGGGCGAGCGCCGCGACGATCCAGCCGGCGACCGGCAGCTGCACCGTGAGCCCCGCGGCGGGCTCGAACGCGAAGATCGCGCCCGCCGCGACGAGCGGGACGAAGTCGTCCGCCGACGCGAGCTCGACGAGCAGGTCGGTGACCGGCCCGCGCGCGGACCATCGCGCCGCGACCCACTGCACGGCCGCGCGCGTCGTCTCCGCGCAGACCGCGCCGGCGCCCGCGGCGAGAAGCACCGCGGCGTGGTCGTCGATCCCGGATACCGGCGACTGCGCAAGGACGGCGCGGGTCGCGGTCGCGACGAGCACGCCCGTCATCACCGCCCCCGCGACGCCGAGGGCGAGCGAGCCGGCGCGGACGCGGCGACCGTCCACGCGGCCGAAGTCGAGCCCGACGACGAACGCGAGCCAGCCGAGGGCGACCTGCACGATCGGCTCGAACTCCGCGATCATCCCGCGATCGACGAGGCCGAGCGCATCGGGCCCGACCGCGACGCCGAGCCCGAGGTACTCGATGCCGGACGGCAGGCCGCGCGCCGCCTTGCCCTGGCCGCCGACGAGGAGGCTGCCGAGGTACGAGAGGACGAGCAGCCCCATGAGGAGCGCGATGGCGCTCACGGGGCCTCGCGTGCTCTTTCTCGCGCGGCGCGGCCGAGGCCGATCCCCGCAGCGGAGAGCGCGTCGACGACGGCGCGCCCGAGGGTCTTGTCGGTCGGCCCACGCGAGGCGCTCGTGACGCGCCAGTGCGCACCTTCGTCGTCGAGGTAGAGGAGCTCGACACGCCCGCGCGCGCTCAGCTCCTTCGCGGCCGAGAGCAGCGCGGACTCGACCGCCGCCGCGTCGGCGCCCTTCGCCGTCACGACCTCGAGCGAGGCGAGCGGCGCGTAGCCGTGCACGCGGATCGGGTGCACGAGCGCGAGGAGATGAGGGACGCGCACCTCGCAGCCCGACGTGTCCTCGAGCCGGAGATCGAGCAGCGTCGCCTCGACGAGCCGCCCCGAGCGCCCGCCCACCTCGACGTGCTCGCCACGGCGGAGCCGCCGCGAGAACACGATCGCGACGCCGACGACGACGGAGGCGAGGATCGGCGTCGCCGCGAGAGCGACGGAGAGGAGCGCGACGAGGCCCGCGCGCGTGAGCGCGCCGTCATCGCTGCCCGTGATGAGCGGCGACGCGATGACGAGCGCGATGAGCACGACGCCCGAGCGGACGAGGATGCTCGTCGCGCGTGCGAGATCGCGCGGCAGCCAGCCGACGCGGGTGTCCCCGCGCGCGACGCTGTCGAAGAAGAGCCCGAGGAAGCGGACGAGGACCGTCACCGCGAACGCCGCGATCGCCGCGACGATGACGAGCGGGAGCGCCGTTCCGACGCGCGTGGCGAGGCCGGAGAGCGGCGTCACGACGAGGCCGGTGAGGCGCTGGGTGTAGCCGCGCGTCGCCTCGAAGAGCGAGAGGCCGAAGATGAGCCAGCCGTACGCGAGGGCGAACTGGATGATCCGGTGGCCGAGCGTGAGCGCGATCGAGGTCACGCCGCGCGCCGCGCCCGCGCTCACGAACTCGATCTTGCCCAGGCGGACGGCGTGGAGGCGCTCCGGGTCGTCGACCACCGCGGCGCGGACGCGCGTGGCGACGTCGCCGATCCGCTGGAGGATGAGGAAGATGATCAGCGCCGAGAAGACGAGCAGCGAGAAGGAGAAGACGGTGGTCGCGATCGCGCTCCGCTTCCGCTCGCTCGCGACCGCGTCGTTCAGGCGCGCCGTGAGCTGGGCGGCGAGGACACCGACGTTCGCTTCGCCGGTCGCTTCGACGTCCTCCGGGCCGAGCGTCGCGATCGGCGTCTTGCCGACGTAGACGACCGCGGTGCCCTGCGTCTCCTCGTAGCGGACGTCGCCGAGCTCCTCCGGGTGCGCGAGGAGCGCTTCGAGCGCGGAGTTCGCGGCACGCGCGCGCTCCTCCGGCGAACGTCCCGCGCGGCCTGCCCGGAACGTGAAGAGCGTCCGGTCGCGCATCCGGAGCTCCGTCCCTCCGCGAACGGTCGGCACCGCCGAAGCGGCCGGCGCGGGATGGGCGGAAGTCGAGGCACTCGCGGTCGGCCGCGGCTCGGGCGTGACGACGACCGGCGGTGGCGCGGGCGCGGGCGTGGGCGCAGGTGCAGGCGTCGCGGCCGGCGCGGCCGGCTCGACGACGGCAGGCGCGATCGCGGCGTCGACCGACGCGTCGAGGTCCGGCGCCGCGAGGGCGAAGGGGGACCGGCAGAGCCATGCGAGCACCACGGCGATCGCGAGGGCGAGCGCCAGGAACTGCGGCCGCGTGACATGGTACAAGCGCCGCATGCGCGGAAGCCGAGGCTACCACATGCTTCGTCGACGCGACGCCCTCGTCGGTCTCGCGACGCTCGCGACCGGCTGTCGCACGCGCGCCGTCACGACGAGCACACGCGACGGACCACGGCCGGTCGCGCGCTGGGGCGTGCAGTCGGGCGACGTGGAGGCGACGAGCGCGGTCGTCTGGACGCGAAGCGATCGCGACGCGCGGATGCGCGTGACGTGGTCCGCCGCGGAGAGCGCGAGGCGCGTCGAGGTCGTGGGCAGCGACGCGCGCAGCGCGACCGACTTCACCGCGAAGACGCGGCTCGCGCTCCCGCCCGACACGCGGATCGTGTTCGACGTCGTCCTCGAGCAGGACGGACGCGCGTCGGCGCCGGTCCGCGGATCGCTCCGCACGCCTCCCCTCCCCTCCGATCCGCATCCGCGCGACGTCGTCTTCGCGTGGTCGGCCGACACGAACGGGCAGGGTTTCGGGATCGGCACGGACGGACGCGAGATGCCGGCCTACGCCGCCCTCCGCGCCGCGGCGCCGGACTTCTTCCTCCACCTCGGCGACGCGATCTACGCCGACGACCCGATCGAGCGCTTCGCGAAGACGCCCGAGAGCGTGCCGTGGGAGAACGCGGTCCTCACCGAGGCGAAGTCCCACGTCGCGCAGACGCTCGAGGACTATCGCGGAGCGTTCCTCTACCCGCGCCACGCGGAGATGTTCCGCGAAGCGTCGGCGCACGTCCCGATCGTCCACCTCTGGGACGATCACGAGGTCCACGACAACTGGTGGCCCGGGCAGTTCCTCGACGATTCGCGCTACGAAACCCGCGCGATCGACGTGCTCGCCGCCGATGCGCGTCGCGCGATGTTCGAGCACGCGCCGACGCTCCGCGATCCGTCCGCGCCGATGTACCGCTCGTTCCGCGCCGGCGTGCACCTCGAGGTCTTCCTCCTCGACGGCCGCTCGTTCCGGACGCCGAACCAGCCCGAGCCGGAGCACGAGCGCTTCCTCGGCGAAGCGCAGCTCGCGTGGCTCACCGAAGGGGTGTCGACCTCGCGCGCGACGTGGAAGGTCGTCGCGAGCCCGATGCCGCTCGGCCTCGTCGTCGCCGAGCCGCGTCGCGGAGGCGGGATCGCGTTCGACGGGATCGCGAGCACGAAGGGATCCGCGCCCGCGGGGCGTGAGCAGGAGATCGCCCACTTCCTCGCGAAGCTCCACGAGAGGCGCGTCGAGAACCTCGTCTGGCTCGGGGCCGACGTCCACTACGCGTGCGTGCAGAGGTTCGACCCGGCGCGTG
The DNA here is from genome assembly GCA_039809485.1 of Polyangiaceae bacterium. Lineage (GTDB taxonomy): Bacteria > Myxococcota_A > Polyangia > Polyangiales > Polyangiaceae > Labilithrix. The sequence goes on along the minus strand of JBDHVE010000003.1, from coordinate 71,287 downwards.
CCGCGTTCCGCGCCTTCACACCGTTCCACGAGCTCGTCGCCGGTCCGATCCACGCGTCTTCCTTCCCGCAGAAGCCCCTCGACGAGACGTTCGGCCCCGAAGTGCTCTTCTCGAATGCGGGCCCGAGCACGTTCGGCTCGCCCGCCGACCCGCGGAGCCAGACGTTCGGCCTCGCACGCGTCGAAGGACGGACCGGCACGCTGATCGTGGGCTTCGTCGACGGCACCGGCCGGACGATCCACGAGCTGTCGCTCCGGCCCGTCTGAGCACGGACGCGGACGATCCACGTGGAAGCTGCCATGACCTGGATCCAGGTCACCGACACCGGCGCCGGGGAGAGACACCGGCGCGCGACGCGACGTGGCTCCGCCGCGAGACCGTGGGGCCGATTTCGAGCCGGATTCCTCGGGCCCGCGCCGTCTTCGAAGCGCGGCACGGTGGCTGCAGCACGTCGTCACGGAAGTCGCCCCGAAGATGGATCTCCTCTCCTCGTTCCTCGTGAAGCTCGCCCCGTCGTCTGCCCATGGATGGCTCGCCCTCGGAAGCGAGGTCTTCGCCGGGAAGTCCGAGCTCGAGACCGCGAACAGCGTCTACGTCTTCCGTGACGGGGTCCTCGTCTCGCGGGCGAAGCGGCGATCGCCGTCGAGCGAGACGAAGGCCTCGCTCGTCGGGCTCCGCCTCGTCGGGTTCCTCGCCGAGGAGGACCGGCTCTACGCCCTGTCGCCCAGGTGGCGCCCCGCGTCGCTCGGCGTCCTCTTCCGTCCTTCGCCGGACGCCGAGCCCGATCCGAAGGCGTTCGTCGTGACCACCGCGACGGTCGCGTTCGGGCGCGAGCCGGCGCCCTCCGGGCCGCGCCTCCGTCGCGCGATGAGCCCGCCCTCGGTCCGGACGCCGGTCCCCGCTTCGCTCACGCGGCTCTTTGCCGCGAAGACCCTGTTCTGAGCCGCGGCTTGACCTGAACGCCGACGTGATCGAGCGTGGGACGGCCCGCATGCGCCGCCTCCTCGCCCTCGTGCTCCCCTGGGCGGTCGTCCTCACCGCGGGGTGTCCCCCGCCGCCGGCGCCGCCGCCCCCGCCTGCGCCGCCCCCCGCGGAGCCCGCGACCGCGCTCCCGGCACCGCGTCCCGACGGGCGCCTGCCCGGCCTCGCGACGCCCAAGAGCTACGCGCTCGATCTCGCGATCGACCCCGCGCAGCCGCGCTTCTCGGGCGTCGCGCGGATCGTCGTCGACGTGCCGGAGAGGACGTCGTGGATCGTCCTCCACGGCCGCAACCTGAACGTGATCGAAGCGAGCGCGCTCGCGGCGGGGACGAAGCTTCCCGCACGGGCGAGCGTCCGAGGCGCGAGCGGCGCTCCGGCGCCCGAAGAGCTCGTGCTCGGCTTCGAGCGTCCCCTCCCGCCGGGGGAAGCGACGCTGACGATCCGCTACGACGCACCGTTCGACGACGAGATGTCCGGCTTCTATCGCGTGAAGGACGGCGATCGCTGGTACGTCTTCTCGCAGCTCGAGTCGACCGATGCGCGTCGCGCGTTTCCGTGCTTCGACGAGCCTTCGTTCAAGACGCCTTTCGAGGTCACCGCCACCGTTCCGCGTGGACAAACGGCGATCTCGAACGCGAACGAGACTGGGCGCGAGGACACGCCCGGCGGGACGACGATCCGCTTCGCGCCGACGAAGCCGCTCCCGAGCTACCTCGTCGCGCTCGCCGTCGGCGACCTCGAGGTCCGCGCCTCGAGCCGGAGCGAGCATCCGCCGATCCGACTCGTCACGACGCGCGGCAAGGGCAACCTCGGCGACCTCGCGCTCGAAGGCACCTCGGGGCTCGTCGACGTGATCGCGCGCTATCTGATGGTGCCGTACCCGTACGAGAAGCTCGACATCGTCGCCGTGCCCGAGCTCGCGGCCGGCGCGATGGAGAACGCGGGACTCGTCACGTTCCGCGAGGAGATCCTCCTCCTCGATGCCGCGCGCGCGTCGGCGACGGCGCGCCGGCGCCAGGCCGTCACGATCGCGCACGAGCTCGCACACCAGTGGTTCGGCGACCTCGTCACCGCCGCATGGTGGAACGACATCTGGCTGAACGAGGGCATGGCGACGTGGATGGAGACGCGCGCGCTCGAGGCGTTCCGTCCGTCGTGGAACGCGCGCGCCGACGCGGTCGCCTCCGCCCTCTCCGTGATGGACGACGACTCGCTCGCCTCCGCGCGGGCCGTCCGGCAGCCCGTGACGAGCACCTCCGACGTGCACGAAGCCTTCGACGCGATCACCTACGAGAAGGGCGCCGCCGTCCTCGGCAACGTCGAGCGCTGGATCGGAGAGGACGCGTTCCGCCGCGCGCTCTCGACGTACCTCGGCGAGAACGCGCACAAGAGCGTCGTGTCCGCCTCCCTCTTCTCCGCGCTCGATCGCGCATCCGGCAAGGACGTGACGGCGATGGCGACGGGCTACCTCGATCACCCCGGCGTGCCGGAAGTGAGCGGCACGATCGGCTGCGAGGCGAGCGGCCGCTGGAACATGGAGCTGAACCAGGAGCGGTACCGCCCGCTCGGCACGACGATCCCCGAGCAGAGCAAGCACACCTGGCTCGTGCCCGTCTGCGTCCAGGCGCAGGGCGACAAGGAGATGCGCTGCGCCGAGCTCGCGTTCGGTGCGCCGTCGCTCGTCGCCTCGCGCGGCGGATGCCCGACGTGGATCCTCCCGAACGCAAAGGCGGGCTACTACCGCTTCTCGCTCACGGACGCGGAGACGGTCCGGCTCGCGAAGGGCCGCGCGAAGCTCGATGTCCCCGCGCGGATGGCGATCCTCTCGAACGCGTGGGCGAGCGTCCGCGCCGGCAGGCTCAAGCCGGCGACGCTGCTCGAGGTGCTGACGCCGTTCGACGACGACGCGTCTCGTCACGTCGTCGAGCAGCTCGTCGACGTGCTCCGCGAGGCGAACGACGCGCTCGTCGACGACGACGCGCGGGAGGCGTTCAAGAAGCTCGTCACCGCCCGCCTCGGGAAGCGAAAGAAGGACCTCGGCTGGGAGCCGGGGAAGGACGAGGAGCCCGGCGGCGAGCGCGCGCTCCTCCGGAGCATGGTGCTCTCGGCGATGGGGACGCTCGCCGAGGACGAGACGACGCTGCGCGAGGCGGAAGGCGTCGCGCAGAAGTGGCTCGCCGACCCTTCGTCGGTCGACGCCGACGTCGCGAGCGTCGCGCTCGATCTCGCGTCGCGACGCGCCGGCTCCACGCGCGTCGCCGAGCTGCGCGCCGCGACGAAGCGGGCGAAGACGCGCGAGGAGCGCCTCGCCGCGCTCCGCGCGCTCACCGGCTTCGACGACCCGAAGGTGCTCGAAGAAGCGCTCGACGTCTCCCTCACCGAGGACGTGCAGGCGAACGAGATCTTCTACACGCTGCGGTCGGCTCTGAACCGGAAGAAGGCACGCGCGACCACCGAAGCGTGGGTCCGGAAGCGCTGGCCCGATCTCCGGAAGAGGCTGCCCGGCTCGCTCGCGACCGCGCTCGTCCGCGCCGCGGGCGCGGCTTGCACGAAGCCGGCCGTCGAGGAGCTCGCGGCGACGTATCGCCCGCGGATCGCGGAGGTCGAGGGCGCGAAGCGGCCGCTCGAGCTCGCGCTCGAGAGCGCGACGCTCTGCGCGGCGCTCCACGACCAGAGCGCGGCAGCGTTCGGACGCGCGCTCCGTGGCGAGAAGGAGCCGAAGCCGGCGCGGAGGTGATCAGGCCACCTTCGCGACGCGCTTCCGCTCCTTCTTCTTCAACAGCTTCTTGTGACGCTTGCGCGCGCGGAGCGCGAGCCCGCCGCCTTCGGCTTCGACGATCTCGACCGCGGGCAGACCGTGCGGGACGTCCTTCCCCGCGTCGTCGACACACGCCCCGGTGCCCGGGTCGAAGCGCGCGCCGTGATGGGGACACACGAGCGCGCCCTTCTTGAGCCGGAGCGGCACGAGGGCGAGGTCCTTGTGCGAGCACGCTGCGACGAACGCGCACGGCGCCCCTCCGCGGTTCACGACGGCATAGGGCACACCGTCCGAGACGACGAGCGCCACCTCGCCTTCGGGCGGGACGCGGATCGGGATTCGCTTCGCCACCGTCTTTTGGGATTCGCACGGCCGACGCGCCGCGACGAGATGGCAAGGGGCCGCACATCACGCGCGCGAATCGGTCTAACCTGGGCCCTCGCATGAAAGACGGGGCGGACGAGAGCCGCCGCATCGTGGCGCGGCGCTGGCGACTCGCCGGCGCGCTCACGGCGGCGATGATGGCGGTGTACTTCGGCTTCATCCTCCTCATCGCGTTCGCGAAGCCGCAGATGGGCGAGCTCGTCGTGCCGGGGCTGAGCCTCGGAATCCTCCTCGGCGCGAGCGTCATCGCCGCTGCCTGGGTCCTCACCGGCGTCTACGTCTGGTGGGCGAACAACACGTACGACCCCGCCGTCCGCGCCCTCCGCGAGGCGAAGGCGAAGGAGCGCGCCTGATGCCGGCGACCCAGACCTCCCTCGGCTCGCCGAGCGGCATCGCGATCGCGTTCTTCGTCGTCTTCATCGGTCTCACGCTCGGGATCACGGCCTACGCCGCGAAGAGGACGAAGACCGCGAGCGAGTTCTTCACCGCCGGCGCGTCGGTCACCGGCGCGCAGAACGGCTTCGCGCTGGCCGGCGACTTCATGAGCGCGGCGAGCTTCCTCGGGATCGCCGGCCTCGTCGCGAGCTCGGGCTTCGACGGGCTCATCTACTCCGTCGGCTGGCTCGTCGGCTGGCCGATCGTGACCTTCCTCGTCGCGGAGCCGCTCCGCAACCTCGGTCGCTACACGTTCGCCGACGTGGTGTCGTTCCGCCTCCGCGAGACGCCGGTGCGGATCGCGGCGTCGATCTCCGGGCTCGCCGTCATCGCCTTCTATCTGATCGCGCAGATGGTCGGCGCCGGGAACCTTGTCCGGATGATGTTCGGCCTCTCGTACGAGACCGCCGTCGTTCTCGTCGGAATCGTGATGCTCGTCTACGTCCTCTTCGGCGGGATGATCGCGACGACGTGGGTGCAGATCGTGAAGGCGATCCTCCTCCTCGGCGGCGCCGCGCTCCTCGCGCTCCTCGTCCTCACGCGCTTCGGGATGAGCCCGCTGGCGCTCTTCGCCGCCGCCGCCGATCGCTACGGCGCTTCCGTGCTCGCCCCCGGCAAGCTCGTCTCGAGCCCGCTCGAGGCCATCTCGCTCGGCCTCGCGCTGATGTTCGGCACGTCGGGGCTGCCCCACGTCCTCATGCGCTTCTACACGGTGAAGGACGCGAAGACGGCGCGCACGAGCGTGTTCTACGCGACCGGGCTCATCGCGCTCTTCTACCTGATCACGTTCGTCCTCGGCTTCGGGGCGTCCGTCATCGTCGGGCGCGAGGCGATCGCCGCCGTCGACAAGGGCGGGAACATGGCGGCGCCGCTCCTCGCCGAAGCGGTCGGCGGAAGGCCGATGCTCGGCTTCATCTCCGCCGTCGCCTTCGCGACGATCCTCGCCGTCGTCGCCGGCCTCACCCTCTCCGGCTCGGCGGCGCTCTCGCACGATCTCTGGGTCCGCGTCGTGAAGCGCGGGAAGGTGCCGGAGGACGAGCAGCTCCTCGTCGCGCGGATCGCGACGATCGCGCTCGCCGTCTTCGCGATCGGCCTCGGGATCGCGTTCAAGGGGCAGAACGTGGCGTTCATGGTCGGCCTCGCGTTCGCGATCGCCGCGAGCTCGACGTTCCCCGCCCTCGTCCTCTCGATCCTGTGGAAGCCGTACACGACGCGCGGCGCCGTCGCGAGCCTCGCGACCGGCACCGCGAGCTCGCTCCTCCTCATCTTCCTCTCGCCGACGGTGCAGGTCGACGTGCTCCACCGCGCGTCGGCGTTCATCCCGCTCAAGAACCCGGCCGTCGTCTCGCTGCCGCTCTCGTTCTTCGTCGGGATCGTCGCGTCGCTGCTCGCGCCGGAGGCGAGCGCTTCGGGCGGCTACGAGGCGATGGAGGATCGCCTCCACATCGGAGCGCCTTCGAGCGAGGAGTGAGGCTCAGTCCGCGCGCCAGGCGAGCCGCACCGCCTGCGCGGTGTTGCCGAGGATGAGCATCACCGAGCCGTGGTTCGGCAACCGGGCGCGCGACGTACGCACCGCGCCGAGGAACGTGCCCTGCGTCGAGGCGAGATCGTAGGCGTTGATGAAGAGGCCCTCGCGGATGACGAGCAGGTGCACGCGCGAGGTGCCCATCTCGGTGATCTCGCGGAGCGCCTCGGAGTGGCACTTCTCCGAGCGGCCGATCACGACGCCGCGGACGAGGTCCTCGTCCGAGAGGGTCACGGTCGCCTCGGCGCCGCCGCGCGCGAGCGTCAGCGAGTAGCGACCTCCCGTGAGACGCCCGAGCGAGGGAGGCAGCACCTCACCGACGACGACCGGGAGCGGCAGGCTCGTGATGCGCGAGCTCCGGTAGTCGGGCCGCGCGTTCGCCCGGTACGGCGACATCGCGCGGTCGAGCGCGGCGAGCTGATCACGAACCTGTACGGAGCCCTCGTGCTCGACGCGCGGGAGCTCCGGAGGCAGCGGCGTCCCATCCGGGAGCGCGACGAACGCGATCTCCCCGACCGAGAACACGACGGGACCTTCGGCGAGAATCGACGTCTGCCGTGACCCGTCGGCGAGGAAGAAGCCCGTCCCGGTGTGGAGGTCGACGATCCGGAGGGCGACGCCGCCGGACGGCAGCGGGAGCGACCGCACGAGGACATGGCGGAGCGCGACGAACGGGTCGTCCGCGATCGAGATCTGACAGTGCGTGTGGCGACCTACGACGGCGAACGCGCCTTCGGACGCCTCGAGCTTCTTCGCAGCCCACGACGCGCCGCGGACCCAGACGAGGCGATGCCCCGCACGGCCGACGCCGGGCTGGAGCTCCGCGACGCCGCGCGCGAACGCGTACGCCTGACGCAGGTCGACGGCGCGAGGCGCGGCGCCGGCGAAGACCTCGGTGTTCCGATTCGGGTCGCGGTCGGCGGCGCGTACGTGGGACTGCACTCGACAGAAAAGGGTAGCGCTCGCCTCCGCGCGGCGCACGCCCCCGCCCTGTCACCCGTTCGGACGACGCGTGCGCGACTCGCGCAGCGTCAGAGGAAGAACGACACGCCGACCGAGACGGCCGGGTAGCCGACCTTCATCGTGAGCGAGACCTTGTCGTTGAAGTGGTAGCGAGCGCCGACGTCGAGCACGGGGTGGAGGAGATCGCGGCCCTTGAACCGGTTGAACGCAAAGCCGACCCCCGGCTCGCCCATCACCGACCAGTGCGTCGAGAGCCAGAAGTTCCACTGCATGACGACCGGGACGAACACGGTCCCCTTGCCGAAGAAGACGTCGCCGCCGAAGCCGATGCCGACGCTGTTGTTGATCGACGGCACGAAGCCGTTCTCGACGAGGATGATCGTCCCACGGAAGCCGGCGCCGAGGTCGCCCTTGCCCTTCTCGAACGGTCCGCCGAAGCCGAGGAGCCCGTGCGGCTCCGCCTCGAACCGATAGCTCGGGTGGTCGCCCGGGTTCTTGATGATCGACTCCTCGGCCTCTGCCGGGGTCGCCGCCAGGACGCTGACGGCAGCGGCGAGGACAGCAGTCAGGTGCGTGGTTCGCATCGCCACGTCATTGTTTCGGATCGCGCGTCCACGGTGAAGCGTTTTCGCTGGCCGCATCCATGCATCTTGCAAGCGTCGGGCGCGCGGCCGGCGTGCTTCACGTGATGCGACGGGTCGCGCTAGAATCGTGGAGCACCTTGGACGACGTCGCACGCCACGAGCGGACGGTGGGGCGGTACGCCCTCTTCGGCCAGATCGGAGCCGGCGGTATGGCCGCGGTCCACCTCGGCCGTCGCCTCGGCCCCGCCGGGTTCTCGCGGCTCGTCGCGATCAAGCGTCTCCATCCGCACCTCGTGAAGGACCGCGCGTTCTCGCAGGCGTTCTACGACGAAGCGCGGATCGCTGCGCGCGTGAGCCATCCGAGCGTGGTCTCGATCCACGACGTCGTGATGGAGGGCGACGAAGCGCTGCTCGTGATGGAGTACGTGATGGGCGCCTCGCTCGCGACCGTGCTCGCGCGCGGAGCCGAGCCGGTCCCTCCGCCCGTCGCGATCGCGATCGCGGTCGACATGCTCCACGGCCTCCACGCGGCGCACGAGGCGCGCGACGAAGCGGGGCGGCCGCTCGACGTCGTTCACCGCGACGTGTCTCCCCAGAACGTGCTCGTCGGGACCGACGGCGTCACGCGCGTGCTCGACTTCGGGATCGCGAAGGCGGCGCGGCGCCTGCAGGAGACCGAGACGGGCGCGGTGAAGGGCAAGCTCGCGTACATGGCACCGGAGCGACTCGAGCACGAGGAGGCCACGCGGAGCGTCGACGTCTTCGGTGCGGGCGTCGTCGTCTGGGAGATGCTCGCCGGAGAGCGCTACTACGGGAGCTCGAACGACCCGGGGCTCGTGAAGAAGGTGCTCGCGTGCGAGTACCGGCACCTCGCTGCCCCTTCCCTCTCGCGGCTCGACGGCGTGCTCGAAGGGGCGCTCGCGCGAGACCCTGCCGAGCGCCACGCGACGGCGATGGATCTCGCGAACGCGCTCGAGCGGATCCAGAAGCCCGCGTCGCGTGCGGAGGTGACCGCGTGGCTCCGGGCGAAGGTCACCGACGTCCTCGACGAGGCAGCGGCGATGGTCGAGGAGATCGAGCGCACGTCCGTGCCGCCGCCGGTGCCATCGGCGCGGACTGCACGCACCGAGGACACGAGCCCGTCGACGACGACGCGCGCGGTCGTGAAGGACGACGGCCGGCAGGAGGGCGGTCCGAAGCGCGTCGCCGCGATCGGCGCGGCGGTCGTCGTCGCGATCGGAGCCTTCGCGCTCGCGACGCGCGCGACGCGGACGCCGGCGGCGAGCGCGGCGCCGGCCGTCGCGACGTCATCGCCTCCTCCGGTCGAGGCCCCTTCCCCGGTCGTGACGGCGGCGACGCCCCTCGCGCCGCCTGCGGCGAGCAGCGTGCCCGCGCGTCCGCCGGCGACGCGCGTACCCGCGGCGCTCCCCACCGGGCGCGTGCCGACGCGGAACGCGGCCGATGCCGGGCCTGCGCCGCGCCCCCCGGTCGACCCCGAAGCTCCGGCCGATCGGAAGTAGCGTGCGCCGTCTCGCCTGCACCGTCGCATTCGCGCTCCTCCTCGCCGCGCCGCGCGCGCGCGCGGAGGGCAACGCCGCCGCAGCCCAGGCGCTCTTCGAGGAGGGCCGCGCGGCGATGGCGCGCGGGGACTACGCCGCCGCGTGCCCGAAGCTCGAAGGAAGCCGCGCGATCGATCCGGCGGCGGGGACCGAATACAACCTCGCCCTCTGCTACGAGAAGAGCGGCCGCAGCGCGAGCGCGTGGGCGACGTACCTGAGCGCGGCCGCGGCCTACAAGGCGACGAACCGGCCCGAATGGGAGACGCGTGCGCGCGACCGCGCCGAAACACTCTCGAAGACGCTACCGAAGCTCACGATCGCGGTCGCGGACGTCGCCGGGGTGAAGGTCACCCGTGACGGAGCAGCGGTCGTCGCGTCCGAGCTCGGCGTCGCGATTCCGGTCGACCCCGGACACCACGTGGTCACCGCCGAGGCTCCGGGTCGGATGCCCTTCCGCGCCGAGGTGGACGTGGCGGCGGGCAAGACGGAGACGGTGGAGGTCGTGCTCGCGCACGAGGCGGCGCCGCCGCCGAGCGCACCACCCCGAGAGCCGGAGCCCACGTCGTGGCGCGGCACGACGGGCATCGTGCTCGGAGGCGCGGGAGTAGCCGGCATCGCGCTCGGGACCGTCGCAGGCCTCGTCGCGCTCGAGCGACACAACACGTCGATGCGCGACTGTCCCGAGAGCGGACCGTGCGCGAGCGACGAGGCGCTCCGCGCGAACGCGACCGCCCACGACTGGGCGAGCGTCTCGACCGCGGGCTTCGTCGTCGGAGGCGCGCTCCTCGCGGCCGGCGTCGTGCTGTTCGTGACGGCGCCGAGGAAGGGCGTCGCGATGACGCCCTCCGGGATGGTGGCGCGATGGTGAGCCGCCGTCTCTTCGGCCTCTTCGTGCTGGTGCTCCCCGCGTGCAGCGCAGTGCTCGGTCTGAAGGACCTCACGCCGGTGGAGGGCGACGGCGGCGCGGACGCGCCCGACGCCGCTTTCGACGGCGGCGGCAGCACGCCCGACGCCTCCCTCGACGGCGGCTGCGGGGACCTCCGCACCAGTGCCGACCACTGCGGCCGCTGCGGGCACTCGTGCCTCGGCGGCGAATGCCACGACGGCGGGTGCATGCCGGTCGCGCTCGCGACGGGCCAGGGCACCGTCGGTGGCGTCGCCCTCGACGGCGATGACGTGTACTTCACATCTTTGTCGGGCAACCTCGTCGCGCGCGTGTCGAAGGACGGCGGTGCGGTCGTCGGATACGCGTCCTCGCCGGCCGTGAAGGACGCGCGCCGGATCGCCGTCGACGCGACGCACGTGTACTGGACGAACTCGGAGCTGCTCGCCGGCGCCGTGTCGCGCTGTCCCCTCGCCGGCTGCGGTGCGGGCCCGGAGGTCCTCGCCACGCCGGAGGAGCCGACCGGCCTCGCGCTCGATCAGAAGGGCGTCACGTGGGCGGATCGCAACGGACAGCGGATCGCGAGATGGACGCTGCCGGCCGGTCCCACGACCGTCCTCTCCGTCCCGACGGTCCTCCCGGTGACGGTCGCCGTCGAGGGCGACGACGTGTTCTGGGTCGGCGATTTCAGCGGCGAGGTCTTCCGGCGCAACCCCGCCGACGGCGGAAGCGTGCTCCTCGGCGCGAACGGCCAGTCGGGCCGCGTCATCACCGCCGACGCGCAGAACGTCTACTGGGGCGCGGCGCAGGACTACGGACAGCCCGGCAACATCTCACGCGTGCCGCGGGGCGGAGGCGCGATCGGTCTCGTCGCGCGCGCCGGCGGCGATCCGATGGGGATCACTGTCGACGGCGATCGGATCTACTGGACGTCGTGGGAGCGGCTCCCCGACGGCGCCTATGTCTCGGGTGCGGTGCGGAGCTGTCCTCTCGCCGGGAGCTGCGCGAGCACGCTCCTCGTCGCGGCCGATCAGCCGCGCGGGATCGCCGTCGACGCGCGCGCGATCTACTTCGGCACCGACGGCGCGGTCATGCGGCTCGCCAAGCCCTAGGGCGTGTACCTGAACTCTCTCGGTCTCTCCCACGTGCCCGTGCCCGTGCCCGTGCCCGTGCCCGATGGAGGCAACGAGGCCGCTGAGCGGCCGATGCGAGATGCAAGCGCTCGATCACGAACGACTCGACGTCTACCACCTCGCGTTGGACTTCCTCGTCCTCGCCAGGCCGACCAGTTCACGTTGCCGAGGGGGGCAGGGTGTCGAAGGCGACAAGCGGCGCTACGACCAACAGCAAGTTCCGCTCTTGCAGCACCCCAGACCGCCGGGCACGGGCACGGGCACGGGCACGGGCGAGAAGGAGCGGAGCCCTGGATTCAGGGACACGCCCTAGGTCAACGCCGGAAGTCTTCGGGCTCGAGCCCGTGCTGCCGGAGCCAGCGATGGATCAGCGAGCGATCGCGCTGGAACACGCGCGCGAGCGCCGCGACGTTGCCGCCGTGCGCTTCGAGCGCGGCCTTCAGCTCGTCGGCGGTCGGGACCGGAGGCTTCGGAGCGTCCTCGCGCGGGCCGGCGGGCGGCGCGACCGACGATTTCGTGCTCCCGGCGGCGAGGATTTCGTCGGGCAGATGCTTCGCGTCCAGCGTCTCGCCGGGAGGCGCGAGCGCCGTCGCGCGACGAAGGACGGTGAAGAGCTCGCGGACGTTGTACGGCCAGTCGTAACGCGCCAGAGCGACCATGAATGCGACGGAGACGCCGGTCTCGGGGCGCCCGAGCCGCGCGAGGAGCGCGCGCACGAGGCGGTAGAGGTCTTCCTTCCGCTCGCGGAGCGGCGGCAGCACGACCACGTGGCCGCGGATGCGCGCGAGGAGGTCGCCGCGGAAGCGCTTCTCCGCGACGAGCGCGTCGAGGCTCGCGTGCGTCGCGCAGACGATGCGGACGTCGACGCGCTCGGCCTTCACACCGCCGACGGGGGTGACCTCGAACGACTCGAGGAGGCGGAGGAGCTTCGGCTGGATCTCGGGCGGCAGGTCGCCGATCTCGTCGAGGAAGAGCGTCCCGCCGTGCGCGCTGCGGACGATGCCGGGGCTGTCGCGATCGGCGCCCGTGAACGCACCCTTCTTGAAGCCGAAGAGCTCGCTTTCGACGAGCTGGGCGGGAATCGCGGCGCAGTTCAGGGCGCGGAGCGGCCCGGTCCGGCCGCTCGCGGCGTGAACCGCCTGCGCGACGAGCTCCTTGCCCGTGCCGGTCTCGCCGTGGACGAGGACGGCGAGGTCTGCGGCCGCGATCGGCACGAGCTCGTCGTAGATGCGTCGGGTCGCAGGCCCGCACGCGACGGGCGCGTGCGGATAGGGTCGATCGGTCGCCCCGTCGGCGCGCGTTCCCTCGAACGCGCGCGCGCCGTCCGCGACGAAGACGAAGACGGCGTCGCCGATCCGGACGTCGTCGCCGGCGCCGAGCTCCGCCGCCTCGACCTTCTTCCCGCGCACGAAGATGCCGTTGCGGCTCCCGAGGTCGTGGAGCGAGCACGCGTCGCCTTTGCGGACGAGCCGCGCATGGACGCGCGACACCGACGTGAGAGCGAGCGTCACGCCGCCGGGCGGAGGCTCGCGCCCGATCACGATCGATCCCTCGGCGACGACGACCGGCGGCACGGCCGCGAGATCGGGCGCGTACACGAGGACGAGGCCCGGCTCCTTCGAGGAGGCGGCTCGCCGGGTCGGCTCGCCCGCCATCGTCCCCGTGTGCTCCGTCGTCATGTCGCCTCCGAGTCTACCAGACCCGCGGGCGTGACCCGTGACCGTGACCGTGACCGTGACCTCGCCCTCCGGGCCGTCGAAGCGTGGTTTCGTCGAGGATTCCAGGTGGCGCGTGCGTTGCAGCCCGTCTTCGCATGCACATGCGCGGTCTCCTCGGTCTCGGGTCTGTGGTCCTCCTCGGTCTCTTCGCGGCGGCGTGCACGCCGGTCGCGAAGGACGATCCCGCCGGCGGGCCCGAGGAGCCGGGTGCGGATGCGGGCGGCGAGACCCCGGCGGCGGACGCCGGCGAGCCCGGGGTCACGCTCCTTCCCTCGGCGAAGGCGAAGCAGATCGTCGCGGGCGCGATCCACGCGTGCGCGCTCACGACGGAAGGCGCGGTTCGCTGCTGGGGCTACGCCCCGCGCGGCGAGGTCGGCGACGGCCGCGCGCTGTCACCGAACGACACGTCGAAGGCGCCCGTGCCGGTGCAGGTCACGGGGCTCGAGACGGGCGTGAAGGTGATCAGCGCCTATGCCGACTTCACCTGCGCGGTCACGAGCGCGGGAGGGGTGAAGTGCTGGGGCGCGGACGAGATCGGCCAGCTCGGGACCGGCAAGGAGTACACGGACAACCGCGTGCAGGCGTCGTCGCTGCCGGTCGATGTCCTCGGCCTCACGTCGGGCGTGGTGCACGTATCGGCGGGAACCGACAGCGCGTGCGCGGTGATGGCGACGGGCAAGGTGAAGTGCTGGGGTCACGACGAGTACGGCAAGCTCGGGAACGACTCGAAGAAGGAGGCGGGCGACAGCCAACCGACGCGCGTGCCGCCGGTCGACGTCGTCGGTCTCTCGGACGCGAAGCAGGTGTCCGTCGGGCACGCGCACGCGTGCGCGGTGACGGCGGCGGGAAAGCTGTTCTGCTGGGGCTCCAACGCCTTCGACGAGCTCGGCATCGGCGAGACGAACGAGACGAGCAAGAACGCGCCGGTCGAGGTGGCTGCGCTCGGGAGCGACGTCGCCCAGGTGTTCGCCGGCTTCCGCGCGACGTGCGCGCTCCTGAAGAGCGGCGCGGTGAAGTGCTGGGGCGAGAACTCCGAGGGTGGCCTCGGCGACGGGAAAACCGGCGTCATGTACCACCTCACGACGCCGACCGAGATCGGAGGCCTCGCCGGCCTGACGAGCCTCTCCGCGCCGTCGTCCTTCACGTGCGCCGCGGCGGGCGGCGCGGCGAAGTGCTGGGGCAGCTCGACCGCGCTCGGGTTCGACGACCCGAGCTACCGCACGTACAAGCCGGAAGGGAACGTCGCGGGGCTCGCGGCGGACGTCGTCGAGGTGACGGCAGGCACCGAGTTCGCGTGCGCGCGGAAGGCGAGCGGCGCGGTCCTGTGCTGGGGAGACAACGGCGGCGCGCAGCTCGGCGACGGTACGGGCGGCAAGGACGGGACGGAGCGATCCGACAAGCCGGTGGCGGTGAAGAGCCTGCCGTGACTCAGCGCGCGAGCGCGGCGATCTCCGCGTTCGAGAGCCGCCGCCGATACACGCGCACGTCATCGAGGATGCAGCGGCAGCTCTGATCCGCGCCGCCGGGAATGACGCCGCCGACCGCGACGCCCTGGTCGCCGGTCGGAAGCGGCTGCGTCGTCGTGAACTGGTTCGTCCCGATCGGGACGGCGACGCCGTCGACGAAAGCGCCTGCGGTGCGGCGGTCGAAGGTGAGCGCGATGTGGTGCCACTCGCGGAGAGGCGCCCTCCAGCTCGCGATCGCATAGCGGGGTGAGGCAGACAGCTGCGGCTGCCCTCCGTTCAGCTTCACCTCCCACGCCCCGCCGAACTGGATCAGCCGAGGCGCCTCGAGGTTGCCGTCCGGCGAGAGCCACGCGGCGAAGGTGAGCCCGGTCGTCACCGTGGCGTGGCTCGGGTTCGTCGCGACCACGATCCGCGAGCTGCCGTCGAACGAGAGGGCGCCGCCCTTCTTGCCGGCGACCCAGATCGCGCCCGGCGCGAGGAGGCCGTCGTTGCCGTTCGAGGTCGCGTCGCGGGCGACGTTTCCACTCCCCTCGTCGAACGGCCACCACGCGACGAGGTCGGGATCGATAGGCGCCGCGTCCGCCCGCTCACCGCTCGCGTCGCTGGCTGCCGTCTCGGCCACGGCGCCGTCTGGTGCGCTCCCGGGGTCGTCGGCGAGACCGTCGAACGGGACCACGAGCGAGCACGCGGTACAGACCGCAGCGAGGGACGCGACGGCCAACCTCCAACCGCGCATGACGTCGATCCTAGCTCGACGGTAGCGGAGACGCCTAGGACCGCGCGCCCGTTTGCCTCATAGTGGGACGACGGCCCCTTGGCGGAACGGTATACGCAGGAGATTTAAAATCTCTGGCCCGTACGGGCGTCCCGGTTCGAGTCCGGGAGGGGCTACCGCCTACGTCGATCCGAGCGCCTCGCGCCCGTAGTCGGCCGTCGACGTCGTGTCCGCCGCGAAGCCGTCGCGCACCGCTTCGGCGAGCGCGCTCGCGACCTCGCGTTCCGCGGCGATCACGGTCGCCCCCACCGCCTCGAGCGGCCCGACGTCCGCGACGTGCGAGCACCGCACGTAGACGCGGAGCGCGGGGTTCGCGCGCTTCGCTTGCCGGACGAGCTCGACGGCGTCCTCGATCTCCGTGCTCACGACGAGGGTGCCTGCCGTCGCGAGGTGCGCTTCGTCGAGGGTCGCGCCGCGGAGGGCGTCGCCGTAGACGGCGTCGTGCCCGTCGGCGCGGAGCGCGCGCACCGTCTCGAGGTTGAGCTCGACGACGGTGATCGACGCGTCGAGCGCCTTCAGCCGCGCGTGCACGCTGCGACCGACGGGGCCGTAGCCGACGAGGATGCAGCGCCGCGGATCGATCCGGCGCTCTTCGCCCGTCCCGAGCACGGCCGCTCCGCCGATCCGTCGCGCGAGGCCGTAGAGCGTCGGGTTCAGCGCGATCGACACGATCGACGCCGCGACGAGCGCATTCCACGCCCGATCGTCGAGCGCGCCGAGCGCCCGCGCCGCGCTGCCGAGGATGAACGTGAACTCGCCGACCTGCGCGAGCGCCGCGCCGATTCCGGCGGCGACGGCCGCGGGCTTTCCGAAGAGGCGCACGACGACGAAGGCCGCAACCGGCTTCACGACGATCACGGCCGCGAGCACCAACCCGACGAGAAGCGGAGCCTCGAGGAGCGCGCGCGGATCGCACAGCATCCCGACCGAGACGAAGAAGAGCACCGCGAACGCGTCGCGCATCGGCAAAGCGTCGCCGGCGGCCCTCGCCGCGAACTCGGAGCGCCCCACCGCCAGGCCCGCGAGGAACGCCCCGAGCGCCATCGACACGCCGAAGAGGTGCGCCGCACCGACGGCGAGCCCGAGCGCGATGACGAGGACGGCGAGCGTGAAGAGCTCGCGCGAGCGCAGGAGCGCGACGCGCTCGAGCACCCACGGGATGCCCCACTTGCCGAGCAGTACGACCGCGATCACGAGGCCGAGGACCTGGAGCGCCGCGACCCCGAACACGCGCGCCGCGCTCCGCCCGTCGTCGGCACCGAGGAGCATCGGGAGGACGAGGAGCACGGCGACGGTGATGAGGTCCTCGACCACCGTCCATGCGACCGCCACGTGCCCGATCGGCGAGCGGAGATCGCCCCGCGCGGCCAGTACGCGCGCCATCACGACCGTGCTCGCCACGGAGATCGACATCCCGAGCACGAGGCCCGATGCCCAGGAGAAACCGACGAGGCGGAGGAGGAGCGCGAGCGCCAGCGTCGATGCCGCGCTCTGGAGGAGCGCGCCGAAGAGCGCGATCTTCCAGGCCGCGACGAGCTCGTGCAGATGGAACCGCAGACCGACGCCGAAGAGCAGGAGGATGACGCCGATCTCCGCGAACTGCTCCGCGACGTGACGGTCGGCGACGAACCCCGGCGTGAAAGGACCCACGAGCACACCGGCAAGCACGTACCCGATGATCGGCGCGAGCTTCAGCCGCTGCGCGACGAAGCCGAGCACGAGCGCCGCGGCGAGCCCGCCGGTGAAGGTCGTGAGGACGTTCAGCTCGCTCATGACAGCCTCGCCGCAGCCGACTCGAGCCGTCGATCGACGACGAGGACGTCGCACGCCGCATTCTCCAGGACTGCGCGTGTGACGCTCCCGAAGAGCGCGTGCTTGAGCCACGAGCGACTCCGGTCGAGCACGAGCAACGCGCGAGGTGACACGCGGGCGAGCACGACCGAGGGCACGCCGTGCTCCACCTCGAGCTTCCATCCCTGGAGCCCCATCCGCGTCAGCGCGGCGCGGACACGCTCCTCGCGCTCGGCGGCTTCACGCGCACGGCGGACCTTCACCACGTCGTCCGGCGCTCCGTACAGCGTGAGCGTGCGCTCGAGCGGCGCCGCGAACACGTGGAGGTACGTGAGCGGGACGTGCGGCGCGACGAGCCGCGCGGCCGCAGTCATGACGCCGGGCGCCGACCCGAGCGCCGTCGCGACGACGACGTGCTCGTAGGACCGCATCGTCCTCGCTTGGACCTGGAGCACCGGGCACCGCACCTGCCCGAGGAGCCGCTCCGCGAGAGGCCGCCCCAGACCGTGCGTCGGGCCCACGACGACGAGCCTCGGATGCGTGTCGGAAATCGCACGCCCCGTCGCGAGTGTGCCCGGACGCGACACCGTGACGAGCCGCGCGCCCATGACGTCGGCGACATCGCGCGCCCGCGCGAGCGCGTGGGACGCCGTCGCGACGACGACGACGGAACCACGCCCGCGCGGCGTCGAGAGGCTGGAGCTGGGCACCGCGTTCGCCACGTTCGACCTCGCTTCCGCCGAGACGATTCTCGGGGTCTTCCTCGCATGCAGGATCGGTGCGCGTCACGGCGCCGTTCGCGGGGCTTCCGGCAGCTCGAACCAGAACGTCGAGCCCGCGCCGGGGGACGACGTCACGCCGACGTTGCCTCCGTGCGCCTCGGCGAGCCGCTTCACCGTGGCGAGACCGAGGCCGATCCCGGGCGCCGCCGCGTTCGGCGCGCGCACGTACGGCTCGAAGACGTGCGGCGCGATCTCGGGCGCGAGCCCTGGTCCCGTGTCGGCGACCTCGATGCGCACAGCTCGTCCTACGCTCCGCGCGCGGATGACCACCCGCCGCAGCGGCCCGTTTCCTAGGTACTTCACGGCGTTCCGCGCGAGGTTGGCGAGGAGGCTCGTGAGCACCCCCGGGCTGCACGCGACGACGTGATGGCCCTCGCACTCGAACGAGACCTCGGCGCCCGCATCGGACGCGATCGGCTGGAGCTCCAGGACGACGTCCGTGACGGCCTCGCCGACCTCGGCCCGCGCGTCTCGCGAGGGCTTGCCACCCGCGCGCGCGAAGTCGAGGAGCCCTTCGACGAGACGCTTGATCCGCTCGACGGCGGCCGCAGCGCGCTCGAGCGATCGTTTCCGCTTCTCGGCGTCGCTCTCCACCGCGGCGAGGGAGAGGGCGAGGCCGACGGTCCCGAGCGGGCTGCGGATGTCGTGCGCGACGCGCGCGGAGAAGGCATCAAGCTCGGTCGCGCGCTCCTCGTGGAGGGCGCGATGACGTTCGAGCAGCTCGGCGTGGTCTCGGATCGAGCGACGTACCGCGAACGCTCCCGCGACCGCGATCGCGGTGCACGCCACGTCGAGCGCGTACCCGAGCCACGTCGTCTGCACCCGTAGCACGTGGATGCGGCGCCCTGATTCCGCAGCGTGAACCGCATTCGCCCGCATCGCGCTCGTGATCGCATCGTTGAGCTCGGCGATCGACGGACGGAGCCGCTCCCGCGCGATGCGCGCGACGGCCTCGCGCGCGAACCCGGCGTGCTCGAGATCGGCGAGCGCGGAGACGAGCGCGTTGCGCGCACGGAGCACGTCCTCGCGCCGCTCGAGCTCGCGCGGCGCGGGGGGCAGCGCGAGGTAGGCGTCGACCGCGCGCTCGATCGCCTCCCGCACCTGCAGGATCCATGCGGCGCCGCGTGCCCCGCCGCTCGCGCTCTCCAGGTAATCGTTCACCCGGACTTGCAGGTGACGGAGCTCGCTGCGCGCTTCGACGAGATGCTCGATGCTCGGCGCGGCGTTGTCCGTGATCGCGAGGACCGCGTCGTCGACGGCGCGCATCTGCCAGTGCACGATCCCGGTCGCGGCGACGAAGCTCAGCACGACCGCGACGAACACCGCCGCGAGGCGTGGCGTGGGAGGCTTACGCATCGGTGGGTTCGTAGATCGCGGGGCCGGTCGTTCAAGCGAGGGAGACCGGCCACACCGTTCTGTCCGGCGGACAGTCGCCGCTCCGTCGCGTCCCGCGACCGATCGGGTGGCACCTCCCCTCACCTGCCCTCCTGGCAGTCCGTTCGTACGAATGCCGTCGCGTTCTGTATCCTCACGGGCATGGGGAGCGAGGGGCGCCTGGCCTGCACGTCGTGCGGGGGCGCGTACACGATCGAGGGCGCTCGCAGCAGCGGGCACGTGCTTCTCCGCTGCACGTCGTGCGGTTTCGAGGAACGGGCGCAGCTGATCCTCGAGGACGTGACGAAACCCTCGCCGGTCGCGGCGGAGAAGACGGGGAAGACGGAGGCGCGGACGGAGACGAAGAGCGAGGCGCCGAAGCGCTCGGCCGCGGCGCTCCTCGACGACGCCTCGCCGACTCGCGAGCCACGGCACCGCCTGTCGCTCGCCTCGGAGCCGATTCTCCCACCCGCGAAGCAGGTGCTCGAAGCGGAGCCGAAGCCCGCCGAAGCGAAGGCGGCGGCTGCCCGCCCGGACGACGTCGAGATGACGCCGTCGGGGCGCACCATCGCGGAGCTCCCGTCCGACGAGCTCGTCGACGCCCCGCCGTCGACCGCGGACGTGACGAAGGCGGGCCTCGCCCACATCGCGCTCGCGGAGGACGACGACGAGCCGCCGCCGAGCGAGGACGACGCCGAGCCGATCTCGCTGAGCGACGTCCAGGTCGTCAAGTCGCCGACGCCGCTCCCTCCGAAGGCCGGCGAGCTGAAGACGTTGCCGCCGAGCCTGCTCTCCGCGCCGCCGCCGACGATCGAGGTGCGGACGCCGTCGAAGCCGCCCCCGGCGGTCGCCGAGAAGGAGACCGCGCCGAAGGAACGCAAGAAGGACGCGAAGCCGCGCGCAGCAGAGCGCGAGACGAAGACGCGCGACCGCGAGACCAAGCCGCGTGAGCGCCCCGCCGTCCGCAAGGAGCTCGACGAGCCGGAGAGCCGCGGGCCCTGGACGACGGTGGCCGCCGTCCTCGGGATGGTCGCCGTCGTGTGGCTCGGCGCGCGCGTCGTGAGCGGCACGCCTTCGAGCGGCGCCGAGGCGAGGCCCGACCCCAACACGACGACCGGCGGCGGGGCGTCGTCGACGACGGCCGCGAGCACCACGACGACGACGGCGACCGCCGAGCCCCCCGCACCTCCGCCGAGCGCGTCGGCCGCTCGCGTCGTCGACGTCCCCGAGACCGCGCTCGTCAGCACGCGCGTGGACTCGAGCGCCTCCGCGCAGCCGGTCGTGGCCACCGCCGACACGCCGGTCGCGACCGCCGCGGTCGCGACCGCAGCCGCTCCGCGCAACGCCGCCGACCTCCTCGAGCGCGCCGCGCGGGCGCGGCGCGGGGGCGACCTCCCCAAGGCGCGTGCACTCTACACGCAGGCGCTCGAGGTCCACCCCGGTGACGTCGAAGCGAACGCCGGCCTCGGCGAGGTGGCGCGCGCGACGAAGGATCTCGCCGCCGCGAAGAAGTCCTTCCAGGACGCCCTCGCGACGAGCCCGTCCTACTACCCCGCGCTGCTCGGCCTCGCCGACACGCTGTGGGAGCTCGGCGACAAGGGCGAAGCGGGACGGCTCTACGCGCGCGTCGTCGAGCTGCGCGGCGACAGCGCGCCGGCCCAGGCGCGCGAGCGCGCCTCCGGAGGCGCTTCCGCGCCGCCGGCGAGGCCGCCCGTCCCGCTCGTCACCGCGCTGCCGCCTTCACCTCCTCCGCCCACGAACCCGGGCGAGGAGACGGCGCAGCCCTGATCAGCGGAGCGCGCCCGTCACCTTCTCGACGGACGCGACGAGCGAGCGCGAGGCGATGAGCTCGGTCGTCGCCGCGATGTCGACGTAGAGCGGGCGATCGCCCGTCATCGGCGCGACCTTCGTGCGGACGCACGCGAGCGCCGCGTCGACGCCGCGGCTCGGGCGGAGCGGCTTGCGCTGATCGAGGCCCGCCGCCGCCGTCATCATCTCGATCGCGAGGCAAGCGCGAACGTTCTTCACGACCTCGCGGAGCTTCTTCGCGCTCACGCTGCCCATCGAGACGTGGTCCTCCTTCCCGGCCGAGGACGGGATCGAGTCCACGCTCGCCGGGTGGCAGAGCACCTTGTTCTCGGAGACGAGCGACGCGCTCGTCACCTGCGCGATCATGAAGCCCGAGTGGAGCCCGCTGCCCGCCGCGAGGAACGGCGAGAGCCCGGTCGAGAGCGCCGGATTCACGAGCTGCTCGACGCGCCTCTCGCTGATGTTCGCGAGCTCCGCGCACGCCATCGCAGCGAGGTCGAGCGCGAGGGCGAGCGGCTGGCCGTGGAAGTTGCCACCGCTGATGATCTCGGTCTCGCCGCGGTCGATGAAGACGCTCGGGTTGTCGGTGATGCTGTTCACCTCCCGCTCGAGGACGGAGCGGACCCAGGCGAGCGCGTCACGCGTCGCGCCGTGGACCTGCGGCATGCAGCGGAGCGAGTAGGCGTCCTGGACCTTGTTGCAGTCGCGGTGGCTCTCCGCGATCTCGCTGTCGGCGAGGAGCGCGCGGAGGTTCTCGGCGACGCTCTGCTGCCCCGGATGCGGGCGCGCCTCGTGGAGGCGCGGATCGAAGGGGCGGCTCGACCCCTTCAGCGCCTCGAGGCTCATCGCGCCGGCGACGTCGGCCGCGACGCAGAGGCGCTCGGCCTCGAGCACGGCGAGCGTCCCGAGCGACGCCATGTACTGGGTGCCGTTGATGAGGGCGAGCCCCTCCTTCGCCTCGAGCACGATCGGCGTGATGCCGGCCTCACGGAGCACTTCCGCGCTCGGGCGCATCGGACCTTCCGCGAGCTGGGCCTCGCCTTCGCCGATCATCGCGAGCGCGAGGTGCGCGAGCGGCGCGAGGTCGCCCGACGCGCCGACCGAGCCCTGCGACGGGATCCGCGGATGCACTCTCGCGTTCAGCATCGCGAGGAGCAGGTCGAGCACCTCGGTGCGGACGCCGGAGTGCCCGAGGGCGAGGACCTGCGCGCGGAGGAGCATCATCCCGCGCACTTCGCCGGTCGCGAGGTCGGGGCCGACGCCGGTCGCGTGGGAGCGGACGAGGTTCTGTTGGAGCGCGCGGACGTCGGCCGCCGAGATGCGCGTCTCGCTGAGCGCGCCGAAGCCGGTGTTCACGCCGTAGACGCGTGGTGCGTCGTCGCCGGCCGCGGCGATCGCGTCGATCGCCTTTCGAGAACGGGCGACCTTGTCGCGCGCCTCCTCCGCGAGGCGCACCTCGCGGTAGCGGAGAGCGACGTCTTCGAGATCGTGGAGGGAGATCGAGCGGCCGACGGTGACGGTCATGAGCGCGGAGCGATGTAGCCGTTCCGCGTCGCCGCTTCAAAAGGACAAAAAAGGAAGCCGACCGACCTCCGGCGTGGAACGACCTCCTGCGTCAGAGCAGGAGCCCGTCTCCGGCGGAGGAGCGGTCGGCCGTGCGAATCGTGCTGCGCGCTCGCGCGCGCGCGTTCTGGCGGTATCTGGCAGGTGAGAACGACGAGTCGGACCGAGCTCCTTTCTCGTGCGCGCCGGAGGGCGGTGACCTGCTCGGGCGGAGAAGTCAGCGTGCGCTTCTCTGAAGCGGACGTGCTCGCTCGGGCCTCTGCTGTCGTTCCGTCCTGCCGTCTACGCCGACAGTGTCGTACATCAGTGCACATACTGGACCGGTCGCTCGTCAGGCCCAAGTGTGCGAAAGCGGGTCGCAAGCACGTGGGATCTGGACGTACATCTCCGCACACCTGGTGGTCGTCTGATCCACCCTTCCGCGCACACGGGAAGAGCGAAATCGCGCGTATGCTGCGCCCGCCCATGCGACGGCTGCTGCGCGCGCTCGCGCTCTCCTTGCCGCTCCTCTCCCTTGCCGCGCCGGCGCGCGCCGACGAGAGCGACGACGTCCCCGCGGATCTGCCGCGCCTCCTCCTCGACACCGGCCGGGCGGTGCCCCCGACACCGGATCCCGACGCGCTCCGCTTCGTCGTGCACGGCGAGGAGCAGATCCGGCTCCAGGCCCAGCGGAGCTTCCCGATGGTGCCCACCGCCTCGCGCATCGCGGCGCGGCCGGGCCTGCGGGAGGACTCGCTCGGGCAGAACTGGTTCGTGAGCCACTGGCTCCGCGTCACCCCGCGCCTGCTCGTCCGCGACACGCTCGAGCTCGTCGCGCAGGTCGACGTCGTCACCGGCCTCCTCCTCGGCGAGCTCGCCCACGACACGAGCGCCGACCAGACGCCGCGCGACCAGCTGAACGGGTACTACAACGTCCAGCCGCGCTGGCTGTATGCACAATACAAGCTCCCGTTCGGCCTCGTCCGGATCGGCCAGCAGCCGAACCACTGGGCGATGGGCATCCTCGCGAACGACGGGGATCACCCGACCCTCTTCGGCGACTACCGCTACGGCGCGATCAGCGAGCGGCTCCTCTTCGCGACGCGTCCCGGCGGCAAGGACAGCGACTTCGTCCTCGCCGTCGCCGGCGACCTCGTCTTCCGAGATCCGAACGCACGGCTCACGCGCGGCGAGCAGGCGGTGCAGGGCGTCGTCGCCGCGTACTTCGAGCGCGGCCAGAACAAGCTCGGTCTCTTCTCGACGCTGCGTCACCAGGAGAACGACCGCACGTCCGGCTCCGCGCTCTTCCCGTACGCCGACACGATCGACGCGTTCGCGGTCGACCTCCACGGACGGATCGCGACGCCGGTGCCCGGCGAGGACGCGTTCGTCTACGGCGAGGCGGAGATCGCCACCGTCTTCGGCTCGACGAACATCCTCCGCACGCCCGCGCAGGCGCTCGAGGACTCGAAGACCACGATCCGCTCTTACGGCGGCGCGGCCGCCTTCGGCTACGTCCACCGGAGCTGGGATCGTCCCGCGACGCCGAAGACGCCGAAGGGCCTGCCGTTCGGCGACGTCGTCGCGCAGATGGAGATCGGGTACGCCTCGGGCGACGCCGATCCGTACGACGGCGTGGAGAAGCGCTTCGTCTTCGACCCGAACCACCGGATCGGGCTCCTCCTCTTCGACGAGGTCCTCCGCTTCCAGACCGCGCGCTCGTCGACCGCCGCGCAGGACCCGCTCCTCACGAACGGGACGCGCCCGGCGCCCGGCGCCGATCGGCTGCCGACGAACGGCGGCGTCGCCGGCGCGCAGTACGTGAACCCCACCGTCGTCGTCCGGCCGAAGCACTGGCTCGACCTGAAGGGCGGCCTCGTGCTCGCGCAGGCGTCGAGCGACGTCGTCGACCCCTACCGCGTCGTCGTGAACGGTGCCTACGTCAACTACCGCGGCGGCTCGCCGAAGGCGCGTGACCTCGGCGTCGAGATCGACGCCGGCGCCGAAGCGCGCGTGCCGCTCGACTACGGCCTCCTCGCCCAGTTCGGCGCGCAGGCCGGCGTGCTCTTCCCGGGCGGCGCGCTCGCGAACGACGCCGGCGAGCGCCTCCCGCCGCAATGGCTCGCCGTCGGCCGCCTCGGCCTCCTCTTCTGATGAAGGATGCGATGAACCGCACGAGGTCCCTCTTCGCCCTCTTCGCGCTCGCGGCCTCCGCGCTCGGCTTCGCGTGCGACGACACGGTCCCCGAAGGCCTCCGCCGGACGCCGGACGGAAACGGGCCCACCGTCCGATGGGCGCCGCTCCACCGCCCGCTCCCGGACCTTCCGCTCCCGAACGACGTCGCCACGTTCGCCGATCCTACGAGCCGCACCGGCCTCCGCGTGAACGTGAGCCTCGTCGCCCCGACGAACATGGAGCAGAACGCGCGCGCGGCGTTCAACGACCTCGAGGGCTGGGGGACGAGCGCGCCGATCAACGTCGCGTTCGATCGCGCGCCCGGCGACGATCCGCTCCTGCCCGCGATCGACCTCGACGACGTCGAGAGCCGGATGAGCGGCGACGAGCACGACCTCTCGAACGACGCCGTCTATCTCGTCGACCTCGAGACCGGCGTGCCGATGTTCCTCGACGTCGGCTCGGGGATGTACCCGGTCACCGTCCGCGATCCGTTCCGCTACTTCGCGAACGACCCGAAGGCGCAGGAGAACAACGTCGTCTTCGAGACGACGGAGGAAGGCGCCGGCCTCACGTCGTACCGGCCCGACCTCGATCGTGACTTCGACGGCGTCCTCGATCACCCGAACACGAAGGGGCGCGCGCTCGCGCGCGGGATCCCGGGCGTCGACGACATCCTCACCTGGTACGAGCGCGAGACGGACACCCTCGTCCTCCGCCCGATCCTACCGCTCGAGGAAAAGCGCGAGTACGCGGTCGTCCTCACCGACCGGCTCCGCGGTCAGAACCGGCAGCCGGTGCGGTCGCCGTTCCCCGCGATCCACCATCCGACGCAGCGCACGTCCGTCGCGCGCCTCGAAGAGATCCTGAAGGACAAGCGCCTCGCGAGCTACTACGGCGACCTCGCCGGCACGGGTCTCGAGCACGTTTCCTTCGCGTGGTCCTTCACGACGATGCCGACCCACGAGGACATGCGGCTCCTCCGCGACGGCCTCTACGGCAAGGGACCGTTCGCGCGCTTCGCGAGCGAGTACCCCGCCGCGCTCGAGGCGCGCAAGGTCGTGGGCCTCTATCCGTTCGGCGAGGAGCCGCCCGCGGGCTGGGAGGGCTCGAGCCCCGCCTGCGCCGAGCGCGCGAAGCGCCCCTACCTCATGAAGGTGTCGGCCGCCGACGTGCGGAGCTCGCTTCGCGAGTTCTTCCAGCAGGTGTTCGGGCTCGGTCCCGGCGAGCTCACCGCCGTCGACAGCGGGTTCGAGTACGTCGACCACGTCGTCGTCGGCACGTACAAATCGCCCTTCCTCCTCGGCGATCCGAAGTCGGCCGATCCAGACACGCGCTTCCACCTCGATTTCCGGACCGGACAGGGCGACATCCGTCCCGACGACGTGAGCTTCATGCTCGTCGTCCCGAAGGTGACCGCGAAGGCGAAGCAGCCGTTCCCGGTGACGTTCTGGGGTCACGGCGTGACGGGCCACTCCGACGAGGTCTTCTTCTACGCCGGCGACTACGCGCGCCAGGGGATCGCCGTCTTCGCGTACAACAACCCC
This sequence comes from Polyangiaceae bacterium, assembly GCA_039809485.1. Taxonomy (GTDB): domain Bacteria; phylum Myxococcota_A; class Polyangia; order Polyangiales; family Polyangiaceae; genus Labilithrix. Next base: position 45,103 of record JBDHVE010000003.1, on the reverse strand, counting down.
GAGCACGGCCTCGTCCTCAGCGACGCGGAACGGCAGCTCGGGCTCGGCGTCCTCACGAAGAACTGTCTCGTCCCGTTCCTCGGTGCGTTCGAAGGCGGACGCGCGCGCGACGTGACCGGCGACGGACGCGGCGACAGCGGCTGGTACTGGTGGACGAGCCACATCGCGCACACGCGCGACAACGTCCGGCAGGGGATCCTCGACGGCATGCAAGCCGTCCGCGCGCTCCGCGCGTTCGACGGGCACGTCGGCAAGGAAGACTACGACGGCGACGGCCAGCCGAACGTCGCCGGCGACTTCGATGCAGACGGGACACCGGACGTCGGCGGGCCGAACGTGCCCTACTTCGCGGCGGGCGAGTCGCTCGGCGGGATCATGAGCGGGATCCAGGGCGGGCTCGAGCCGTACATGATCGCCGCCGCGCCGATGTCGGGCGGCGGCACGCTCGCGATGGACGTCGCGATGCGCTCGTACGGCGTCGTCGAGTCGGTGACCTCGCAGATGATGGGCCCGTGGGTCGTCGCCCTCCCGGCGACGGAGCGCCCGGCGGGCAAGAGCAAGGAGAAGCCGCCGTCGACCTGCGCGGAGTCGCAGCGCTCGGTGCGCCTCGTCGTGAACGAAGGGATCGAGAATCGCGAGATCGAGATCGCGTGCCTCGAGCCGAAGGAGATCGGCGAGCGCGTCACCGTCGTCGTCTCGAACCTCACCACCGGCGAGAGCCGCTGCGCGCGCACGGGTCTCTACGGCGCGTTCGGCATCCCGATCCCGACGAGCATCGGGGACCGGCTCGACGTCCAGGTCTACGACGCGCCGGACGCGGTCGTTTCCTACGAGGGCTGCAAGGTCGTTCCGGGCGCGCCGGTCGGACGTCGGGTCGCGACCTTCGAGCGCGCGACGCGCGAGCCTGCGCCGGTGAAGGATCCGGAGACGACGAAGTGCGAGGAGCCGGAGCTCGGCTGCACGCAGTTCCGCGATCGGTTCTATCCGGTCGGCTCGCCGCTCGTCGCGCCGAACGAGGGGCTCGGCCTTCGCCGGCAGTCACCGTCCCTCCGGCGCCTCCGCGACCTCGCCCAGATGGGGATCGATCCGGCCGACCCGATCAACTTCGCGCCGCACTACATGCTGAAGCCGCTCTTCGACGAGAACGGCAACCGCGTCCCGCCGCATGCGCTCCTGAACGTGAACACGGTCGGCGACAACTTCGTCCAGGTCGCTGCTGGCCTCGCCTTCGCGCGCGCGGCGGGCGCGATCCCGTTCCTCCCGCCGAGCGCGCTCGACCGCTATCCGGCGTATGCGGAGTACGTGACGCCGCCGGCGCTCTACGAGGAGCTCGGCCGGCGCACGCCGATGCAGTTCCTCGTCGACACGCACACGGTCGAGGCGATTCCGCGCCTCGGGCGGACCACGGCGGGAGCGACCTGCCGCTCGAATGCGAAGCCAGCGGACGCGACGTGCAAGGCGCCTCCCCAGATCGATCCGCTCGACTGCAAGAACGCGCTCTACGACGCCGACTGGCTGTCCGAGGGCGCCCAGGGCTTCGACCAGCCGCACCCCGACGTGCCCCTCCGGCTCGGGCGCCTCGCCGATCGGCGCGTGACGGACGGCACCTCCCTCGCTGCCGCGTGGGAGCCGCGTCTTCGTGGAGCACCGCGCGCGCCGGACGAGACGGCGTGGCGCGCAGGAGATCGCGTCGTCGCGAGCGTCGGGATGTACATCGACCCGAAGGGCAAGCACACCTGGGACGTCGGCGACGTGTGCCGCGCGTGGGACCACGCGACCTACGGCAACGGGCTCATGGCGCGGTTCCTCGCGACGCAGGGCAAGGACGTCTACTACCTGAGCCATCCGCGTACGCACGGATGTCTCGCGACGGGGACGTGCGACTTCTTCAGGTGACGCGCGTGCTCGCGCGCGTGCGCGAGGAAGCGCGCGCGAGGCCGCGCGAGACCGAGATCGGCTCGCTCGCGGCCGGCGTGGAGGGAGGAACCGTCGTCGTCGGAGAGGGCGCGTCCACGCTGGACGAGCTCGAGCACGTGCGCGTCCCAGAGGTGAGGCTCGCGCCGGGCCTCTACGCGGGCGTCGTGGGGCGCCGCGCGCGGATCGCGCTGCTCGAACGCGTGCGGCGGACCGCGACCGAGCGCGTCGTCGTCCACGTGCGGGTCGACGACGTCGGCGGGCGCGCCGCGCGCGTCCTCGTCGACGGTCCGCGCGCCCTCGCCGAGCGCGTCGCCCACCGACTCGGACGCGAGAGCCCCCTCCCGGCGCCCGGCGATCGGCTCGAAGGAGGACGTCACGTCCACCTCTTCACCGACGACGAGCCGCTCCTCCGTGAGATGGCCGAGGCCGGCTTCGTGCCACGCGAGCGCGACGGCGCACGCTTCGTCCTCGTCCACGCGGAGGTCGACTCCGCGCTCGCGGAAGCGGAGGGCGACGCGGATGCGTTCGTCCTCGAGCTGCTCCGCGCCGCGCGGACCGTGCGCGAGGCGGAGCGCGCGCGGCGCGCGCCGTCGCCGGAGAGCGCGGTCACCTCGATGCGGATGCGCGGCAAGACCGCGGTCGCACGCGGGCCGATCGCGCGCGCCCGCCTGCGACGCGCGATCGGCTGGGTCGATGCGGTGCAGCCCGGAGGCCCCAACTGCTACCGGCGCACGCTCCTCGAGCTGGCGCTCGATCGGGGCGCGGCGGCCGAGACGCTCGTCTTCGGCCTCGACGTGGGGCGCAACGGCCACGTCGCGTTCAAGGGTCGCGAGGAGCTCGGGTTCGACGTGCTCTTCGAGCTGGATCCGACGTGATTCCGGGCGGTCGGTTGCGTACGAGGCCCGGGGTGCTACGCCGCGGATCGCCGTGCGTGTCCTCCGCGTCGCTGCCGCCGTCCTCGCGCTCGCGTTCGCGCCGAGCCTCGCGCGGGCGAGCGATCGGCTCGACCTCTCGTGGAGCGCGCCGACCGAGTGTCCGTCGCCGGCCGCGGTCGCCGCGCGGATCGAAGCGGAGCTCGGCGCGGATGTCGGTCGCCGCACGCGCGTGACCGCGCGGGTCGATCGCGAAGGGGATCGCTACAAGCTCGCCCTCGCGATTGCCGGCCGCGGCGAGCGCGTCATCGTCGCGGACACGTGCGATGCGCTCGCCGCGTCGGCTGCCGTCGTCGTCGGGATGAGCGATCGGGAGGAGACGACCGCGTCCGAGCCGCCTCCGGCGGTCGTCGCGAGCGCGCCGCCACCGCCGACCCGGGAGGCACCGCGCGCGGCGCCGGCCGGCGATCGCGTCCGCCTACTCGCTCGTCTCGAGGGCCTCGTCGACGTCGGGATGCTCCCCGTCGCGACGCCGGGAGGCGGCGTCACGCTCGGCGTGAGGTCGGGGACCGTCCACGGCGAGATCTCCGCCGCCGCGTTCGCATCGCAGCGCACGTCGGCGGACGTCGATCCGTCGCGCGGCGCGAGCTTCTCGCTCGCGTCCGCCGCGCTCCGTGGCTGCTGGACCGCGACGCGGCGGATCGAGGTCGCGCCGTGCCTCGGCGTCCACGTCGTGCGGATCGGAGGGACCGGCTCGGGCGCCCGTCAGGTCTCGGAAGGCGCGAGCATCGTGGCCGGCCCCGAGGCGAGCCTCGAGGTCCGGCTGCCCTTCTCGGAGGCGTTCGGCCTGCGGGCCGGCGCCGCAGCCTCGTTCCCGATTGGACGCCAAGCCTTCGTGATCACGTCGCTCGGCGCCGTCCACACGCCCGCTCCGGTCGCGCTCCACGCCTTCGTCGGACCGGAGGTGTCGTTTTGAGCACGGTCCTCCCGGGCGCCGGCCAATGGTCTCCTGTGACGTCCTCGGCAGCACGATTGCCCGTTGCGTGCCCAGCGGAGGGAGCCCCCGTGCTCCCTCCGTTCGACGTCCTCTACGAAGAGCACTTCGACTTCGTCTGGCGCACGGCACGGCGGCTCGGCCTGCCGGAGACCGCCGCGGAGGACTGCGTGCAGGACACGTTCCTCGTCCTCCATCGCAAGCTCTCCGAGTACGACGGCAAGACGCCCGTGAAGCGCTGGATCCTCGGCATGACCGTACGCGTCGCCGCCGACCACCGCCGCCGCTACAAGCGGAAGGAGGCGCCGTGCGTTCCGCATGCGGCCGACTCCGAAGGCGATCTGCTCGCCGCGTCGACCGCGCTCATGCCGAACGCCGAGCTCGAGAAGGCAGAGTCGCTCCGGTTGCTCGAGCAGCTGCTCGGCGAGATCGAAGAGTCGAAGCGCGAGGTGCTCGTCCTCGCCGAGCTCGAGGAGATGACGGCGCCGGAGATCGGCGAGCTCCTCGGCACGAACGTGAACACGATCTACGCGCGTCTCCGTGCAGCGCGGAAGGACTTCGAAGCGGCCTACACGCGCTACCGCGCGCGCACGGCGAGGAGGACGCCATGAGCGGCTGGGAGCACGAGTCGAAGGCTCTGTTCGTCTCCGCGCGCGGGGCGATGACGCCGACGAAGGAAGACCGCGAGCGCGTTCGTGCACGCCTCGCGGCGAAGCTCGGCGCGGCCGCGGTCGGCGCGGGCGCGGCGACTGCCGCGAAGACGGCGAGCGCGGCGAGCACGACGAAGGCGACCGCCACCGCAGGGGCCGGCGCGGTCGTCGCGAAGGGCGGAGCGGCGGCGCTGGCGACGAAGCTCGCGGTGCCGGTCGCGATCGCGGTCGCCGTCGCGTCGGCTGCAGGCGCGAAGACGATGGTCGATGCGCGTCGCCCGGCGAAGGCGGCGACGCCGACCGTGATCGTCGCGCCGTCGGTCGTCGCCGCCGTGACGCCGGCGCCGATCGCGGCGCCGGAGGCGCCGTCGTTCGCTGTCGACGCGCTCCCGAGCGCCGCGCCCTCGGCTCCGAAGCCGCAGGCGCGGACCGCAACGAGCCCACCGCCCGCGCCCGAAGACCGGCGAGACTCGGAAGCCGAGCGCGCCGCGCGCGAAGAAGCCGCGCTCGTGTCGCGGATGAATGCCGAGCTCCGCGCCGGCCATCACGCGACGGCGGCGAAGCTCGCGGCGGAGCACGAGCGTCGCTTTCCGAACGGCCTCCTCGCCGAGGAGCGCGAAGGCGCGCGCGTCCTCGCGCGCTGCGCGACGGCAGGGCGAGAGGGCTCCGGGGCCGAGGCCTTCCTCGCCGCGCACCCGCGGTCGCCGATGCGCGAACGGATCCTCGCCACCTGCACCGATCGATGAAGCTCGTCGCGATCGCCCTCGCTGCCTCGGCGTCCGCGGTCGCCATCCTCGTCGCGTGTGGCGGCGACGTCGTCCTCGGTGACGACACCGCGCCTCCCGACGGCGACGGAGGCGCCGACGCGCGTCCTCCCACCGACGCCCGCGAAGACGCGACCTCGACGGATGCCGGCGTCGACGCCTCCGAACGGACGTGCGCGTCCGAAGGCGGCACGTGCGGCCCGCCGGGAAATGGCTTCTGCAAGAAGGTCGACACGACCGGCCTCACGTGCGCGAACGTGTCGGACACGTGCTGCCTCGTGAGTTGCCCCGAGCTCCAGCAGCCTCCGCCGGGCTTCTGCGACGCCGGACCGGTCGCGCAGACGTTCGCCGCGAACGGCTGCGTGAACGGCTTCGTCTGCGCGCCGACGACGTGCGCGGCCGCCGGCGGCAGCTGCGTCGGGCTCGCGCCGGGGAACTGTCCGTCGAACAACATCGGCGACGCGACGAAGTACTCGTGCGGCGGCGGGGTCGGCACGATGTGCTGCCTGCCCTGACGATTCCCACACGGGCGACGCGAGCGCCGGCCAATCGAAGGGTATGACGCCCCGCTTCTCTCCCCTCCCCACCGCTTTCGCTTCGCTCCTCTTCCTCGTCCCGCTCGCCTCGCTGACCGCCGCGTGCACGTCGTCGTCCGACGACGAGCAGACGGCGAACGACGAGAGCACGAGCGACCAGTCCGACGACCTGAAGAGGTCCAAGAAGAAGAAGGTCTCCTGCGCTGCCGTCTTCGGCGAGTGCGTCGGTCTCGCGCCGTCGTCCTGCGTCGGCGGAACGTGGGCCGACGCGAGCCTCGTCACCTGCGGCGGCGGGATCGGCGTCGGCTGCTGCGTGAAGCCCACGCCGCCTCCGCCGCCTCCGCCGCCTCCGCCGCCGCCCCCGTCCGAGTGCCCCGAGCTCGTCCCGCCGGCGCCGGGCTTCTGCACCGACGGCCACACGCAGCCGATCTACAATCCGACCACCGGCTGCCTCGTCGGTTTCGACTGCGTCCCCGACGCGCAGACCGCGTGCGCCGCGAACGGCGGCCGTTGCGTCGGTCTCGCGCCGAGCGCATGTCCGAGCGGCAACTGGGCCGATGCGACCACGCACGGCTGCGGTGGCGCCATCGGCGTGGGCTGCTGCCTGCCCTGACCCTTCGCTTGACCTCGCGCCCCTTTCGTCCGATGAAGGGGGCGCGATGCGCTACTTCGTGACCCTCGATCCCGCTCCCGGTGCGAAGCCCCTCGAGGTGGACGTCACCGAGCTCCCGACCGGCGCGCTCGAGGTCTCGATCGGCGGCCGCCGCGTCCCCGTCGACGTCGTCTCGCTCGAAGGCACGCTCTCGGTGCGCGTCGAAGGGCGTGTCGTCGACCTCACGACCGAGGGCCAGCCGCCCGAGATCGGCGCGATCGCGAGCGGTCACCGCTCCTACGTCCGCGTCGAGAGCGAGCGCCAGCGCGCGGCCGCCGCGGCGAAGAAGGGCGGCGGCGGGCAGAGCGACAAGATCGTGAAGGCGCCGATGCCCGGCCGCGTCGTCCGGATGCTCGTCACGAAGGGCGTCGAGGTCGCCGCCGGCCAGACCCTCTGCGTCGTCGAGGCGATGAAGATGGAGAACGAGGTGAAGGCGAAGAGCGCCTGCACCGTCCTCGAGGTCCACGTCGCCGAGGGCGCCGCCGTCGAGGCCAACGCCAAGCTCCTCACGCTCGGATGAGCCCTGCGCGTCCGCGCGTCGCCCTCGTGCACGGGCCGACGCCTCTCACGCGGCGACCTGCGCTCGATGCGCTGCTCTCCGGGATCGAGCTCTGGATCAAGCGCGACGACGCGACCGGCGGCGCCGAGTCCGGGAACAAGCTCCGGAAGCTCGAGCTCCTGCTCGCGGATGCGCGCGCGAAGGGCGCCACCGTGGTGCTCACCTGCGGAGGGATCCAGTCGAACCATGCGCGCGCGACGGCGCTCGCGTGCGCGGCGCTCGGGATGCGCGCCGTCCTCTTCCTCCGCGTGCCCGATCCGGCGCGCGCGCGGAAGGAGCCGCTCCCGCTCGTCGGCAACGTGCTGCTCGACCGGATGGCGGGCGCCGACATCCACTTCGTCTCGCCCGACGAGTACAAGCACCGGAACGGCATCCTCGAGCAGGCGCGCCTCGGCTTCGAAGCGGCCGGCGAGGTCGCGTACGTGGTCCCCGAGGGCGGCTCGAACGGGCTCGGCGCGCTAGGGTACGTCGAAGCCATGCGCGAGACGCGTCAGCAGATGAACCTCGGCCTCGCCTTCGCGGAAGCGGCGAACGGCGAGCCGTTCGACGTCGTCGCCCACGCGTGCGGCTCGGGCGGGACCGCCGCCGGCGTCGCGCTCGGCGCCGCCTTCCACGGCGTCGCGGAGGAGGCGTGGGCGTTCGCGGTCTGCGACGACACCCCGACGTTCGAGCGTCGGATCGCCGGCATCGCGCTCGAAGCGCGCGGCCTCGACCCTCGCCTCCCCGAGCTCGCGTTCGTCCAGCCGGGAAGCGGAGAAGCGACCGACGGCGCGGCGCGCCTCGTCGTCGACGACCGCGCGCGCGGCCCCGCCTACGCGGTGATGGATGACGAGCAGAAGGAGTTCCTCGTCGCCGTCGCGCGCGCGAGCGGCCTCGTCCTCGATCCGGTCTACACCGGCAAGGCGCTCTTCGGGGTCGCGCAGGCCGCGGCCCGTGGTGAGATCGCGAAGGGCGCGCGGGTGCTCTTCGTCCACACCGGAGGCCTCCCCGGCCTCCTCGCGCAGGGCGAAGAGCTCCGCGGAGCGCTGGGAGACTCGCCGTGAGCAGGGACGAAGAGCCGGCGTCGCGCGGGCCGGTCTACCACGCAGCCTGGGGCCTCGGCGTCTACGCGGTCACGAAGCTCGCGGCGGCGCTCATCTCGTCGGCCTCGATGGCGGCGATCGTGGCGCAGGCGGTCCTCGCCGAGTGGGGCCTCGGCCGCATCGGCGTCACGTGGAGCGATCCGAACGATCCGGTTCCGTCGAACGGGGTCATCGCACGGCGGGCGCTCACCGGCGCCGCGATCGGCGTCGGCCTCTCGGCGCTCGTCCTCGGGCTCCTCTTCGTGACGAAGGGCGCGATCTTCGGCCGAGGCGACGCGCCGCTCGCGCTCCTCGCGATCGGCCTCCTCTCGTCGGGGTTCGCCGCGATGCGCGACGAGCTCCTCCTTCGCGGCCTGGTCCTCCGCGTCGTCGATCCGATCGCGACGCGCGCTCCGAAGCTCGTCGCATGCGCCGTCACCGGCGCGGCGGCCGCCGCCTCCGAGCCGGGGGCGAACGTGCGTACGATCGCCGTCGGGATGCTTCTCGGCGTCGTCTTCGGCGCGCTCTGGCTGCGTGACCGCGGAGCCTGGCTCCCGTGGGGCGCGCACGCGGCCCTCACGTTCGTCACCGGGACGCTCGCGCGCGGCGGGGTCCTCGACGCGCGCGTCGCGCAGAGTGCCTGGGGCGGCGGCGACGCGGGCGTGCTCGGCGGCGCCGCCGCGGTCGCCGCGCTCGCGCCGGCAGCGCTGATCGCGCTGTACTGGGCCTCGAAAAGGCCGAATGTCGCGTCCGAGGCGTGAGGCAGTGTACGATCCGCTCCGATGTCCGGCCCGCGACGCGACCCGCCCGTGAGCGATCGTGCACCGGGCGCGGTGTCACGCCGGCTGACGCCGTCGATCGGCGTCGATCTCGACGCGGATGCGCCCGCGCCGTCCGACACCGCGAACGAGGATTTCCTCTTCCACCTCTATCGCGGGAGCGAGCTGCTCCAGGACAACCGCGTCCACGAGGCGAAGGAGGAGCTCGAGCGCGCGCTCGATCTCCAGCCGCGCGACGCGAAGGGACAGGACCTCCTCGCGATCGTCTACTTCCGGCTCGGGCTCTACCCGCGTGCGATCGCGATCTACGAGCAGCTCCGTCGCGCGAGCCCGCGCGACCCCGCGCTGCTCCTGAACCTCGCGCTCTGTTACCTCAAGACGGGCCAGCCTTCGTTCGCGCGCCGCGATCTCACCGAGCTCGTTCGGCACCATCCGACGCACGCACGTGGGTGGGGCTACCTCGGCCTCGCGTGCGAGCGGCTCGGCGATCTCGAGCAAGCCCGCGAAGCGTTCGAGCGCGGCGGTCACACGCAGCTCGTCCGCCGGATGGAAGCCGCGATCGCGGGGAAGACGACGGCGTCGATGGCGCCTCCCGATGCACCGCGACCTTCGCAGGAGGCGCGTGACGCGGTCGCGGCCGCCTTCGAGGAGCTCGATGCCGGTGAGCTGAGCTTCGCGCTCGCGGAGCCCGCGAGCGACACGAGCTCACCGCGTGCGGGCGACTGGCAGGCGGTCGAGATCGGTCAGGCGGTTCCGGAGGGCGCGGCGCGGCCGGTCGCGCCGCTCGAGACGTCCCCGGCGCGCGCGCCGATCCCTCACCTCGCCGCGCGGGCGCACTCGCGACGCCCGACCCTCATCGCGCCGGCGCCGCCGGTCGAACAGCTCGAGGCGACGCTCGACCGCTATCCCGCGCCGACACCACCGGGCGGGATCCCGAGCCAGCCACCGCTCTCGCAGGGCCTCATCGCGGGGCCGTCGTTCCGCGAGGTCGTGCCTCCCGCGTCGACTCCGCGCCGTAACACGGCGCCCCTTCCGGCCGCCTCGCAGCTCGCGCGCGACTCGATCGTCGCGTTCCCCTCGCAAGGCGAGGTCGCGGTCCACACGTCGGGCGTCGCGTTGATCCGGACCGGCGAGGCCGGCTTCCACGTAAGGGTCGAAGCGCTCCGCGTCGCCGCCGCATCGATGACGTCGCAGCCCGCCCCGCGCCGCGCCCAGGGCCGCGGCACGGGAGAGCCTCTCGGCGGGACCGTGAGCCCCATCGCGCTCTTCGAGGGCGACGGTCAGCTCGTCGTCGGCCCGCGTCCGGGTCGTGTGCTCTCCTCGTTCCTCCTCGAGGACGAGACCGCGTTCGTGCGCGAGGACGTGCTCCTCGGCTTCGACGGACGTCTCGCCTACGAGAACGGCCGCATCGGCGGGAGCGACGGCGAGGCGCTCGCGATGGTGCAGCTGCGCGGCACGGGCGGCGTCCTGCTCGAGGCGCTCGGTGAGGTGATCGGCCTCGAGGTGGTGGAGCGCAAGGGTCTGCTCGTCCGCCGCGACGCCGTCGTCGCCTGGTTCGGCCGCCTCGTCCCGCGGGCGGTTCCCTCGAACGAAGCGCCGGCCGGGCAGCGCGGCCTCCTCGCGTTTGCCGGCGACGGAAGCGTGCTCTTCGCGACTGCGTGACGCCGGGCCCCAAGCGGACTAGACCTCGAACCGTGGTGGAGGACCGAGGATCGAGCCGAGAGCTGCCGACGCGCGTGTTGCGCCGGAAGTCGCTCGCGGCCGACGCCCTGAACATCCCGAACCTCCTGACGTTCGGCCGGATCATCATGATCCCCCTTTGTCTCTGGTTCCTCGACCAGGACACTCCGCGCTCGGGCTTCTGGGCGTCGATGACGTTCACGGCCGCGGCGATCACCGACGTGCTCGACGGCTACCTCGCGCGGAAGCTCGGCGTCGTCAGCGTGCTCGGAAAGATGATCGACCCGCTCGCCGACAAGCTCATCGTCATGGCGACGCTCGTGTGGATGGTCCCGATGGGGCGGATGCCCGCGTGGGTCGTCATCGTGCTGCTCTCCCGCGAGTTCACGATCACTTCGCTCCGCAGCGTCGCGGCGAGCGAGGGCGTGATCATCTCGGCCGGTCAGGAAGGCAAGACGAAGACGGCCTTCCAGATGCTCGGCATCATCCTCCTCCTCGCCGGCTACCCGTATCACCTGAGCTACGGACCGGTGGATCTCGGCATCGTCGACCTCGCGCGCGTCGGACGCGTCCTCGTCTATCTCTCCCTCGTCTTCTCGGTCGCGAGCGCGGCGCAGTACTTCTCGCTCTTCGCCTCCGCGGTCGAAGCGAAGGAGGCCGCGAAGCAGGACAGAGCCTCGCGCGGCAAGCTGCCCTGAGCCGCACGCCGAGGCGTGCGAACGCAGGCGAACGTAGGAAGGTCTTGCCTGCCCGGGAGCTTCCGTGCCATCAAGGGGCCGATGAAGAAGCCGGCCCATCTCCTCCGCGCCAGCGCAGTGCTCGCCGCGCTCGGGCTCGGCGTCGTCATCGCGTGCTCCGACCAGGGAGAGGGCGAGCGCTGCGAGGTCGAGAACGGCGACAGCGACTGCGCGAGCGGCTTCGTCTGCGTCCCCGCCTCCGCCGCGAAGGGCGACCGCGCTGCCGGCAGCGACTACATCGCCGCGGGCTACACGGCCGTGAACGACCCCTACAACTCGGCGGACCGCTGCTGCCCGCGTGATCGGAACCAGGCCACGCACCCCGCGTGTGTCCGCCAGAGCAACTCGGGCGCGGACGCCGCACCGCCGGCCGACACGGGCCCGGCGCCGGTCGTGACGAAGGACGCCTCGTCGGACGCCGACGCGAGCCAGGCGTCCGACGCCGCGGACGCGTCGGACGCCGCCGACGCCGCCGACGGCAGCTGAGAGCGAGCGCACGATGCCCGTCTCGACCCTGCTCGAGCACGCGCAGCAAGCGCTCCTCCTCTCCGTCGCCGTCGCGCTGCCGGTGCTCGCCGTCGCGGCGCTGGTCGGGCTCCTCGTCGCCGCGTTCCAGGCGGCGTCGCAGGTCCAGGACCCGACGCTCGCGCACCTCCCGCGGCTCCTCGCGGTGATCGCCGCGCTCGTCGTCGTCGGCCCCTGGATGGGCGCGCAGATCGGCGCGTTCGCCGAGCGCGTGCTCGCCGTCGCCGCAGCGCGCTGAAACGCCGGAGAGCGCCCGTGGAACAGGGGCGCTGATTGACCCTGGCGGCGCCCTTTGGTACTCGCGTGCTCGATGAGTGAATCCTCACTCAGTTCGCGGAGCACCCGGGGCGGGGCGAAGCGCGCGAAGCCGAAGCGCGCGGCGAAGGCCGCGCCGCAGCCGAAGCGCCGTGGCGGCGACAAGCGCGATCGCATCCTCGAGGCGGCGGTGAAGGTGTTCGCGCGGAGCGGGTTCCACGCGACGCGCGTGAGCGAGGTCGCGAAGGCGGCCGGCGTCGCGGACGGGACGATCTACCTCTACTTCAAGTCGAAGGAGGAGCTCCTCGTCTCGCTCTTCGAGGACCGGATCGAGCGCCTCCTCACCTTCATGCGCGAAGAGCTCCCGAAGAAGCCGAACGCGCCCGCGAAGCTCCGCGCCGTCATCGACATGCAGCTCGGGCTCCTCGAGCACGAGCGCGAGCTCGCCGAGGTCATCACCGTCATCCTCCGCCAGTCGACGCGGCTGATGAAGGAGTTCGCGGCGCCGCGCTTCCTCGCCTACCTCGACGGCATCGCGAAGATCGTCGCCGAGGGGCAGGCCTCGGGGGACTTCCGGCGCGACGTGTCCCCCCACATCGCCGCGCGCGCCGTCTTCGGCGCCCTCGACGGCATCACGCTCACGTGGGCGCTCGGTCGCGCCGAGCAGGGAGCGCTCGCACGTGCCGCGACGCAGCTCGCGGACGTGCTCCTCCGCGGGCTCTCGCCGTGAAGCGCGTTCGATGAAGCGGCTCGAAGCGCGCGCGCGCGTGCTCGAGGAGACGCGCGCGTTCTTCGCCTCCCGTGGGTACACCGAGGTCGAGACGCCGATCCTCGTCCCCTGCCCCGGGCTCGACCTCCATCTCGACGCCTACGAGGCGATCCCGACCGGCGTGACGCGGCGGCCGGACGAGGCGCCGCGCTTCCTGATCACGTCGCCCGAGTACCAGATGAAGCGGCTGCTCGTCTCCGGGCAGCGCCGGATCTTCCAGCTCACGCACGCGTTCCGTGCCGGCGAGCTCGGCTCGCGTCACAACCCCGAGTTCACGATCCTCGAGTTCTACCGCGCCGGCGCAGAGGCCGAAGCGGTGATGCGCGACACCGAGCAGCTCGTCGCCCGCGTGACCGGCGGCTCCGTGCGCGTGAGCGAGGACGGCGTGCTGCGGACGATCGACACCCGCCCGCCGTTCGCGCGGCTGCCCATCTGCGAGGCCTTCGCGCGTTGGGGCGGCGTCTCGGCGGAGGAGGCGCTCCGTCTCGCCGAGCACGACGAGGACACGTTCTTCCGCCTCCTCGTCGACCACGTCGAGCCCGCGCTCGCGCGCCTCGACCACGCCGTGTTCGTGACCGACTACCCCACGACGCAGGCGTCGCTCGCGCGGAGGAACCCGTCCGATCCGCGCTTCGCCGAGCGGTTCGAGCTCTACGTCGCGGGCGTCGAGCTGTGCAACGGCTTCGGCGAGCTCACCGACGCGAAGGAGCAGCGCGCACGCTTCCTCTCCGACCAGGCGGATCGCGCGAAGCGAGGCAAGCCGGTCTACCCGCTCGACGAGCGCTTCCTCGAAGCGCTCGAGCGCGGGATGCCCGACAGCGGCGGCAACGCGATCGGCTTCGATCGCCTCGTCGCGCTCGTGTGCGGCTCGACCTCGATCGGCGACGTCATCGCGTTCACCGCCGAAGAGCTCTAGCGACCGATCATCGGCACGACGGCGCGTGCGACGTCGGCGACGAAGCGGTCGACGTCCGCCACCGCGTTCGGATCGACGAACGCCGAGTAGTGGCCGTCGCTTCCCGGCGCCGCGTACCTGGCGCACGATCGCGGTGAAGGTGCCGCCGGCGACGTTCGCACCGGCGGGGACGGGCAGCGTCGTCGGCTGGATCGGATCGGCGTTCGTCACGCTGCCGGGAGGCGCGGCGACGCCGAGCCCCGCCGCGAGCGCGTAGGCCGCCTGCGTGGGCGCGGGCGCGAAGGAGTCGCCCTGGCCGTAGACCATGAAGACGTGCTTCTTCGCGGTCGCGCCGGACCGCACGAGCGCCTCGGCGTGCGCGACGGGGTCCTCCGCATCGAGCGCGCTCTGGAGGAGCGAGAGGACGGGCGAGCCCGCGAGCGGCGACTCGCCGAGCACGATCGGCGCGACCGCGAACGTGCTCGCGAAGCGCGTCTTCGTCGGAAAGAGGTCGAGGAAGCTCCCGCCGTGGCCGGCGAGGACGACACCGTCCACGTTCGTGCGCGGCGCCGCGATCGAGACGGCCGCCGCGCCCTGGCCGTGGCCGAAGAGGACGACCGGTCCGAACCGGATCGGATTCGACGTCGGCGACGACGCCGCAGCGACGTCGAGCGCACGCGCGGCGCGGAGGACGCCGAGGACGTCGGCGACCGACTGCACCGTGACGCCGCGCATCGCGCCCGGGCTCCACGTCGGGAGCGCGGCCCCGATCGCGTTCACGCCGGCAGGCTTTCGCGTGCCGTGCCCGACCTGATCGAAGCCGAGGACGGCGACGTTCGCGGCTCCCGCGTCCGCGGTCGCGAAGCGCTTCGCGAGCCCGCGTGCGACGTGGCTCCGGAAGTGATCGCCGGTGTCGTGCGCGTAGACGACGAGCGGCCAGCCGCCCGCCGGCATGACGACGCCCTTCGGCACCGTCAGCGAGAGGCACACGTCCTGGGAGCCGTTGACGGTGGGCGTTCCGTCGGCGGAGAGGACGACATCCCCGTCGTCCGCGCTCGCGCGATAGGGCGGCGCGCCCTTCTGGAGCACGGGGAGCGAGACGAGCGCGTGGAGCTCGTCGAACTGCGCGTCGGCGCCCGCGGGGCACGCGCGCTCGCCGAGCGCATCGGCGCACGGTGAAGGCGCGGCGCCACACTTCACCCAGCCCTTGATCGGCGGCACTGCCGAAGCCGCGACGACGTCGGCAGTCTTCGCGACGACGTTCGGTGCGGTGTTCGTCGTGAACACGGTCGCGGTGACGAGCTTCCCGAGGTCGTAGCTCGCGGCCGCCGCCCACGTCCGGAGCGGCGCGTACGACGTCCACGCCTCCGAGAGCGGCGCGCCGGGATCGCTCGCCCCGACGATGGCGCGGAGGTCGGACGAGACCTCGATCGCTCCCCCGCCCTTCGCCTTCGCCGCGTTCGAGACGAGCACGGCGTAGGTGTGGCCCGGGAGGAGCGGCTCGCCGGGAGACGGCCGGAGCGTGAGCGAGGGGCCGCAGAGATAGGGCGATTTGCCGGTCGTCGCGCTCCACCCGAACCCGACGTCGGCGCTCGCGGTGAGATCGACGAAGCGGATCGTCTCCTTCGTCTTGAACGACTCGAAGTCGATCGCCCCCGCGAACCGGAGGACGACGGAGGACGTCACGGAGAAGCCGTCCGTGTTGGCCTCGATCCACGTGCGATAGCGATCGACGAGGTCGAACCCGAGCACGTCCGCGCCCGGGGTCGGGAAGCCCGCGAGCGAAGGACGACCGTTCTTCCGCCGCACGTCGTTCGGGAACGGGAGGCGGAAGAAGTCGCCGTCCGCGGCGTCGCCGCGCGGGACGCGGAAGTGCGCGCGGGCAGGCGCAGCCGTCTCGTCCTCGCACGTCACGCCCTTGAACGTCGGGAGCGCGACGGGCGGACCGCCGGTGCCCTCCGGCGGCGCCGCGCACGTGCCGCCGGTGCAGAGGAGGCCGCCGAAGCAGTCCGCCGCCGTATTGCATGCGCCGCCGAGGTCGGTCGCGCCTTCCGGCGCGCACTCGGCCGAGAGCCCGACCGCGTTGCAGCGAAGGCCGCTCGCACACTCCGCCTCGCTCGCGCACGGATCACCGAGCGCGCCGCGCCCTGCCGCCCGGCAGCGCCGGTCGGAGGAGCAGTAGAGCCCTTCCTTGCACTCTGCACTGATTACGCACGTCGCGCCGTCTTCGAGGAGGCGCCCGGGAGCGCACTTGCCCTCGGTGCACGCGAGGCCGGCGCGGCACGGCTCGCCGGCCGAGCACGACGCGCCGACGCCACGCGCGATCTGCGTCCCGAACGTCCCGCCGTCGCCCGGATCCACGAGCGTGATCTGCCCGTAGTCGCCACATGCAGGCACCGCGAGGACGCCCGCGAGCGTCGCCGCGACGACGAAGGCACCCCACCTCATCGACTGGCTCACGCCTCCCATGGTACGCCCACGGGCCATGTTGCGCTTCGAAGAAGCCCTCGCCCGTGTGCTCGCCCTCGGGGCTCCCACCCTCGGCGCGGAGGGGTGCGCGGTCGAGGAGGCCGACGGCCGTGTCCTCGCCGAGGACGTCGCGGCCCCGTTCGACCTGCCCGGCTTCGACTACAGCGCGATGGACGGCTATGCGCTCCGGGCAGAGGACGTGGGCGACACGCTGCCGGCACGGCTCCCCGTCCGCGGCGAGAGCCGCACCGGCGCCCTCGCGCCGCCGCTCGAAGCGGGCGCGGCGATGCGCATCTTCACCGGCGCGCCGGTGCCGGCCGGGGCGGACACGATCGTGATGCAGGAGAACGTCACCCGCGACGGCGACGTCGCCGTCCTCACCGCGAAGCCGCGCGCGGGGCAGCACATCCGGAGGCGGGGCGAGGACCTAGCCGCGGGCGCCGTCGCCATCGCGCGCGGGACGCGTCTCCGGCCCGCGCACCTCGCCCTCGCGGCCGCGTGCGACCGCGACGAGGTGGTCCTCTCGAAGCGCCCCGTCGTCGCGGTCCTCGCGACCGGCGACGAGCTCCGCACGCCGGGAAGCGGCGCACGCGACGGCACGATCCCCGAGTCGAACACGTTCGCCCTCCGCGCGATGGCGCGGCGGGCCGGCGCCGTCGCGCACGCGCGCCCGTACGTGAAGGACGATCGCGCCGCGACGGAGGAAGCGTTCGCGAAGGCGCTCGACGAAGCCGACGTCGTCGTCACGATCGGCGGCGTGAGCGTCGGCGATCACGACCTCGTGCGCCCGGCGCTCGAGGCGGTCGGCGTCACGATGGAGTTCTGGCGCGTCGCGATCAAGCCGGGGAAGCCGATCGCGATCGGGCGCCGGCCACGCGCCGGCGGGCGGGACACGCTCGTGCTCGGGCTGCCGGGCAATCCCTCGAGCGCGATGGTGACGTTCGCCGTCTTCGGCGTGCCCCTCCTCCGCGCGCTCCAGGGCGATCGCCGTCCGTTCCCCGCCTTCTCCCGTGCCCGCATGACCCGGCCGCACGCGCACGATCCGGGGCGGCTCGAGCTCGCGCGCGCGTCGCTCGCGCAGGCCGATCAGGGCCTCCTCGTCACGACGCTCTCGAACCAGGCGAGCGGCGCACCGACGAGCATGGCGCAGGCCGACGCGCTCGTGTGCATCCCCGAGCACCAGGCCGGCGTCGCGGCCGGCGACGAGGTCGACATCCTCCTCTTGTCCGACCTCGCCGGCTGAGCGGAGCGCTATGCTCGCGCGCATGGGCAGCGAGCAGAAGGGCGAGCTCACGCACCTCGACGCCGAGGGGCACGCGCACATGGTCGACGTCGGCGAGAAGGAAGTGACGGCGCGGGTCGCCGTCGCGCGCGCGCGCGTGCGGATGGCGAAGGCCACCTTCGACCGCCTGTGCGCGGGCGACACGCCGAAGGGCGACGTCCTCGCGACCGCTCGGATCGCGGGGATCCAGGCCGCCAAGCGCACCCACGAGCTCATCCCGCTCTGTCACGCGCTCGCCCTGACGAAAGTGACGATCGACATCCAGCTCCGCGGCGGGATCGCGCTCGTCGAGGCGCGGGCGGAAGCGCGCGACCGCACCGGCGTCGAGATGGAGGCCCTCGTCGCCGCGAGCACCGCCGCGCTGACGCTCTACGACATGCTCAAGGCGATCGACCGCGCGATCACCTTCGACGTCGCGCTGCTCTCGAAGAGCGGCGGCAAGAGCGGGCCCTGGACGCGGCCTTCTTCGGACGCGGCGGAGGAACCGTGAAGGTCGACCTCCGCGAGTCGCCGCTCTCGCTCGACGAAGCGGTGTCTGCCGTCGCGCACGCCGGGGCGGGCGGGATCGCGACGTTCATCGGCGCGGTCCGCGAGGAGAACGAGGGCCGCGTGGTCACGCGCCTCGAGTACCAGGCCTACGCGTCGATGGCCGTTCGCGAGATGGAGAGCATCGCGCGCGAGATCGAGGCGGAGATCCAGGGCGTCCGCGTCTGCGCGCTGCATCGGACCGGTTCGCTCGTCGTCGGCGACGTCGCCGTGATCTGCGCCGCGAGCGCGCCGCATCGCGGCGAGGCGTTCCGGGCGTGCCGGCTCCTCATCGACCGGATCAAGGCGCGGGTGCCGATCTGGAAACGCGAGCACGGCCCGGACGGCGCGGCGTGGGTCGGGTGGGTCGACGCGCGGTGCCATGGGGAGGAGCACCGCCACTAACCGCCCGCGACCGGCGGGATGACCGCGAGGACGTCGCCCTCGGCGACCCTTTCCGTGGGCTCGGCGAACACTTCGTTCCGCGCGAAGCGCACCGAGGCGAGGCGGCCGGCGAGGGCCGGATGGATCGCTTCGAGGTGGCGCGCGAAGGCGTCGATCGTCATCGGCTCGGGAAGCACGAGGCGCTCCTCGTCCTTGCCGACCAGCTCGCGGACGACGGCGAAGTAGAGGACGGTGACGTTCACGGCGCGCCTCCGCCGTGGCTGCCGTGGCCGGTGCGGCCGGCGAGGAGATCGACGGCGTGCCCGAGGATCGGCGCGACGAGCGCCTTCGCGCCGAGCCGCGCGCCCTTCGTGCTCCCCGGCAGCGCGAACACGAGACAGCGCTCCACCGTCCCCGCGACCGCGCGGGACAGCACCGCGCGCGGGCCGATCTCGTCCCACGAGAGCCGCCGGAAGGCTTCGCCGAAGCCGTCGAGCGTCTTCTCGAACAGCGGCGTGATCGCCTCGATCGTCTGATCGCGCGCGGCGATGCCCGTTCCGCCGGTGAGGACGATCGCGTCCGCGTCGTCGCAGCGCGCGACGGCTCGGACGAGCTCGGCGATGCGCTCGCGGTCGTCGGGGACGATGACGTGACGCACCAGGTCGAAGGCCGCGAGCTCCTCCGCGAGGACGCGGCCGGAGCCGTCGTCGGCCTCCGTCCGCGTATCGCTGACCGTCACGGTGAGGACGCGCGGACGACGCGCTGCGGTGCTGCTCGAGCCTGCTTGCGGGGCGCTCACGAGGCGAGCCTACCCGAGGCAGGACGGGCGGTCTTCGGCTATGGTTCGGGCTGGATGCTCGCGCTCCCGGTGCTCCAACCGACTCCCGCGCCGCAGGTGGCGACGCCGCCGCGATCCGTGCGCTTGTCGCTCACGGATCGGTGTGACCTCGCGTGCATCTACTGCCGTCCGCACAAGCACGACGGCTACCTCGAGGAGCGCCTCGACCTCGAGGCGTGGAAGACGATGGTGCGCGGGCTCGTGCGCGCCGGCGTCAGGCGCGTGCGCATCACCGGCGGCGAGCCGCTCCTCCACCCTGCCCTCGCGGACGTCATCGCGTTCCTCGGGACGCTCGGCCTCGACGACGTCGCGCTGACGACGAACGCGACGCGCCTCGCGGCGCTCGCACGTCCGCTCCGCGAAGCGGGCCTCCATCGCCTCAACGTGTCGCTCGACACGCTCGATCCGGAGCGCTTCCGCCGGATGACGCGCGGGGGGAAGCTCGAGCCCGTCCTCCGCGGAATCGAGGCCGCGCGCGAGGCGGGCTTCGACGAGATCAAGCTGAATGCCGTCGTCGTCCGCGGCGAGAACGAGGACGAGCTCGAGCCCATCGTGCGCTGGTCGTGGGAGCGCGGCATCGTCCCGCGCTTCCTCGAGGTGATGGCGGTCGGCGAAGGCGCGAACCTCCAGGACCGCGTCGTGACGGCGAGCGAGATGCGCGCGCGGCTCGCGGACCTCCTCGAGGTCGGCGAGCCGCTTCGCGAGCACGATCGCGGCCCCGCGCGCTACCTCGCCGCGCGCGGGACGGCCGGCAAGAGAGTCGGCTTCATCAGCGGGACGAGCGACACGTACTGCAAGGGATGCGATCGACTGCGCGTCGCGGCGGACGGCACGCTCCGCCCGTGCCTCGCGACGAACGACGGCTTGCCTGCGGCTGCGCTCGCGCGCCGAGGCGATGCCGCGGCGGTGGAGCGCGCCGTGTCCGACGCGTGGAAGATGAAGCCCGACGGTGAGGTGTGGAAGGGCTGCACCGAAGAGAGTGCCGCGCGCGTCTCGATGCGCGGCATCGGCGGGTGAACTTGCTAGACTGAGGGGATGCGCGAGTCGCTCGCTGCCGCTCTCGGAAACGTCTTCTTCAGCGACCTCAGAGCCCACCTCGCACGCGGCGCCGTCGTGATCCTCGCGCCGGAGCTCGACATCCTCGACGTCGCGGAAGCGGTGGTGCGCGACGACAAGGCGCGCGTGTCCGGCTGGATCGAGAAGGGCCTGCTCCGGAAGCCGTCGCTCCTCGAGCTCGAGACCTGGTCGAAGATCACCGACGACCGGTGGGAGTCGCTCGTCGTCGCGCCGTTCGTGCTCGTCCGCGTGCGCGTCGCGCCCGAGGACCGTCCGAGCTAGGCGGAGGGCTTCTCGACGAGATCGAGCCCGACGATCTTCATCAGCCGGAGCGCGTTCGAGCTCTGGACGATGCCTTCACGGAGCTTGTAGTCGAAGCTCATCACGTCGCCTTCGACCTGCTCCTCGAAGTGGACGTTCCGGACCTTGCCGGGCACCTCGTTCTCGAGATCGCCGAGCCCGAGGTCGTGGGTCGAGACCGCGCCCATCGCGCGCTGATCGAGCAGCTCGCGCAGGATCGCGCGCGCGCCGATCAAGCGCTCGCGCGTGTTCGTCCCGTGGAGGATCTCGTCGAGGAGGAAGAGCACCGTCCCGTGCTCTGCGTTCTTCGCGCGCGACGAGCGTGCGAGATCGAGGACGAGCTTCAGCTTCTTCAGCTCCGCGTAGAAGCGGCTCGTCCCCTCCTCGAGCGAGTCCGACACGCGCATGCTCGTCGCGACGCGGAGGTGCCCGAGGCGGAGGCGCTTCGCGCAGACCGGCGCGCCGGCGTTCGCGAGGACGGCGTTGATCCCGAGCGCGCGGAGGAGCGTACTCTTGCCCGACATGTTCGAGCCGGTGACGACGAGGGCGTGGCCGGGCCCGTGGATCGTGACGTCGTTCGAGACGCGCTTGCCCGCGTCGATCAGCGGGTGCCCGAGGTGCTCCGCCTCGTAGACCGGCTCGGCGACGAGCTCGGGGTAGACGTGATCGGGACGTTCGAAGGCGAAGCCGGCGAGGGACGCGAGCGCTTCGAGCTCCGCGAGCGCGCGGAACCAGCCGAACACGGCGCGCCCCGCCCGCGTCCGCCACGCGTCGAGCGCGAGGCCGCACCAGAGATCCCACATGAGCGCGGGGCCGATGAAGAAGCGGAAGACCTCGTTCTGCCGCGCGTCGAGGAAGCCGACGATGCGCGAGAGCGACGCCATCTCCTCCGTCGCCGAAGCGCCGCTCTCGCGGAGCCGCTTCTGGAGGGCGAGGAGCATCGGCGCCTCGAGCTTCTCGCGCTCGAGGAGGGCGAGCATCCCGCCGTAACGCGCGAGGACGCCTTCTTTCGACGACGCGGCCTCGAGCGCCGGCGCGAGCTTTCCGCGGAGGCTGCCGAGGACGAACACGGACACCGCGAACGGCGCGAGGAACGCGAGGCGCGGCGCGAAGCCGAGGCTTCCGGCGATCGCAGTCCCGATCGTGAGGAGCGGGAGGCCGAGCGCGACGGCGCGGAGGCTCGAAGGCAGGGACCCGCCGGTCGACGTGCCGCTCTGGCCGGCCCACATCACGAACGGGCGCGGATCGGGCTTGTCCCCTTCCTCGTCCTCGATCGTGGAAGCGACCGCGAGCTGCTCGCGGAGCTCGACGCGTGGCGCGAGGTCGCGCACCGCCTCCTGGCGGGCGCGGACGGTCTCCTCGAAGGACGCGCCGGTGTCCTCGCCGGAGAGCCACTTCGCGAGCACTTCCTCGCCGAAGCGCGTGCCCGTCGCGTCGACGAGCTGGAAGAGCGAGGACCGACCGAAGACGTCGAGGTCGCCCGCGAAGGGATGGGTCGGCGACGCGAAGCGCTCGCCCTTCGACGGGAAGGCGCGCCATTCGCCCCGCATGCGGGCGAGCGCGCGCTCGTGGAAGCGGACGGCCGCGAGGGCCTGGTCCTTCTTCGCGTGGATCCGCGCGTGGACCACGACGAGGACGGCGAAGGCGAGGACGAGGGCGAGGACGCCGACCCAGGCGATCCCGGGGAGGTGCACGAAGGCGATTGCGCCGACGAGGACGATCGCGCCGAGGAAGACGACGAGACGTGCCGTCCCGATCCCGGTTGCCTTCGCCTCGAGCGCGTCCTTCTGCTCCTTGCGCTTGGCGAGGGCGGCTTCGTGGGTCTCGCGAGGGCCGTTCACGCGGAAGGGCTCTACCACGACTGGCCCGGGGACTCGCGCTCAGGCTGCGCGGCGGCGACGGACCATCGGGAGGACACGTGCGCGGGCCGCAGCTTCCTGCTTCTTCGCCTTCGGTGCGCCCCTGACGGGCGCGCAGCTCGCGGCGGCGACGGCGAGGCCGCCGAGCGAGAGGCGGGTGCCGGCTTCGGTGCGGTAGACGAGCTCGGCGCGGGCGAGGCGGTCGAGGATGCGCTCGAGCTCCTGCCCGTCGGCTTCGACGCGGACGAGGAGCTCGGAGGTGGTGGCGGGGCTGCGGCGGCGGGCGAGGCGGAGGAGGGCGCGGAGGACGCTGATCTCGAGGGTCATGGACTCCATTATGTTCAGCACTGAACGCCTGTGAAGCTTTCGGATCTCTTTTGTTCCAAGCACTTGAGATCTGATGGGATCCATCTGTTCAGTACGCGATGCGGACCGCGCCGACCCGGTGCTCTGGACTAGAGTGGCGCCCTCCATGCGCCCCCTCGTGCTGGTTTCGAACGACGACGGACACGCGAGCCCCGGCCTCCGCACGCTGCGCGAGGTGCTGTCGACCTGGGCGGAGGTGATCGTCGTCGCGCCCGAAACCGAGCAGAGCGCGACGAGCCACTCGCTCAGTCTCCATCGCCCGCTCCGCGCGCGGAAGGTCGAGGACGGGATCTTCGCGATCGACGGGACGCCGGCCGATTGCGTCTACGTCGCGCTCCACGCGGGGCAGCGATTCCTCCCGCGTTGGCCCGATCTCGTCTGCTCCGGGATCAACCGAGGGCTGAACCTCGGACAGGACGCGTTCTACTCGGGGACGATCGCCGCCGCGCGCGAAGGCGCGCTCCGCGGGATCCCCGCGATCGCCGCGAGCGCGCCGGTCTCGGCCGACATCCCGCGCGTCGCCGGGCTCGTCCGCACGCTCGCCGAAGCGCTCTACGCCGACACCGGCGGCCTGCCTCGCACGAATCCCGGCCCTTCCCTCGCGCGCCGGACGCCGCTCCTCAACGTGAACGTGCCGAAGGCGTGGACGGGCGAGATCCGGACGACCCGCCTCGGGGCGCGCCTCTACGAGGAGATCATCGACGTGCGGCACGATCCGCGCGGGCGCGAGTACATGTGGCTCGGCGGGCCCGGCGTCCGTCACGAGCGCGATCCCGGCAGCGACACCGACGCCTACGACGACGGGGCGGCCTCCGTGACGCCGCTCGTCCTCGACCTCACCGTGCCGGAGACCGGCGGCGTCGCGGCGCGCGTGGTGGGGGCGGCGCTCGAGGCGCTCGGGGCTGGCTCGCGCCCCGGAGCGTGATAAGCCGGGGCTCATGCTCTCGGAAGGCACGCTCGCGTACGCCAAGTCGAAGATCCGTGACATCCCGGATTTTCCGACGCCCGGCATCCTCTTCAAGGACATCACCCCGCTCCTCGCCGAGCCGCGTGCATTCCACATCGTGCTCGACTCGATCGCGGAGCGCTTCATCGGCGAGCACGTCGACGCCGTCGTCGGCGTCGAGGCGCGCGGCTTCATCTTCGGCGGGGCGCTCGCGGCGCGCCTGAACGCGAGCTTCGTCCCGGCGCGGAAGCCTGGGAAGCTGCCGGCCGAGAGCGACCGCGTCGCGTACAAGACCGAGTACTCGACCGCCGAGCTCGAGATGCACAAGGCGTCGATCAAGAAGGGCGGCCGCGTCCTCGTCGTCGACGACGTGCTCGCGACCGGCGGCACCGCGCGCGCGGCCGCCGAGCTCGTCGCGACGCAGGGCGGGACCGTCGTCGCGTACGCGTTCGTGATCGAGCTCGCGTTCCTCCACGGCCGCAAGGTGCTCGAGCCGGGCCGCGTCGAGAGCGTCATCACCTACTGAAGCGACGGCCCTTCCGCCCGCGCACGCACGGGCGGGGGCGGGGCTCCCTCGCGCAGGATGGAACGAGCTGCACCCATTTCCGGTGCATTCCGTTCCATTCGGCATCGGAACGAAGCGCACCGATTTTCGGTGCAGGCCGTTCCATTTGCCGCGAGAGGGGCTGCGCTCCGACGCGTTCGCTGACGTTCGGGGCGCAGTCAGGGCGCTGCGCGCACCTACATGGTACGACCGATCTCGGACCTCTACCTTGACAAACTGGCCACATGGCCAAAACATACTGGCCGGCCAGCCAGAAAGGATGAGGTCGTCATGCTCTTGGACAACTTGTTCGAGCTCCTCGGAAGCCCTGGAACCAGCTTGATTCTCCTCGGGATCCTCGGCTTCGTCGGCATCGCGCCGGTGCGCGCGGTCCTCCTCCCCGGATGCACGGAAGTCCTCGATCGCCGGACGCGAAGGATCTGACTCGAGGTCCCGCTCTTCGGCCGCTACGCGCCCACCCGGCTCAGAGCTCGAAGAGCGCGAGGAACGTCGTCTCGACGCCACGGAGCAGATCCGCTTCCTCTTCGGGCGTCACGGGATCCACGATGTGGTGGATGGCGAGGCCGTCGAGCGCCGCGAGCAGGAGCCGCGGGATCACCTCGATCGAGACTCGCGGCTTGAGCCCCATCGCGACGAGCGAGCTGAGACCGACCTCGAGGATCTGCGCGCGCGCCCTCCGCAGCTGATCGCCGAGCGCCTTGCAGATCTTCGGGTTCTGCCGCGCCTGCGCGAAGAGCTCCGTCATGACACGGATCTCGGGCGCGCCGTCGCGGCGGAGGCCCCACATCGTGACGACCGCCGCGCGGACCTTCTCGACCGGGCTCCCCGGCGCCTCGAAGGACGCGCGGACGCGCGCCTCCACGGTCTGACAGGCGTGGTCGAGGACGCGCTCGACGAGCTCGTCCTTGCTCTCGAAGTGGTAGTGCACCGACCCCTTGCTGAGGCCCGCCTCGTCGGCGATGTCCTGGACGCTCGTGCTGGAGAGGCCACGGCGCGCGATGACGGCCAGCGCCGCGTCGAGCACTTGTTGCCGACTTTCCTCGCTTTTCTTGTATCCGGTCCGGCGTGCGAGCTTCATCTGACCACCCGGCCAGATCTTAACCACCGCAGGCGCGCCGCCGCAACGTCACTCGGCGGCCTTGCCGCTCGACAGCTCGCGCGACCGGGCGCGGAGGAGGCCGATCGCGGAGAGCGCCGCGCCGATCCGGGCGGCGGCCGACCCGGCGCCGCCCCGCATCACCGCGAAGGCGATCGCGAGCTTCTCGAGCGTCGGCGTGTACGGGAACCACCACAGCTCCCGCTTCGCGCGGTTTCGATCGACGACGACGAGCCGCGGACGCGTCAGGTGATCGAGCGCGAGCGGCGAGCCGGTGATCCCCCAGCCCGACTCCCCGACGCCGCTCCACGGCATCGACGCGATCGCGCCGGTGAACGAGTGGTTGTTGATCGTGACGACGCCGGCGCGGAGACGCTTCGCCAGCTTCTCCGCCTTCGCGACGTCCTTCGACCAGATGCTGGCGGTGAGGCCGTAGCGCGACGCGTTCGCGCGCCGGATCGCGTCCTCGACGTCCTTCACCTCGACGACCGGTACGACCGGGCCGAACGTCTCGTCGGTGACGAGCGCGCCGGTGTCCTCCGCGAGCTTCACGACCGTGGGGCGATAGCCGAGCGGCGCGCCGTCCTCGTCGACGGCTTCCCCTCCGACGAGGATCTCGCCGCCCGCGTCCTTCGCGGCGCGCACGTGGCGCTCGACGATCTCGCGCTGCGCCTTCGTCGTGAGCGAGCCGACGTCCTTGCCGAGGCGGAGCGACTTCGTCGCCTGCGTGAGCTTCGCGGTGAACGCGGCGGCCACCTCCGACGCGACGTACACGCGCTCGACCGCGCCGCAGTTCTGACCGGCGTTCATCATCGCGCCCCAGAGGACGCCGTTCGCGGCGCGATCGAGATCGGCGTCGGCGAGGACGATCGCGGCGTCCTTCCCTCCGAGCTCGAGCGCGCACGGGATCAAGCGCTCCGCGCACGCGTGCGCGACCTTGCGGCCCGTCGTCGGGCTCCCGGTGAAGACGACGACGTCGACATCCGCTTCGCAGAGCGCGGCACCGAGCGCGCCCGCGCCCTGCGCGACGACGAGGAGGTCCTCCGGGAGGAGCCCCGCGAAGAGCTCCGCGATTCGTGCGCCGGTACGGGGCGTCACCTCGCTCGGCTTCAGCACGACGGCGTTGCCGGCGAGGAGCGCGGGCACGATCGTGCGGAGCGGCAGCGCGAACGGGAAGTTCCACGGCGAGATCAAGCCGACGACCCCGCGCGCCTCGCGATGGATCAGCGCATCCTTCTTCGGATAGCTGAGCGCATCCATCTCGGGCTCCCACGGCTCGAGGTGCTCCTCGATCACGTCCGCCCAGTACGAGACGACGTCCGCGCTCGCGAGCACTTCGCCGAGTAGGGCTTCCGCGACGGGCTTTCCGGTCTCCTCGTGGATCGTCTTCGCGAGGCTCTCGGCGGCGCCGAGGATCCGGACGCGGACGGCGGACACGGCCTTGATCCGCTCGACGACGCTCTTCTCCGCCCACGCGCGCTGCGCGTCACGCGCACGCGCGAGGAGGGACGGGAGCTCCTTCGGATCCGTCGGCGAGACGTCTCCGAGGGCCTTGCCCGTCGCCGGGCTGATCGTCGCGAACACCGCGTCTTCCGCAGGCTGCATGGGCCGCGGACTATACCGGATCCCGCTCCGTGAGGAACGTCGCGACGTGGTCGGCGACCGCCTTCGAGAAGAGGATCGCGAGGTGCCCTTCCCCTTCGACCTCGAGGTCGCGTCCACCGCGCTTGCCGAGGCTCGCGGTCTCCTTCGGGTGGACGATGTTGTCGTGGGACGAATAGACCGAGAGGCACGGGATCCCGAGCTCGGCGCCCGCATGCGCCTCGAGGAGCGCGGAGCCGCGGCGGAGGCTCGTCGCGCCGATCCCGAGGATCGGCCCGCGCCACGCGACGCCGGCGTGCGGCGTCGCGATCGTCACGCACCGCCGCACGCGGAGCGGCGGCGCCTTCGCGCGCTTCCGCATCATCTCGACCGCGACGAGCCCGCCCATCGAGTGACAGACGAGGTCGACTTCCGATGCGCCGGTCTCGGCGCAGACCTCGTCGACGAAGCGCGCGAGGCGATCGGCGTTCCGGTCGATCGACGAGAACCACGGGTAGTTGAACCCGAAGATCGGCCCGAGCCCGCGGACCGCGAGCGCCCGCGCGAGCGCGACGAAGCCGACCCGGTTCTGCATGTAGCCGTGCACGAGCACGATCGGGACCGGCCCTTCACCGGCGACTTCCTCGACGAGCGGCTCGGGCAGATCGGCCGCCGGCAGCGGCGGCGGCTCCGCCATCGTCGCGAGGGCGCGCCGCGCGCCGGGGAGGAAGAGGAGCCGGTCCATCCGGCGGCCCACCAGGTAGAAGAGCGGCAGGAAGGGCTGGCTCAGGAACGCGAGGAACGCCTCCCGCACCATCGCGCGGATCGCGATCGATGGGTGGCGCTCGGTCGCATGAGGCCGCATCAGCCAGTACGACGCGAACACGTAGATCCACACGCCCGCGACGAAGATCGCCGCGACGGCGAAGAGGAGGAGGAAGAGCGGTCCGAGCGTCTGGGACATGAAATGGCGCCCCGCGTCATGATGGGGTCCGCCAGACGATCGAGCAAGCCGCGCGCCCCGGCTTGACGGGCGAGAGCGGGACGCGCGAGCCTCGGCCCATGTCCGAGCTCGCGACTTCGTTCGAATCCGCCCAGGCCCGCGTCAAGCAGCTCTCGAAGACCCCGGGAAACGACGACTTGCTCGAGCTCTATGCGCTCTACAAGCAGGCGACGAGCGGCGACGTCACGGGGTCCCGTCCGGGGATGCTCGACATGAAGGGCCGCGCGAAATACGACGCGTGGGCCGGCAAGAAGGGCATGTCGCGCGACGCCGCGATGGAGAAGTACGTCGCGGTCGTGGATCGGCTCGCGAAGGGCTGAGCCTCGTCGCGTTCGAGCGGGCGATTCTCCGCGGTTTTGCTAGGGTGCCAGCCGTGGATCTCGAGCACTTCGCACGCCTCTACGCCGCCCACGTCACCTGGCTCTCGGAGCGGTACACGACCGCGCTCGCGAAGGCCGGCTTCGACGCGCTCGTCATCCACTCGGGGACGCCGAAGAAGCGGTCGTCGTTCGACGA
This sequence comes from Polyangiaceae bacterium, assembly GCA_039809485.1. Classification (GTDB taxonomy): domain Bacteria; phylum Myxococcota_A; class Polyangia; order Polyangiales; family Polyangiaceae; genus Labilithrix. Next base: position 16,672 of record JBDHVE010000003.1, on the reverse strand, counting down.
CCAGTACTTCCCGCTGCGTCCGACGCCGGAGCTCCAGCGCTGGGCACCGATCGGCGACGCGGACGCGTTCCTCCTCTTCGAGCCGGGGAAGAAGCCGGTCCTCTTCTGGCCCGAGAACAAGAGCTTCTGGGAGCGGCCCGCCGCGCCGGAGGCGACGTTCTTCCTCGGCGTGCTCGACGTGCGCCGGGTGGCGCATCCCGAGCTCCCGCCCGGGAAGAACGTCGCGTTCGTCGGCGAGGACGTCTGCACCGCCGACCGGCTCGGCCTCCGTGACGTGAACCCGGCCGCGCTCCTCACCGCGATCGACGCGACGCGCACGAAGAAGACCGAGTACGAAATCGCGTGCCTCGCGGAGGCGAACCGCCGCGCGGCCTACGGCCACGAAGCGCTCCGGCGCGCGTTCGAGTCGGGCGACAAGTCCGAGCTCGATCTCCACCTGATGTACCTGTCGTCGACGAAGCAGGACGATCAGGACACGCCGTACAAGAACATCGTCGCGGCCGGGCGGAACGCGGCGATCCTCCACCACGTCGCCTACGGGCGCGATCCGGCGAAGGCGGAGTCGCTCCTCGTCGACGCGGGCGCGACATGTCTCGGCTACTGCTCCGACATCACGCGCACGTGGGCGCGCCCGCGCGGCGCCGCCGGCGCGACGTTCGCCGGGCTCGTGACGGCGATGGAGGCGATGCAGAAGCGACTCTGCGCGCAGATCGCGATCGGCAAGCCCTACGAAGAGCTCCACGATGCGTCGCACCGCGAGCTCTCGGCGCTGCTCGTCGAGGCCGGGATCGCGAAGGGCTCGGCGGAGGAGATCGACAAGCGAGGCGTGAGCCGTGCGTTCTACCCGCACGGGCTCGGGCACTCGCTCGGCCTCCAGACCCATGACGTCGGCTGCGCGACGACGGCGCCGCGCCCGGACAACCCGTTCCTCCGCAACACGTCGCGGATCGAGGCCGGCCAGGTCTTCACGATCGAGCCGGGCGTCTACTTCATCGACGGCCTGCTCGCGGCGCTCCGGAACAAGCCCGAGGCGGCGCTCGTGGACTGGAACCTCGTCGAAGCGCTCGCCCCCTTCGGCGGGATCCGGATCGAGGACGACATCCTCGTCACCGACACGGGGATCCGCAACATGACGCGCGAAGTGCTCCCGGTCGGCGGCGCGAGCGTGCGGGGCTGAGTTGCCGATGACGCTCGCGCGCCGCGTCCACCGCTACACCTATGCGGACTACGTCGCGCTCGAGCTCACGAGCTCGACGAAGCACGAGTTCCTCGACGGCGAGATCTACGCGATGGCCGGCGCCACCGAGGAGCACTCGGCGCTCGCCGCAGAAGTTCTTCGCGCGCTCGGCAACGCGATCGGCGAGCGCCCGTGCCGGGCGCACACCTCCGATCTCCGCATCTACGTCGAGGCCGTCGGGCTCGCCACGTTCCCGGACGGCGCGGTCATCTGCGGGCCCCTCGAGCAGCATCCGCCGAGCCCGACCGCGACCGCGCTCAACCCCCGGATCCTCGTCGAAGTCACGAGCGACTCCTCGGAGGAGTACGACACGAGCACGAAGCTCGAGGCGTACCGGACGATCCCGTCGCTCCTCGAGTACGTCGTCGTCTCCCACCGCGAGCGTCGCATCACCGTCCACGGCCGCGGGGAGGACGGAACGTGGACGACGCGGGTCGCGATCGCGGGAGGAGCCGTCCCCGTCCCGAGCCTCGAGACCGAGCTGCGCGTGGACGCGATCTATCGCGGTAGCCGCATCGATTGAGCCGCGCTGCGGCCTCCCGTCTGCGAGACGACTTCCCAGTTCGCGAAGCCGACGTGATCCCACGAGGCGCGGCCCGCATCGCGAAACCACGCTTTTCGCGTGGAATCGCGCGGCCGCCAGTGCGGCACGACGGTTGCTGAGCCCCTCCTCGTCCGCACCGACGCGGACGCTTCCGGCAAAGGGGTTCCATCATGTCGTCGCGCGCGTGGCTCGGTTCGGTCGTCGTCCTCGGTCTCCTCGGCGTCGTGGGCTGCGCGTCCCCGACGGAGGAAGCAGGCGGGTCTGCCGCCGCGCAGAGCGCTCCGGCCGACGCGAGCGCGGGCCTTCGCTTCGCGTCCGCCGACTACGGCGACTACAAGATCGTCGTCCACGAGGGAGAGGTCCGCGGCAGCGTCTACTCGACGATCGGCGATCCGGAGCACGGCGGCGCGATCTGCAGCTTCGCCTTCAGCGGACACATCGACGAGATGGACAACGGCGCCGAGGGCGCGATCGTCACCGCGGCGGACGGCTTCAGCGGCCCGATCCAGGGCCGCCTCCGGGTCGAGAAGAAGGGCGAGGGCGCGGCGCCTCCGGAGCTCGTCCTCGAGCTCGACGAGAGCCCGAGCGCCTGCATGCGGATGATGGACACGAAGGACATCCGCTTCTTCGGCGGCACCAAGGTGGAGCGCGCCGGGGTCGCGGGCTGGGCGCCGGTCATCCCGGAGAAGGCCTACTTCTACGACGCGCCCGCCGGCACCAAGCGCGCCGCCTACGTCGTCGCGGCCGACATGATCACGGTGAAGACCCTGCCGAACGGCACCGTCGTCGACCGCGGCTTCGTCCTCGCCGAGTACACGAACGGCGCGGGCAGGAAGACGACCGGATATCTCCGTTACGAGGACCTCGCCTCGCCGTGGCTCACGGGGGAGTGAGCCGGCTACTCCGCCCCGTCACATCGGAGATGGACCAAGCGGGACGGCTCCGGAGCGCAGCTCCCGTCGCGGTCGCACATGCACGCGCGCCACGGCCCGCACGTGACGAGCTCGCATGCGCTTTACCGAGACCCGAGCGCATCGTGCCGACGTGTAGCTCGGGTCGAGCGCACTGACGTCGACGCAGACCTCGCCCTCGGCGCAGTCGGAGGGCGAGGCGCATTCGCCGCCGAGGAGATCGGGTCGAGCGAGGACGGGGTACTCCACGTCGGCGAACGCGCAGCCGATGTCGGCGGGAACGCCGGAGATGGAGGAGAACTCACACGTCTTGCACGACGGACACCGGATTCCGGAGCAGGGGTCGAGCCCGGGCACGCAGAACCCGAGGTCGCGTCCGGCGTCGTAGCCGCGAAGGCGGATGCAGGAGCCGCCCGGACAGTCCGCTTGCTCGTGACACGCGCCCCCGAACGCCACCGTGTCCACGAGTCGTGCCTCGCCGCCGTCGGGCTTGCACTTCGCGGGGCTCGCGGCGTCGGCGGCGGGAGGCAGGATCACGCCGGGCGCTGCGTCCGCGCTCGACGCGTCCGGCGCCGCGTCGTCGAACCGGACGGAGCCCCCGCAGTGGACGACCGCGCCGGCCGAAGCGGCGACGAGCGTACCGACAGCGAGTGCTCGAGCGCGCGTCACAGCGACGAGCGTACCCGCTCCACGCGGTGACGCCATCCGTGGAACCCGCTATCCGCCCGAGCCGCTGCTCCGATACCCGCTCCCGCCGTGGTAGCCCGGGCGGATCAGCGGGCGGCCGTACGCCATCCCGAAGCCCGCGCGGGCGCGCGCGTAGAAGAACGGGTCGTCCATCAGCGTGTAGCGCTCGCGGACCCAGTACGAGCGCGGCGCGAGCGAGCGCGCCCAGTCGACCTGCATGGTCGCGGCCGACGGAGCGCCGACCTCTTTCAGGAACGCGAGGTCGACGAAGTGGATCCCGATCCCCGCCGCCTGCCACGCGCGGAAGCTCGCGTGGAGGTCGTCTTCCTCGACCTCCGCGTCGTCGAGATCCTCGACGACGTAGATCACGCGCGTGATGCCCTGCGCGTGGAGCGTCGCGGCATCGGGCAGGTCCGCGGCGGTGAGCATGTAGCGGTTGTCGTAGACGTCGGGGCCCGGATCGTCGTCGCGATACGCGAGCCGCCAAGAGTCGAGGAGGAAGACCGGCTGCGTTCCCTTCGCCGTCTCCGCCTCGTCCGGAACCTTCGGCGCGAACGCGAGGAGACCGGCGAGCGTCTCGTCCGCCGGGACGAGCCCCTCGGGCGAGGGCCAGTTGTTGAACGTCGTGACGGTGGAGACCGGCTCCTTCGCCGCGCGCGAGAGCTGCGCGCCGAACGCGCACGAGGCCGCGCCGCGGAGATCGACGACCCACAGGGCATCGCGCGGCAGCCCCGCCTGGGCGACGCGCGAGGCCGCCGCGCGCGCATCGCTCACGACCTCGAGCCGCGCGATGTCTGGGAGCTCGGCCGTCGCGCCCATCGGATCGAGCGCCGACGCGAGCGTCGCCTTCGTGTAGCGCCCCCACGGATCGTTCGGCGCGAGCTGCCACTCCTTCGTGAGCTCGGCCGAGGTCGGGAGCGACACGCTCTTCAGCGCCGGGACGTCCTCCGCCCAGAACGCGACGCTCACCGAAGGCGTCCACGGCCGGAGCGAGCATCCGCCGAGCAGCGCGATCGCGAAGAGGCCGAGGACGCGGCCCTTCATCATGCCGCCTCCTCGACGAAGACCGGGACGACGAGCGCATCGTGCGAGCACGTGAGGCCTTCCGCGAGCCGGGCGAACGCGCCGCACGCGCGACCGTCCATCACGTAGACCCCGAACGTGAGCCAGCGCGGTCCCCACGGCGTCGGCACCTCTGCCTGCGGGACGAAGCGCTGCGCGATCCACACGTCGCCGTCGAGCTCCTCGGCGTCCTTCACCTCGTCGAGGGCGGCGGCGAATTCGTCCTTCCCCATCGACGCGCCGACGAGGACGTGATCGCCGACGCGCGAGAGGTCCCGCTTCACGACCCACGCTGCGTGCTCCTCGAGCAGGCGCGCCCGTTCGACATCGCGCATCGCCCACGTCTCGGCGAAGAGCTCGCGCGCCTCCTGTGGCTCGTGCACGAACGCGCGCGCCATCGCGAGCTTCGACTGCGCATGCGCCGTCGCGAAGCTCGACAGCGTCCGCAGAGTCCCCGCCCGCACCGCGCGCGCGATCGCGGGGATGTTGGCCTGCCCGGCCATGTACTCGACCGGGTAGAAGCGATAGAGCACCGCCACGCGCTCGCCGCGGACTTGCACGGTGTCCCCTTCCCCGCCCGTGAGCTGCGTCGGCGACACACGGCGCGCGCGGCCGCCGCGCTCGCGGATCAAGCGCTCGAGGAGCGCGCAGATCTGGAGGTCCTCCGCGTACCCCGTCGCGAACACGAGCGCGACGAGCCCGCGCGGCGAGCCAGGCCCACCCGAGAGCGCGACGAGCCGATCGACGAGCTCGCCCACGACGGTCGAGGGATCCCTCCCTGCCGTCCAGCCGCTCGCGCGCGCGAGACGCGGCAGCGCGACGACCTCGTTGTAGCCGCCGGGACAGTCCGCGTTCACCTCGCAGGCGACGAGGCGTCCGCTCGCCGATGCGAGGAGATCGACCCGCACGAGGTCGTTCGTCTTCCCCGCTTCGCGCGAGGCCGCCGCGAGCGTCTCGACGTCGTCGTGGAAGCGATAGCGCGCGCGCTCCTCCGGATCGGTCGCCGCCCGCGTCGCCATCCGCGACACCAGCGCGGCGGCGCGCTCCGCGACGTCACACGCCTCGTTCCACGCCGCCCCCGACACCATCAGCGGATGCAGGTCGACGCGCCGCTTGCCCGCGACGCACGCGTCCCAGACGAGCCACGTCGCCGCAAGCTCCGTCGTCATCCGCGGCCCGATCCCGGGCGCGGACAGCGGATCGGCGAGGACATGGCGCGCGAGGCGGATCGTCAAGGCAGCCTCGCCGAGAGCTTGTCGAAGAGGCCGGGCTCCTCGGCGCCGAGCCCGTAGAAGACGACGCCGACGTCGGCCGGCAGGACTTCGTAGGTCCAGCCGCCGAGCGCGCGCGCGGTCGACGACGCGTCGTCGAACCAGAGCTCGTGGTTCTCGCCGTCGCGCCGGTACGCGACGAACGGCGCGCCGGTCGCGCCGCGGCTGATCCCGACGCCGCTCGCCGAAGCGATCGCGACCGCTTCGAACCACGTCGTCGGCCGCGTCCCGCGCGGCCCGAAGTCCATCCCGTAGAGCGGGAACGAGATGTCGACGTTCGGCGCGTCGGACCGCGCGAGCCGCGCCGCGTCGACGGCCCAGCCCGGATCGATCGTCGGCCCCGCCGTCGTCTCCGAGTAGTCGAGGGTCATCACCCGCACGCGGTCGACGACGGGCGCGAGCGCGCGGCGATCGAAGGCGTCGCCGCCCGGCAGATCGCTCGGCTCGGTCACCGACGGCGGGACGAAGACACCGAGCTTCTTCGCCGGGCGGACCGCGCTCGACACGCCACGCACGAGCGCGGTCACGTCGCTGCGGGCGTCGTTCGGGAGCTTCTGCAGATCGATCTCGATCCCATCCGCGAGCGTCGAGGCTTCGAGCAAGGTCTGCTGGACACGGAGGCGGAAGTCCGCCCGCGAAAGCCACGCGCGCGTCTGCGCGCCGTCGTAGCGCTGCCCCGACTCGTCGGTGAAGGCGGCGCCGAGGTTCACCGTGTAGCCGTCGCGATGGAGGTCCGCGACGAGCGCCGTGATCGCGGTCTTCGCGCTCGGGTCGCGCGGCCCGACCTCGCCCGATTCGCGCGGCACGAGGCAGAGCATGATCACTTCCGACACGAGCCGCTTCGTCGTCGGCTGCGCGAGCACCGCCCGCGACCACGTGTCGAGCACGCAGCCGTCGACGATCACCGTGCCACGCCGGAGCGGGATCTGTCCGTCCGCGCCCTGCGTCGACACCGCCGCCGTCTCCTCGCCGGAGGAGGCCGAGCAGGCGGGGAGCGCCGCGAGCGCGAGCGCAGCAACAAGGACCAAGTGCTTCATCGTCCCATCTCCCAACGCAATCCGAGCTGGACGCCGGTGAGGCCGCCGAAATCGTACAAGCGCGGCGCGCCGAAGAGGCACACGCGCTGGACCGGGTCGAGCCGCCGACACGCCTCGAGCTCCGCCTGGACCAGCCACGTGGCACGGGCCGCGTCGAACGTGGCGAAGTCGCGTCCGGCCGCGACGTCGCCCTCCGTCGTCACGATGCTCGCGCCGGTGCGGACGAGCGCGCTCCACGCGTAGCGTCGTTTCACGAAGCGAAACCCGACGCCGGGAAGGAGGACGTCGAAGCGATCCGATTTCCACGGCTTCAGGCGCGCGACGGAGCCGTCGACGTTCGTCGCGACCGCGTCGAAGCTCCCGACCGCGGTGTAGCCGCCGAACCCGAGGAGCGGGACCACCGTGGTCCGGTCGATCGTGAGGAGCATGTCCATGTGCGCCCCCACCATCGTGTACGCCCGCTTCCCCATCGGGACGCGCGTGTTCTCGGGGACGAAGCGCGACGGCAGGTCGAGCGACTCGGTCGTGTCCGGGCTCGGGAGCCGTCCGACCATCACGCCCGCGCCGAACGCGAACGTCAGGTCGACGTCCGCCCGCGCACGCACGGAGACGAGCATCCCCGCGACGAGGACTCCGAGGCTGACGGCGAGACGACGCACCGACGCACGCGCGCAGCACCCTTCGAGCCACGAGCAGAGACCACGGAAACGCCCGCGCCGGAGCTACCCCGTGCACGCGCGGTCACGTGGCGAGCGTGGCCGGTCGTTCACGCTGCGCGAATCGCTCCGCGCAGGATGGGCGTCACCGTTCGGTGACGACGTCCAAGCACGACCTGCGCCAGCTCAGGCGGACTCTTCGGCGACGTCCTCGCCCTCGGGATACACGATCCCGCTGTTCCGCTTGTGCGCGGCACACAGCCCGACCCGCTTGCCCGCGCCGTCGAAGACGAGGCCGCCGCACTGAGCGCAGACATAGAGCTCGGTGTACGCGTCGGGCGCGTTCAGGTAGTCGGCGGAGAAGAGCGAGCGCACGCGATCGAGCAGGCGCATCCGCGGGAGGTCGACCGGGATCCAGACGCCGACGCCGTCGCCGTCGACCGCCTTCCGCACGTGGCCGGTGGCGACGGCGGGATCGGCGAAGTCGAGCGCGCCCTCGCGATGCGTGGCGACGACGAGCGACTCGAGCAGCTCCTGATGGACGCGCGCGACGAGCTCCTGGACCGACGCGTCCTCGACGACGGGCGCCGTCGCGAGCGCCGTCACACGCTCGCCGTGGCGCGCATGACGAACGGCGCGCGCATACGGGCCGGTGAGCCAGAACGCGAGATCGAGCTTGTCCCAACCCGACGAGGCGCTGCTCATGAAGGCGACGGCTGCACGACGGCACTCGGTCGAGATGCTCTCGACCGTGCATTCGTCGGCCAGCAGGATCTGCCGGCTCTTGTCCGTGAACGTCATGACGTATTTCACGCGTCCCTCGATTCGCCTCGCAGGCTGGCTACCACATGCAAGTTCGATGTCCAGGGCCGCGCGCACGCGGATTCCCGTACGCGTGAGGCTCGCGAGCAGCAGCTTCCCGCGCGTTGGACGAGCGAACGCGTAGAATCGCGGCGCGATGAAGACCCGCGTCGACCAGGAAGCCTCGTGGCGAGCTGGCGATCCACGTGGCAGCTCGCGACGATCACCGGCGCGAATGCGCCTTCGCGTCCCACGCTTCGCGGCCTTCGCGCTGCTCCTCTTCGCGGTCCTCGCCTCGCTCGGTTGCACGAAGGAGAAGGACCGAACGACCGGCGCGCTCGCGCGCGTCCGAGCGGCCGGCGTCCTCCGCTGGGGCGCCGACGTGCAAGGTGGCGAGCCCTACGTCTACGACGATCCGAAGAACCCCGGGCACATGATCGGGTTCGAAGTGGAGCTCGCCGACGCGATCGCGCGCGAGCTCGGCGTCCGGGCGGAGCTGGTCCAGAACGACTGGGCGAACCTCGTGCCGTCCTTGGAGCGGGGCACGTTCGACGTCGTGATGAACGGCCTCGAGGTGACCGACGCACGGGTGGGAAGGATCCGCTTCTCGCGTCCGTACTACGTCTTCGCGGAGCGTCTCATGACGCGCGCTCCGGACGCGAACATGCCCGCGGAGCTCGGCGCACTCCGCGGCAAGCGCGTCGGCACGCTCGCGAACAGCCTCGCGTTCGAGATGCTCCGCGGCGTCGCCGAGCCCGTCGTCTACGACGGCGTCGAGGAGCCCTACGCCGATCTCGTCTCCGGTCGCACCGACGCGGTCCTCCTCGACGACATCATCGCGAGCCGCTACGGCGCGCCGAAGCCGGAGCTCCGCACCGTGGGCGATCTGCGGGAGGGCTACTACGCGCTCGGTCTCCGTCCCGCGGACGCCGATCTGGGTGACGCAGTCGACAGCGCGCTCGCGTCGATCGCGAAGAAAGGCGAGCTCCGCGCGATCCTCGAGCGGAACGGCCTCTGGAACGTGAGGCAGGAGAAGCTCCTCGCCTGGACCGACGCCGACCAGTCCCACATGCTCGGCCGGCCTCCGCCGCCGCCCACGTTCGGGCTCGGCCACCTCGTCCTCTTCGCCAAGGGCGCCGGCGTCACGATGCTCGTCTCCGTGCTCGCGATGCTGCTCGCGATCCCGATCGGGCTCGGCCTCGCCCTGATGCGCCTCCACGGCGGCGCCTTCGCACGCGCGTTCGCGGCGACCTATGTCGAGATCTACCGAGGCACGCCGGTGCTCCTCCAGCTCTACGTCCTCTATTACGGCCTCGCGCGCGTCGTCGAGCTCGGGGCGCTGCCCGCCGCCGTCCTCGGGCTCGGGATGAACTACGCCGCGTACGAAGCCGAGGTCTACCGCGCGGGGATCGGCGCCGTGCCGAAGGCGCAGATGGAGGCGGCGCTCGCGCTCGGGATGAGCACGCGCCTCGCGCTCCGTCGCGTGATCCTCCCGCAGGCGTTCCGGCACGCGCTGCCGAACGTGACGAACGACTTCATCGCCCTCCTCAAGGACAGCTCGCTCGTCAGCGTCATCACCGTGGTCGAGCTCACGAAGCAGATGACGATCACCGCGGTCGACGTCCGGAGCTGGCTCCTGCCGGGCCTCGCGTGCGCGGCGATGTACTTCGCGATGAGCTATCCCCTCGGGGTGGTGGCGCGACGGCTCGAGAAGAGGCTCGAAGGAGCGCGCGAGGACGCCGTCCCCGCGAGCGAGGCTTTGCCGTGATCGCGATCGAAGGGCTCGTGAAGCGCTGGGAAGGTCGCGTGATCCTCGACCAGGTCACCGTCTCGTTCGAGCTCGGGCAGTGCGCGGCGATCGTCGGCGCCTCCGGATCGGGGAAGTCGACCCTCCTCCGGTGCATCAACGGGCTCGAGACCTTCGACGCGGGCAAGGTGCGCGTCGGCACGCACGAGCTCACCCCCTCGGGCGCCTCGCCCGAGACGCTCCGCGCCGTCCGCTGCGACGTGGGGATGGTCTTCCAGCAGTATGGGCTGTTCGCCCACATGACCGCCCTCGCGAACGTGATGGAGGCGCCGATCCACGTCCGCGGCCTCGGTCGGCACGAGGCCCGCGATCGAGCCAAGGCCCTCCTCGAGAAGGTGGGGCTCGGACACCGTATGCAGGCGTTTCCCCGCGAGCTCTCGGGGGGCGAGCAGCAGCGGGTCGCGATCGCCCGAGCCCTCGCGATGCAGCCGAAAGCGCTGCTCCTCGACGAGCCGACGAGCGCCCTCGACCCCGAGCGGAAGCGCGGAATCGTCGCCCTCCTCCGCGCCCTGGCCGACGAGGGGACCACCCTGGTCCTCGTCACCCACGAGCCTTCGGTCGTCCGGGACGTGGCCGCCCGCGCGGTGGTGCTGGCGGAAGGGAGGGTCCGGGCGGACGGCCCCCCGCGCGACGTCCTCGACGCAGCCTCCGGAGAGCCGTAGCCTCGATCTCCTCAGGTGTCTTTGGTGGAGCCCGGGAGCGTCGTCGCAGGGCGATTCGAGATCGAACGCCGCGTGAGCGCAGGCGGCATGTCAGCCGTCTTTCGCGCGAAGGACGCCCGTTCTGGTCACATCGTCGCCATCAAGGTGCTCTACGGACGTGGAGCCGAGGAGCACAAGGAGCGCCTCTATCGCGAAGCGCGCATCCTCGAGAAGCTGAGCCACCCGGGGATCGTCAAACACGTCGCCCACGGCGAGACGGACGAGAACGGGCAGCCCTACCTCGCGATGGAGTGGATCAGCGGCGAGACGCTCGGCAAGCGCCTCTCGCGGACGGGCCTCACGATGGCCGAGAGCGTGAAGCTCGCGACGCGCGTCGCCGAGTCGCTCGCGGTCGTGCACTCGCGTGGCGTCATCCATCGCGACATCAAGCCTTCGAACCTCATCCTGCGTGACAGCGACGTCGACCGTCCTTCGCTGATCGACTTCGGCATCGCGAGGATCGGGCTCGCTGCGAGCGCGATCACGAACACGGGCGTCATGCTCGGCACGCTCGGCTACATGGCGCCCGAGCAGGCGCGCGGCGCGAAGCAGCTCGATCCGCGCGCCGACGTGTTCTCGCTCGGCGCCGTCCTCTTCAAGTGCCTCACCGGTCTCCCCGCGTTCCACGGCGACGACGAGATCGCGATCCTCGCGAAGATGCTCTTCGAGGCGCCGCCGCGCGTCCGCGATCTCCGGAAGGAGGTCCCCGCCCAGCTCGACGACCTCCTCGCCCGCATGCTCTCGCGCGACCCGCTGCAGCGCCCGGCCGATGCCGGCGTCGTCGCGGCGGAGCTCGCGGCGATCAAGCACCTCGACGGCGGCAAGGCCCCGGAGGCGAGCAAGCACGGCGACATCATCACGCGCGGCGAGCAGCGGCTCGTCAGCATCGTCGCGGTCGCGTCGCCTTCGCACGAGACGGAGGAGATCACGATCGTCGACGGCACCTGGCAGGGGATGAAGACCCTCTCGAAGGGCCTCCGCGCCGCCGTCCAGCCCTTCGGCGCGAAGCTCGACTCGCTCCCGAACGGCATGATCGTGGTCACCCTCCCCGGCCGCCACAGCGCGACCGATCAGGCGACGCGCGCCGCACGCTGCGTCCTCGCGATGCGCGCCGCGGCGACGAACGTGCCGATGGTGCTCGTCACCGGCCGCGCCGTCCTCGACGAGCGGCTGCCGATCGGCGAGGCGGTCGACCGCGCCGTCCGGATGATCCAGCAGCATCGCTACGACGACGTCGAGAGCCTCGCGAACGGCAAGCGCCTCCCGATCCACGTCGACGAGGTCACCGCCGGTCTCCTCGACGCGCGCTTCACGGTGAAGTCGGACGCCTCCGGCCTCGAGCTCGTCTCCGAGCAGGCAGCGACCGACGCGGGGCGCATGCTCCTCGGCAAGCCCACGCCCTGCGTCGGGCGGGAGCGCGAGCTCGTCATGCTCGAAGGTGTCTTCGCGGAGGTCGTCGCCGACGACGTCGCGCGCGTCGTGCTCGTCACGGCGCCTGCCGGTGTCGGCAAGTCGCGCCTCCGCTACGAGCTCCTCCGCATGCTCCGTCACCGCGGCGACCCGCACGAAGTGTGGACGAGCCGCGGCGATCCGATGCGCGCGGGCTCGCCGTTCGGCATGCTCGCGCAGATCATCCGGAACGCCGCCGACGCCCAGGACGGCGAGCCCCCGCGCGTGCAGCGCGAGAAGATCCGCGCGCGCGTGAGCCGCTGCGTCCCGCAGGGAGACCGCGCGCGCGTCACCCAGTTCCTCGCGGAGATCCTCGGTGTCTCGATGCCGGAGGAGGACGACGTCCAGCTCCGCGCCGCGCGCCACGACCCGATCCTGATGGGCGACCAGATGCGCCGCGCGTTCGAGGACTGGCTCGGCGCCGAGTGCGCCGAACGCCCCGTCGTGCTCGTCCTCGAGGACCTCCACTGGGGCGACCTCCCGAGCGTGAAGTTCGTCGACTCCGCGCTGCGCACCCTCCACGACAAGCCGCTCATGGTCTTCACCCTCGCGCGCCCAGAGGTGAAGGATCTCTTCCCCGACCTCTTCGCCGAGCGCGGCGTCCAGGAGCTCCGCCTGAAGGAGCTGTCGAAGAAGGCGAGCGAGAAGCTCGTCCGACAGGTCCTCGGCGAAGGCACCGCCGACGACCTCGTGAACCAGGTCGTCCAGACGTCGGGCGGCAACGCCTTCTACCTCGAGGAGCTGATCCGCTCCGTCGCCGCGTCGCCGGGCGGCGCGAACGAGCGGAACAAGGGCACGATCGCGCTCCCCGACACGATGCTGACGATGGTGCAGGCGCGCCTCGAGGCGCTCGAGCCCGAAGCGCGTCGCGTGCTCCGCGCGGCGAGCGTCTTCGGTCAGACCTTCTGGCGCGGCGGCGTCATCGCGCTCCTCGCCGGACAGGACAGCGACGCGCACGTGAGCGCGTGGCTCGACGAGCTGTGCGAGCGCGAGATCATCACCCGCCGCGACACGACGAAGTTCCGGAACGAGCAGGAGTACGTGTTCCGCCACTCGTTCGTCGCCGAGGCGGCGTACTCGATGCTGACCGACAAGGACCGCACCGTAGGTCATCGCAGCGCCGCGCTCTGGCTCGAGAAGGCCGGCGAGAGCGAGGCGGTCGTCCTCGCCGAGCACCTCGAGCGCGGCGGCGAGCGCAAGCGAGCGATCACGTTCTACCGCCGCGCGGCCGCGCAGGCGCTCGAAGGCAACGACCTCGCCGCCTGCCTCGCCCGCGCCGATCGCGGGATCGAGTGCGGGGCCGAGGGAGAGGTCCTCGGGCGCCTGCTCCTCCGCAAGTCCGAAGCGCACCGGTGGCGCGCCGAGAACCGCGAAGCGAAGGAGTGCGCGAAGGCGGCCCTCGGCCTCCTCGGGCGCGGCGGACGTCGCTGGTTCCTCGCCGCGGGCGAGGCGGTCGAGGCGAGCGCGCGGCTCGGTGACGACGGCGATCTGCATCGCGCGGTCGACCAGCTCTGCGACGTGAGCTCGACGGGCAACCTCTCCGCGCCCCACCTCGTCGCGCTGTCGCGCGCCGCGTGCGTGCTCATGCTCGCCGGCAACTACCCTTCCGCCGACGATCTCGTGCGCACGATCGACTCCGCCTACGAGCACAGCCGCCGCGAGCTCGACGACCCACTCGCGGCCGCGCACGTGTACCGTGCGCGCGCGTTCCGGGCGCTCGTCGCCGGCAACACCGCCGCGGCGCTCTCGATGTTCAACGTCGCGATCGCGAACTTCGAGCAGGCGGGAGACATGCGGGCGGCGTGCCGCCACCTCGTCAGCTCCGCGGCCGCGTGCATCGAGCTCGGCGGCTACGACGACGCGCGCCGCGCGCTCGACGACGCGGGTAGCGCGGCGGTGCGGATGGGGCTCACCGGCGTGACCGCCGCGATCTGGCACCACCAGGGGATGCTCATGTCGCGCCTCGGCGACGTGAAGACCGCCCTCGCGCGGGCGGACGCCGCGATCAGCGCGTTCCTCTCGCAGGGCGACCGCCAGATGGAGGCCGCCGCGCGTACCTATCGCGCGCTCATCCTCGCGCAGGCCGACGACCTCCCGCGCGCGGAGCGCGAGGCGCGCGCCGCCCTCGAGACGTCGATCATCTCGCCGCCCCGTCGCGCGTTCGCGCTCGCAGTGCTCGCGCGCGTGCTCCTCCAGGACGGGCGCACGAGCGAGGCCGTCGTCCAGGCGCGCGAGGCGGTGTCGCTCGTCGAGACCCTCGGCGGCGTCGAAGAGGGCGAGTCCTACGTGCGGCTCACGCTCGCCGAGGCGCTCGAAGGGATCTCCGACCGCGAGGGCGCACGCGAGGCGATCGCCGCTGCGCGCGTGCGCATCCTCGAGCGCGCCGCGCTCATCAACGAGCCCTTCTGGAAGGAGCGCTTCCTCGAGCGCGTGCAGGAGAACGCACGCTCCCTCGAGCTCGCCCGCCAGTGGCGCGCGATCTGACGCGGGCGGCGGGGCGATCACCTGGTGCAGGCGCGATCGCGCGTCTCCCTACATCGCCTGCGATCGATCGGATCGTGCCCGGGTGGAGCACGCAGAAACCCGACGAAAGCGCGTTGCGCAGCGTGGGCACGGCCGCTGCTGAGGAGGGCTCCCGATGCGCGCCTCTCTCCTCGGGTCCGTCCTCTCGGCTCTCGTCCTCGCGGCCTGCTCCGACGCGTCGTCGTCCGAGCCCGCTCCGCCCGCGCAGCCCGCGCCCGAGACACCTCCGCCCGTCGAAGCGACGGCGACGACGCTGAAGACGGTCGCCTGTCGCTTCATCGTCCCGACGAGCGTCGAAGGCAAGACGGTGAAGTGCGCCGACGTCTCGGTCCCCGAGAACCGGCGCACGCCGGGCTCGAAGGAGATCACGCTCCACGTCGCGATCGTCGCCGGCAAGCCTGGCGGCGTCCCGACGATCGAGCTGAACGGCGGGCCGGGCGGCGGCGCGGACCAGATCGTCGGCGGCCTCGTCGCGCGCGAGGCGAAGCTCCTCGAGGCCTACGGCAAGATGCTCGAGCAAGGCGACATCGTCTTCTTCGATCAGCGAGGAACGGGTCGCTCGATTCCACGCCTCTCGTGCGGCGAGGATGCTTCCGGCTGCCAGAAGACGCTCGCGGGCAAGGCGGATCTCACCGCGTACGACACCCAGGAGAACGCCGACGACGTCGCCGCGATCGCAAAGGCGCTCGGCGCTGCGAAGGTGAACCTCCACGGGATCTCCTACGGCACGCGGCTCGGGATCGAGGTCGTGAAGCGACATCCCGATCTCGTCCGCGCGATGATCATCGACGGCGTGATGCCGCCCGACGTCACGCTCCTCGGCGGCTTCCAGGTCGCGATCGACACGATCCTCACGCGCGTGTTCCAGGCGTGCGCGGCGGACGCGAAGTGCAACACGACCTACCCCGACCTCGAAGGGACGCTGAAGGCGGTCGCGAAGAAGCTCACCGAGACGCCGCTCCAGGTCACGCACCCGTACTACGGGCCGATGACCTACGACTGGGACATGTTCCTCGAGGAGACGATGCAGCGCCTCTACGTCGAGAACGAGGCGGGTGCGCTCCCGCGGCGCCTCCACGAGATGCTCACGATCGACGCTGCCACCTACCAGAAGCAGCTCGACGACGAGGAGAACGCGCTCGAGTCCGGCGGGATGATGGAGGACCCGAACGATCCGCTCCAGGCCGAGCTCGCGCGGCGGCTCGAGGCGATGACGGAGGAGGACATGGAGGCCTCGGGCATGTCGCAGGGCATGTACATGTCCGTCACCTGCAACGACTACCTCCAGCACGAGTCGGTCGAGGCGGGGAAGGCGGCGCTCGCGAAGGTCCGCCCCGAGCTCGTGACCGGCCACGACATGGACGAGGCCGAGGAGTGCAAGACGTGGCCGGTGCGGCCGTCCGATCCGCTCACACGTCAGCCCGCGACGTGGAGCGGCCCCGCGCTCGTCATCGGCGGCCTCCTCGACCCCGCCACGCCGAGCGCGTGGGCAGAGCACGGTCTCAAGGGCGGCTTCCTCGCGAACCCGTCGGCGAAGATCGACGCGACGTGCGCGACGTCGCGCGCGATCACGTTCTCGTACCCGACCCAGAAGTGGTCGAAGACGAGCGGAGCGTTCCTGCCGCTCACGACCACGATGCTGCCCCCGGCCCGCACGCTCTCGGCGCGGATCGAACAGCGCGTGCTCGCACAGATCGCCGCGACGTCGCGCGGCTCGATGCTGACGCAGGCACGCGCGAAGCGGGCTGCTCTCCGCGGCGTCGTACGCTGAAGCGCCACTCGGAGTGCACGTGGTTGCACTCCGAGCGCAGCACGCGCGGCGCTTCACGCGCATTCGACATTCGCGCGCGTTTCTCGCGGAAGGGAGACCCTCGCTCGCGGCGTAGACAGAGCCATGAAGCGACTCCTGATCACGAAGACCCCGTTTTTCTTCGCCCTCGTCGCCGCGGCCGCTGCCGCGGTCGCCTGCACCGTCCAGACCACGAG
>JBDHVE010000002.1:0-120775 GCA_039809485.1 Polyangiaceae bacterium | reverse complement strand
CGCGAGGTCGTCTTCTCGTTCGCCTCGCTCGCGCAGCACTGGGACATCATTCGCGCGCTCTCGACGACGGCCGCCGCGGTGATGGCTCGGCTCGATCCGCTCGAGCTCTCGCGCCTCAAGGTCGCGCTCGCCGACGCGCTTGCGCCCTACACGCATGCGAACGGCCGCGTCGAGACGCCGGCGATCGCGATCTGCGTCAGAGGCGAGGCGTAGTCACCCCTTCACGATCCTCGCCATGCACTCCGCCAGCCGCTCCGGCGTGCAGACGAGGATGTCCATCCCGATCTTCCGGAGCCTCCGCGCGGTCTGCCGGTTGTACTGGGGCTGCGCGTCGTAGCCGAGCGCGGCGAGCCCCACGAGGCGCACGTTCGCGTCCGCGAGGCGCGTCGCCGTGCGGAGGAGCTCCTCCTCCGGGCGTCCCTCGTAGAAGTCGCTGACGAGGACGACGATCGTGCGCGCCGGCACGCGGACGAGCGATCCGCAGTACGCGAGCGCGCGGGCGATGTCGGTGCCGCCGCCGAGCTGCACCGAGAGGAGCACGTCGACCGGCTGCCCGACCTCGTCGGTCAGGTCGACGACCTCGGTGTCGAAGAGGACGAGCGACGTCTTCACCCCGGGCAGCTCGGCGAAGATCGACGCCATGATCGAGGAGAAGATCGCCGACTCCAGCATCGACCCGGACTGGTCCACGCACACGACGACATGCCAGGGCCGCTTGCTCTTCTCCGCGGCGTGGAACCAGAGGCGCTCGACGAAGAGGCGCTGGTGCTCGGCGCTCCAGTTCTTCAGGTTGCGCCGGATCGTCGTGCGGAGGTCCACGTTGCGGTAGACGCGGCGCGGCGAGTGCGCGTCCTTCCGGAGCGCCCCGGTGATCGCCTGCTCCACCTTCGGGCGCAGCTTCCGCCGGAGGTCCTCGACGACCTTGTCGATCACCTTCCGCGCGAGCACGCGCGTCTTCGGCGAGAGCAGGTCCTTGTGCGTGAGCAGCGTCTTCACGAGATCGAGGTTCGGCTCGATCCGCTCGAGGATCTCCGACTGTTCGAGGAGCTCGCGGATCCCGCGCCGGCTCACGAGCTCGCGCTCGAGGACCTCCTTCGCCTCGCGCGGAAAGAGCTCTCCGACCGTGTCGATCCACGTCGGCACGTCGAGCACGGACGTGCTCCTGCCCGCGCCTTCGTCGAAGAGGAAGGCGAGTGCTTCCTCTGCCGCCGTCATCTCCCCGCCCGCCTCCTCCGCGATCGCGATCCCGGACCGCTCCGCGTCCTTGCCGAGGAGCAGCCGCCAGCGCCCGAGGCGCGCGCGCGCCTCGTCATCGAGGTCGGCGATGCCCTTGCCGCTCATCTCAGAAGTCCCACGCCTTCATCATCTCGGCCACCTTTGCGTCGAGCTCGACGAGGCGAGCGGCGACTTCCACGCTCGTCTCGATCCGAGCGATCGCGTCGCCTTCCTCGGCGCGGAGCCCGTAGCGGACCGCGACGCGATCGGCGAGCGAGACGCGCGTCCGATCGTGCATCGCCTCGAACGCCGCGCGCGCACGCGGGAGGAGCACCATGAACTGCTCCCAGTCGGCGACGCGGACGAGCTCGTCGATCGCGGCGACGAGGGCGTCCGCACCGAGGAGGAGCGACGTGCGGCTCGTCTGGAGCACGCCGCTCAGGAACTCGCCGCAGGTGACGAGCAACTCCGGACGGGCCTTCGCGAACGCGGCGATCTCGGCCGCCAGCTCCTCCGTCGTCTGGACGCGGAGCTCCGTCAGCACCCCGGAGAGCGCGCCGCGGAGGAGCTGCGACTTCGACTCGTTCCGCGCCGTCTTCACGTTCTCGACGAAGAGCGCGCGGTCGAGGCTCTCGCCACGCTCCCCGAGGAGCAGCTCGCCGAGGGTGCGGATCGCGGCGACGACCTCGTCGTGCTCCTCGGCGGGAACGTTCGCGGCGTACGGCACGGAGAAGGCGGTCCGCGCGTAGCAGCGGTGGACGAGCGCCGTCGCGGACTCCGCGTGGAGCCCTCGCCGCTTCACGTGCGCTTCGAGGAGGAGCAGGTTCGACAGCGCACGCCCGAGCGGCCCGAGCCGCGCATCGGTGTCGACCGCGACGCCAACGACGGCGTGGAGGCGCATCACGAGGCCGGGGAGGTCCATCTTCGCGGCGCGGAGGATGCGCTCGGTGACGACGTCCACCCCCTGCCCCGCCGCCGAGAGCTCCTCGTCGAACCGCGCGAGCGCCGCGGCCTCGACGCTCTCGCCGTGGAGGTTCTGCTCCGCGAGCTCGGCATCGACCTCCGGCGACCAGGCGACGCGCCACACCTCGCGAAAGAGCGTGCCCTGCTGGTTCTCGGTGAGGAGCTCGGCATACGGGATCCCGAGCTGGCGGAGGCGATGGAAGAACGCCGAGCGACGCTCGTCGTCCGGTTGGCGGAGATCGAGCGTGAGCTTCGTCCGTGCGTCCTTCGCGATCGTCTCGCCGAGGTCGAGCGCGGCGACGTGCGCGTAGAAGTCGTGGACGAGCGGGAGGCGCCCGAGCTCCGGGGTCACGCGCCCGACCGCGGAGCCCGTCTCGACCGTCGTCATCGCCTTCGCGAACGCCCGGCCCTCCACCTCGAGCGAGCCCTTCACGCAGCAGCTCACGAGCGCATCGCGCGTGTCGTCGAGCGAGGGCGCGCTCCGTCCACGGAGCTTCGCGAGGAGCTCTGCGTGCTCGGTGACCGCGATCGCGTCGGCGGAGGACACGAGCTCGCCTTCCTTCCGGGCCCGCGCGAGCACGGCGACGACGTGGTCGACCATCGCGCGGAAGCTCGCGCCTTCGCTCTCTGCGAGCGCATGGTCGAAGAGCCGTCCGTAGAACGCAGGCGCGCGATTGCCGGCGCCATAGCCGCCGAGCTCGCTCGTGCGCGCGTAGGAGTACGGCGTCAGCGTGCGGTAGACGGTGCCGGGTGGGAGCGGCCGCTCCGCGCCGAGCTCGCGGTCCATGAAGAGGTGGAAGCCGCCGCAGACGACCATCGCCTCCGTCTCGGCGACGCCCTTCGCCGCGAGGGTCTCGGCGATCGTCCTCCACATGTGCGCTTCGCGGAGGAGCGTGCCGTCCGCTTCCGTCACCGAGGGCGGCGTCGTCGCGCGGACGGCCGCGCAGAAGCGCGTGAGCTCCGCGCGGAAGCTCGAAGCGTCGGGGAAGCGCTCCGGCGCTTCGAAGAGCGCGTCCCAGCACTCGTTCCACGATCGGTAGCCGGCGGCAGCCGCGAGCCGCTGGTAGAGCGAGCTCTCCATCGCGAGCGCGTCCCAGTCGTGGACGGAGAGCGGCACTTCCTCGGGAGCGGTCTCCTGCTCCTCATCGCCGCCGAGCCCTCGCCCTCGCTCCTCGCGGCTCCGGAGCTGTCCGTGGAGCGGCAGGTCGATGAAGACGACGCGGGCGCCGAGGGCCGTCGCCTCCTTGATCCCGACGTACTCCGGCGAGTACGGGAGCATCGGGTACCACGATGCGAATTTCGCCGGGACGTCGGGAGCCGGGCTCGCGATCCCGGCGAGGCCGAGGACGTTCGCGTCGTCGCGATAGGACGCGTAGATCGCGACCGGCGGCTTCGTCCTCTCGTCGACGAGGTGCGGGACGAGCTCGGTCGCGTCGGACGGCGCCTCGACGAACAGCACGCGCGGACGCCGGGCACGGATCGCCGAGACGAGATGGCGCGCGACCGCCGGCGAGTGGTGCCGGACCGGGAACCAGAAGAGCGGCTCCGCGAGGACGGCCTCCGCCCGCGCGCGCACGTGCTCCGCGTCGAGGATCGGGTCCATTCAGCTCCGGAGCGATGCAGTCGCGGCGTCGTGGAACGCCTTCCAGAAGGCGTCGGACGCGCCGCGCCTCTTCGCGACGAGCGAGAGGTACTCCTTCAGCACCTTCACGTCGCCGAGGTCCTCCTTCACGATCGACCCGACCACGTTTCGCCCGACCTCGGCCGGACCGACGGTGCCCTGACCGAAGTGCCGGCTGTGGATCGCCGCGTCGAGCGCGACGGCGATCGCCTCCGCGGTCGAGAGCGTGGTCGACGGCTTCTGGAGCTTCACGCCCTCGGACGTGACACCTTCGCGGAGCTCGCGGAAGACGGTCGCGAGGAGCTCGAGGACGGGTCGCTCCACCTTCACCGGGATCCGGTAGCGGGCGAGGAGCTCGGACGAGCGCGTGCGGACGATCTCGACCTCGGTCTTGTAATCGCCGACGACGGGAATGTGCACGTAGTTGAAGCGACGCTTCAGCGCGGCGGAGAGCTCGTTCACGCCCTGGTCGCGCGAGTTCGCGGTCGCGATCACGTTGAACCCGGGCTTCGCGAAGACCATGTTGTGGCCCGGCAGCTCGGGGACGGCAATCGCCTTCTCGGACAGGACGGAGACGAGCGCGTCCTGCACGTCGCCGACGCAGCGGGTGATCTCCTCGAAGCGGAAGAGCGCCCCGGCGCGCATCGCGATCATGCACGGCGACGGGATCAGGTTCTCGGGCCGTGGCCCCTCCGCGATGATCCGGGCGACGTTCCAGGAGTACTTGATCTGCTCCTCGGTCGTCCCCGCCGTCCCTTGCACGGTCAGGGTCGAGTCCCCGGCGAC
This sequence comes from Polyangiaceae bacterium, assembly GCA_039809485.1. GTDB lineage: Bacteria > Myxococcota_A > Polyangia > Polyangiales > Polyangiaceae > Labilithrix. Next base: position 116,190 of record JBDHVE010000002.1, on the reverse strand, counting down.
CGCCGCCGCGAGGTGCTCCGAGAGCCAGCTCTTGCCGGTCCCCGGTTCGCCGACGAGCAGGAGCGCACGTTCGCTCGCGAGCGTGACGATCGCGCGCTCCACGATGACGTCGTCGCCGAAGAACTTCCGCGTGATCGTCACTTCCTCACGACGACCGTCGATCGTCGCGGCGAGCGGCTTCGTCCCGCCCGTCACATAGGTGAGGACGGCGCGTGGCGAGAGCTTCCAGGCGGCCGGCTTCTCGTCGCGATCGTTCTGGCGGAGCGCTTCGAGCTCGCGCGCGCAGCTCACCTCCGCCGGCGCGCGGAGGACGTCCGCGAGCGGCGCCTCGGCCCGCTTCGCGGGAGCTTCGTCGGTCTTCTTCTTCGCTGCCATCGTCGTCAACCGCCCAGGTCGAGGCTGCCGAGGAGCGCAGCCAGGTTGATCTTCTCGTTCGAGAGCATGAGGTGCACGGGTCCGTCGCGCTCGAAGAGCGTCAGCGGCGAGAGCAGGATCCGTCCCCGTTCGTAGTGCACGGTGCCGAAGAGCGGCGCGCGCTTCTTCTTCTTCGCGGCGGCCTCGAGGCGCTCGCGGACGCGGGCACCTTCCGGTCCCGCCGGAAGCGCGAGCGACACCGAGAGGCCGGGCGCGACGACGTCGTCGCCGACGAGCGCCCATTCCCGGAGGACGACCTCCTCCTGCATCTCGACCGCGAGATCGAGCGGCGTCGGGACGTGCGCGAAGGCGCGGGCCGCAGCGCCACGCGCGTCGAAGACGAGCTGCGCTTCCCAGTCTTCGTACGGACCGCCGGCCGTGACGCGGCTCTTCGGACCGAGGACGAGGCGATCGGCAGCGCCGCCCGCGATCCGTGCGGCCTCCACGATGGCGATCCGGCCCTTCTCGCAGAGCACCTTGGGCGCGAAGCCCTGCTTCTGTGGCAAGTGGAGATACGCCTCTGGCGGGACGCCTGGCTTCGTCGCGAAGACGAAGGAGAGCACGAGCGAGCGGGAGGCGACCTCCTCGCGCCGGCTCGCCACGACGCGGAGGCGGAAGTCGAAGCTGCACGCGACGGTCGACGCGCGCGCGGCGACCCCGAGCGTCACGACCTCGAGATCGCCGATCGGCGAAGGTGCGCTCCCCGTGCCCGCGGCGAGGGACGCGACGAGGGCGGCGTCGTTCGCGGCGAGCGCCGCGCCGATGCCCTTCGCGAGGAGCCACGAGCGATGGAGGAAGAACGCGTACCGGCGCGAGGTGAACGTGCCGTCGTCCGCGAGGAACCTCCCGACCTCCTCGCCTACGTAGCGGAGGGAGACGCCGAGGCGGAGGAGCTTCCGTCGCGAGGCCTCCTCGAATGCCGCATCGATCTTCGTCCGGGTCGCCTTCGTCGCGCTCGGGAGCCCCGTCCGCACGAGGTCCTCGACGAGGCGCGCGAGCTCGTCGAGGAGCGCGGTCGTCCCCTTCGCGTCGTCGACGCCGATCGCCGGCGGAGGCGGCCTCGGCTCCGCGGTCGTCACCGGGACCTGCTCGCCCTGCAGGTATGTCGTCCAGGCCTCCTTCGCGACCTCGAGGCTGAGGACGCGATCGAACGCATGGAGGCTCGTGTACGCGGAGAGGAGCGCGTGCGGCGCGTCCTTCGCGTCCGCGTCCGCGGCGCGGAGGGCGGCTCTCAAGCGCGAGGCGACGTGATGCGCGGAGGCGCGCTCCCACTCCTCGGTCCGAGCCTCGAGGACGCGGCGATCGCTCTTCGTCGACGTCGCGAGGCCGCGCACGAAGGTCGCCTCGAGCTCGGCGCGCGTCGCCTCCGTCGTCCGACCGACTTCTTCGAGCGTCGCCACCGGCACCTCAGAGCGCGTAGTAGTCCTCGGGGATCGTCTCGGTCGGGCGCCAGTCGATCTCGCCGGCCTGGGCGCCCTTGTAGCGGACGAAGGTCCCGGCGCAGAGCTCCTCGTCGATCTTCGGCCGCTTCGCCTTCGCCTGCCGCATCCAGGCGATCGCGGTCTCCTCCGGGAGCTCGCCCGCGCGTGCGAGGCCGACGACGAGCACGAGCAGGTGCTTGCACGGCGTCCCCTGGAGTCCCATGCACTCGGAGAGGTCGGGCTGCGCGCAGCCGTAGTCGCCGGTCGACTTCAAGAAGCTCGCGTAGACGCTCCCCGAGCCGGACTGGCTCTTCACGACGCCTACGAGATGCGCGTCCTCGAGGCTCGAGAAGAGCTGGTGCCGATCGGTGCGGAGCATCGCGAGCGCGCGTCCGAGCTTCCGCTCGTCCACCGTGCCGTAGAGCTGGTTCAGGAACGTCGGGAAGTCGAGCGCCTGCCCCTTGGAGAGCTTCTCGATCCGAACGAGCTCGAGGAACGCCGACTCGTCGATCACGTGGATGTCGGCGCCGGCGAGGAACAGCTTCTCGGCCTTGTTCTGGAGCGCGATCTTGGACGGGCCGCGGCGGTTGCCGACGACGAGGAAATCGAGGCTCTCGTCCACGTCGGTCGTCACGATGCCGCCCGCGGCCTCCACCATCCGAGCGAGGGTGCCGTCCTCGACGCCGCTCGGCGCGCAGTCGAACCCGCCGGCGAACGCGAACCGCTTGCCGGTGAGGTCCTTCCGGACGGCATCACGGTACGACGCCTCGTCGATCACGTGGAGCGGCACGCCGCGCGCAACGAGCGCCTCCGCCTTCTTCCTCGCGGCCGCACGCCCGGCGCCGGGGAAGTCTCCGAACACGACGACGTCGACGGTCTCGTCGAGCCCGTCGACGACGCGCCCACCGCGCCGCGCGGCGATCTGCTCCGGCGTCCCGTCGTGGTAGCCCGGCCACGACGCGAATTCGCCGAAGAAGGCGAAGGTGTAGCCGGCGAAACGCTTGTTCCCCTTCGCCTCCGGCGGCCAAGGCTTCCGCGCGCGCGCCGGCACCTTCTTCCGCGGCATGACGGCACTATAGCCGTGTCAGGACGCGTCCGGACGAAGGTCGGCCCCGAGCTTGCAGCTCGTCGGCACATGACCCGCGACGAGGCCGACGCCTGCCTCCGGATCCTGGCCGCCATCGCGCGCGCCGACGGCTCGATCTCGGCCGACGAGGCTCGAGCGCTCGCGCACTTCGGAGGAGCGGAAGGCGACAAGGCTGCAGCCGACGCGCAGAGCTCGCGCGTCGACATCACGCGCGAGGCGAAGCGCATCCGGAGCGCGGAAGCACGCCGCGCCACGTTCGAGGCCGCGATCGCGATGGCGGAGGTGGACTCGCGATGCACGCGCGAAGAGCACGCGGTCCTCGTCGAGCTGCGGAACGCCCTCGAGCTCGACGACGTCGTCGATGTCCTCGTCGCGGAGCGCGAATGGGCGCAGCAGATGACGGAGCCGCTCCGCGCGCTTGCGGACGCCGATCGCGGCTTCCTCCTCGCCGTCGCGCGCGAGCGCGATGCCGGCGAGCTGTCGAACGAACGTTACGTCGCGATGGTGGACGACCTCCGCCGCGAGCACGCACGCGTCCTCGCCGACGTGCTGCCGCATCTGACGAAGGACTGACCCGAGGCTTCCCGCCCTCACCCGTTTTCGCCTCGACAACGCACGAAATCGTGCGACGACGACCCCGCCGTGGGCTCCACGGCTCGAGCCCGCATGTCGAAGAATCCCGTCGTCGCCTCGATCCGCGCTCCTTCGGTCGTGACGCGCGCCCTGCTCGCCGTCACGCTCGTCGTGGGCTTCTACCTCGTCACGGTCGGCATCGCCGCCGTCCTCTTCGCGATCCCGGTCGGCGTCTTCTGGGTGAACGGCTTCCGTGCCATCCGCGCCGTGCTCTTCGTCGTCGCGATCTGCTGGATCCCCGCCTTCCTCCTCCTCTCCAGCATCATCGGGGTGAAGGGCGCGCGCTTCACGCCGACGGGCCGCCGGATCGAACGCCACGAGGCCCCGGAGCTCTTCGCGATGGTCGAAGCGCTCGCGGCGGCCGCGTCGACCCGCGGCCCCGAAGAGGTCTACGTCACCGACGACATGGGCCTGAGCGTGACGGAGGACCGCGGCCGCCGCATCCTCCAGGTCGGCGCCGTGCTCCTGGCGCGCACCCGTGTCGACGAGCTCCGTGCCGGGCTCGCGCACGAGCTCGGGCACTTCGCGTTCGGCGACACGCGCCTGCTCGGCCTCGTCTCGTGGGCGCACGCGCTGTTCCGCTCCGTTCTCTCCTCGACGCAGCGATCGCCGTTCGATCAGTCCGAGTCGTCCGCGATCGAGGCCGGCTACGAGCTCGCGAAGGCGATCGGCGACGGTCTCGCGACCGCCTACGCGAAGCTCTTCTTCTTCCTCACGCGCCCGAGCGATCGGCGTGGCGAGCTCGCGGCCGACGAGCTCGCGGCGAAGCTCGCGGGGCGTGACGCGGCGCTCGCCCTCCTCGACAAGACACACGTCGAAGGTCCCCTCTTCGATCTCTACCTCCAGAACGAGGTCGGCTTCGCGCTCTCGACCTCCGCGCTGCCGACCGACCTCCTCGCCGGCTTCACGACGTACGCCGGCCGCGCGCGCGAGCGCGGGCTCGCGGCGGAAGTCGAACAGGCGGTGCGGAACGCGGTGACGGACCGTTACGACACCCATCCGGCGCTCGCGGACCGCGTCGCCGCCCTCCAGCAGATCCCCGCCGCGGCGCTGCCGAGCGTCCCGCACGACGCGCGCCCAGCAGCCGCGCTCGTCGCGATCGATCTCGAGGCGATCGTCGGCGACGCCATCGCCGAGGCGTTCGCGGCGGAGAATCCGCTCCGGGCGCCGCGCCTCGTCCGCGGCCGCTGGGACGAGCTCCCGGCCCTGGCCTACGCGCCGTCGCTCCACGAGAACGGCCGCAAGGTCGCCGCCGAGCTCCACACGGCGCACCCCTCGGCGCAGACGATGACCCAGATGTTCGCCGTCGTCGTGAGGCGCCTCGCGCGCGGCGAGCTCGAGACGGTCGTCCGCGTCCTCGCGCGCGACTTCGACGCGATCCCGGCGCACCAGCGGGCGCTGCTCGCGTCGGACGGCGGCAGGATGATCGTTCACGGCCTGTTCGCCGCGGCGCTCCTCGAGCGGGGCGCGACGATGACGCCTTCGCTCGGCGACCCCGGCCTCGTGTTCGAGTGGCACGGCCAGCGAGTCATGCCGATGAAGCTCGCGAGCGAGTGCATCACGGAGGCCGCCGCCGGCGCCGAGCTGCTCCGCTGGGCCGACATGCTCGAGGCGGACGAGGCGGTCGCCGCGCAACCGCCCGAAGCGGCGAAGCCTGTCCTCGCCTTCGCGGGCTGAAGGGCGGCATACTCGCGGCGGCGGATGAAGCCGTCGTCGGTCCTCGCCTGCACGTGCGCCCTCGCGGTGCTCGCGTCCTCCCCGGATGCGAGGGCCGCCGCGCCGCGTGACGACGTCGACGCCGAGCCGAGCGACGATCCCGCCTTCCGCTACACGACGCCGGCGCGGGCGGACCTCGCGCGCGCGGCGGTCGAGGAGCTCGTCGTCCTCGGTGTCGGCTTCGCGCAGTACGCCTCGGAGAAGGAGGCGAACGAGGTCGACTTCGACCTCGGCTACGACTGGCCGAGCTTCCGCAGCAAGCTCGTCTTCGACGCGTTCTCGCTCGACAACAACCACTATCCGACGAACTGGCTCACCCATCCGCTCGCTGGCTTCTTCTACTACTCCGCCGCGCGCTCGAACCGGCTCGGGATCCTCGCTTCGTACGGCTACGCCCTCGCGTCGTCGACGATCTGGGAGTACGTCGGCGAGTTCAAGGAGCAGGTCTCGATCAACGACGAGATCGTGACGCCGCTCACCGGCGTCGCGCTCGGCGAGCCCGCCCTCCAGCTCGGCGCCCTGTTCCACCGCGCACGGCCTTCGTTCGCGACGCGCGCGCTCGGCTGGGTGTTCGCGCCGATCAAGAGCATGCACGACTGGATGGACGGGCTCACCCCCGAGCCCGCCGAGGAGGTCGACGACCTCGGGATGCCGCTCGACGTGTGGCACCGCCTCGAGCTCGGCATCGCGTCCGGCGTCACGCGCCAGTCCGCGGGCGGGCTCGTCCAGCCCGATCTACGCGCCTTCCTCGACAGCCGCGTCGTCACCCTCCCGTCCTACGGGCGCGCCGGCCAGCATGCGCAGGCCTTCACCGCGGGCGAGATCTCGACGCTCCGCACGTCGGGCACGATCTCGAACGGCGAGCTCGTCGACTTCCTCCTCGACGGCGGCGTCGTTGCCGCCGGCTACGCGTGGCAGGACGTGCACACCGACCCGCGCGGAGGCCTCGAAGGCCAGGGCATCAACGTCGGCCTCCGCGTCGGGACCGAGTACGGGGTCCACGACTACGACCGCGACCGCCGGCGTGCGGGAGACCGGCTCGCGCTCGTCTCGCTCGGCACGAGCGTCGAGCACAGCCTGTACGTCGGCCCGTTCACGATGCGCGCGCGCCTCGACGTGCTCGGCGACTTCGCCGGCGTCGATGCCTACGCGCTGCCCTGGTACGAGCGGACCCGCGCGCAGCTCGGCCTCCCCTCCGTCGTCCGCAGCCACGGCTATTACCATGCGTACGGCGCGACGATCCGACCGGTCGTGGAGCTCGGAATCGGCGCGTTCGACGCCGGGGTCGACGTGCGGGTCGAGGCGTTCCAGGCGATCAACGAGCTCGATCGCGAGCCGGAGCCCGTGCGTGGAAACGTCGTCACTGCCCGTGACGAGCGGACGCAGGCGCGCGCGTGGCTCGGAGTGCGGCCGGTCCGGCACCTCCGCCTCTCGCTCTCCGCCGACGGCCGCGAGCGACGCGGCTCCCTCGACGACATCGCCGCTTCGCGGAGCGAGGTCTCGCTCCAGCTCGGCGCAAGCGGCCTGTTCTAGAGCGTCCCCGCGAGGCCGAGCGTCGCGCCGCCCCGCACCGGCGTCACCGCCGGAGAGACCGTCGTCGTCGTGCGCACCGCGCCGTCCTTCGGCGGGAGCTCCTTCTGCATCCCGCTCGTGACGATCCATCCGGTCGCGAGCCCGACCCCTGCCCCGAGCGCGGCGAGCCCCTCGGCGGTGCGCACGTCCGCATTGCTCGCGAGCGACAGATAGAGACCCGACGACACGAGACCGCCCGCGACGCCGACGAGATCGACGAGGCGCACGCGCGCGACGGACGGCGACACGTCACCGGCGAAGAGGAGGCCGGAGACGAGACCCGCGTTGTAGCCGATCCCCGCCGCGCCGAACGCGCGCTCCCGGCGGAGGTCGTCGTCGGGCAGGAGCGCGCCGGTCGTGAGGCCGGTGATCGCCGCCGCCCAGACCGACGTCGAGGTCGTGAACGACACGCGCCCCGGCGTCGTGACGAGCGTGCTCCCGAGCGCGTAGCCGAGCGTCGCCCCGAGCGTTGCGCCACCCCAGAGCACCGTCGCCGACGTCTCCGGCGTCCATCGCGCATCGCTCCGCGCGTCCTCGCGCTCGAGCCGCATCGAACGCGCGTGCTGGAAACCGAGGAGCCAGATCCCCTGGCCGAGGCCGAGGTAGAGGCCGGCGGAGATCGCGTGCGGGACGCCGCGCCGGAACGGCTTGTACGCATCCAGCGTCGCGACGGCGACGACGGGCGCGGCGGTGAGCGCGGCGAACGGCAACGTCGCCGTCAGCGCCGAGTCGGGCTGGACCTGGAGGAGGAACCACGCGCCGGTGCCGGCGCCGTAGAGGAACGACGTCGCGTAGAGAAGCGTCATCTCGTCGCCGGTCCGGAGGCGAGAGACGCGCGGCTGCGGAGGCGGGAGCGTCTTCGTGCGCGCCTCCGCGACGTACGAAGCGGCGAGCCGCGCCATCTCGTAGGCGAGCGCGCGATCGGTGTCCGAAGGAGCCGTCTCGGCGAGCGCACGGAAGTCCGCCTCCGCCCGGACGTGGTCGCCCTCGATCATGCGCGCGCGCGCCGCTTCGAAGCGGTCCCGCCAGGTCGGACCGGCGGCGGCCGCCGGCTCCTCGGCGTGCGCGACGGCCGGCGCCGACGCGGCCAGCGCCGCGAGGGCCATCGCGATCGTCTTCGCTCGTAGGTTCCGGATCATCGCAGTCTCTCGCGCATCGTTCACTCTCAGAACACGACACCAATCGAGCCCGTGAGCGTCGTCTCACCGCGGCTCGCGTGGACGGTCCCGATGTGACCGTCCCGCATCATACGACGGACGCCGAGGACCAGGCGTGCCGGGAGACCGGCGGGCTGGATCGCGAGGGCGCTCCGGAGCAGCATGCGCCGATCGCCCAGATCGAGCGCGGAATTCCGGCTCGACCGGTCCGCGTCGAGCCCTTCGATCGCGCGGAAGGTGTCGAGTCGCATCTCGTTCTCGAGCTGGAGCGGCCCGTAGGCGACGTCGACCCGGGGAGCCGCGGTCACGGCGATCGAATGGTAGTAGCCGTCCGCTCCGATCGCGGCGGGGAGCCCCGCGAGCTGACGCCCGACGCGGTAGTCCGAGAGCGCGTAGGGCTGCACGCCAGCGATCGCGCCCGCGATGTCGAGCCCGGTCGAGACCCGGAGGCGCCCCGCTTGCCACGTGTGCTCCGCGGCGATGCCGAGCGGGCTCACGAAAGAGATCAGGTCGCGGACGCGCGCGCGATCGCGATCGTACTCGTGGGTGCCGTACTCGAAGCCGATCCGGAGGCCGAGCGCCGCGCCGTGGCCGTACGGCCTCCCGTCGCGGAGCTCCGCATCGCGGTGGTAGTAGCCGACGGGGACGACGCGCGTGGCGAACACGGCGGAGACGAGATCGCCGCGCGACATCGTCGCGTCGAACGACAGGCGCGAGAGGTTTCCGTCGTCGAAGATGCGCGCGTGCCGTCCCGCGCTGCGGTACCCGGGGAGGTTCGCGAGCTCGAAGCTCGTCCCGAAGCTCACATCCGGATAGGAGGCGGCCGCGAAGGCCCCGGAAGGCGTGTGCGTCGAGTCCTGGATCGTCGTGCCGAGCCCGGCGTGGACCTGGAAGCGGTGCCACGGCTCGGTCGCGAAGCCGAGCGCGTCGGTGCTCGTCGAGCGGAGCGGCTCGCCTTCGTCGATCACTTCGTTGACCGCCTTCACCGGCGAGAAGAGGAAGGAGAGGATCCGGTTCGGGACGTTCTTCCTGCCGCGGTCGAAGAAGCCGGCGAGCTGCATCGTCGCCTCACCGATCGCCATCCCGGCGACGGGGGTGACGACGAGATCGTTGATGCTCACCTTCTCGCGGATCTCGCCGAAGAACTCCCACGTCGAGGACCCGAAGACGGAGAACGCGAACGCCTCCGCGACGCCGAGGTGGTTCGAGCGCGCGGCGTGGTAGTAGAGCGTCCCCGCGAACGGGTGCGAGGCGTAGTTCGTCCCGAACCGGTTCGCGTCGAGCTCGTAGGCGGTGCCGACCAGCTTTCCGCGGAGGTCCGGCCAGTCGTAGCGGAGCGACCATCGCTCGTCGCCTGCGCGCACCTCGCCGCCGCGGGCCGAGGTGTTGAGCAGGTAGTCGACGAAGCCGACGATGACGACGCCACCGACCTCGACCAGCGCGCGGAGGTGGTGCTTGCCGTGGGGCTTCACCCGCGGGAACGCCTCGAACTCGTCGTGCGGGTCGTCGTCGGAGAGCACGGGCTCGAGCGCGCCCGCCTGCGGGTCCGGGTCGGCGGGAGAAGCCGGCTCGTCGGCGTGCGCGGTGCGCGCGAACGCGAGCGCCACCACGAGGGCGACGGCAGAGCCAACGACGCGGCGCATCGAGACGTCATCGTAAGGCTCGTCCGATCGCCGCGCCGCGGCAGGGCACGTCATTGGACGGAGATGGGACGGAGCGCGGCTGTTCCGTGCGGAAGAGCTCGGCTGGATCGTGGGTGCCGAGGTATATGCACGCGCGGTGATCACCGTCACGGATCTCGGCAAGAGCTACGGCGCGCGGACGCTCTTCGAGGGCGTCACGCTCAAGCTCGTCCCTGGCTCACGCTATGGCCTCGTCGGCGCGAACGGCGCGGGCAAGACGACGTTCCTCGAAATCGTCGCGGGCGACGAGCCGGCGAGCGACGGCAGCGTCACGATCAACAAGGGCGCGCGGGTCGGCGTCCTCCGCCAGGACCGCTTCCTGAACGATGCGGACCTGATCCTCGACATCGCGATGGCCGGCGACGAGATCGTCACGAAGGCGCTCGCCGAGCAGCGCGCGCTCACCGCGACGGCCTCGCCGGATCCCGCGCGCCTCGTCGAGCTCGAGGATCGGATCGCCGCGCACGACGGCTACACGCTCGAAGCGCGCGCGAGCGAGATCCTCGAAGGCCTCGGGATCCCCGTCGCGCAGCACCGGATGCCGCTCGCGACGCTGTCGGGCGGCTTCAAGCTCCGCGTCCTGCTCGCGCAGGTCCTCGTCGGCGGCCCCGACGTGCTCCTCCTCGACGAGCCGACGAACCACCTCGACATCCTCTCGATCCGCTGGCTCGAGAAGTTCCTCACCGCCTACAAGGGCTGCGCGCTCGTCATCTCGCACGACCAGCGCTTCCTCGACACCGTCGCGACGCACATCCTCGACGTCGACTACGGCACGATCACGCTCTACACCGGCAACTACGTCTCGTTCGTGCGCGAGAAGAAGGCCGTCCGCGAACGCAAGGAAGCGGAGATCGCGCGCGCCGAGGCGATCATCGCGGAGAAGAAGGCGTGGGTGGAGCGCTTCGGCGCGAAGGCGACGAAGGCGAGCCAGGCGCAGAGCCGGCTCAAGCAGATCGAGAAGATCGAGGTCGAGGAGCTCGAGGCGAGCTCGCGGCGCGCGCCGCGGTTCGCGTTCCCGATCGAGCGCAAGAGCGGGCGCGACGTCCTCGAGGTCGAGAAGGTCTCGAAGGCCTACGGCCCGAAGCAGGTCCTCGTCGATGTCTCGCTCGTCGTCCGGCGCGGAGAGCGCGTCGCCGTGATCGGGCCGAACGGGCTCGGCAAGTCGACCCTCCTCAAGATCGTGACCGAGAACCTCGAGCCCGACGCCGGGAAGGTCACCTGGGGCCACGAGACGCGCGTCGGCTACTTCGCGCAGGACCACCACGAGACGCTGGTCGATCCCGACATGAGCGCGCTCGACGTCGTGTGGAAGGCCGTCCCCGACGCCGAGACGGCCTACGTGCGCGGCGCGCTCGGACGGGTGCTCTTCTCCGGCGACGACGTGCAGAAGAAGGTCGGCTCCCTCTCCGGCGGCGAGGCCGCGCGGCTCGTCTTCTGCCGGATCATGGTCGAGAAGCCGAACGTGCTCGTCCTCGACGAGCCGACGAACCACCTCGACATCGAGGCGATCGACGCCCTCGTCGAGTCGCTGAAGACGTACGAGGGCACCGTCCTCTTCGTCTCCCACGATCGCGCGTTCGTCTCCGCGCTCGCGACGCGGATCCTCGAAGTGACGCCGCAGGGCTTCCGCGACTTCCCCGGCACCTACGAGGAGTACCTCGCGCGCTGCGGAGACGACCACCTCGACGCCGACGCGGTCGTGCTCGAGGCGAAGAAGCAGAAGACGGCCGCGCAGGCGGCGAGCACGCCGACGACCGCGACCTCGTGGGAGGAGCAGAAGAAGCGCGCGAACCGGCTGAAGCAGCTCCCCGCGCGGCGCGACGAGGTGGTGCGCGCGATCGAGCAGGCCGAGGCGCGGAAAGCCGCGATCCACGCGCTCTGGTGCGAGCCGGGGTACTACGAGAAGACGTCGCCGGAGGAGATCGCGAAGGTCGAGGCCGAGGAGAAGGCGCTCGACCCGAAGATCGAGGCCTTGATGGCGGAGTGGGAAGCGCTCGAAGCGGAGCTCGCCGGGCTCGGCGCGGCGAGCTGATCTTCCGCGCGGTTTCACGTTACGCTCGCACGTCCATGCGCGGCTCGCTCGTCTTCGTGCTCTGCGTCGGCTCGGTGGGATGTGAGGCCTTCAGGAGCGAAGAGACCGCCGTGCAGCCGGCGGCCGCCGACGGGGGTTCCCTCGCCGACGCGTCGTCGCCGGCGTCGGGATGCGCGAGGCTGCTCGACGCGCCGCTCACCTCGTCGCTGACGCCGTTCACGAAGGAAGCGGACTCGGACGTCGAGCTCGTCGACTCCGCGATGCAGGCGACCGTGGGGCTCACGCAGGCCGGAGGCGTTCGAGGCTTCGCGTCGTGGCAAGGGGACCTCGGCGCCGTCTCCACCGCCGCGCGGCTCGAGCTCCGCTACCGCGTCGACCTCCCCTCCATGCCTCCGGGTGGCGCCTACGCGGAGCTCGGCTGCGAGCTCGCGCTCACGAACGGGACGACGCCCGAGTACGGCATCCGCATCGGGCTCGTCGGCCAGAGAATCGTCGGCAAGGCCTCGGGGGAGCGCGCCGCCGCGGACGGAGATCCCTCGACCAGCGTTCCTTACGGCGGCGGCTCGCTCGATGTCGTGGCGCGCATCACTGCGCAGGATCAGACTTGGCAACAGGTCACCGCCGAAGCCGTCGTCGGGTCGGCGCCGCCGCTCGTCTTCCCCACGGCGTCCTACGGGGAGAAGCCTGCTGCCGTCCTCGTACGCTGCGGCGTGCTCTTCGCGAACAGCTACGTCGGACCAGGAGAGCCGTTCACGGTGCGCGTGTCGCGCGTCACGCTCGACCGGTGCTCGGCCCCGTGACGCCCGCGCTCATCGACGTCAGCGACCGATCGCGATCCCGCGGCGACTCGCGACCCAGCGCGTGCCGGCGATCCACGCGACGGCGGTGACGTCGCGGCCCGGGCTCGCCTTCGCGTCGACCTCCCACGTCGCGCCCGCCTTCGCGTCGCGGACGAGCAGGCCGTCCATCGTCGACGCGAGCACGCGCCCGGCCTCGACGCGGAGGCCCCCCGGATTCACGTACCCGCCGCCGAGCCGCTCCACCTCCGGCGTCTCGCCGCGGAAGCGGAGCTTCGTCACGCCGTGCGCATACGTCCCGACGAGGACGTCGTCGCCAGAGGCGGCGAGCGCGGTGACCCAGTCGTCGTCGAGCGCGCCGGTCGCGACCGCGTGGCGCGCGAACGCGCCGCCGGGCTTGCCGACGTAGAGGCCGCTCGTCGTGCCGACGAGCAGCGCGCCGTCCGCGCGCTTCGCGAGCGCCCACGTCGCGTGCTTCGGAGAGCCGAGCTGCCCGGCGCGGCCCTTCGGCGAGGTGACGAGCGGCGTGACGATGTCGCCTTCGACGATCGCCACGCCCTCGTCGGTCCCGACCACGAGGCGCGTCCCGTCGACGAGCAGCGCACGCACCGACGCGGAAGGGAGGCCGTCGCGCGTCGTCAGGCGCCGTGGCGCGCCGCTCGCCTCGACCCGGACGAGGCCTCGAGCGGTCGCGACCCACAAGCGATCGCCTTGCCACGCGAGCGCGTTGACCGTGTCCGTCGTGGCGACGCCGGCGACGGGCGTGACGCGCGCGCCGTCGACGACGACCGCCCCACGATCGAAGGTCCCCACCGCCATGCGCGTCCCGGAGGCGGCGAGCGCGGTGATGTCGTTCGAGGGCAGGCTCCGCTCCGCGATCGCGACGCGCTCGAAGCGGCCGCTGCCGCGGTCGACGAAGACGCCGCTCGTCGTCGCCGCGCACGTCACCGCGCCACGGGTCGCGACCGCGCGCACTTCGCGCGGCACGTCCGAGACCGCGGTCGGCGCGAGCGCGCTCTCGGCGGGCAGCTTCGTGCGGAGGAGGCCGCTCCCCCACGTCGCGACGAAGAGCTCGCCGCCCTTCGTCGCGAGCCCGCGCGCGTCGACGGTGGAGAGCGGCAAGCGGCGATCGCTCCGGAAGACGCCCTCGAGGTCGCCGACGAGGAGCGCGTCGCCGGCCGACGCGAGCGCTTGGCCGTGCACGGGGCCCGACAGCGGCCGGAGCGCGCCGTCTTCGAGGCGCGCGGGCGGGCCGTCGGCGAAGGCGACGTGCACGGCGCCGCGGTGCTCCGCGATCGCGACGATCCGCTTCGCGCCGCGCGGCGCCGCGATCGTCGCGATGCGCTCGCCTTCGACGTGGACGAGGCCCGTGCTCCAGTCGGCGAGCCAGACGCCGTTCCCGGTCACGCGCACCGCCGCGACCGCGCCGATGCCCACCGTCCGCGTCACCCGCAGCGCACTTCCCCCGAGCGCGACACGCGCGGCGCCGCTCTCGGTCCCGGCCCAGACGCTCTCCCCGTCCGGTTCCACCGCGAGCACGCGTGTGCCCGGGAGGCCTTCGAGCGAGGTCATCGAGCGCACGCGCCCTCCGCCGTCGACGATCGCGAGCCCCGCGCCCGTCGCGACCGCGAGACCGCCGCCTTCGAGCGGCGCGCACGCGCGCGCGTCGTCCCACGCCGCGAGCGTCTGCGAGGCGGCCGTGCGCGACGCGGCGATCACCGCGACGGCGAGACAGAGAGCCAGCGCGTGCTTCATCGCAGGTCGATCTCCGTCACGCTCTCGTTCAGCGCGCGGTCGACGGCGACGACCCGCAGCTTACCGCTCGCCGCGCCCGCCGGCTTCCACGTCCCGACGAACTCCCCGAGCCGCACGTGGACGAGCGAGAGGACCTGCCCGTCCGGCGTCCGCACCTCGACCCGCTTCGCGTCCGTCAAGATGTGTGCATGACGCACGCGTCTCTCCGCGATCGTCCCCGGACCGGCGCCGAGCGCCTCGACCTCCTCCGCCGTGAGCTGCTGCTTCGCGCGGATCACGACGGTGCCGTTCGCCTTCCGCTCCGTCACGACCTCGAGCTTCGGGCTCTTCGTGTCGACGACGTAGGGGAGCTTCAGCACCTCGACGCGGCCGTCCTTGTGCGTGATCCGGACGACGATCTCGTAGGTGCCGTCGGGCGTGCTCCGGTCGACGAGGAAGCGCGCGACCCACGCGCCGCCCTGCGCGTCGCTCTCGAACACGGCCGGCTTCGTCTCGCCGAACGGGAACACGACGACGACGCTCTGCGCATCGGAGGGCGCCGGGACCCGCACCTCGGGATCGCCCGGCTGGAGGTGGTCTGGCGTGACGCTCGCGGTCCGGTCGCTCCCGTCGACGTCCTTCGCGGTCACGGCCGCTTCGGCGGCGGCCTCCGCCTTCGCGCGGCGCTCGATCTTGTACTTCGCATACGCCTCCTCGCTCTCGAGGACGAGGAAGGACGTGTGCTTGCTCATCACGCCGTGCGCGAGGCTCGTCGCGACGATCTCGTCCTTCTTCGCGTCGCCCTCGCGCCCGAGCGCAGCGAGCTTCGCGGCCGCCCAGCGCTTGCCGACGTTCCGCGCCGCCTTCGCCGAGGCGAGCGAGATGTCCTGCGCGAACGGCTTCCCGCCTGACGTCCCGACGACGCGGAGCGCGGCCGGCGGAGGCTTCCCTGCCGGGACGAAGATCGCGGCCTCGACGTCGTCCCCCTCGTAGAGCGTGTGGGGGAGCGGGAGCGGCATGTCGAGACCCTCGGCGCCTTCGAGCCTCACGCCGTCGGCGCGTCTCGCCTCGCGCGAGCGCACGATCGCGGTCGCGACCCGCCGCGCCTCCGCCTCCGTCCGCGGCTTCTCGACGCGACCGAACGTGGCGCCCGTGAGCGCACGCGCGGTCGTCTCGTCCCCCGACTTCCCGAGCATCACGACGTGCAGCGCCGCCGCGCCGAGCACGCGCCTCGCGATCTGCTCCAGCTCCGAGGTCCGCGTTTCGCCCCACGTCGGCGTCGCGTCGCCGAGGTAGACGACGACGGGGTCGAACCCCTCCGCGCGCGCCACCCCGGCCGCCGTCCCCGCTTCGGTGAGGAGCTTCCCGAGGTCGCTCGCGCCGTCCGGCTCGACGGCGTCGACGAACGCGGCCGCCGCCTTCACGTTCGCCTCGCCGACTGGACGGAGCGCGCCGAGCGTCCGCGTGCGCACGTCGCCGGCGACCACGGTGAAGCGGTCCGCCGGGCCGAGTGCGGAGACGAGGCGGGAGAGCACGCTCGCCTGGAGGGCGCGTGCCTCGAGCATCGAGCGGGATCGGTCGCACACGACGACGAGCGCCTGAGGGCGCGTCGTGTCCGGGGCGCTCGCGAGCTCCTCCGGCCGCACGTGCGCGACGACGTACGTCCCCTCCTTCGTCTGCTCGGTGACGACGGACGGAGCCTGCTCCCCGACCTTCACCAGCACCTCACCGGTCGCCGCCTTCGCGCCTTCGTCGGTCGCGACGGTCCGTCCGTCGACGGAGAGCTTCACGCGCTCGAGCGACAGTCCGCCGGCCTCGGTGGGCGGCCGGTACGCGAAGAAGAGACCGTCCTCGCCTCGATGAAGCGGGGCGACGAGGCGGAGGACGACGCGCTTCGTCTGCTTCGGCTCGATCGGGAAGACGCGGAGCTTGAACGTCGTTCCGTTCTCCCACTCGAGGAGCGCGGGGTCGAGCATCTGGTCGACGATCTCCTCGTAGATCTTCCTCGCCTTGTCGCGCGGGACGAGCTCGCCCTCCATCAGCTTCCCGTCGATCTCCATCGCGAGCCCGACGAGCATCGCGCGGTCGGGGACCGGGAAGCGGAACGTGCCTTCGAGCCGCTCGTCGGCGTCGTTCCGGAAGACGTGCTCGATCGTGGTCTCGGCGACGTCCCCCGTCGTCACCGCCGACACGGAGAGCCGCTCGAGCGCAAGCTTCGTCTTCGGGGTGGTCTCGCCGCGCGCTTCGAGCGTGCCCTCGCCGACGAACGCGGCCGCGACCGGCATCTCGGCGGCCGTCACGCGGGTGGTGCTCACGGCCGATGGTGCGGGCGCGGGGAGCGAGATCTTCTGCTGCTTCGGCGCGCACGCCGCGAGCACGAGACAGAGCGGAAGAAGCATCCGCATGGGTTTCATCGCGCACCTCCGACCTGGATCCGCGCGACCGTGACGGTCTGCTTCTCCGCGAAGAGCTTGTACGGGAACACCTGCCTCCGTTCCGTCGGACGCCCCTCGTCGAGCACGACGACGACCTCGCCGCGCGCCTCCGGGAACGGGCCCCGCCGCCCGCTGAAGTAGTTCACCTGCACCTCGTACGTTCCCGCCGCCGCGTTCTTCGCGGTGAAGCTCTCCGGGCCGTAGCCGTTCGTCACGTCGTCGAAGAGCGCTTCGCCCCCCTTCCCGGTCCGGTGCTCGTACGAGATCTTCTCGCGCGAAGGCGTCGTCACCCAGAGGTCCACGTCGGTCCGGTCCGTGTCCCACGTGAGATAGACCTTCACGTCGTTCTCGATCCCGCCGTTCAGGCCGAGCGCCGCGATCTCGGCGGCCTTCTTCTCCGCCGCGACGGCGTCGCCGCTCGCGAGCGCTCGCCGCCGCGCCTCGCCGTAGAGCTGTCCGAGGCGCTGCTTCGCCGGGTACCGGATCTGATCCGAGACGTCGTGGCTCGCGACGATCTTCTCGAGCCGCTCGGTGGCCTCCTTCGTGCGCCCGAGCCGGAGCTCGACGTCGGCGAGCTCGAACAGGAGGCGTGCGTCGTCCGGCCGCTCGGAGGTCGCGGTCACGAGCCGTGCGTGGGCCGCGTCGAGGTCACCACGCTGCTTCAGCAGCGTCGCGAGCGCGCGTTGCGCGTCGGGATCGCGCGGGAGGAGCTCGACGATCGCGGAGTACACGCGCTCGCCTTCCTCCCTCTCGCCGCGCTCCATGTACACGTCGCCGAGGGCGCGGACGGCGGCGAGGTTGTACGCGTCCTTCGCGCGCCAGGCCTTCGCCTCCGCGAGCGCGCCGTCCCCGTCCTTCGCGGCGAGGAGCCCGCGGACGAGCGCCACGCGCTTCGTTCGATCGTCGGGATGGCCTTCGACGTCCTTCCGGAGCGCGGCGAGCTCCGCGAGGGTGGGCGCGATCCGTCCGCCGGCCGGCTCGCTCTCGACCGCGACGACGGACAGCGCTCGACCTCCTGCTCGCGCCGGAGCCGCGAGCGAGAGCGATGCGAGAACGGCGAGCGCTGCGAGACGTCGTGCCATGGGCGGCCCCGGGTGCGAGCCTCGGGCCAGCTGGCGATCCACGGTTTCCACGCAGGTCGCGCGGTTCGCCCCGTGGTCACGGTCCCACACCGGCGGGTCCGCGCGGCCACTCGCGGAGGCTATTCCGCGACCGGGAGCTCGACGACGAAGCGCGCGCCGCCGCCGTCGCGCTCGTGCGTGGACACATGGCCGCCGAAGAGCTCCGCGGCCATCGCGACGACGGCGAGGCCGAGCCCGGTGCCCCCGCCGGCCTCCTTCGTCGTGAAGAAGGGGTCGAACAAGCGGTCCTGCAGCTCGGCTGGCACACCCGCGCCGCGGTCCGCGATCTCGATCAGGACCGAACCGCACTCACGCCGGACGGAGACGTCGACCACGCCGCCGCGGCTGCTCGCGTCGACGGCGTTCGTGACGAGGTTCGTGACGGCGCGCTCGAGGAGGGTCCGCTCCGCGCGAACGCTCACTTCCGCGACGGCGAAGCGAAGGGTGACCTCGTGCACCTGCGCGATGCGCTCGAGCGTCGTCGCCATCGCGCGGAAGCAGCACGCGAGCTCGATCTTCACGAGCACGACGTCCTTTCCCCGCGCGAGGTCGGTCAGCTGGCGCGTGACACGATTCGCGCGCTCCGCCTCGTCGACGATCGCGGCGAGGACCGCGTCGCGCTTCTCTGCGTCGTTCTCACGGCGCGCGATCGTCGCCGACGACATGATCACGTGGAGCGCGTTACGGAAGTCGTGCGCGATCCCCGCGCTCATCTGGACGAGCATCTCGCGCCGGCGCGCGCGGGCGAGCTCCTGCTCGTGCCCGCGCAGCTGCTTCTCCGCCTTCGCGCGCCGCGCCTGCTCGAAGAGCGTCGACAGCATGTCCGCGACGGCGGTGGTGAACGCGATCTCGTTCGGCGACCACGCACGCGGGCAGCCGTCGTGCTCGTGGCACACGACGGCCCAGACCTCACCGCCGACGAAGACGGCGGAGTCGAGGAGGGCGGTCACCCCGAGCGGCTCGAGATACGATTTCCAGATCTCGGCAGCGGCCGGGTCGGTCCGCGCGTCCTCGACCGCGACGACGCGGTGCTGGCGGAAGATCGCCTCGTACGTGGGCCAGGTCGGGAGCGGGAGCTCGGCGGGCCGCTCCGGCGTCGCGGGGTCGGGCCGGTAGACCGCGACCAGGTTCAGCGCGTCACGGTCCGGGGCGACGAGCCAGACCCCGACGTGCGAGACACGCAGGGTCTTGCCGCTGATCTCGAGCGCGTGGGCAACCGCCCGCGAGAGATCCGCGTCGTCGTCGAGCGCGAGCTGGGCGATCGCCAGTCGCGCCGACTCGTGCTCCGCTCGTCGATTCGTCCCCCCGGACATCATGGGTGGAAACGTAACGCGATTGGGCGCTTTCTACACCCACGTACTGGGTACGGGCTCAGGCGGCGTTGACGGATCGCGGGACGTCCCGGAGGCCGATCGTCGCCGCGCCGGCCTTTCCAGCCTCGTGGTACTCGGCGTCCTGGTTCACCTGCCAGACGTCGTAGAGGCGTCGGCCGGCCGCGATGTTCTCGGCGGTGAGGATCGCCGTCATCATCGCGTGATCCTGGTTGTTGTACTTGTGCATCCCGTTGCGCCCCACGGGGTAGAGCGTCGGGTAGCGCGCTTCGAGCTCGCCGCGGACCTTCTCGACGTGCTTCGCGTAGTCGTCGTCGTAGACGGGGTACGCCTTCTTCTGGCGGACGACGCATCCGTCGAGGACGTCACCGGCGCGCGCGAGCCCGATCTGCGCGAGCTCGCGCTTCGCGAGCGCGACGAGCTCGTCGTCGCTCTGCCCCCAGAGGCCGTCGCCCTCGAAGCAGAAGTACTCGAGCCCGTAGCAGGCCATCTTCGGGTCGGGCACCATCTCCGGCGACCACGACTTGAAATTCTGGATCCGACCGACCTGGACCTTCGGATCGTGGATGTAGATCCAGTTGTCGTCGAAGAGCTGCTTGTCCTCGAGGATGAGGACGACGGTGAGAAAATCGCGATACTTCAGCGCGCGCGCGGAGCGGAGCCCTTCCTCCGAGACGCCGGGCGTGAGCGCCTCGGCGACCTCGCGGAGCGGCGCGGACGAGACGACGGCACGGGCCTCGAGCACCTCGTGGGAGCCGTCGGCGCGCCGATAGCCGATCTTCCACGTCGCGCGGTCGGCGTTGTAGTCGAGCGCTTCGGCGCGGCAGCCCATCTGGATCTCGCCGCCCTGCGCCTTCACCTTCTCCGCGCACGCCTCCCAGAGCATCCCGGGGCCCTTCCGCGGATAGCGGAACGAGTCGATCAGCGTCTTCACGACGTCCGCCCGATCCTTCGGCGCACGCGGCGTGAAGAGCGCGTTCTTGATCGCGGTCCCGAGCGAGAGGCCCTTGATCCGCTGTGCGGCCCAGTCCGCGCTGATCTCGTTGCAGGGCATGCCCCAGACCTTCTCCGTGTACGTCTTGAAGAAGATCTCGAAGAGCCGCGACCCGAACTCGTTCGTGACCCACTCCTCGTAGTCGCGCGGCTTCGGGTTCGGCAGCGCCCGCGCCTTCGCGTAGCTCGCGAGACAGCGCGCGGCCTCGAGCGGGCCGAGCTTGAGGAGCGCTTCGGCGCCCTTCAGCGGATAGGTGAAGAACTTCCCGTCGTAGAAGATCCGCGACGACCGCGGACGGATCAGCATGTCGTCCGGCAGGATCTCGGTCCAGAGGTCCTCGACCTCCTTCGCCTTCGAGAAGAAGCGGTGCCCGCCGATGTCGAAGTGGTAGCCGTTGTACCGCGCCGTCCTCGAGATCCCGCCGACGTAGTCGGGGTCGGCCTCGAGCACCACGACCGGGATCCCCTTCTTGCCGAGGAGATACGCAGCCGTGAGGCCCGCAGGGCCAGCGCCTAGGATCGCAACGGGCAGCACGCGGCCGGGCTTCTAGCGCCGGGCCCCCCGACGGTCAAATCAGGTGGGCTTGCGGCGGCGCCTCGATTCGGATTGTCTCCGCACCGCTCTGGCACCTCGAACCCGCGAGCTCTCCGCCGTCCTCCTCGTCTGCGCGTATGCGGCGCTCCTCGGGCTCACGCACGTCCTGCCACGCTACGACTGCCTCGTCTTCCCTCCCCTCGCATGGGGCGCGTTCCGCCTGCTCGAGGGCGCGCGCGCCGACAAGCGCCTCTTCGCCGTCCTCGCCGCGATGGGGACGCTCCTCGCGTTCGGCGTCCTCGCGAACCTCTGGACGACGGGGCACGAGGGCCGGTCCGCGGTGCTCGCCGGGATCATCCCTTGGAGTGATGCCGGACAGTTCACGTCCGACGCCGAGCGGATCCTGCACGGCCTCCCGATCGTCGAGTCTTCGCGACGACCTCTCTACGTCGCGGTCCTCGCGGGCGTGCTCCGCGCGACCGGCAACGATCTCCGCCTCGCCCTCGCCGTCTTCACCGCGCTCTACGGCCTCTCGCTCGGCTACGTGGCCTGGGAGACGATGCGCGCCCACGGCCGGATCGCCGCCTGCCTCGTCTTCGTCGTCGCGTTCTTCTGGGTGAGGAGGTTCACCGGGTTCGTCGCGACCGAAGCCGCGAGCTTCCCGCCCGGCGCGCTTGCGTTCGGGCTCCTCCTCCGCGCGGCCGACGCGATCATCGCGCGGCGGCGGCGCGCGGCCGTCGCGTTCGGCGTCGGGCTCCTCGCCGTGACGCTCGCCCTCGCGGCGCGGCCCGGTCCTCTCCTCGTCGTGCCCGCGCTCCTCGCGTGGGCGCTGTGGGCGTTCCGCGGGCGCGCGCGGCTCGTCGCCTTCGGGTGCGGCGCCGCCGGTGCGCTCGTCGCCGTCCTCGCGGCCAAGCTCGTCGCAGCGCGCTTCGCGACAGGCGCGACGTTCGGCGACTACCCGAACATCGTCTACGCCCTCGTGCACCGCGGCGACCTCTATACCGCGATGGCGGATCATCCCGAGCTCGCCGCGCTCCCGCCGGAAGCGCGCCCCGCCGCGACGCTCGCGATCCTCCGCCAAGACCTCCTTCGCGAGCCTTCGCTGGCCGTGATCGGCCCGCTCGACGCGTTCGTGAGCTTCCTGTTCGGCCCGCACGGCTTCTTCTCCTTCGTGTGGACGAATCCCGACGATCACGTGCTCGAGGACGGTCCGCTCGTCCGTCGTCTGATCGCCGAAGGCGGCATGCTCGCTCCGCTCGGCCACTGGGTCCGGCAGCTCGGCGTCCGCAGCCTGGTCAACGCCGGCGTGATGGGCGCGATGGGGGTGGCCTTCACCGTCGCGTGCATCGGCGCCGTCGTGCGCCTCTTCCGGCGGCGTCACGGCCGGCGACACGGTCTCGCGCTCTTCGTGATGGGCGCCATCCTCGCGTCGTCCGTCTTCGCGCCGACGTGGATCGGCGAAGGCATGCAGATGCAGACGGGGGTGTTCGCGTTCGTGCCCTGCGCGGTGGCGCTCGGGCTCGGACCGGTCCGGCGCTGTGCGCGGGCGCGGTCCGACCTGCCGGTCCTCGCGACGGCGCTCGCGCTGCCGGCCGGCGCGGCGCTGCTCGTCGTGCTCGTCGCGAAGAGCCCTCTGCCGGTCGCGAAGTCGGCGTGCGGCGCGGGGACGATCTCGGCGGTGACCGTCGGTGGGACGCGCGTGCTCGTCCGGCCGCTCGACGCGCCGCCGCTCCTCCACAACCTCGCGTTCCTCGCGACGCACAACCCCGAGCTCGTGAAGGCCGTGCGCGCCGCGGCGAAGCCCGGCGACGCGCTCGCGCTCCTCTACGACGCGTGCGCGGAGCGGACGCGGATCGCCTTCGGTCCTGCCGACGTGGTGACGAGCGCGCCGGGCTTCCGCGCGCTACAGGTCACGCCGCGGCCCGAGGAGCCGCTCGTCGTCGAAGTGGCGCGCTAGGCCTTCTTTCGCCGCGCGGTCGTCTTCTTCGGCGGCTTCTTCGCCTTCGCGGCGACGCCCTGCGAAGCGTCGCGGAGGAGCTCCTTCATCAGCGCGACCGGCACCTTCGGCAGGCGCACGCCGAGCATGCCGTGGTTCGTCGTCCACTTCCCGTAGCTGAAGAAGACCTCGGGGTCGGATTCGAGCCACATCGCGACGCTCTCGACGGGGACGCGGACCATCGCCTCCGAACCGTCCGGCACCATCGTCGCGAAGATCCGTTTCTCGAAGCGGAACGACGTCCGGTCGAAGTGGGGCTCTTCGTGGGCGCCCTCGAGCGAGAGCGCGAAGCGGCGGAGGGCGGCCGGGGTCATCGACCGCGATCCTACGCGGAACCGAGGCCGCAGCTTCCGGTGCGAGCAACAACCTGGAACCCTTCTGAAATCGGCGGGGGTCGTCGAACGACCTGGCGGGCAGCCCCTCTCATGCTAACCAGAGCCCACATCATGCGACAGAAACTCACCTCCGCCGCGCTCCTTCTCCTCTCCTGCGCGTTCGCGACCGCGTGCTCGTCGTCCGGCCGCACGCTCTCGGACGCGAAGACGCCGAGCCAGGTCGCGGCCGAGAAGCCGACGAACAACATGAGCTTCGAGGAGGCCGTGAAGGTGCTCGAAGAGGCGAAGGCGAAGGTCTATCCGAAGACCTCCGCCGATCCGCTCGCCGAGCCGAAGTCGATGGACGACGTGCTCGCGATCCTCAAGTCCGACCGGATCGACCTCTTCGAAGGCGGCGCGAAGCGCGCGAAGCAGGAGCAGAGCAAGAAGGCGAAGGCGCTCGCCGCGCAGATCGAGATCGCGTGGGCCGAGGACCTCCGCATCGTCGCGAACGTGATGGACGCGCTCCTGCCCGATCTCCGCGCCGAGAAGCGCGAGCTCGAGGAGATGGAGGCGGTCGGCAAGCTGTCGGCGGAGGACAAGAAGCGCCTCGACGCGCTCTCGGCGCTCCTCGAGCACCACCAGCAGATCGTCGCGGCGGCCTCGAAGGTCGCGCCGGTGCACCTCGCCAAGGGCGCGAAGCTCGCCGAAGCGCTCGTCACCGAGTCGCCCGACGACTACGAGGGCTACCGCGTCCTCGCCGACTACTACCGGATCCGCGGCGAGTGGAACCGCTACGACGAGATGGTGAAGCAGGTCGAGACGCGCCACCCGCAGAGCAGCGGGCTCGTGTTCCTCCGCGGCATCGCCCTCGCGGAGCGTGAAGGCGATCTCGACGGCGGCGCGAAGCTCCTCTCCGACGTCGTCGCGAAGGATCCGCAGTTCACGCGCGCGCAGGCGCAGCTGGTGTTCCTCTCCCGCGGCCTCACCAAGAAGCACGAGGAGTACATGAAGCTGAAGGCTTCGAACCCGAAGCACCAGCTCGTCCTCCTCGCCGGCCCCGTGATCGAGCAGGTCTACGAGAGCCGCGAGCGGCGCCGGCAGCGCCTCCCGAAGCTCGACTTCCGCGTCACCCCCTGACCGGCGATGGCGGCGGCGACGAACAGCGCGGCTCCCGAGGAGGCGCGGTCTTCGTTCCTCCAGCGCGAGCGCGTCGCGTTCGCGGCGCATCGCGCCGCGCTCGTGCGCGCCTCCACGCTCCGGAGCCGCGAGCTCGCGCCGCGCGGGACGTTCCTCCACGGATTCCTGCTGCCGTTCTCGCTGATCGCCGCCGCGCTCCGCGACGCGAACATCCGCAAGACGTACCTCCGCGTGACGGCGGCACGTCTCCTCGCGCTGTTCGCGCTCGCCGCGCTCTTCGTGCACAGGAACCCGGACGAACCGAAGGTGTCGTCCGGGAGGCCGGCCGTCTTCGTGACGCTCACGCCCGACGAGAAGACCGGCGAGAAGCACGAGGCGGTGAAGGTCGACGTGCCCGGTGTCCACGTCGACTTCGATCCGCGGAACGGAAAGGACAAGATCGAGATCGCCGGCCAGAAGGTGCCGGTCGTGATCTCGTCGGCCGCGCCGACGGAGAAGGCCTCCCCGCGCAAGCGCGAGAAGACCGAGAAGGCCGAGGAGGAGCCCGCCGCGCCGGCGCCCGAGCCGAGCCGCTTCACGCAGCTCGTCCGGAAGGCGACCGCGGAGTGGGCGCTGATCGTCGCGATCCTCGCGTCCCTGTCCGCGATGGAGGCGTTCGTCGTCTTCCTCTCGCGGAAATACGACGACTGGCTCTCGTTCCACGTCTCCGGCCTCACCGGGATCCGGCCGGAGGACGCCGAAGAACCGAAGCCGAAGCTCTCGTTCGACGTCGGGTGGCTCGTCCGGAAGACGCTCCGCCGCGTGCGCGGCTACGTCGTCTTCGCGGCGGGAGCGCCGATGTTCTTCCCGCTCCTCCTCGTTCCGCACGCCGGAGAGTGGCTCTTCCGGATCGCGCTCGCGGGGTGGGGCTGGTACTGGCTCGGCGTCGTCTCGGCCGCGAAGAGCGCGCATGCGTGGGCCGACGGAGAAGCGGCGCCCGCGCCCGCGCCGGTCCGCGTGCTGAACGGAACACTCCCCGGCCATCGCGTCTTCGTCCCGGTCCGGACCTACGGCCGGCTCCTCGCGCGGATCACGCGCTCGGTGAACGCCCCCGCGAGCACCTTCGAGCGGAGCCCGGCCGCGTTCCTCGGCCTCGCGTTCGCGCGCGCGGTCCTCGCCCTCCCCGGCCTCTACCTCCTCGCGCGGCCGGTCATCCCGGTCGCGGCCGGTCGGCTCTGCGCGGAGTCCGACCCTGCTGCACGTTTCTGGAACGACGCATCGATCATCTGATCGACGCGATCGTGATCTCTCACACTCGCGTCTCGCGTGTCTGCGGGGCTACCTGGATTTCCAGCGCGAGGTGTAGAGCCGCGCGCATGTCCCGCGCACCGCTGCTCTCGTTCGTCCCGCTCACGGCCATCGCTGCGGTCACGTGCATCGTGCACCTGACGACGGCGTGTGGCTCGTCGCGCGAGTCCTTCGACGACCCGAACGCCCCCGGGCGCATCGGCTCGGACACCGATCCGACCGGCGGCCTCGGCGACCCGAACAACGGAGGCGCCGCGCTCGACTGCAAAGGGCTTCGCTCCGGCACGAAGAGCAGCGCGGGGTGCGAGTACTTCGTCGTCACCCCGGACGTCATCCTCGACGGCGCCGGCGCGTGCTTCGCGGCGTTCATCACGAACACGTGGACGGAGGAGGTCTCGGTCGCGGTCGACTACGGCGGCGCGAGCCTCGACGTGACGAAGTTCGCGTACATCCCGAGCGGGATGGGGAAGGCGACGAAGTACGCGCCGCTCACGACCGGCAAGATCCCGCCCGGCGAGGTCGCGATCCTCTTCCTGAACCGCAAGCCCGGCGCGCTGCCGTTCGGGCTCGACACGAACTGCCCCGCGGGCGTCACGCCCGCGATCAGCGACATCGACGCGGCGACGCACGGGACCGGCTACGGCAAGGCGTTCCACATCAAGACGTCGGCCGCGGTCGCCGCCTACGACATCTTCCCCTATGGCGGCGGGCAGAGCGCGATGACGAGCGCGACGCTCCTCCTCCCCGTCACGTCCTGGGACACGAACTACATCGCGGTCGACGCCTACGGGGCGGGGCCGATGAACCAGCCCTTCGTCCAGATCGTCGGCCAGCAGGACGGCACCCAGGTCACGATCAGCGCGACGAGCGACATCGCCGGCGGCAACGGCGTGAGCGCCGCGAAGAAGAACTCGCCGACGACGTACACCGTCAACCGCGGACAGGTGCTCCAGCTCACCCAGGACGCGCCGCTCATCGGCAGCGTCGTGCAGTCGAACGTGCCGGTCGGCCTCTGGGGCGGCAAGAGCTCGCTCTCGATCACGAGCTGCTGCGCGGACACCGCCCACCAGCAGATCCCGCCCGTGCGCGCGCTCGGCAGCGAGTACGTCGGCGTCCGCTACCGCAATCGCTACGAGGGCAAGGAAGAGACTCCGCCGTGGCGCATCGTCGGCGCGGTCGACGGGACGCAGCTCACCTGGGAGCCGAGCCCGCCTGCCGGCGCGCCGCTCGCGGTGAACCTCGGGCAGGTCGTCGAGTTCAAGTCCGCCGGCCCGTTCGTGGTCCGCAGCCAGGACGCGCAGCACCCGTTCTACGTCTCGGCGCACATGACCGGCGCCGCCGAGTTCGATCCGGATCAGAAGGACGGCCGTGGCGATCCCGAGTTCGTCAACGTCGTGCCGACGGGCGAGTACCTGACGTCGTACGTCTTCTTCACCGACCCGACCTACTCGGAGACGAACCTCGTTCTCGTCCGCGCGAAGGGCAAGGACGGCAAGTTCGCCGACGTCGAGCTCGACTGCGCCGGTGTCGTCGGAGGATTCCAGCCCGTCGGCAACTACGAATGGGCCCGGATCGACCTCGTGCGCGGGAACTTCGAGCCGCAGGGAAAGTGCAACAACGGCCGCCACGAGATCAAGAGCGCGAACCCATTCGCGCTCACGGTGTGGGGCTGGGGCTCCGCCGCGACCGGCCCGCAACCCCTCCCCGGCCAGAACACGGGCTCGTTCTACACCCAGTACGTGAGCTACGCGTATCCGGGCGGCGCGAACGTGCAGCCGATCAACAGCGTCGTCATCCCGCCCGTCGTGCGCTGACGGCGGGCGCGGCTCCGCCGCCGTGGTATCCTCGACGCCATGCGGGCGGGGGTCGTCACGAGTCTGGCCGTCTGCCTGCTCGCAGGGTGCTCGCTCTTCACCGACCTCGGCGGGGTCTCCGGCGAGGAGCCCGCGGTGCTCCCGCCCGGCACCGGCCAGGACGGCGGCAGCGGGGGAACGAACGAGGACGCCGGCGTGACGGGTCGGCCGCCGAGCGGGACCTTCAGCGTCGAGGTCGTCCCGAGCCGCATCTATCTCGATCCCGGCGAGCAGAACGTCCCGGTCCACCTGACGCTGAAGCGGAACGAAGGCTTCGTCGCGCCGGTGACGATCACGTGGAACGGCCTGCCGAGCTCGGTCACGCCGAGCAGCCTCACCTTCGCCGGGCCGACGACGAGCGGCGACGTGATGCTCGCCGCGCAGGCCGACGCGAAGGCGACGACCGCCGGCACGAAGGTGCTCGCCGTCGCGGGGAACGACGCGGCGGAGATCCCGGTCTCCGTCTTCGTCACCGGTGACCTCGATGTGTTCGCGAACGACGGCGCCTTCACCGTCCCGAGCCCTGCCCCTCCCGAGCTCGCGATCCTCGCATGGGGCGGAGGCGGCGGCGGCGGCAGCATCAACCGCTCGACCAACGGCAGCCCGTACGCGGGCGGCAACGGCGGGGCCGGCGCATGGGCCGGCGGCCTCGTCGCGTTCGCTCCGAACGACAAGCTCGACATCCGCGTCGGCAAGGGCGGCGAGGTCACGCCGCAGGGCGGAGGCTCGGGCGGCGGCTACTCGTCGGTGACGAAGGACACGACGCTTCTCCTCCTCGCGGCCGGCGGAGGAGGAGGAGGTTCGGGCTACGCCGAGACGAACGCCGCGAACGGCACCGCCGGAGGCGCCGGTGGCGCCGCGACCGGCGCGAACGGCGGCGGTGGACGTGGCGGCACCGCGGCGGCGGGAGGCGCGGCCGACACGTGCGGGAAAGCAGCGTGCGACGGCACGCCTCCGAGCGCCGGCGCGAAGCTCACCGGCGGCACCGCCGGCTACTCCGGCGGCGCGACCAACACCCTCGCAGCGGGCGGCGCGCCCGGCGGCGGCGCGACGGCGAACCGAGCACCGAGCGGTGGCGGCGGCGGCGGCGGCTGGTTCGGCGGCGGCGGCGGCGGGTACCGGATCGACGACCCGAGCTTCATCGTCTACCACGGCAACGGCGGAGGCGGCGGCAGCAGCTACGCCGACGCGACGCTCGTGAAGCCGCTCACGCCGGCGAGCACGGCGCTCGTCCTCGGCGGCAACGGCCCGACGCCTCCCCGCACGAACGATCCGCGCTATCGCCCGGCGCTCGCGATCGGCGGCGCAGGAGCCGTCAACGGCACGAGCCCCGCGACGGCGGGGGGAAATGGCCGCGTCGTGATCGTGCTCGCGAAGCCGTGATGCCGACGCCAGGTCGCGTGGTCCGCGCCCCCGCAGCAACGACTCCGCGACGTCCACGCAACCTGCTTTTCCGCGGCGCCGGCGAGCGATGCGGTGGCACCCGCCCTGCACCTCCGAGCGAGCATGAAGCTCCCGTCGCTCTTCGCCTTCGTCGTCCTGTCGTCCATCGCCAGCGGCTGCGCCGCGCCTGCCTACGAGGAGGACACCTCCTCGGGCGACAGCGCCGCGAGCAGGAGCGCGGGCTACGCGAGCCAGGTGCAGAGCTGCATCACGCAGGGCCGTCGTGCGGAGAGCAACGCGGACGACACCGGCGCGCTGAGGCGTGCGCTCGACAGCGAGAAGTCGTGCCTCCGCGGCGCGACGGACAAGCAGCTCGCGGAGCTGACGCGTCGCTCGGGCAGCTCGGCGGAGGACGTCGTCGCCGCGTTCCGGGCGACGAGCCCGACACTCTGCGCCGCGCTCTTCGGCGGTCCCGACACCGTCGACCCCGATCGGCTCACGGAGGGTACGGCGTGCCCCGCGCGACGCGAGGAGACGCTCGCCATCCTGATCCGCGCGCACGGCGGCTTCGCCGGCGCGCCGGCAGCGGACGTCTCGTCGTCCGACGCGGAGCTACGGGCGAGGCTCCCTACGCTGCTCGAGAAGGTCGCACCGAACGACATCCACCGTGATCGCGCCGACGTCCTCAGGACGCTGACCGCCGCCGTCGACGGCGCGCTCGCGTCGAACGACGCGCTCTGCCAGCTCCTCGCGGCGGCGTCCCGCGGCGCGGTCGAGACGTGCAGCGCCCACGCCGCCGGGCTCCTCTCCGCCGAGCTCGACGAGGTGCGCGACGTGATCGGCTTCTGACCTGCGAGCTCGACCGTACGAAGGGCTCGGTCGCGGTCGAGGCCGACGCGTAGGATGCACCCGTGAGCGCTGCGCTCCGCGACCTCCCCGTCCTCGTCCTCGACTGTCAGGCGAGCGGCGCGACGCCCGCGCACGGCGACCTCCTCGAGATCGCGTGGGCGGTGTGCGACGGCGCGGGGCTCGCCTCGGACATCCGCGCGTCGTGGGTCGTGCCGGCATCGACCCGTGAGGTTCCTCGCGCGGTCCGGAAGCTGACGGGCTGGGACGAGTCGTGTCTCGAGAGCGCCGTCCCGGTCGAGGAGGTGAAGCGCGATCTCCGCGCCGCGATGGACCGCGTCGCGCAGCGCGCCGCGATCCACTACGCGCGCTTCGAGCTCGGCTTCCTCGCGCCGCTCCTCGCCGACGGCGTACCGCTCGACGTCACGTGCGTCCACGCGATCGCAAGACGCCTCCATCCCGAACTGCCGCGGAGGAGCCTCCGCGCGCTCGCCGGCCACCTCGGCCACCCCGCGAGCACGGCTCGCCGCGCCGCCGGTCATGTCGAGGCGACCGCGTTCGTGTGGAAGGCCTTCGTCGCAGCGCTCTCCGACCGGGGCGTGACGACGTGGCCCGATCTCGCCGCGTGGCTCGAGTCACCACCCCCGCGCGCACCGAAGAAGCGTGCCTTCCCGCTCGCGCCCGAGAAGCGGCGCTCGCTCCCCGACGCGCCGGGCGTCTACCGCTTCGTGCGCCGCTCGGGCGACGTCCTCTACGTCGGGAAGGCCGCGTCGCTGAAGAAGCGCGTCGCCTCCCACTTCACGAGCGCTGCGCGCGCGACCGAGC
This sequence comes from Polyangiaceae bacterium, assembly GCA_039809485.1. Lineage (GTDB taxonomy): Bacteria > Myxococcota_A > Polyangia > Polyangiales > Polyangiaceae > Labilithrix. Next base: position 85,886 of record JBDHVE010000002.1, on the reverse strand, counting down.
GCGCGCTCGAGATGCTCACGCAGGTCGACGCCGTCGACGTGACGCGCGTCGCGACGGCGCTCGAAGCCGCGCTCCTCGAGACCGACGAGATCAAGCGCCTCGACCCGCCCTACAACGTGCAGCTGAAGCGAGGCACGCGGAGCACCTGGTTCGCGTCGCGCGACCTCCGCGACGTCGCCGCGGTCCGCGACGCCGCGCATCCGCTCGGCCCGCTCCCGTCCGAGGGCGCCGTCGCGTCGCTCGCGGCGCTCCGCGAGCTCGCCGCGACGGACGACGGAGGACGGCGCCTCGCGGCGGATGCGCCCGAGCTCCGGTCCCGCGCGCTCGGCGTCCCGCCCGCGTTCGTGCCGGACGCAAAGACGTTCCTCGCCGGGCTCGCGACGTTCCTCGCCGCGGCGCGACCCGCGCGCCCTTCGCGGCTCGCATGGCTCGGCGCCGCGCGCATGCTCGGGGCCGAAGGAGACGACGACGAGGACGCCGACGACGCTCCCGACGCGTGGACGCCGGAGACGGTCCACGCGCAGCTCGCGCGCGCGCTCGTGAACGCCGCCGGCGCGCTCGAGCGCGCGCGGCGGATGACGCTCCTCGCGACGTCGCAGGTCTCGTTCGTCGAGCCGGGCCGCGTCGCGCCGCGCACGATCGTGCTCGAGGACGGCGACATCGTCGCCACGACGGACGAGCCACCGCTGCCGCGGGCCGCATCGCGGCGCCCGAGCGTGCTCGACGTCGATCGCTACGATCGGCTCCGCGTTCTCGTCACCGAGTTGAATCGACTCGCCGCGCTCCCCGGCGCACGCGTCGCCGTCCGCGTCGGCGGGCACGTGATATCGTGGTCCGGCACGCATGTATCGACGCACGACGCGTGAGATCGCGCTCGCGACGCTCCCCCGCCCGCTCGCCGACGCCATGTCGACCCTCGCGGCCTCGAGCCAGCTCGAGCTCGCGAAGGTGCGTTGCTGGCTCACGCACAGCGAGAACCCGCCCGCGGGGGGCTTCCTCGGCAAGGTGTTCGGCCGCCGCGCCAACCCGGTCGATCCCGATGCCGAGCACGACACCGCGGTCGTCCTCTCGCCGACGCACGTCCTCGTCGCGACGTCGGGCGCCGCGCGCGGGACGAGCGCGATGTCGCTCGCGCTCGCGCAGGCATCGCTCGCGCGCGGCAGCGCGGTCGCGGCGGCCGCCGGGGTGGCCGGCCCGGAGGACGGCGTCACCCTGAGCGGCTTCCCCGGAACGGAAGGACGCCCGGGGACCTACTTCGTCGGTCTCGGTCCCGAGCCCGCCGGCGCCGAGTGCGCGCGCGCGCTCGAAGAAGCGATCCGCGCGCGGAAGAACGCGGTCTGAGCTACGCCACGATCCCGACGCGCATCGCGAGCGGCCATCGGATCTCTCGCGCGCGGACGGGATCGCCCCACGCGCGCGCGAGCGCGGCTTCGAACGCCGCGATCTTCTCCTCGCCTTCGCGCCCCGTCTTCGCGAGCGCGGCGAGCCCCGACCACGTGTGGACGTAGCCGAGGAGGGCCTCGAGCGTCCACGTCGCGGTCATGTCGATCGGCGGCAGCGGCTTCTCCGGGAACGGGAACGGCAGCGACTCGTAGCCTTCGTCGACGAGCTTCCGCTCCGGCGGCCAGTACCCGTCGAGGTCGACGAGGTGGAAGCGGTCGAGGACCGGATCGATCGCGGGATCGACTCGCATGAGCGCGTAGCTGACGAGCGCGACGAGCGCGTTCGGCTTCGCGACCCTCCGCACCTCGGCATAGAACGCGTCGAGGTCGAACCAGTGCGCGGCCTGCGCGGCGACGATCAGATCCGCCGTCGCGTTCTCGAGCCCCGAGGCCTCCGCCTTCGCGACGCGGTACTCGACGCGCGGGTGCGGCGTCGCGTGCTTCACCTGCGAAGCGCTCGCGTCCGTCGCGACGACGCGATCGAAACGATCGGCGAGGAGCACCGAGAGCTGTCCGGAGCCACAGCCCGCGTCGAGCGCGAGCCGCGTACCGGGCGCGCGGTCCGCGAGCGCGTCGACGAGCGCCTTCGGGTACGTCGGCCGATGCTTCGCATACGCGTCGGCGCGCGCGGAGAAGTGGTCCTTGAAGTCGCTCACGCGAGGGATGATGGCACGTGCCGCCGGCACTTCGCTTGCCTCTTCGCGCGACATGGCTCGCCCGCTCGTCTGCGTCGCATTCGCGATCGCAGCGCTCTCGTCCTCGCCTCTCTGCCGTGCGGACGACACGCGTCCCGATCCGAGCGTGCCCGGGCTCGTCACCGACGCGCCCGCGATTCCGCGTCAGGGCACGGTGCGCGCCTTCGCGCGCGGCGGCACGACGACGGGAGGCGACGCCGCCGTGGACGGCGCGTCGACGTGGACGTTCGCGCCCGGGTTCGCGGCCACGGCGGGCGCGGAGGGCACCTCCTCGTTCGCGCCCGGCCTCGCGACGCAGGGCGTGCAGGGGTCTGCGGCAGTCACGCCGTCGGTCGCCGCGCACGTTCAGCTCCTCACCCAGGAGCGCTCCGGCGTCCATGCGACGGCGACGCTTCGCTACCGCACGCTCGGCGCGGAGCTCGCGGGCCCTTCCGTCGACGCGCGCCTCGCCCTCGGGCGGACGCTCGGCCCGCTCCTCCTCGCCACGAACGCGATGGTCGGACGCGGGCTCGGGATCCGCGCCGACGTCGACGTCGAAGCAGGCGCTGCGGCCACCGTGCAGAGTGCACGCGGGCTCCGCGTCGGCGCCGAGGGACGGATCCGGGGCGAGCTCCACGAGACGTTCGTGACGGCGGAGGACGTCGGCCGTCCGGTCGACATCGTGGCGGGCGCGGTCGCCGGCGTGGCGATCGACGCGAACGCGTACGTGCAGGCGCTCGGCGGCTGGGCGTGGCCGCGTGGCCCGTTCGGGTCGGGCCCCTCCGCGGTGGTGGCCGCGGGTTTCGCATTCTGAACCAGGTGCCGATTTGCCACAGGGCGTGGCGAAGACGTCCGCGAAGGACGCGCAGACGCGCGATCCCTCGTGCCGTCGTTTCGCCACGCCGTGGCACGGCGGCTGCTCGAGCGCGCACGCGCGTTCGACGTCCAACCGTCTCGCAGCCGGGGGGCCCTCACCATGAAAGCGTGCCTCGTCCTGTTCGCCGTGAACCTGGCGCTCGCGGGCGTGTCCCTCGAGCAAGGGACCGAGCCGAAACCGAGCGCACCTGCGCCTTCACCGCCGCCCTCGAACGGCGTCGTCGCGAAGAGCACGCGCTGCCTCGCCGCGATGCTGCCGGTGATGCTGTTCCCGTTCGATCTGCGCGTCGCGCCCCGCGCCGAGCGTCGGCCCGACGCCCCGCACTGAAGGGGCCGCACGAGGGCCGCAGCATCCGGCTCGTGCACCTTCCCGCCTGCTGCGGTAAGAGGCCCTCGTGGACGCAGTCGTCGCGCGCGCCGCGGAGCACATCCCGGAGGATCCGGCCCGACGACGCGCGCTCGCGCTGCTCCGTGCCCACGGCTGGAACGCGACGTCGTTCCAGGTGCTCGAGAGCGGCTTCTCGTACTGGTTCGACCCCGAGGAGCAGGGCTTCGTCGCCTACGTCGACACCGGCGCGGCCTGGGTCGTCGCCGGCGCGCCGGTCGCGCCTCCGGCGCTGCTGACGACGTGCGCCGAGCGCTTCTGCGCGGCGGCGAAGGCGGCGAAGCGACGCGTCTGCTTCTTCGGGATCGAGGACCGGTTCCTGACGAACGAGGCCTTCGAGAGCATCCCGATCGGCGAGCAGCCTTCGTGGGACCCCGCGCGATGGGAGGAGACTCTCCGCGCGACGCGCAGCCTCCGCGAGCAGCTCCGGCGGGCCCGCGCGAAGGGCGTGACGGCGCGGGAGGTCGCCGCTCACGAGCTCGCGCCGGGAGCCCCGATGCGGAGACGCGCGGAAGCGCTCGTCGCCGACTGGCTCGCGTCGCGTCGGATGGCGCCGATGGGCTTTCTCGTCGACGTCCAGATCTTCGATCTCGTCGAGGAGCGGCGCACGTTCGTCGCGGAACGCGGCGACGAGATCGTCGCGATGCTCGTCGCCGTCCCTGTCTTCGCGCGCGAAGGGTGGCTCTTCGAGGACCTTCTCCGCGCGGACGAAGCGCCGAACGGAACGACGGAGCTCCTCGTCGACGCGGGGATGCGGGCGATCGCGGAGTCGGGAAGCCGCTACGCGACGCTCGGCCTCGCGCCGCTCGCCGGCGACCTCACCCCGTGGCTCCGCTTCGCGCGTGAGGTCTCGAAGGCGCTCTACGACTTCCACGGGCTGCACCGCTTCCGCGCGAAGCTGAAGCCCTCTTCGTGGTCCACGATCCACCTCGCGTGGCCGCAGGGCGGCTCGGCGAACACGGCCCTCTACGATGCGCTCGCGGCGTTCACGATGCGCGGACGTGACGGACACGACCGCGCGAGCTTCGTCCGCTTCGGGCTCGAGACGCTCGCCCACGCCCCCGCGCTCGGCGTGCGCGCGCTCGCGGTCGCGCTCGTCCCGTGGACCGTGCTGCTCGCGCTCGCGCCGACGGCGCGCTTCTTCCCGTCCCGCACGGTGCACGTCGGCTGGGTGGTCTGGGACGCGGTGCTCGTCGTCGCGATGCTGGCGCTCGCGGCGCGCTGGCGGACGGGGCTCGCACGTGCGCTCGCGATCGGCACGTCGATCGACGCCTTCCTCACCTTGGTCCAGGTCCTCTTCTTCGACGGCGCGCGCACGCGGACCGCGCTCGAAGTGCTCGCCCTCGTCGTCGCCTGCACCGGACCGCTGCTGGCGACGTCGCTCCTCTGGGGTGCGCTCGCGTGGCGGGAGGGGCGGCCGGCGCTCAGTCCACCACGACCGACGGACGCAGCCGCGCAATGAGGCGGAGGAGCTCGGCGCGCAGCTTCGGCGGGTCGTGACGAACGAGCTTCGCGCGGTCGCCGACGTCCGCCTGCGCGATCTCGGCCGACGTGATCCCGGCGAGCACGTCGGGCGCCGACATCACGACCGGGTGCTGCCCGCGTTCGGCGTACGTACGGACGGCGTCCGCGTCGAGCTCCGTCGACGACACGAGGACGTGGTCGAGGACGTCCGCGCCGAGCGCGTCGACGACGGCGCGCACGTGGTCTCCGACGTCGTAGCCGGACGTCTCCCCTGGCTTCGTCATCATGTTGCAGACGTAGATCCGGTCGGCCGTGCTCGCGCGGACGGCTTCCGCGACGCCTTCGATCACGAGGCTCGCGATGACGCTGGTGTAGAGATCGCCAGGGCCGATCACCACGAGGTCGGCGCCGATGATCGACGCGACGACGTCCGCGCTCGTCTCCGCGCTCGGCTCGTGCCACACGCGACGGAGTCGGACGTCGCTCGAGCGCTCGAGGCATCGGTCGATCGCGGACTCACCCGTGACGATCTTGCCGTCCTCGAGCTCCGCGACGAGGGTGGTCGCGCGCTCGGTCACGCACTTCACGATCCCGTGGACGTTCAGCACGTCCCCGAGCGCCTTCACGGCGTTCTGCATCCCAAAGGTAAGCTCCGAGAGCGCCGTTAGCAGCAGGTTGCCGAGCGAGTGGCCGCCGAGACCGTCGTCGGCGTCGCCGAACCGGTACTGCATCACGTAGCTCATCACCTCCGGCGCGTTCGAGAGCGCGACGAGGCTCCGGCGGACGTCGCCCGGCGGGAGCACGCCGAAGCTCGCGCGGAGACGACCCGAGGAACCGCCGTCGTCCGACATCGTGACGATTGACGTGAGGAGGACGCGGGGCACGTCCTTCATCGCGGTGAGGACGCTGAAGAGCCCGGAGCCTCCTCCGATGCATGCAATCCGCATCTTTCGCTGCACGACGGCGGCGAGGCGGAGGATGAGCTCGCGCTTGTGGAGCGGCGCCTCGATGACGTCGCGGGCGCCGGCGCGGAACAGCGCGACGACGTCGTGGAGCGAGAGCCGCTCGCCCACGACCACGACGTCGCCTCCCGCTCGCACGCGCGAGGCGACGGCGGCGGACGCGCCCTCGCGCACGAGCGGGTCGTCGAGGTCGACGACGGTGCACGTCGGCCCGGGTCCCGCGTCGTCCGCGACGACGAGCTCGAGGGCCTCGGCCGCCTCGACGACGACGGGCGTGCTCGCGCTGGTTCCGAGGACGACGAGGCGCACGCGAGGAGGGTCGCACTTTCGCGGACTTCGCTCAACGCGTGACGGCGCAGAGGGCGAACGAGCTCATCCGGGAAGATGTCGGTCGCTCGCGTGTTGTGAGGGGCGTGAGATCGTCGTCCACGTCTTCGACCTCCCGTCTCCCCTACCTCCTCGCCCCTGCCGCCATGCTGCTCGCCCTCGGGTGTCAGACGGCTTCGGCCCAGCCCGCACCGGCGCAGAGCGGCCCTCCTCTCGTCACCGCGGTGGATGTCTCGCCGCTCGTCGCGAAGGTGAAGGGCTCCGTCGTGAACATCACGGTCGAAGGTGACCGGCGGAATGCGCGCGCGGACGCCGCCGACTCGCCGTTCGAGTTCTTCTTCCGGGGTCGCCCCGGGGGCCCCTCGGGGCCGACGGGCCCGTCGAAGCAACGGGCGCTCGGCACCGGGTTCCTCGTCGACGCGAAGGGTCACATCCTGACGAACGCGCACGTCGTCGACGGCGCCGACGTCGTCAAGGTGCGGCTCGCCGACGAGCGTGAGCTGAAGGCCAAGGTGAAGGGCCGCGACGAGCGCCTCGATGTCGCCGTCCTCGAGCTGGAGAGCCCGCCGAACCTCCCGTTCGTCCCGTTCGGCTCGAGCGACGGGCTCAAGGTGGGTGAGAGCGTCGTCGCGATCGGGAACCCGTTCGGCCTCGGGCACACCGTCACGATGGGCATCGTCAGCGCGAAGGGGCGCGCGATCGGCGCCGGCCCCTACGACGATTTCATCCAGACCGACGCGTCGATCAACCCCGGCAACAGCGGCGGTCCGCTCTTCAACGTCCGGGGCGAGGTCGTCGGCATGAACACGGCGATCAACCCGAACGGACAGGGCATCGGCTTCGCGATCCCGTCCGACGAGATCAAGCGCGTGCTCGAGCCGCTCCTCGCGAACGGCCGCGTCGCGCGCGGTCAGCTCGGCGTCCGCATCCAGGACGTCGACGAGCAGCTCGCCAGCTCGATGAAGCTGGGAGCGACGCGCGGCGCGTACGTCGGCGACGTCGTGCAGGGCAGCGCCGCCGCGCGCGCCGGCGTGAAGAAAGGCGACGTCATCGTCGCCGTCGACGGCGCCGCGGTCCCGCACGCGCACGATCTGTCGCGCACGGTCGGCCGCCACGCGCCGAAGGAGACGGTGAAGCTCGACATCGTGCGCGACGGCGCGCGCGTCACCGTCCCGGTCGTCCTCGACGTCCTCGCCGACGAGAAGGGCTGACGCGTCACGCGCGCCGCTCGCGGCTCAGGTGAGCGCGTGCTCGATCTCGAACCACGTCTTGGGTGAGACGGCGTTCTTCGGGATGATCGACCCGAAGCCGACGGTGATCCCCGTCGCCGCCTTCTGGATGCCCTTGTCGATGTGGTCGAGGTCGACGTACTCGTCGCCGGCCGACAGCTGGTGCTCCGCCTCGGCGCGGCTCACGCGCGCGATCTCCTCGTCGTCGAGCATGTTCATGAGCTCCGCCTTCGTGATCATGCGTCCCATCGCCTCTTCTCCTTTCCGCTTCCGTGAGGTGGCGTTGCAACGCGCATGCGCGCTGCAGCTCAGCGGGACGCCTGCGCCTTCGCCGGGCCGCAGTGCTCCTCGCCGTGGGCGGTCTCCTCGGCCTTGCTGAGCGCGAACGCGCAGAGGAAGCCGAGGACGCCGACGACGCCGGCGAGCGCGTGCGACTGCTCGAACGCCTCCGGGATCATCGTGTCGATCAGCATCGCGAGGATCGCTCCTGCCGCCGTCGCCATCACCGCCGCGACGAGACCGGCGCTCGCACCGGCGAAGAGGACGAAGCCCGCGACGGAGGCGAGGCCCGAGACGAGCGCGATCGCCGCCCAGAGCCCGAAGACGTACAGAGCCGGTCGCTTCGCCTTCTTCATCCCTGCCGAGCTCGAGAGCCCTTCGGGGAGGTTCGAGAGGAAGATCGCGATGACGGCGACGAGGCTCACGCCTTTGCCGGCGAGCATGCTCGTGCCGATCACGATCGACTCCGGGATCCCGTCGAGCAAGGCACCGAGCGCGATCGCGAGGCCGCTTCCCTCGTGCTCGTCCTCGGAGGGCTGCTGACCGCCCGAACGCTTGCGGTGCTTCGCACCGCGTCGCGCGAGCACCGCATTCAGGCTGGTGAACACGGCCGCGCCGGCGAGGAACCCGATCGCCGTCGCGACCAACCCGCCCCGTCGTTGCGCTTCGTCCATCAGCTCGAAGCTCAGCGCGGACAGGAGGACGCCGCTCCCGAACGCCATGACGCTTGCCGTGAGGCGGAGCGGCAGCCTGAGCCACCATCCTGCAGCGGCACCGACGAGGAGCGCACCTCCCGCGAGCCAGCCCCAGAACCCCGCGATCCAGGCCTCCATGTCTCTCGCGAACGAGCAACGCCCGTGCCGCGCGGCACGGTGGCATGTGCGATGCCTCGTCTCCGCGGAGACCATGACGCGATGCAGGCCGAGCTCGTTCGCTGTCGCCCTCCTCGCTGGCACGCTCGTCCTCACGCTCGAGCCGCGCGCGCGCGCGGCGACCCCGTCCGAGGATCTCGCCGTCGTGATGACGGAGCGCGGCAACACCTGCTCGGCCTTTCTCGTCCGCCCCGACACGTTCCTCACTGCGAAACACTGTCTCGTGCCGCCGGGAGAGACGACGGCGAGGGCTCTCCCGCAGATCTACGCCGATCGCGGCGACGGCTCCCGCGACCCGGCGCGGCTCCAGGTGGCCGACGCCTGGTCCGCCCCGGGCGTGTGGCACGACGACTTCGACATCGACGGTCAGGACTTCGCGGTGCTGAAGCTCGCGCGCCCGTACGCGGAGGCCGTCCCCGACGTCGAGCCGCTCCGCGTCTACGCGGGGGACCCGAGCACGCTCGTGGGCGAGGACGTCGAGCTCATCGGCTTCGGGTTCGAGGACGGCCACTACGCACGGCGGCACGCCTTCGGTCGCATCCGCGAGGTCGCGGCCACCGTCGTCGTCGAGCCCGGGATCGCGTGCCCCGGAGACTCGGGCGGGGTGCTCCTGCGCGCATCGACGCGCGAGGCGATCGGCATCGCCTCGCGGGAGTGGCAGCTCGGGTCGAACCCTTGCGCTCCGAACAGCCACCCGGCGGAGACGTCGATCTTCCAGCGCATCGACACGCACGTGCGCCTGATCGACGGACCGAACGGCCCGCCCGAGCCCGAGGCGCGTGACGTCCAGGAGCCACGCGCGCCGCCGGCGGAGACGAACAGCGCCGTCGTCTCGACGACGGGGTGCAGCGCATCGCCGGATCGGCGGAGCGGCGTCGCGGCGCTCCTGCTCTTCGGCGTCGCGTTCGCGGCGCGTCGTCGCCTTCGCGCACGCACCTGACTTGCTCCCGGCGCGCCCGAAGTTCGACGATGGCGTGATGAGAACGCCGGTCCTCTTCGCCATCGTCACTGTTCTCGCGGGATGCGCTTCCGCTCCGGCTTCGCGGCCGTGCATGCAGGAGGCGATGAAGCCGCCGGCGGCGAACGCGACGGCTTCCGCGGAGGATCCGACGACGACCGACGGCGACAAGTACAAGGCGGTGCTCGAGAACGAGCACGTCCGCGTGCTCCGCTACCACGACGAGCCGGGGCAGAAGACGCATCCGCATCACCATCCCGACTCGGTCCTCTACGCGCTCTCGTCGTTCAAGCGAAGGCTCGCCTTCCCGGACGGAACGACGAAGGAGCGGCAGTTCGCTCCCGGTGACGTGATGTGGATTCCCGCCCAGACGCACACGGGAGAGAACATCGGGACGACCCCGACCGACGTGCTCCTCGTCGAGATGAAGGCGCCCGCTCCGAAGTGAGCCTCAGCGACGCTGCCGCGCCTTCGAGGTCGCCGCGATTTCCGCCTTCGCTTCGCGCGCGCCCTGCGCCGCGAGCGCGTCCGCGCGCTCGTTGCCGGGGTTGCCGTTGTGGCTGCGGAGCCACTGGAAGCGGACGGTGAGGTTCTTCTCCCCGATGCTCGCGTCGATTTGGCGGACGCTCGCGACGATCGTGGGATCGACCTTGCGGAACGCGTGCTCGCGCCAGTTGGGGAGCTGCTTCGTCAGGTTCTCGACGAGCGACTCGTTGTCCGAGAAGACGACGGCGGAGACGCCCTCCGGCAGCACCGCGAGCGCTTCGGCGACGGCGCGGTACTCCATCACCTTCGCGAGCGTCCCCTTCTCCTTGCCGTAGCCCTCGAGCGCAGGCCCCTCCGGTGGCCGGACGACGAAGCCCCATCCGCCGGGCGCGCCCTCGCCCGCCTTGCAAGACCCGTCGGTGTAACAGAGCCATTCGTCGCGACCGCTCACCGGTCGAAACGTACGCGATCCGTTCGAGGACGGTATGCTGCGGGGATGCAGCGGCGTGCGTTCTTCGCTCTCTCGGTCGTCTCCGCGCTCGCGGCGGTGCTCGCCTGCGGAGGCGACGACGGGATCTCCGACCCGCCCGACGAAGACGCGAGCCTTCCGGAGGCGAGCAACGGAACCGATGCCGGCGCCGCCGACACCGCCGCCCCCGGCGACGCCGCCGTCGACGCCGACGCGAGCCCGTTCGTGTTCGAGCACTACGACTTGAACCACGTCCTCTCGACCGGCCAGAGCCTCTCCGTAGGCTCGCAGGGGACTCCCGTCCTCAGCACGACGCAGCCGTTCGACAACCGCATGTTCGTCACCGGCGTCCTCGCGGGAGGCGCGAACCTCACCTCGCTCGTCCCGCTCGTCGAGTCGGGCGTCGAGACGATGAGCGCGAGCCTCTCGAGCTTCGTCACCGACGTCGCCGAGAAGGAGGTCTTCGCCGGGCTCCCCGCGCCGAAGTCCCATCGTCTCCTCGTGAGCTGCCATGGCATCGGCGGCACGGCGTACGTCGGCTTGAAGAAGGGCACCACCGCCTACGCGAACGGCATGGCGCAGGCGACCGCCGGCCGCGATCTCGCGAAGGCCGCGGGCCTCTCGTACGTCGTCCGCGTCGTCACGAACGTGCACGGCGAATCCGATCACATCGCGCAGAACGCGAAGTACGAGCAGGACCTCGTCGAGTGGCAGCGCGATTACGAGACGGACGTGAAGGCGCTCACGACGCAGACGCTCCCGATCCCGATGCTCCACACCCAGATGAGCTCGTGGACGAAGTTCGGGCAGGCGACGAGCGCGATCCCCGGAGCGCAGCTCGACGCGCACGTGGACCATCCCGGCAAGATCATCCTCGTCGGCGCGAAGTACCACCTCGCCTACGCGCCCGACGGCGTGCACCTCACGAACGCCGGCTACCGCCACATGGGCGAGTACTACGCGAAGGTGTACCGGCACGTCGTGCTCGAGGGAAAGACGTGGGAACCGGTCCGCCCGAAGTCGGCGACGCTGGTCGGCGACGAGATCCGCGTCGTCTTCCACGTGCCCGTGCCGCCGCTCGTCCTCGACACGACGCGCGTGAGCGCCGCGCCGAACATGGGCTTCGAGTACGTCGACGACGGCGGCGCCGCGCGAACGATCACGTCCGTCACGCTCGACGGCCCCGACGCCGTGAAGGTGAAGCTCTCCGCGCCTCCTCCCGCCGGCGCGAACAAGCGCCTCCGCTACGCCTTCACCGGCACGGCCGGCAGCGGCGGTGGTCCGACGACCGGGCCGCGCGGCAACCTCCGCGACTCGGACGCGACGCCCTCCCGCTACGGCTTCGCGCTCTTCAACTGGGCCGTGCACTTCGACCAGCAGCTGTAGCTGCCGGCCTCAGCGCGCGTGCTGCGGACCTGAGAGCGGACGGAGCTGGTCACGCTCCTCCTTCGTGAGCACGACGACGGGCGATCGTGGCGTCCCCGTCGTCCGCTCGAAGAACGGATTGGGCCAGCCCTTCCCGGTCAACTTCCACGTCGCGAGCAGCTTGGTGACATGCACGAACATGAGCGCCACCTTCGACGCCGGCGTCGGAGTGACCGGCGACGTCGCGAACTTCGTCTGCACGCGGGCTCGAATCGGCCCGAGGACCTGGTCACGCCGTTCGGCGTCGGGCGTCCCGCGGAGGAGCCCGACGGGGATGCCGATGAACGGCACCGCAGGCGTCAGCGTGTTGCCGAGCGGCGTGTCGCAGCAGCTCGCGTACCAGCGATACATCCCCTTCGGCGAGAGGCGGAGGCCGGCGATCCTCTCGAGCCCGCGATCGAAGGTGACGGCCGACGGCGCGACCTGCACGATCTCGGTCCCGCCGTGCTCGTCGAGCAGATCGGCTCGTCCGAGGCGGTGCAGGTACGCCTGACAGTCATCGCAGTAGCAGACGGTCCGGTTCAGTGACGCGCCGGACGCGTGCTGCAAGCGGCCGTGGACTCCACCGCAACGACACGCGAGCTCGACATCCGTCTCCATGACGACGGACCGCGGTCTATCACGAAGACGGGGTCCGCGAAGACGGTTCGGCCGACGCGCCGAAGTTCGTCTTCTCGATCACTTCGAGCGCGCGCACGACGTCGAACGGCGCCGCCTGCAGATCGAACACGAGGTCGAGCGCGGTGACGACGCCGTTGCGGAAGAGGACGATCGCCATCCCGTCCTTCCGGAGGTCCTTCGCCTCGAGGTAATCGGCCCAGGTCCGGGTCGGGACGCCGTTCACTTCGAGCAGGATGTCTCCCCAGCGCACGCCCGCGCGCGCGGCCGGCGTCCCTTCGAGGGTCGCGAGCACCGGGATCCCCCCGAGGGCACGAGCGAGCGAGAACACGGCGTCTCTGGACAGCAAGCCACGAGCTTAGCACGCGGGATTCGACGTGCAGCGCGGCCGCGCCGAACGAAGCGCGCTACACTGAGCATCGGGCGTTGGGGGGAAGACGGACGTGCCGGAGCCGATGTCGAAAGGCGCCGTGATTCGCGAGTTCGTCGCGTGGTACCAGCACGCGTACGGCGACGAGCAGCTGCGCAAGCTCGGCGACAGCGTTCCGCAGGAGTACCGGGCGCTGTTCGATCCCGACGAGGCGTTCGTCACGTTCCTCGCCTCCTCCTGGTACCCCACCGCGATCCTGCACCTCGCGTTCGACGCCCTCGCCGTTCACCACAACGAAGGCGAGCTGCGGCGCATGTTCCGCGACTCGACGCGCTGGGTCGTGAAGCGGAGCGTGAGCACGGTCTATCGCTTCCTCCTCGCGAAGGTCGTGACGCCCGAGCTCTACGCGCAGGCGGTCCCACGGATGTGGAAGCAGCTCCACACGACAGGGGAACGCCGGATGCGCATCCTCGAGGACGGCGTCGCCGAGAGCATCGTCACCGACTGGCCGGGGCACCATCCGCTCCTCTGCACGCTCACGATCGAGACGATGTGCGCGATCTTCGAGACGATGGGCTGCAAGGACGTCGGCTGGTCGAGGAAGTCGTGCGTCGCCGAAGGTGCCGCCGAGTGTCGGACGATCGTGACCTGGAGCTGAAGCGCGGTCGGTCGCGCACGTGGGTTGCAGTCCGTACCTACACCCATGATTCCAGGAGAGCTCGAGCAGACGCTTCGAGACGACCGCACGCCGCTCCTCGCCGCGTCGATCCGAGCGAACCGTGATCGAATCGTCGAGGCGTGGAACACGGAGCTCCGCCTGAGCGGTCGACGCCCTTCCACGCTCGGCGCGCACGCGACCGAGCTGCTCGACGAGCTCGCTCGTTCCTTGGCGGACCTCGAGCGCGACGACACACCACGCTCGCGCCGCAATGTGGCTCCCGCGCACGAACGGCCCTGCTTCGACGACGGCGACGACCTCCACACCGTCGTGTTCGAGCTCGGCGCGCTGCGCCGCGCCGTGGAAGAGATGTGCGGCCACGACGAGCACATCCCACGCGCGCAGCTGTTCGCGCTCGGCAGGTACTTCGATCGCGCGCTCGAGTCGGCAGCCACCCGCTGCTCGCGTACCGGCGAGTTCGCCGCGCGCTACCGGGCGATCGCCGAGTCCGGCATCATCGGCGTCGTCGAATGGAAGGTGTCGGGCGCGATCACGGCGGCGAACGACACGTTTCTCCGGATGCTCGGCTACACGCGGGAGGACCTCCGGGCAGGTCGCCTCCGCTTCCGCGAGCTGACGCCTCCGGAGCAGCAGGCCGCCACCGACGAGAACCTCCGCATCCTCCGGGAGAAGGGCGTCCTGCCTCCGATCGAGAAGCAGTACTTCCGCAAGGACGGGAGCCGCGTCGACGTGCTCATCACGTCCGCCGTGCTCGACCCGGAGGGGCAGCGCGGGATCGCCCTCCAGCTCGACATCACCGATCGGAGGCGGGCGGCGGAGGAGCTACGTCGCGAAGCACTGCTGCGCGATCAGTTCATCGGCGTCCTCGGTCACGAGCTCCGCACGCCGCTCGGCGCGGTCAGCACCGGCTGCCAGCTCCTCTTGATGCAGAACGGCCTCGCGCCCGCGCAGCACCGCGTCGTCGCCCGCATCGCGAACAGCGCCGACAAGATGGCGCGCATGATCGGCGATCTCCTCGACTTCACGCGCGGCCGCTTCGGCGGCGGCATCGTCGTCGACCGCAAGCCGATCGACATGGCCGACGTGTGCCGCGAAGCGGTCGAGGAGGTCCACGTCGCGCACCCGAAGCGCGAGCTCGTCTTCCGGAGCAGCGCCGACACGACCGGGGAGTGGGATCCGGACCGCGTCGCGCAGGTCACCGCGAACCTCGTCGCGAACGCGATCGCGCACGGAGACGAGACGGCGCTGATCGAGGTCGAGGTCCGCGGCGAGGGAGGCGACGTGTTGCTCGAGGTGTCGAACCAGGGCGTGATCCCGCCCGAGGTCCTCCCTCACGCGTTCGAGCCGTTCACCCGCTCACCGGCGGCGCGCTCGGCCGGAACGAGCCTCGGGCTCGGTCTCTTCATCGTGAAGCAGATCGTCGACGCGCACGGAGGAACGATCGACGTCCGCTCGAACGAGGTCGAGGGCACGACGTTCCTCGTGCGCTGGCCGCGACGCGCGTGATCAGGGCTCGAGCGAGACCCACTTCGGCAGCGGCGACTGCACGCCGGGATGACCGTTGTTCGGCGGGTGCATCTGGATGTTGCCGCCGACGAGGCCGCCCTTCTCCTCGTACACGATCTGGCCCGCGACCTGGTTCACCGGGTCGTCCATCTTGCGCACGGTGAGGTGATAGGTGTCGACCATGCCGCCGTTCTTCGGGCTCGGCTGGCTGCCCGGCTCGCCGTGGTCCTTCGCGACGACGTCGAACCAGAAGCCGTCGACGCCTCCGCCCTGCCCCCACTTGGCGGGACCGCCGAAGTAGATCTGGTTCATGATGAAGCCTTTGCGGCCGCCCGGCTGGCCCGGGCCCGGCTCGTCGACGTGACGACAGAAGATGTAGTTCGGCTTGCCGTTGAGGTGGTTCATCGTCGTGTGGTCGACGTGGTTCCAGTGGCCCTGGACGCCGCCCCGCTTCATCTGCTTCGCGTTGCCGCCGAAGTTCGCGTGGTCGCCGTCGGGCACGATGAAGCCGCCGCCCGTCACCCAGCAGCCGCCTTCCGAGGGCGGGATGCAGTCGTCGTCGACGGGGCCGCCGTCCTCGACGCACGCGCCACACTTCGCCGCGTGGGTCCCGGGCGCGCAGGCCGGCGGGCTCTCGCAGACCTTCTCGCCCGTGGCCATGTCCTTCGCGCACTTCCACGGGCCGTCTGCCGGAGCAGGTGCGGGCGCGGCGGCCGGCGCGCAGTACGGAAGCTCGGGCGTGTACGAGCACTCGTCCGGCGTCGGGCTCGGAGCGACGTCGCCGCTCGCGTGATCCGTCGGGCAGTCCGGCGCGCCGGGCGAGCACTCGTACGCCTTGTTCGTCGACTCCGCGGGCGGCGACGACGCGGGCGCGCCGGCGTCGGCCGCGGGAGCCGGCGCGGGCTCGGAGTCCGAAGGCGGCGTGCCGTAGGTGCGGATGAACGTGCCGCCCGTAGCACCGCCGGGAGCGGGCGCAGACGTCTCTGCCTCGCCCACCGCCGAGCACCGCACGACGCCGCCCATCGGCACGCCGCCTCGTTCGCAGCTCCATCCACCGGAGTCTTCGTCCGTCTTCGTGCTCTCCGACGTGGAGCAGGCGAGGACGAGCGTGGCGGAGAGCGAGAGGACGACGAGCGCGGGAGACCGGAGCGAGTTGCTGCTCATGCGGAGGAGGATTGCGAAGCGCGTGCCGAATCCGCGTCGAAGAGCGTGCGCGACGATGCGTGATTTGCACGGAGAAAGCCGCGGTACGCGCCCGGCGCACACGCGGCTTCGCTGCGAGGGCCGTCGGCTACAGGGGTGGATCGCGAGCCCTGAAACGCGGAGTTACCGGAGACGTTTCGCACTCAGGCGCGGACGAGACGCGCGAGCGCAGCGCGCATCGCTTCCGGCAGCGGCGCGGGCCTCCGCGTATCGCGGTCGACGAACACATGGACGAAGAACCCGAATGCGCAGACGTCCTCGCTGCTCTTCCGGAAGAGCGCCACCTCGTAGCGGACACTCGACGTCCCGAGCTTCGCGACGCGGAGGCCGGCGTCGAGGTCCTCCGGGTACGAGGCGGGGGCGACGAACCGGCAGCCCGACTCGACGCACAGTCCGATCGCGCTGCCGGCGTGGAGGTCGAGCCCGCCCTCCGCGACGAGGAAGCGATTGATGACCGTGTCGAAGTACGCGTAGTAGACGACGTTGTTCACGTGCCCGTAGACGTCGTTGTCGTTCCAGCGCGTCTGGATCGAGAGAAAGTGCACGTAGTCGGCGCGCGCCGGCGGCGCCTCGCGCGTCATCGGGCGACCTCAGCGCGGAGCGAGGCGCGGAAGACCGCTTCGAGGTCGGCGCGCTCGACACGCCGCGGCGCATTGTCGAGGAGGCGCTTCTGGACGATCGTGCCCTCGACGAGGGCCGGGACGTGCGCTTCGCCGTAGCCTAGGGCGACGAGATCGGGCGGGACGGACGCGTCACGCATGAGGCGCGCGAGCGTCGTCGCGAGCAGGTCCCCTGCGTCGTCCGGCCCCGCATCTTCGGTCGCGCCGAGGAGCGCTGCGGCCTCGAGATGACGATCCGGGCACGCCGTCGCCGTGAAGCGGAACGCGGCGGGCGCGCCGGTCACGACCGAGACGCCGTGCGGGACGAGCGCCTCTCCTTCGGGGTAGCCCGGCATGTGGAACGTCTCGGCGAGGCCCGCGATCGCGTATGCCATCGCGTGCGGGACGTGCACGCCGGCATTGCCGAAGGCGACGCCGGCCAGCGTCGCGGCCCACATCATCTGCTCGCGGGCTTCGGGATCGGCGGCGTCGCGCACGGCGCGGACGAGGAAAGCGCCGGTGAGCCGCAAGGCTTCGCGGCTCCCGATGTCGCTCCACCGATTCCGGCCCTGGCTCATCGGACGGGTCGTCGCGGACGTCGCACGCGGGCGCGTCGAGAACGGACGTGCCGTGTAGGACTCGAGCGCGTGACAGAGGACGTCGAAGCCGCTCGCCGCGACGACGCCAGCCGGAAGCGTGTCGGTCGCGGCGGGATCGACGACGGCGGCGGTCGGCCGGAGCCGCCGCGAGGCGATCCCCGTCTTCGCGTGGAGGGAGAGGACGTCGCAGACCGCGATCCCGGTGAGCTCACTCCCCGTCCCCGACGTCGTCGGGCACGCGACGTGAGGAGGAAGCGGCCCCGGCACCGCGACGCCCGCGCCGACGGGCGCGTTCACGTAGGTGAGGAAGTCGGCCGGATGGGTCGCGTAGAGCGCCGCCGCCTTGCACGTGTCGATCACGGAGCCGCCGCCGACCGACACGTACGCGTCGAACGCCCCGTCCGTCGCGAAGCGAGCGGCTTCCGCGAACGAGGCGTCGGTGGGCTCGACGTGCGTCTGGTCGAAGACGGCGACGTCGAGGCCTTCGCGCTCGAGCGCGGCCCGCGCGCGCGCGACGATCGCGAGCTCGGCGACGACGGAATCGGTGAAGAGCGCGACGCGACGGGCAGCGGGCGCGGCGCCGCGGAGCACTCGTCCCACGTCGCGGATCGCGCCGCGTCCGAACGTGATCGCGGAACCGTCGATCGTGAAGAGATCCTCGCCCTCGCCGGCCGCGAGGCTCGCCCAGGCATGCGCGCAGCTCACGAGGCCGAGCGTACCTCGGCTCAGACCCAGCTCACGCTGAAGCGCGTGGTGAGGTGCTCGAGCCCGGCGCCGCTCCCCTCTTCGACGGTCGGCGGATGCGACAGGAGCGCGGCGTCCTTCGCGCCGGCGGTCTCGAGGAGGATCGGGACGAAGCCCTCTGCGATCGCGAGCATCCACGGCGCGACGGGGCGCGGCAGGCCACGCGAGACGCCCTCGAAGCGTCTCGGGGCGGTCATCTGGCCCTCCACGGCGCCGAAGGTCATGTACTGCATGAGGATGCGCGGGATCCGGTCGACGACGAGCTTCGGCGTCGCGAGGCGGAGGAACGCCCGGTAGACGCCGTTCAGGTCGCGCTCGGCCTGCAGACGCGACCCGACGCGGACGAACTCGCGCCACGGCACGCCGCAGATGCGCGCGGCGGTCTGGCTCGCCTCGATGAGCGGGAGGATGTCGTAGGTCGAGCTCGGCAGGAAGTGCTGCTCGAAGAACGCCTCCACCTCGGTCCGGCCGATCCGCGCCACGACCCCTCGCATCCCGCCCGGAACGCGCTTGTCGAACGAGTCGCGGAGCCCGAGGTACGCGAGGCCCTTCACACGGTACGGGCTCTGCCCGAACGCGAACGGCCCGTAGATCTCGCGCTCGAGCGACTCCACGGAGGCGAGCGTAGCAAGCGGCGGGCGAGGAGGCTTACGCTCGCGCCATGAAGCCCATCGTTGCCGTCGTCACCGGAGCGAGTCGCGGCGGCGGGCGAGGAATCGCCGTCGAGCTCGGAGCCATCGGCGCGACGGTCTACGTGACCGGACGCAGCACGCGCGGCGCGCCGGCGAGCACCTACGGCAGGATCCTCTCGCTCTCCGGTGCTGCGGAGCTGCCGGGCACGATCGACGACACGGCCGACGAGGTGACGGCGGCCGGCGGACACGGCATCGCGGTGAAGTGCGACCACACGCGCGAGGAGGACGTCGAGCGACTCTTCACGCGCGTGCTCGACGAGCAGGGGCGCCTCGATCTCCTCGTCAACAACGCCTGGGGCGGTCACGAGACGTTCGACGGCGTGTTCGACGCGCCGTTCTGGGAGCACTCGCTCGCGCACTGGGACTCGATGTTCGACCGCGGCGTCCGCAACCACGTGATCGCGAGCCGGCTCGCGTCAAGGCCGATGGTCGCGCAGAAGAGCGGTCTCGTCGTGACGACCACGTTCTGGGATCGCGACCGTTACCTGAAGGGCAACTTCTTCTACGACCTCGCGAAGGCGACGATGACGAGGCTCGCGTTCGGCATCGCGGAGGAGCTGAGGCCGCACGGCGTCGCGTCGGTCGCGGTCGCCCCGGGTTGGATGCGGACGGAGCTCGTGCTGATGGGACACCACACGGACGAGGGCCACTGGCACGAGCGACCCGAGCTCGGCCGTACGGAGTCGCCGCGGTACGTCGGCCGCGCCGTCGCGCACCTGGCAGGTGACCCAGGCGTGATGGCGAAGAGCGGCAGGGTCTTCCGCGTCGGCGACCTCGCGCGCGAGTACGGGTTCACGGATGTCGACGGACGCGTCGTTCCGCCGTTCGAGATCTGAGGGCTGTCGCTGGTACACGCCGGATCTACGTGCTGCTCGCCGGCAGCACGGCCAGGCGAACGACCATGCGGAGTCCGCGCCGGGAAACCCGCATCGCCCGACGTGAGCCACGAGGCACGTAGCCTGCACTCCCCTCTGCGCGCCGCACGTCGCGGCGCACGGGGATTCCGATGCACCTGGCCGATTACGCCATCGTCGAAGGTCGCAGGCCGGCCGGTCTGATCACGCCCGCCTTCCCCCCCGCGTCGTCCGTCACGGGCGACTACCTCGCCCGGCTCGCGTTCGTCCACGCCGGCAGCGCGATCGCGTTCTCGCGGCTCGCGCGCGAGCTCGACGCGCACGGCGCGCCGGAGCCCCTCGTCGTCGCGTGCGAGGACGCGAAGGAGGCCGAGCTCCGTCATGCGCGGTCGCTCGGTCGTCTCGCGCGCGAGCATGGCGGTACGCCGGTCGCGCCCGCGCGCCAGACCGTGCGGATGCGCGGGCTCGTGGACCTCGCGATCGAGAACATCGTCGAGGGATGTGTGCGGGAGACCTTCGGGGTCGAGGTCGCGAGGCGACGCGCGCGCGATGCGGAGGACCACGGGATCCGTCGCGTGATGCAGGAGATCGAAGGCGACCAGGAGGCGCGCGTCGAGCTCGCGTTCGACATCGCGACGTGGCTCCAGAGCGTCGTGGATCCGCTCGAGGGGATCTGGGTCGAGAGCGCGATGCGTCATGCGGCGCGCTCGCTCGCCCGTGAGCTCGACGTCGACGTCTCCGAGGAGCTCTCGCTGCGAGCGGGTGTTCCGTCGCGTCTCGACGCGCTCTCGATCTGGAGCACGTTCTCGAAGACGGTGTGGCGCCGGGACGCCGAACGCGTGTGGAGCGTCGCCGCCTGAGCGCTTGTGCTCGCGCCGCCGTTCGTCTCTGATGTCCGGCCGTGAGGGCAGTCGTCCTGCGGTCCGCCGCGGTGGTCACGTTCGTCTCGGCGCTCGTCTCGTCCGAGGTGCTCGGCTGCGCGTCGCCGTCGTCGGCACCTGCTCCGGAGGACCGCTGCGCGGCGACGACGTCGGCGCCCCTCGTCACCTGTCCTTCCGGCGAGACGCTGAAGGGGATCGACGTCTCGACCTACCAAGGCGTCGTCGCGTGGCCCGAGGTGCGCGCGGCCGGCAACTCGTTCGCGTTCGCGCGCGTGACGAACGGCCTCCTCCGGATCGACGACCGGTTCGCCGCGAACTGGCCCGCGATGAAGAAGGCGGGCCTCGTCCGCGGCGCCTACCAGTACTTCCGTCCCGCGCAGGATCCCGTCGCACAGGCGGAGCTGATGCTCGCGAAGATCGCGGAGGCGGGCGGCCTCGAGGTCGGGGATCTGCCGCCCGTCGTCGACCTCGAGACCTCCGACGGTGAGGACATCCTCACCGTCGTCGCCCGCGCCGAGCAGTGGCTCGCGGTGGTCGAGCCGCGGATCGGGACGAAGGCGATCGTCTACACGGGATCGTTCTTCGGCTCGCAGCTCCTCGGCGCGTTCGCCGATCGCCCGCTCTGGGTGCCGGGCTACAAGGTCGAGTGCCCGAAGATGCCGGAGGGCTGGACGCGCTGGCACTTCTGGCAGAGCGCGGAGGACGGCAAAGTCGCCGGCATCACCGGCGCGGTCGATCTCGATCACTTCGACGGCACGTCGAAGGATCTCCTCGGGCTCACGCTGCAGTGCCTCCCCGGCATCCCCGGCTCGGAGTGCCCGCGTGCGGCCGAGCCGGTTCCGGCCCCGGAGCCCGCGCCCGAGCCGCCGGCGCGCGCGGCGCCGGCGCCGGATCCCGATCCGTGCCGTTGATCGTCCGCTCGTGAGCCTCTTCGCGCTGCCGCGCCGTCGCTGATCAGCCGGTTCGCGCGCGGCGTGCCTTCTGGAGCGCGGCGGCGGCGCGCGACGCGACCGCGCGCTCGCCGAGGAGGCGCTCGCCCGCCTTCAGCGAGGCGGCGTCGTTCGGATCCCGCTCGAGCAGCCACTCGACGTGGTCGATCGCGGCGGCCGGCGTCGCGACGTCGCCGAGGTGGAGCTCGACGAGGCGGAGGCGGCGCGGCCTCGTGATCGCGTCGGACGCGCCGGTGTCTTCGGCGACCGCGCGCTCGAGCAGCTCGCAGGCGAGCTTCGGACGCTTCGTCGCACGACAGTGCGCGTCGAGCGCATCGAGCACGCGTGGATTCGTCGAGACGAGCGCGAGGAGCTTCCGGCACGCGTCATCGGCGAGCGGACGCTTGAGGAGGAGGAGGCGGTTCAGCGTCTGGGTCGCGAGCACCTTCACCTCGCGCGGAGGTGTCGCGGCGACGAGGGCATAGAGCTCGACGAGGCGGCGCTCGTCGGGCGCCTTCTCGAGCCGCTTCTCGAGCCGCGCGAACACGTCGGCACGGTCGGGGACGTGCTCGAGCGCCCTCCACAGCAGCCGCTCGGCGGTCTCGTGATCGCCCCGCATGCCCTGGAAGAAGTCGGCTGCGTGCACGAGCACGTCGGCCTGGACCTGCGGCGTGAGCCGGCGCATGCGCGCGCCTTCGAGCGCCTTCAGGTACGCGTCGGCGACGGAGGCCTCGACGCCGTCGCGCGCGGCGACGAAGTGGAGCTTCTCCCAGAGCTCGGGGTGCGGCGCGCCCTCCGCGGCCTCGGCCATGAGCGCGTCGATGGCGGGGACCGGTTGATCGAGGCGCTTCTCGAGTGAGGCCACGAGCCGCTCGACGCGGAGCGCGCGCGCCTTCTCGACCGCCAGCGACAGCGACGAGGACTTGCTGTTCGGCGGCGCGTCCTCGGACATCGCGTAGAGAATACAGGAGAATCGTGGCGCCGGCACATGACGCGGCGCCGGCGCGATCGCAGGTCACGTCGACATGCGATCGCCGATCTGCGCCTCGTGGAGCTCGCGATAACGGCCGCGCGCGCGGAGGAGCTCGTCGTGCGTCCCGCGCTCGACGACCGCCCCGTCCGACAAGACGAGGATCTGGTCCGCCGCGCGGATCGTGGAGAGCCGGTGTGCGATGACGAGCACCGTCCGGCCACGTCGGAGCTCGGCGAGGGCGGCGCGCACGAGCGCCTCGCTCTCCGAGTCGAGGCTCGACGTCGCTTCGTCGAGCAGCAGGATCGGCGCATCGGCGAGGATCGCACGCGCGATCGTCACACGCTGGCGCTGTCCCCCCGAGAGCTTCACGCCGCGCTCGCCGATCGTCGTGTCGAGCCCGCGTGGGAGCGTGCGGACGAACTCTTCGCAGTGCGCTGCGCGCGCGGCGGCTTCGATCTCCTCGCGCGATGCGCGAGGCCTCGCGAACGCGATGTTCTCCGCGACGGTGCCGTCGAAGAGGAAGTCGTCCTGGAGGACGACCGCGACGTTCCGCCGGTAGGCGCGGAGCAGGACGGAGGCGAGGTCGCGACCGTCGACCGTGATGCGTCCGCGGGTCGGACGATAGAACGCGAGGACGAGCGCGAGGAGCGTCGACTTCCCCGCCCCGCTCGGTCCGACGATGGCGGTCGTCGTCCCCGCGCGCGCTTCGAACGAGACGTCACGGAGGACGTTCTTGCCCGGATCGTAGGCGAACGAGACGTCCTCGAACGCGACGTCGCCGCGCACTGCTTCGAGCGGCTCGCGCGAAGCGTCGTCGTGGTCCTCGCGCCGCGTCTGCTCGATCTCCCTCACGCGGTCGAGGTGCGCGAGCGTCTCGGCGCCCCGCGTCGCGATCTCGGGGAGATCGAGGAGGGGCGCCGCGAACATCATCGCGAACGCGACGTAGCTGCCGAACGCGCCGAGCGAGAGGCGTCCTTCGAGCATCGCGCGGCCGCCGAGGACGAGCACGATCGCGACGACGCCGCCGATCACGACCACCGCGAGCGCGGCCGCGAGCGACCGCCGCGTCGTCGTCCGCGCCGCGACGCGATGGAGGCGATGGAGACCTCGCGCGAAGACGAGGTCCTCCCGCTTCTCGGCGCCGTACGCCTTCACGACGCGCATCCCGGCGATCGTCTGCGTGAGCCGCCCGGCGAGGTCGGCCCGGAGGCGGCTCTGCTCCCGGAAGAGCGGCCGCGTCTTCTCGTGGGTGAAGTGGAACCCGAGGCCCGGCAGCGCCGCGAACCCGAGCGCGGCGAGCGTGATGCGCCAATCGAGGAGGAGGAGCGCGACGAACGCGAACGCCGCGGTGAGCACGTTCGTCGTCCAGCGGACGACTTCCCAGCCGACGAGATTCGTGAGCGCGGCAGCGTCGTCCATCACGCGCGAGACGAGCGCGCCCGACTGCGTGCCGTCGATGTTCGCCGGAGGCATCCGGAGGATCCGGCCCAGCATCCGCCGCCGCCATCCGAGCACGACCCGCTCGGCCGAGAGCCCGAGGACGCGTGAGAGGCCGAACGTCGCGGCCGCCTGGACGCATGCCGCGAGCACGACCGCGACGGCGAGGAGGGGGAGGAGCTCCGCGCGACGCTTCGCGACCACCTCGTCGAGGAGGAGCTTCGGCGCGAGGGGCACGACGAACCCCGCGGCGCGGTCGACGACGAGGAGGGCGAGGCCGAGCGCCAGCTTCTTCCGCTGGGCCCAGACGACGGCCTTCGCCAGGCCCCACGACCCGTGCGGCGTCGCGTCCTCGGTCATCGTCGTCTTCGTAGCACGCAGCGCGGAGTGGGCGGTGTGAGGTCCTTTCGCGCCGGCCGCGTCCGTGGTGAGGTGGAGGGGTCATGACCACGCCCGCCGCTTCCCGCATCGAAGCCCTCCGCGCTCGCCTCGCCCACCACGGCTTCGCCGCGCTCCTCGTGCCCTCGGCCGATCCGCACCTGTCGGAGTACCTGCCGACGCGCTGGCAGGGGCACGCGTGGGCGTCCGGCTTCACGGGCTCGGTCGGCACGTTGATCGTGACGCCCACGATCGCCTCCGTCTGGGTCGACAGCCGCTACTTCACGCAGGCCGACACGGAGCTCGCCGGCTCGGGGATCACGCGGATGTCCTTGCCCGCTTCGGGAAGCAGCGCGCACGTCGACTGGCTCGCGGAGAACCTGCCCGAGGGCGGCGTCCTCGCCGTCGACGGCGACGTGCTCGGCCTCTCCGCCGCGAAGGCGCTGAAGGCGGCGGTCGAGAAGCGCCGCGGGACGCTCCGCACCGACGTCGACCTCGTCGGCGAGGCGTGGCCCGACCGTCCCGGGATGCCGACCGCCGCCGTGTTCGAGCACGAGCCGCCGTTCGCCACGGTGCCGCGCGCCGACAAGATCGCGCGCCTCCGCGCGGCGATGAAGGACAAGGGCGCCGCCTTCCACCTCGTCTCCACCCTCGACGACGTCGCATGGCTCCTGAACCTCCGCGGCGCCGACGTGACGTACAACCCCCTGTTCCTCGCGCACGTCCTCGTCGGCCCCGACGAGGTCGTGCTCTTCGTCGGTGAAGGGAAGATCGCGCCCGAGCTCCGCGCGCGCCTCGCCGCCGACGGCGTCCGCGTCGCGCGCTACGAGGAGGCGAAGCCCGCGCTCGCTGCGCTCCCGAAGGACGCGAAGCTCCTGCTCGATCCCGCGCGCGTGACGTTCGGCGTCGCCGGGGCGGTCCCGCAGCACGTCACGGTCGTCGAGGCCGCGAACCCCACCGTGCTCTTCAAGGCGTTGAAGACGGATGCCGAGATCGCGCACGTCCGGAAGGTCATGGAGCAGGACGGCGCCGCGCTCGCCGAGCTCTTCGCGTGGCTCGAGGGCGCGGTCGCGCGCGGCGAGCACATCACCGAGCTCACGATCGACGAGAAGGTCACGGCGGCGCGTTCGAAGCGTCCGGACTTCGTCGGCCCGAGCTTCGCGACGATCGCGGGATGGAACGCGAACGGGGCGATGCCGCACTACCGCGCGACACCCGAGAGCCACGCCGTGATCGAAGGCGAGGGGCTCCTCCTCGTCGACTCCGGCGGCCAGTACAAGGGCGGCACGACCGACATCACGCGCGTCGTCCAGGTGCGCGCGCTCACCGCCGAACAGAAGCAGGACGTCACCGCCGTCCTGAAGGGCATGATCCAGCTCTCGATGGCGCGCTTCCCGCGCGGCATCCGCGGTGGCTTGCTCGACGCGCTCGCGCGGGCGCCGATCTGGGCGACGCTGTCCGACTACGGCCACGGGACCGGGCACGGCGTCGGCTACTTCCTCGCCGTCCACGAAGGGCCGCAGAGCATCTCGCCGGGCGCAGCGGCGCTTCCGCACGCGATCCTCGAGCCCGGGATGATCACGTCGAACGAGCCGGGGATCTACCGACCCGGGCGCTGGGGCGTCCGGATCGAGAACCTCGTCCTCGCCGTCCCGGCCGGCAAGTCCGAGCTCGGCGAGTTCCTCGCGTTCGAGACGCTCACCCTCTGCCCGATCGACACGCGCTGCATCGAGCCGAAGCTGCTCGACGCGCGCGAGCGCGCCTGGCTCGACGCGTACCACGCCGAAGTGCGCGCGCGCGTCCTCCCCCACGTCGAGGGCGAAGCACGCGCGTGGCTCCTCCGCGCGACGGAGCCGCTCCCGGCGTGAGCGGAGCGCGTAAGGACATCGAGAAGGTCGTCGCCAAGAATCGCGCGGCGACGTTCCACTACGAGATCTCGGAGCGGTACGAGGCCGGGATCGTGCTCCGCGGCAGCGAGGTGAAGTCGCTCCGCGAAGGGCGCGCTCACCTCGGCGAGGCGTATGCGTCGATCGAGCGCGGCGAGGTCTGGCTGAGGCAACTGCACATTGCATCCTTCTTCGCGACGCGAGCCTTCCCGCACGCGGAGCGCGGCGCGCGCAAGCTGCTCCTCCACGCGAAGGAGATCCGGCATCTCGAGCGCGCCGTCTCGCGCGAGGGCTACACGCTCGTGCCCCTCGCGCTCTACTTCCGCGGCGGGCGGGTCAAGGTGGAGCTCGGGCTCGGGCGCGGCCGCAAGGCGCACGACAAGCGGAAGGTGCTCGCCGAGAAGGCCGCCGAGCGGGACGCGCTCGAGGAGCTCGCGGAACGGCGCCGCGGCGGAGGTTAGGACGTGCTAGACGAGCCTCATGCTGCTCTCGATCGGCCGCCGGAAGAGCGCTCAGGATCTCGTCGACATGCTGCTCGAGTGCCACGAGCGGATCCGGACGTTCTCGCGGATGGCCGAGGAGGTCGGGCGTCGTCCCGAGCTGCCGGCAGCCGAGGTCGTCGAAGCGTGCGCACGGTGCGAGCGGTACTTCGTCGAGGCGCTCCCGCTCCACGTCGCGGACGAGGAAGAGAGCATCGTCCCGCGACTCACCGGCAAGCGTCCCGAGGTCGACGGCGCGCTCGCCACGATGCATCGCCAGCACGGAGAGCACGAGGCCGACATCGCGGCGCTCGTCGCGGCGCTGCGTGCGGTGAAGGCGTCGCCGGAGGAGGCCGGATTGCGTGAGCAGCTGCGCGTCGTCGCCGAGCGTCTTTCCCGCGCGTTCGAGGAGCACCTCGCGGCGGAAGAGCAGGTGCTCTTTCCGGCGATCCGCGCGGTCCTCGCGCCGGAGGTGCAGGCGGAGATCGTCGCGGAGCAGCGGGCCCGGCGCGAACGCTGAAGCTCAGCTCGGCTCGAGGAGCAGGCGACACCACGCGTCGGCGAGCCAGGCTTCGACCTCGGCCGGTGACCAGCGGCGCTCCTCGACGAAGAGGAGGTAGAGCTCGGATGCGAACCCGATGTACCTGTTCGGCACGGTCGCGTACGCGGGCATGGCGCTCCTGCAGACGAAGCTGTGGTCGCTCGCGCTCTTGCCGGTGGTGTTCGCGGTCACGCACTGCGGCGTGGTGCTGAAGGAGGAAGAGTTCCTCGACCACCAATTCGCCGAGGCGTACGCGCGGTACAAGGCGAAGGTGCGTCGCTGGGTGTGAGGGGCGTGGGGCCCTGTCACTCCCTCCGCAGCGCCTCGATCTCCTCCGCCGACGCCATCGCGCCCAGGACGAACCTCTCCATCGCCTCCGCGTCCGCCGCGGCGTACACGAACGGGTCCGCCGCGGCCGAACGCACCAGGACGCCGTGCGGGAGCTTCTCCGTGCTCACCGTCGCCGGCGGAGCGCTCGGGAGCTTCGGCGCGGCGCCCGTCGGCGCGAGCACGCACCATGCTGGCGTGCGCACGTGCTCCGCGCACCACGCCTGCTTGTCGGCACGCACGCCGAGCAAGCGCTCGAACTTCGTCGCGTCGAAGTTCGCCCACCCGTCCGCGCTCGCCAGCACGTAGCCGCCGACGTTGCCGGCGACACGACCCGCGGCGGAAACGGCACGCTCGCTTGCACGCACGATCCGCGCGACGGCATCCGCCTCGAGCGGCTTCGTGATCGCCCATGCCACCGCGACGCGCACGAAGTCGAACCGTTCGCCGTAGACGTTCGCGACATGCCCGTTCGCGAAGCCTCCGTCCTTCCGGTGACGGATCTCGAACGAGACGGCGATCGGCCGCTCCTCTTCGCCGCCTGCGACGCACACGAAGTGCCCGCCCTCCGCGAACCGCGAGTCGTCCTGGATCCGCACGTCGCCCCCCGGAGCGATCGCATGGACGACCTTCCTCCATGTCTCGTCGTCCGACATGCCCAGCACGCCGGCGTGCTCGAACGTGAGCGACTCCTCCGCGAGCGACACGTGCACGCTCCCGAGCCGGAGCCCCGAAGCGGCACGCAGCGCGTCGAGGAGCTCCTTCGCGATCGCGGTCACGACCGACGCCACATCCGACCACGGCGCACCGAAGCCGATCCACCCGCTCAGCGCCCCACGCCCCGCGTACGCCTCGAGGTCGTGGCCTGGGAGCGCACGCGCATCGACGTACGCCGGGAGGACCGGCACGCGCGGCCGCGGCCTGACCTCGAGGGTCGTCGTCTCCTGCGCGACCATCTCGAGCGCCTCCCCTTCCTTCACCGGCTCGACCTCGCCGAGCTCCACGTGGACCTCGATCGTGCCCGTGCCCACGCGCGGCAACGTGGACGCGACCTCGAACATGATCCTCATCCTGCTGCCATCCGGAGGATCGACCACCGCGGCCATACCCATGTTCATCGCACCGCCGAACAGACGGCCGAGCGGGCTCGGCTTCGCGGCGGCCGCGCGACGCGCCTCGCTCAGTCGGAGCTCGAAGTCCGAAAGCCGGAACCGGAGCGCTTCGCGTCCGCCCACCTCGATGCGCTCGGCCTTCGCCGTGATCCGCGCTTCCCCCTCGCTTCGGGGGAACGTCGCGATCTCTTCGATCGGGTCGAGGAGCGCGAGCCCGTCCCCCGAGAGCGTGATGTCGAGCCCGCGCACGCGTGCGGCGGTCGACGCGAGCGAGACCTCGAAGGTGAGGCCGCCCATCGCTTCGCCCTCGATTCCATTGCGCGCCGACGCGCTCAGGAACACGGCGGGGGCGAGGTACGCCGCGGCCTGCTCCGGGTCGACCGGGCCGAGGCTCTGGAGGAACGTCTCGATGCTCGGCTTCCCGTCCTCGCCGATCCACGACGCCGGAAACTCCGGCGCCTTCTCCAGCCCCAGCATGCTGCCGACGAGCCCCTGGAGCATCTCCATCGCGTCGACCGGTCGCTCGCCCCCGACGAGATCCCTCGCCTCTGCGAGGCTCGCGTCGCGCCGCACCGTGATGCGGACGACGTCGTCCTCGTCCGTGTCGTCGAACGAGCATCCGACCTGCGGCTTCGCGATGCCGAGCGCCTTCCCCACCGCCACGACGTCACCTTCCCCGCCGTACGAATTCACGACGACCCCCGCTTCCAGCGCTTCGCGCGTCTCCGGCACCACCTCCGCGAGGAAGAGAGGAAAGATTCGGTGCCGCCCGTCGCTCCCGAGCACGGCATCCTTCGGGACGTGCGACTCCCCGACGATCTCTCCGTCGACCGCCAGCACCGCCTCGGAGAAGAAGACGTGATCGGCCTCGCCGGCGAGCTTCACGACCGGAACGCCGAGCGCGCCGGAGAGGCGCTCGGCCCATGCCGTCTTCGCGAAGGGATGATCGAGCACGCTCACCCAGCCGCCCTCTTCGCGCACGACGAGCTGGCGCACGACCGCGTCGTAGTCGAAGGGCGGCGGCGTCGCCGACGCGTCCTCGACATAGCCCTCGTCCGCGAGCCTCGCGCGGAGAGCGCGCACGACGTCGTCACGAGAAGCGCCTCGAACGTGGAAGGTCCTGAGCATGTCGATCGGATCCTACGACGGAGTCGAGGCGATGATTCCGTGAGATCAGCTTGCGGACGCGGCTCCGCGGCCGCAGCCTCGTACGCATGAAGCTGCTCGCCTCGGTGCTCGCCGTCAGCGCCATCGCAGGATGCTCGACGTCGAAGCAGACGGAGCCGCTCGAGGCGAAGACGGCGGCCGCTCCGCCGGTTGCGCCGAGCGCAACGATGGTCGCGTCGCCGGCTCCGACCCCGGCTCCGTCCGCCACGCCCGCGCCGCCTCCCGTCGCACCCGCGCCCAAGGCCGGCTTCGTCGCGACGGTCGACGGCAAGCCCTGGAGCGCAGGTCCCGTCCGCCTGACGGCGACGCTCGCGGACTCGATGTCGAACGAGATGCCCGGTATGCCGAAGGGCGTGACCTTCCCGCGGAGCCTCTCCCTCGACGTGGAGCGGCCCGAGGACGGCGCCCGGATCGCGCTCCACATCGACGTGGTCGACCGCCTCGTCGGCAAGCACGCTTGCGTCTGCAACAAGGACACGTGCTCGAACGACTTCCAGGCTCACTTCTACCCGCCGAAGGGCAAGCCGCTCTTCATCGCCGAGCCGAGCGCGCTCGAGGTCGTCGCGTTCGAGGACGCGGGACCGGACAAGAAGCGCATCTCGGTCCGCTTCGACATCACGGTCCGCGAGGCGCCGGGGAAGAAGCCGGTTCGCGTCGTCGGCACGCTCGAGAACGCCGAGGTGCTCGACATCGGGAAGCCGGTCGGGCTCCTCCACAGTGGCGGAGCCCCGCTCGAGCCACTCGGCGTGGATTGTCTTCCGACGAACCTCCGCGCGAAGTGAC
Organism: Polyangiaceae bacterium; assembly: GCA_039809485.1. Taxonomy (GTDB): domain Bacteria; phylum Myxococcota_A; class Polyangia; order Polyangiales; family Polyangiaceae; genus Labilithrix. The sequence goes on along the minus strand of JBDHVE010000002.1, from coordinate 55,278 downwards.
CCGAGCGGCGGTCACGCCGTGATCAGGGCTCGGGCGTCCACCGGACCCAGTCCGCCTCGATGCCGGTCTGGCTCGACCGGTTCATGATCCCGATGCAGTGGTTCACGCCGCCGTGCGCCGCGTCGGGCGCGGGGTGGTCCGTGTCGACGCCGATCACGTTGCCGTCGACCATGTACGTGATCTTGTCGGTCTGGAGATACGCCGCGTAGGTGTGGAGCTGGTACTGGTCGAAGCCTTCCGGCGTGTAGAAGAGCCGGTACCGATCCCGGCCGTCGTCGCCCTTCCAGTGCGTCGCCATGTAGACGCGTCCGTTCGAGTCGATCTCGCCGATGTCGACCTCCGACCCGGGCCAGACGTCGTCGGACGGCCAGAGCACGTTCGCCGGACCGGAGTTGTCGCCCACTGTCGCGCCCTTCAGCCGCGAGCGGATCTCGAAGAGGCCGTTGCCGAAGCAGTCGTTCCTCCCGCCGGGGAACTGCATCAGACCGGCGCCCTTCGACGTGCCGTCGATCTTCGCGAAGCCGTTCTGCACGTAGGCCTTCACACCGTCGTTCGAGTGCCACGAGTGGCCGAGGAGACCGAACCCGTCGTCGAAGCCTTCGAACACGGCGCCGGCGCCACCGCCCGCGGGCTTCGGCTCCTGCTGCTGCTGCTGCTGCCCTCCGAAGCTCCACTTCTGGTTGTCACCGCCGTGGCAGTCCCAGAGGATGATCGACGTGCCGTCCGCGGACGATGCGCCGCTCGCGTCGAGGCACTTCCCGCCGATCCCGACGATGTGATCGCCTTCGAGACGCCACTTCTGGTTGTCGCCGCCATGGCAGTCCCAGATCTGCACCGGCGTCCCGTTCGCGGAGCGAAAGCCGGCAGCGTCGAGGCACTTCCCCGACGGCGTCACGAGCGCGCCGTCCTCTAGCGTCCACTTCTGCGCGTTCGTCCCGTTGCACGTCCAGAGCTGCACCTTCGCGCCGTTCTCCGACGAGCCTCCGCTCACGTCGAGGCACTTGCCGCCGAAGCCGTGCACTTCCGATCCGCCCGCGCCGCTCGTCACCGCCGCCGAGCCAGTCCCGGGGTCGGCCTCGTCGAGCGTGGTCGGATGACAGCCCGCCGTCACGAGGATGCTCAGCGCGAAGGCAGAGAGGTGTGAGCGCGCTCCAGGCCGAGCGCGGTTTCCGATCTTCATCGTGTCCTCCTTGGACCAGGCGACGCGGCTCGTGCGAGGGGGGGAGCACGACGCTCGCGCCGTCACCGTGTGGAGAGGCACATTGCGAGAACGAGGCCATCAAGAGAGGACGCGGGATGGGAACGCCGCGCTCCCATGCGGACGACGAGCGACAGCGCGCGCGCAACCCGGGATTTCCGCGCGAGAACGCGAAGCGACACGCGAACGCCACAACCGCGCGCCTTGTGCGGAGCGAGGGCGGTGAGGAGACGAATGCCCTATGTCTTCTCCGCTGCGAACCATGCTCCCGGAGAGCGCTCTAGGGGCATGTAGGAAACGCGCGCTAGGTCCCACCCGCGATCTGCGCGAGCAGCTGACGCGCGCGTGCCTGCACCTTCGGCGTGTCGCCGTTTCGCGCGACGACGGCACGGAGCATCCGCTCGGCGACCTCGCGTTCGTCGAGGTGACGCGACGCGAGGCCGAGGACGGCGCCGTCCGCGCCACGCGCGAAGGCCGGGGCCGTCACCGCGTCGGCGACGCGGGAGAGGTCCTCGCGCGCGAGCGGCTGGTCCTCGAGCGTGCGGAGCGCGGCCTGGCTCACCGTCGCATCGCGATCGGCCGCGAGGGTGGTGAGGAGACCGCGCGTTTCGGGGGTCTTCACCTTTCGCAGCGCCGTCGCGATCTCGCTCCGCAAAGGCGCGCTCGCATCCTTCACGTGGGGAGCGAGGAGACGCGGGACGTCCTTCGTCCCGGCGTTCCCGAGCGCGGCGACCGCGGCCTTCTTGTCCTCTTCCGACGTCGCGCGCGCGAGCTCGTTCGTCACGCGCGCGATCTGCGCGTCGACGTCGTGCCCCGCCGAGGATCGCTGGCGCGCGCCCGCCGTCGAGCCGAGCGCGAAGAGCGCGGCCCGTCGCTCGTGCTCGTCGCGCGCGCCGTCGACCGCGCCTTCGACGAAGCGCACCGTCTCGAGCTCCGGCCGCTGGAGGAGCGAGAGCTTCTGGAGGAGCACGGGATACTCGCCCGGGACGGCGCGCGCCGCCGGCGACGCGAGCGCGGTCCGCATCGCGGCCTGCGCCTCCTTCGTCCCGACGGACCGAAGCAGATCGAGCACGTACCCGCGCGCGCGCGGGCTCGTCTCGCGTGCCTCGAACACGCGGACGAGCGCCGGCATGTCGTCCGGGTGGAGCGACAGGTAGGCCACCGCGCGCGTCATCCACCCGTCCTCGATCGCGCTCGACCCGCCGAGCGCGGCGACGCGCGACGTGATCTCGTCGAGCCGGATCTCGCCCGCGGCTTGCTCGAAGAGACGGCGCCGGACGTCCGCCGGCGACAGCGCCTGCCCCGGCTCGCGCTTCTCGAGCTCGCCGGGCGCGAGGGCGAGGAGCCCCTTCCCCTCGAAGGTCCCGGTCGCGGTCCGCGTCAGGGCGAAGTCGACCACGGCGCGCATCGAAGGCGTCTTCGCCGTCACCTCTTCGTGCGTGTCGAGCGCGAGGAGGTGTCCTTCCGGCGCGAGGTGCACCGTCGTCTTGTCGAGGGCGGTGACGCCTTCCGCCTTGCCCTGCGGGGCCGACGCGAGCGTCACGTATGCCTCGCGGGTGCGCTCCCAGCGGAGCGGATCGGACGCCATCGTCACGTAGCGCGAACGTGCGCGCCCGAGCATCGCGCGCTCCTCCGCCGTCCAGCGCGAAGCCGCTTCGCGTGGCGCCGTCACGGCGAACGCCTGGACGACGGCGTGCACGACGGACTTGAACGTGTCGGGATCGTCGCGCCGGACGCCGATCGACTGCACCTCTCCGCGGTCGTTCATCTCGACGATCGCCTCGCGATCCGTCAGCATCGCGCGTGCGGCATCGACCGAAGCGAGGGCGTCGGCGCCGAGCACGCGGAGGCTCGCGTGATCGATCCGCGTGAAGACGACGCCGACGCGGAGCCGATCGCCTTCGCGCCCGTAGCTCCGCAGCGCGAGACCTCCGTCGAGATGGAGCTGCGCCTCGGTCGCATCGGGCGCGCCGGGAACCCCGGCCTGCACGACGCGCTGCTCGGTGCCGAGGCGGACGTCGTAGTCGATGCGCGTCCCCGCCGGTATCGCGAAGCGGAACGAGGTCGCCGGAAGCGCTGCGTTCGTCGCGCCCGCGCCGTCGACCATCCCCCGCCGCAGCGACCAGGTCGCGGCAGCGGCGCCGAGGAGCACGACGCCGGCCGCGATCAGCGTCTGCTTCTTCACAGGCCTCCGCTGCCGGTCGCGGCGCCCGTCGTCTGGAACTTCTGGAAGAAGTCCTCGCGGAGGAATGCGGCCTGGAACGGCTTCGGCTGGAAGCTCCAGATGTCGACCGGAAACTCGTAGCCGTCGAAGGAGAAGATCTCCTTCTCGCCGACGTAGCAGAACGGGCACGAGCCGACCTCGGCGAACGCGGAGAGGCTCCCGTTCAGCGCGGTGACGTTCAGCTTCGCCGTCGCGACCGGCGCGATCGAGAGGTTCCCGGCCGTGTCGACGGACGCGACGACGGAGCCCTCGATCGGCAGCTTCGCGTCGAGCACGTTCACGCGACCCCGGACGCCCGCCTGGAGACCGCTCACGCCGACGGCCGCCGCGCCGACGGCGGTGATGCGCGCGTAGGGCTCGAACCCGAGCTGTGCGGTGAAGGCGAGCGACGCGCTGCTGTCGCCGCAGCTCAGCGACTGCTTCGCCTTCGTGTGGACGTTCGCGCCGGCGTGGACCTCGCCGAAGGCCTGGAACGTGACGGGGACGACGACGACCACCACCGTCGCGCTCACGCGCTCGGTCTCGATCGGGTCGAAGGAGAGCGGCGTCACCTCGTCGTAGAGGATCTTCTCGCCGCCGGTGAGGCTCGGGATCGTCTTCGACGTCTGCGGGACGGTGTAGACGCGCTCGTTCGCGAGGATGACGTCGGCGCCGTAGACGCCCTCGACCGCGGTGAGGGCCGCGTTCGGACGCGTGTAGATCTGAGCGTCCGCGACGATCAGGTTCGAGAGCCGGTGCCTGATGTTGCAGACGTCGCCGATCGCCGAAGCGCTGCTCGCGCCGAGCGCCTTCGCACCGGTCGAGGCCCACGCCGCCGCGTCGCCGCAGAACGAGAGGATCTTCTTCGCGACCTCGGCGCGCGCGTGAAAATGCGCCTTCGCACCTGCGTTCACGCTGCAGAGCGGCGCCTTCCCCGGCGTCCCCTTCGCGTAGTCGTGGATCGGCTCGAGCCACCACGACATGTCGTAGTCGTAGCCGGCGCCGAACCAGTCCTCGTCGCCGCGGAAGAAGTCGCCGCCGTCGCCGTCGCCGATCGCGGGCTTGCCCGTCGTGCTGTTCGGCGGGACGGCCTTCGGCATCGCGCGGAGCGTCGCCTCGATCTCCGCCTTCTTCTCCTCGACGTAGCCGGGGAACGCGGAGACCTTGTTCTTGCCGGCCGGGAGCCCGGCCACGTTCCCGCCGTCGGTGAACGCGATGCACTCGTTCATGTCGTCCTGGCGCGGCTTCGAGACCTGCTCGACGAAGCGCGAGGCGAAGAGGGCTGGGGTCCAGTCGCACTTGTAGCTCGCCTCGGAGAGGCAGCCGTCCGGGCCGCGCTCGTACTCCTTCACGAGGAGCTCGGCGATCTGGCGCTGCACCTTCATCACTTCTTCGAACCGCGTCTGGTACTTCGGCTCGAGCGTCGCGGTCGCCTTCGACGCGTCGTCGCTCACGCACAGGTTCGCGAGGCCGGGCGGGACGTTCGGCTTCTGCACCTTCACGTTCAGCTTCGGCATCGACGCGAGGTCGGTGACGGTCACGGGCACGGGCACGAGCACCGGCGTCCCGAGCTTCAGCTTCGGGTTGTTGTTCACGCCGCCGCCGGTCGCGTTGCCGTTGCCGGGCTGCGGGATTCCCGCCGGGATGATCGCGGGCGCCATCACCGGTATCCCGGGCGTGACGACGGAGCGCGACATGAGCACGCCGCCCGAGCCGTCTCCTGGATTGAAGGGAAGGACGGCGATCTTGCCGGTGAGCACGTCGCTCCGGAGCGCCGGCGCGACCTCGGTGCTGTCGCGCATCCCGGAGAGCGAGCCGAGCGCCCACCTCCGCAGCGTCGGATCGAGCGTCGCGCCGAGGATGTCGACGAGGCCGCCCGGCGAGTACATGTCGAGCGGGTCGTCGAGATAGCCACCCGGGAGCGACGGCATCCCGGGACCGGCCGGCTGCCACGCGACGGCGAGCTCGGTCATCCGCTGGTAGGTCGCGAGGAGCTCCTGGAGGTACGCCGTCCGCTCGTCGATCGCGCGCTTCTCCGCGATCGTCATCCTTGCCGCGTCGTGGCGCGTACGCATCCGATCGTGGAAGGTCCACTCGTCGGCGAACGTCTCGGCGTAGGTGACACCCGGCTTCAGCGGCGCGCTCGCGCCGATTCGGTAGTGAAGGCGCTTCCGGAGGACGGTCTCGATCGCTTCGAGCTTCGCGACCCGGTCCGCGCGGGTCGCCGGATCCTCGTCGCCGGGGAGCGTCACGTAGTCCGCGCACGTGCGGTACGGCCCCGGCTTCATGATCGCGATCCCGCCCGAAGCCGACCCGTAGCTCTTCGCCTGCTGCTGGAACTTGTAGAGCCCGGTGCGGAGGACGTCGGTCTGGTCGCGGAGGAAGTAGGGCGACGCGGTGACGAAGAGGTTCTTCGGGATCGTCTCGCTCACGGTCGCGAGCTGCGCCGAGGTCGCGTTCCCGTTCACGTCGAGCATCGTCCGGCTCGCGATCCCGGGCGGGCCCGAGGCGTAGCCGACGTCGACGATGCAGTACGGGTCCTCGCCACACGCCTTCACCGCGTCGCGGAAGCGGCTGTGCGTGTAGTGCCGCTTGTACGCGTACTCGGTGCAGGACAGAAACGTGTCACCGCGCGTCTCCCAGCTCGGGTGCGCGATCCACGTGTGCGGGTCGACGAACAGGACCGGGAGGCCCATCGAGGGCGCGGTGAGGAGGTCGACCGTGCCCGTCGGCAGGTTCACCTCCGTCTGCCCGTTCGGCGAGAGCCACGGGAAGGCCTGCTGGAGGAGCTGCGCGTTGTCGGACCGGATCGCGAGGCGCTCGCCCGTGCGGTACGTGATGTCCGAGCTCCGGTCGCGGAGCTGCCGCGCGTCGTAATTGCGGTACGCGCCGGAGACGAGCTTGTCGGTCGTCGTCGAGTAGAGCCGGCGCGGCAGGCCAGAGGGATCGACGTGGTACATCTGCCGCGTCGCCTCCGAGGCGAGGGCCGCCTCGAAGAGCGGCTGACACGCGGCCCACTCCGCGGGGGTGAGGCGGTTCGTGACCACGCCGGACGCCGTCGCCGACAGACCGTTCTGGCATTCCGCCAGGGTCGGTGCCGCGATCGCGGACGGCGCCCCGGAGGCGACGCCGAGAAGGGTCAGCGCCGCGGTCGCACGAACGTGGAGTCTTCGCATCCGTCTCTCCTCGCCCCGTCGGCCGCTACGGCCGCGGTCAGGGCGAGGCGTGGTGTACTCGACGGGCAGACGCCGAGCACCCCCCAAAACGGATGACGTCCCGGAATTTGCGGGGTCTGCCGCGAAGAAGCCTCAGGCGTTTCTCTTCTCGAGAAAACGTTCGCGGATCTCGAGCCCGCGTTCGACGCCGTCGACGGTCGCGCGGACGAGCAGGCTCCGCGGCTCGACGTCGATGTTCACGCCCTGGACCGTCACGACGGTGCCCTTCCGGACCGCGATGGGCTTCGAGTCGGCGCCTCCGTCGGGCTTGCCGTTCGCCTTCGTCGACCACGCCGTGCAGTCTTCCTTCACGATCCTCGTGTCCGTCACGTCCGTCATGGCGAAGAGGGTAGCCCACTCCTCGACCGCGTGCGCGTGACCTCCTAGGGTGCGCTCCGATGTCGACCGACGCCGCCCCGCCCCGCAACCGCTACGTGGTGCTCGGAGTCCTCGTCCTCGTCTACACGCTGAACTACCTCGACCGGCAGATCCTGGGGATCCTCGCTCTGCCGATCAAGAAGGAGCTCGCCCTCACGGACGGCCAGCTCGGACTGATGGGCGGCCTCTCCTTCGCGCTCCTCTACTCCACGATGGGCGTCCCGATCGCGTGGCTCGCGGATCGGCGGAGCCGCTCCTGGATCATGGCCGTCTGCCTCGCGGCGTGGAGCCTGTTCACCGCGCTCTGTGGTCTCGCCGGCAACTTCTGGCATCTCTTCCTCGCACGCGTCGGCGTCGGCGTCGGCGAGGCCGGCGGAGCCGCGCCGGCGTACTCGCTCATCTCCGACTACTTCCCGAAGCGGCAGCGCGGGCGCGCTCTCGCGGCCTATTCGCTCGGGATCCCGATCGGCAGCGGCCTCGGCGTGCTGCTCGGAGGCCTGATCGCCGCCTCGATCGGCTGGCGCGCGGCGTTCCTCGTCGTCGGCATCGCCGGCCTCGTCCTCGCGCCCGTCTTCAAGCTCGTCGTCCTCGATCCCGTGCGCGGCGGGCTCGACGAAGCGACCGGCATCGCAGCGCCGTCGCCGTCCTTCCGCGACGTGCTCCGGACCGTGCTCCCGAAGGCCAGCTTCTGGCTCCTCGCGCTCGGCGCCGCCGCGTCGTCGATCTGCGGCTACGGGATCGCGTTCTGGCTCCCTTCCTTCTTCCAGCGGAGCCTGCACCTCTCGCTCGTGCAGACGGCGTGGTTCTACGGCGCGGTGAACGTGCTCGGCGGCGTGCTCGGGATCGCGGGCGGCGGGGCGCTCGCCGATCACCTCGGGAAGCGGAGCCGCTCGAACTACGCGCGGATCCCTGCCGTCGCGTTCCTCGTCGCGATGCCGCTCTTCTTCGCGGCGATCAACACGCGGTCGCTCGTGCTCTCGTTCTTCCTCTTCGTCCTCCCCACTGGCCTGAACCTCGCGTGGCTCGGCCCCGTCATCAGCGCGGTCCAGCACCTCGCGCCGGCGAAGATGCGCTCGACGGTCTCCGCGCTCTTCCTCCTCGTGAACAACCTGCTCGGGATCGCGGTCGGCTACTACTACTTCGGCGCCGTCTCCGACCTCCTCCGTCCGCGCTTCGGCGAGGAGTCGCTCCGCTACGCGATCTACAGCGGCGCAGGGTTCTATCTCGCGTCGTCCGCGCTGCTCCTCTTCGCGTCGCGCGCGCTCCCCGAGGACTGGGTCGACTGACGGCGCGCCGCGCGCCTACCGAGCGGCCCCTCTCCGCTCGGGTGACATGCGCAGTGGCCAGGGGCGGCCTATCGATGGTGGCGCAACACGGACCGGCGACGCGCGGTCGCCGAGCCGAGCCATCCACCACCCCAGCTCCGAAGGAACGAACCTCATGACCAACCTCGCCGCCGCCAAGAACCTCGCCGTCGTCGCCGTCCTCGCGCTCGGAACGGTCGCCGTCACCGGCTGCTCCGCCGAGACCGCGAACGCGACCGAGGCGACGGAGGAAGGCGCGCCGGAAGAGGTCGCGACGACGACGCAGGCCGTCGACAACGGCAGCGGCGGAGCGGCCGGCTACAGCTGCACGGACTCGGGCTTCTGCCAGTGCAAGGGGCTCGCGGACTGCAACGACATGTTCCTCGTCTGCAAGTCGCACGTGTACTGCAACCAGGATGCGCAGGGACTCCGCTGCTCCTGCTTGAACTTCGTGCTGCGGACCGGTGCCGGGCGCCTGGGCGGCGCCCGCGCCGTCGACGGCACGCTCCTGACGAAGTGAGCGCACAGCGTCTCACCAAAATTCGCTCGAGCGACGAACCGAGGTGGCGCGAGCTCATCCGGCGTGTCACTCCGAACAGAGACGGACGGGGCGCGCGCTTCTGCAGCCGCGCGTGCTCCGGACGGTCCACGCATCGCGAACCCAGAAGGAGTTTCGATGTCGTTCGAGGCGAGAGCGCGGGCCGATCCGGCCCGCAACGCACGCTGAGGGGACAAGCCGCCGATCGGACGGCGTGACCGACTGCGGCCACGCTCCCGAAGATCGTCGTCTCTCCCTGCATCGCGATGGGCCGTCGCCCCCGCGATGACAACAAGGAGCCACGGGCGTCGGGTGATCCTCGACAACCCCGTGGCTCTTTCCATTTCGGGTCCTGACTCCGCGGACGCACCTGCTGCGGCATGTTCTGCCGCGTGCTCGGGGTGTCTTGACGCCTCTGCTCGTCGAGACGACCACCGTGCGCCGGAGGCAACGACCATGAAGCGCACGGCAAACGCGATCTGGAACGGTGGGCTGAAGGACGGACGTGGCACGTTCGGCGTCGGGAGCAACGCCTTCACCAACCAGAAGTTCGACTTCCGCACGCGGTTCGAGAGCGAGCCGGGGACCAACCCCGAAGAGCTCATCGCCGCCGCGCACGCGAGCTGTTTCAGCATGGCGCTGTCGGGTCAGCTCGGCGAGCGGGGGATCACGCCCGAGTCGGTCGAGACGACCTGCACGATCACGTTCGAGAACCTCACCCTGTCGCGGAGCGTGCTCGCGACGACGGTGAAGGCGAAGGGCGCCGACAAGGCGAAGATCGAGGAGGCCGCCGCGGCTGCGAAGGCTGGCTGCCCGATCTCGAAGGTGCTGAAGCTCGAGATCGCGCTCGAGCTGAACGTCGTCACCTGAAGCGCGCGCGGGAGGAACTTGGCCGCGGCGCGGCGCCGACGGCAGTCTCGGGCGATGCGGACGTTCGCAATCGTCACGGGTCTCCTCCTCGCGTCGCTTCTCTCCTTCGTCGGTTGCTCGGGTGGCGGAGGTGACCTCGGCCAGAGCTCGGGTGGCGGCGCGTCGGCCAGCCCCGATCCGGCGTCGACCGCCCGCGGCCCCGGCGCGTCGTGCGTCACGAAGTCGGACGACGCGGGCTCGCGCTCGTTCTCCGATCGCGTCTGCGCCGCGAACCCGGCACTGCCCACGTGCAGGATGTGTCTCGAGCTCTCGTCGAACAGCGACGTGACGTGCGAGTACGCGTGCCGCCTCGGCGGGAGCGACTGCCCCGCCGGCCAGACGTGCAGGCCGCAGCCGAGCGGCTCGAGCTCGACCGGCGGCGACTGCGACGGCCTCGGCTACTGCAAGTGAGCGGCGGCGGAGCGAGCCCGCAACGACGACGTCACGTCAGCGCGTCGCGACGGTCAGGTTCGTGAGGGCGTCCGGACGCGGGATCGTCGCGGCGCGATCGACCGGCCAGAGACGCACGACGCGGTCCCATCCGGCGGTCGCGAGCGTGGTTCCGTCGGGCGTGAAGCGCACCGAGCAGAGCACGTTGTCGTGGTGGTGCATCGCGCGGAGGTTCATCGTCGCGACGTCCCACACGCGCACCGTGCGATCGTTCGAGGCCGACGCGAGGAGCGAGCCGTCGGGGGAGAACGCTACCTTCGCCACGTGGTCGTCGTGGGAGACACGCGCGCGCTCGCGCAAGCTGCCGCCGGCGACTTCGAGGAGCGTCACGGTGCGGTCGTTTCCAGCGGTCGCGAGCAGCGTGCCGTCGGGCGAGAACGCGAGCCCCGCGATCCGCCTCTCGTGCGCGCGGACGCCGGCGACGAGCTTCACGGTCGACGCGTCGACGAGCTCGAGCGATCCGTCGCGCGACGTGACGGCGACGCGCGCACCGTCCGGAGAGAAGAGGAGGTCGTTCACCTCGGCAGGCGCTTCGCGCGATCCGACGAGCACGGGCGCCTCGGGCCGGGAGACGTCCCAGATCCGAACGACGCGATCGTCGCCGCCGGAAGCGACGCGCCTGCCGGAGATCGCGACCGCGCGCGCCTTTGCGGTCCCGGGGAGCTCCGTCGCGCGGCCGGTCGCGAGCAGGATCACTTCCGCGCCGTCCTGCGCGCCGACGACCGCGAGCGCGGCGTCGGCCGAGACGGCGAGGTCGGAGAGCGGGGCCGCGCGCCGCGCGACGATCCGGCTCTCGCCCTCCCGTGGCCACACGCGCACGGTCTGATCGAGGCTCGCCGTGACGACCGCGTCCTCGCCCGCGAACGCGAGCCACCGGACGGCATCCCCATGGCCCGCATGCGCTCTCGACGTGCCGCTCGCGAGATCCCAGACGCGGAGCGTCTTGTCGTTGCTCCCGGTCGCGAGGAGGCGGCCGGACGGCGAGATCGCCATCGGCACGATGTCGTGGGTGTGACCGGCGAGGACGCGCTGCGGATCCTCCGGCGTCGTCCACACGCGGAGGTTGCCGCCGTGATCGGACGAGACGATCCCGTCCGCCGACCACTCGAGCTTCTCGACGGTGCGCGAATGGCCGCGGAGGACGCGCTTTGCCTCGCCATCCTCGTTCGTCGCCCAGACGCGGATCTCGCCGGCGACATCCGAGGTGGCAAGCTCCGCGCCGTCCGGCGAGAAGCGCGCGGCGAGGACCTCGCCGCCGTGGCCGCGGAGCACGCGGAGCGCACCGGTCGCGACGTCCCAGAGGCGCACGGTCTTGTCGAAGCCGACCGTCGCGACGGTGCGGCCGTCGGGCGAGACGTCGAGCGCGTTGACGACCCCGTCGTGCGCCTCGCCGCGCTGGGCGCCGAACGCGCGCACGAGGCCACGCGTCGTGCTCACGACGGAGACTCGCTGCGACGGCTCGATCACCGCGAACGAGTCGCTGTCCGCGGTCGCGACGACGCGCGTGCGAAGGCGTCCCGCCTCGAGCCGATGCGTCGCGAGCTCGCGTCCGGTCGCGAGCTCGGCGACGCGGAGGAGGCCGTCGCGGCCGACGCTCGCGACGCGCGCGCCGTCCGGCGTGAGCGCGACCGCGTCGACGGGTCCCTCGTGGCGGGACGCGACGCGAGCCTGCCCGCCGTCCACGGCGTCGATCTGGACGGCGCCGTCGAGGCCGCCCGTCACGATCGCGCGGCCGTCGCGCGTCACCGCGAGGGCGCGGACGCCGCCGACATGGCGTCCGATCTCGCGAACCGCGAGGGTGTCGCGATCGATCACCCGGAGCACGCCGTCCTCCGCGACCGCGACGATCGCGCGATCACCGTCCGCGAAGGCGACCCAGCGCGTCGTTCCCGCGAGGTGCACCTGGCGCACGTCGCCGCCCTCCACGCCGACGATCGCCACGCCGTTCGTCTCGTCACACGCCGCCGCCCATCGCCGGTCGGACGAGACGCGCATGTCGCGCACCCACGAGCGCGGGAAGAGCTCGTGCACCCAGCGCGCGACGCCGCGATGGCGCGCTTCGGCGGTGATCGGCCCGACGTCGCGAAACGCGGGCCCATGGGACGGATACGTCGCGAGCCACGCCAGCGCCTCGGTCGGATCGCGGTCGAGCGACGTGCGCGCATGGATCATCGTCAGGTCGAGCGTCCGCGCCTCCGCCTCACGTCGCGCCACGTCCGCGGCGTTCCGCTCGCGGACGACGCGGAGCACGCTCAGCGTGCCGAAGACGGCGAGGAGGACGAGCACGACCGCGCCGGCGACGAGCCGCGCGCGGTGCCGTTTCACGAAGCGCATCGCGAGCCGCGCGGGCGTGTAACGGTGCGCGCTGACGAGCTGGCCGGCCTGGTACCGCGTGAGATCCGCGGCGAGCTCCTTCGCGCTCGGGTACCGGTGCGCAGGGTCCGCCGCCATCGCCTTCTCGACGATCGCCGCGAGCTCGGTGGAGACCTGCGGCTCGCGCTCGCGGACCGGGACGGGACGCGCCTCCGCGATCCGGGCGAGCACTTCCTGGAGCGAGTCGCCGTCGTACGGGATCCGGCCGGTGAGGACGTTGTAGAGGATCCCGCCCAGCGCGAAGACGTCGACACGCTCGTCGTTCGACGCACCACGCAGCTGCTCGGGCGGCATGTACGCGGGCGTCCCGAGGAGCTCGCCCGCCTGCGTCTGCGCGTTGGCGGCGAGGTCGGCGAGCACGAGCGGGGGCAGCGTGGGCGCGTGCTCGCGCGGGTCCGCCGCAAGGTCCTTCGCGAGGCCCCAGTCGATCACGATCGTCTCGCCGAACGCGCCGACGATCACGTTCGCCGGCTTGAGGTCACGGTGGATGATGTGATGCTCGTGGGCGTACGCGATCGCGTCACACACCGCGACCACGTGCGGGAGGAGCGCGAGCCGCTCCTCGAACGAGCGCTTGCTCGCGACGAGGACGTCGAGCGGCTCGCCCTCGACGAGCTTCATCGCGTAGAACGGCACGCCGTCCGCCTTCGTCCCGATCTCGTAGATCGAGATGATCGACGGGTGCTGGAGTCGCGCCGTGAGCATCACCTCGCGGACGAACCGCGCGATCGCCTGCTCGCTCGGGTCGTGGAGCTCCTTCAGGGCGACGAGGCGACCGAGCTTGCGATCGCGCGCCCGGAGGACGACGCCGAGCCCGCCACGCCCCTGCTCGCCGAGCACGTCGTAGCGCGCTTCGTCCGTTGCCGGGAACGTGCGCTCGTCCGACCGCACCGGCGGTGTGTCCGGCGCGACCGACTCGGACAGCGGAGACGCCGGCGGCATGGCGCGCGGAGCTTAGCGCGGCAGCTCGCGTGGGCAAGCCGCGCGGCTCGCGCGACCGCGGCGCCGCCCCTCTCTGGAAAGGCGGCGTCACCACATCTTCGGCCCGCGCGCGTCCGTGGGCGCATCGCTCGGAGCGTCCGTCGGCGCGTCGTGTGGTGCGTCGTGCGGAGCGTCGGCGGGCGCGTCGACGCCCGCATCGGTTCCGCCGTCGGGCACGACGCAGAAGTCGATTCGGCTCAGCCTGGCGCCGCCGCCGTCGGACTGCGGGACGACGAGGAGCTCGTCGTCGCGCGAAACGGGCGGGCTGTACTCGTAGAGGTTCGCCGCTTCGCCGCTGCTCACGATGACGGCGTCGACGAGCTGACCGGACGGCGACTCCCAGCTCAGCGCGGTCCCGCCGCCCATCGGGATCGCGAGGATGAGCGGACTGCACTGGTTGCCGCCCGGCCTCCCGATCGTGATTCGGCAGAGGAGCTGCATGCCCTCGGGACACCCAGCGCTGCCCGACACCTCGGTCGCGGTGCGCGCCGCGGAGCTCGTTCTCCCCGCCCGACCCTCGCCGTCGTCCGGCGTCGTCGCGCACGACGCGACCGCGACCATGTTCGCGGCGACGCTGACCGCGGCGAACCACTTCCCGAGAGAGCGCATGCTGGCCTCCTCCCCATCGCGGCTCGAGCGAGCCCGATCCCCCTCGAGCACGAAGCGAAACGCGTGCCCCTGTGGAGCCCGAGCACCTCCGATCGCATCACGCGCCAATGCATTGCACGGCTGCGCCAGCGCGTGCGTTCACGCAATCGGCAGCCACGGCGCCCGTCTATCGTCGAGACCGACGAGGGGAGGCCCGCCTTGAAGAACGCGAAGCTGCTCGACGCGAGGTTCGTTCGCAACATCTTGTCCGGTGCGGCGGCGGCGACGCTCGTCCTCGCCGTGAGCGGTGAGGCACGCGCCGACTACTGTGGTGCCGAAGGCGAACGCGCCTGCGGTCTCACCGAGCGGATCCCGAGCTGCAACGTCAACCTCGTCGAGGGCGCCGGGCGTTGCGTTCGTCCTGCCTGTGGACAGGACGGGCAGCGCGGCTGCACGGTCGTCGAGCGCACGAAGCTCGATCCGGTCCTCAAGGTCCCGACGCCCTTCCCTTGCGACCAGGACCTGAAGCACGACGTGCTGAAGGACCGCTGCTTCCACCCGGCGTGCGGACGGGAAGGCGGAAACGCATGCACCGTCCTCGAGCGCATCCCGAGCTGCGACGTGAATCTCGTCGAGCAAGCAGGCAAGTGCGTGAAGCCGCCGTTGTGCGGCCGCCTCGGGCAGGCCGCGTGCACCGTGACCGTGCGCATCCCGAGCTGTGACGTGAACCTCGTCGAGAAGCTCGGCGTCTGCGAGCGGCCCGGAACCGCGCCCTCGTCGGCGCCTGCGCCTGCACCGAAGCCGACGACTGCGCCTCCTCCGCCGCCGCCGCCGACCGCGAAGGCGCCGCCGCCGCCGCCGCCGACCGCGAAGGCGCCGCCGCCTCCTCCGCCGCGGAGATCGGCGCCTCCGCCGCCGCCGCGCTGAGGGCAGAGCACCGTTCTCCAGCGGCGGCGCCGGGGATCGGACAACGGAGTCGACGCGCGAGCCACATCGCGGCATCATCCGCCGCGCCATGGTCCCCGTCAGCTCCGTCTGTTACGTCGAGGTCGTCACGAACGAGGTCGAGCAGGTCCGCGCCGCGCGCGAGCGCGCGCACGGCTGGGTCTTCACGGCGGTGCCGGAGCTCGGAAACGCCTCCGTCGCCGAGCTCCCGGACGGATCCCGCTACGCGATCCGCGCGCCGATGCACGGCGGAGAGAGGCCCGTCACGAGGGCGTACGTGCGGGTCGAGGACGTCGAGCGCGCAGCCGAGGCCGCACGCCTCGCGGGTGGCGTCATCGCGGTGCCGCCGATGGAGATCCCCGGTAAGGGGAAGATTGCGATCTACATGCTCGGAGGCTCCGAGCACGGGCTCTGGCAGCTCCCGTAGCCTCGCGCGCGCACGCAGTCGCGCTGGCGTGCGCCGCACGCGCACGTGACGGCGCCGAGCGAGCGCGCGGGCACCTCGCTTGCCTCCGTCCGCGCGTGACCTTCGCGCTCGTGTTCGGTGTCGCGCTCTTCGCTGCGGTGCTCATCTCGGCGCGTGCGGCGTGCGGGCTCCTCTCGACGGCCGTCTTGTTCCTCGTCGTCGGTCTCGCGGTGGGAGCAACGAACGTCGTGTCCGCACCGGACGAGCACACGGTCGAGCGCGTCGCCGAGCTGGCTCTCGTCGCCACGCTCTTCACCGACGGCGGCAAGATGAACCTGCGATCGCTGCGCGCGAGCTTCCGGCTCCCCGGTCGCGCCCTGCTGATCGGCCTGCCGATCAACCTCGTCGTCGCAGCGGTGTTCGCGCGGTTGCTCCTTCCTCTCTCGTGGGGTGCGGCCTTCCTGGTCGGCGCCGTGCTCAGTCCGACCGATCCGGTGTTCGCGTCGTCGCTCGTCGGCAGTGAGCGCGTTCCGGCGAAGCTGCGTGGGCTCCTCAACATCGAGAGCGGTCTCAACGACGGGCTCGCCGTCCCGATCGTCGTGTCGCTCCTCGGCGTGCTCGGCGAGGAAGCGCCTTCGGTCGGGGTCCTCCTCGGACGCGTGGTGTTGGGCGTCGTGATCGGCGCCGGCGTCCCGCTCGCCGCGGTCTGGCTCTATCGCCGGCCTTTCTTCGGTGCCTCCGACGCGTACAAGCCCGTGTTCGCGCTCGCCGTGGTCGTCGTCGCGTGGGCTCTGTCCGTGAAGGTGTCGGCGAACGAGTTCCTCGCGGCGTTCGTCGCCGGTGTCGTCCTGAGCTCCGTCAGCGACCGAGCACGCGACCACTGGCAGAGGCCCGGTGAGCTGGTGAGTGAGGTGTCGAAGCTCGCCGCGCTCCTCCTCTTCGGCGCGCTCGTGTCGCACGAGTCGATGCGCGACATCGGGCTCGCGGGCGTCGTGTTCGCGATCGCGAGTCTGTTCGTCGCGCGTCCGCTCTCGATGATGCTTGCGCTCCTCCGCTCCGACCTGCCCGTGCGGGAGCGCGGCGTCGCGGCGTGGTTCGGGCCGCGTGGATTCGCGTCGGTCGTGTTCGCGCTCCTCGTGCACGGATCGAAGATCCCGGGCGAGCGCATCGTCTTCCACGCGACCGCCTTCGTCGTGATCGCTTCCATCCTGCTCCATGCGACGACCGACACCGTCGTCGCGAAGTGGCTCGCGACGGGTGACGCCGACCGTCGCGACGCGCACGCCTGATCGCGACACACCGCCGCGTCGCGCGTCGTCCGCCGTTCGGTCGGAAACGACCCAACTGGTCGAAGGAGGGCAGCCTCGAGACGCGGACATGACGAGATCCGCGTGACCTCCGCTGTGGCACTCTCGCTGCATGCCTCGGAGAGCGCGCGTCGGGGGGGACGCGCCTCTTCCTTGCAGCCAGATTCGCTCGCGCGGCCGGGCGAGCGCGCACGCCTCCACTCCGCGTGCTCGCCCGGTCGGCTCTCCATCAGCGGACGTGGTGGCGCTCGAGGGCGGCGGTGCGCGACGACACCGGCGCCTGCTCCAGCTGCTCGGCGAACGATCGCTCCGTGACGAGACGCGGCTCGGCTCCGTGACCACGAAAGATCGTGTGGACGAGGTCGCGCCGCGCGTCGCCACGTACGAGGAGGATCGTGCGTCCTCTGCGGAACTCCTCGTCGTAGTACGCTGCGTCCTCGTCGGAGACGCCGAGGCCGACGAGGGATCCGACGAGCGCACCGGCGCCCGCGCCGGCGGCAGCGCTCGCGGCGACGGCGGCGAGCAAGCCGCCGCCGATCACCGGACCGATGGCCGGCAGGAGCCCGGCCGCGATGGCGAGCGCCCAGAGCGCACCGCCACCGGCGCCCGCCGCCACGCCGATCGCCGCCCCCGCAAGCCCCTTGTTCCCCTCGAGCTCCTTGAAGGACACGACGTCGGGGTCGCCGTCCTTGTCGTGGGTCAGGAGCCCGATCGACTTGTCCGAGAACCCCGCGTCACGCAGGTCATGAATGGCGCGTCTCGCCTGTCCTGCCGTCGCGAACACGCCGATCGTCACGCTCTCTCGCTGCACACCCATGAGCTCCTCCTTGTTGCGTTCTCCGCTGCGCGCGGTACGTAGGCCACGTTGCAGACCACATGCCCTCCGAGGAAGAGCTCGCTCGAGCGACGGCTTGCGCCGTCCGACGCGGCCACATAGTTTGAGATCCAACTATCCGAACCCGGACCCTTCGACCGCATGCCGTTCGACCAGCTCCTCCGCGCGAATTTCCGGCTCGCATTGCTCCCCGCGGTCGGTCTCGTCGCGCTGCTGAACGCGCGCGCGATGAGCGAGCTCGTCGGCGTCGCGCTCGCGCCGGACGAGGCCACACTCACGAGCGCTGCGCGGATGCCGGCGAAGTCCGCTCCGCTCGAGTCCGCCCACGTCCCCAGCGCGGACCCGATCCTGGCGCGCAACCCGTTCGACCACGTCACGGGCCCGCTCCGACAGCCCGTCGCGACCGATAACGGCGCCGACCCCGACGAGCCGGCGACCGACGCGAGCGGAATCTGGAGCGTCCCCGAGTGCGACGGCGTCACGGTGCATGCCCTCGCCGCCGGCGAGCCGAACTGGTCGTTCGCCTCCGTCGCGGGCGCCGACGGAAAACGCGTGCTGAAGCGGCGCGGCGACGAAGTCGCGGGCAAGAAGGTGCATTTCGTCGGCTGGGATCGCGTCTGGTTCGAGAGCGGCGGCGCGATTTGCCAGGCGAAGCTCTTCGCGCCGAAGGCGACCCCGCCGCCCTCCCCTCCTCCGGCGCCCACTCCCGCGCCATCCTCCACGAGGCCAGTGCGCGGCGCGCGGGCCGTCGACGCCGACATCAAGCGCGGCATCCAGAAGGTCAGCGACACCGAGTACAACGTCGATCGCGGCACGCTCGACAAGATCCTCGAGAACCAGGCCGATCTCATGCGTCAAGCGCGGATCACCCCCGTCCAGGAGAACGGGCGCGTCGTCGGCATCCGCATGAACGGCATCCGGCCCGACACACTGCTCGGCGTGCTCGGGATGCAGAACGGCGACAGCCTCCAGACGATCAACGGCTTCGACATGTCGAGCCCGGAGAAGGCGCTCGAGGCCTACGCCCGCCTCCGCACCGCCGACAAGCTGACGGTCCAGATCAGCCGCGGCGGCAAGGCGATGAACCTCGACTACCACATCCGTTAGAGGCGGAGCGCCTGCGTGACACACGACGCAGGTCGGGTCAGGGCGGGCCGCCGTCCCGACGCGGCGACCCGGGCGCCGCACGCCGCAGGTCGGCCGAGTCGTCCGTCCGGCCGACGTAGGGTGCCGGCACGAGGTCGATCCCGCCGACGGCGCTCGGCATCGACGAAGGCCCCGCGTCGAGCCGATGAGGCCGGTCCGCAGCATTCGTAGTGGTCGTCACGGCGTCGTTCGAGCGCTCACACCCTCCCGCGAGGGCGCCAGAGACGATCACGACGACGAGGAGCGGGACGGTTCGCGGGCGAGCCATGGGTCAGCGCCGTGCATGCGCCGTTCCTCCGAAGGGTGACCGGGGCGCCGTTGCCCGCTCCGTAGGTCAGCCGTGCGCGCTCGCGATCGCGGCGCGCACCCGCGTGTACCCCGTGAACTCCGACAGCGATGCGTCGAGCTCCGCGAGCTCCTCGTCGAGGACGGCGCGCCGCTGGGGAGGGCAGATGGCGGCGAGATCCTGGAGCGCTGCGCGGAGGCGCCGGACCACCTGCAGTGACGAGCGACCGTAGGTGCGGATCTCGTCGAACGCGAGGTGGACGAAGTCCTCCCACGTCGGCCGGTGGATCACGACACGGATGGTCCCCGCGTCATCGAGGCGCTCGTCCCGCGGGAAGGCGCGGTCGGCGAGCGCGGTGAGAAGATCGTGCAGCCGGTCGATCGCCTGGATGGCCGTGGTCGGGTCGTTGACGCCCGGAGAGAGAGCACGCTCCGCGATGTCGACGAGCTGCCGGAACGCGAAGGCCGCGTCCTCTTGCACCGTCCTTTCGTCCGAGAGGCCGACGGCACTCCGGAGCTTCGACTCGTCCACGTCGGCGGCGCCCCAGATCCGGAAGAGCGGCCCGCCGCGCACGACGAAGTCGCCGATCCGCGGCACCAGCTCGACGAGCACGTCGCGCTCGCACGCGATCGCGGTGAGCGCTTCGATGTCGACGGCCGCGACCACTCCGCTCCGCTGGGGGTGACTCCGGACGACGCGCGGTGTGCTCGCCGGGAGCGAGCGCGGCGGCGCGTCGTCGCCGACTGCTTCGTGCGGGAAGCCGCGACGGATGCTCTCGAGCGCGTCTTCGGCGACCCGCTCCATGACGTGGACGGCACGGATCGAGTGCGCCATCGCATGGATGTACCGGATGAACACGGCGACGCTGAGCATGACGAGCGCGAACGCGAGGAAGATCGAGAACGACGGGACGCGTTCGCCTCCAGCGGCGTCCGATCCGTGGACCTCGGGCAGCAGGGCCATCGCGTAGACGAAGGTCCCGATGAAGACGGCCATCGCCACCTGAGTCGACCGATCCTCGAGGAACGTGCGGAGGACGCGCGGCGAGAACTGCTGGCTCGCGAGCTGGAGGACGAGGATCGTGATCGAGAAGACGAGGCCCGTGAAGGTCATCATCGCCGTCGCGATCGTCGACAAGAGCTCGCGCGCGCTCTCGGCCTGACCCGCGAACAGGTACCACGCCGCCGTGGACTCCTCGTGGATGTCGTCCTCGAAGATGGGGAGGACCTTCGCGAGCGCGACGAGCGCGACCGCCGTCGCGCCTGGGACGAGCCACAGACTGGTCCGGAGGACGCTCGAGAGGCGCGCCACGAGGATCTTCGGTGCGAGCGACGGCATACCCCGTCCGTCGCAAGGGGCGTTCCGCTCGGCTCCGCGGCGCGTGCGCGCACGCGACTTGCTTCACCAGCGGTCATGCGACGCTCTCCTCTCACCGGCGCGGCGATGGCCGCGATGGTCGCGGTCACGCCGATCCTCGGGCTCGGCTGCAGCCGAGCGCCAGAGGCGCCGCCGGCGGCTCCGGCGTCGGCCGCGAGCTCGACGACGAGCCTGTCGAGCGGCACGCTCGAGCTTCCGGGCGACGTGGCGCGGCCCGGCGTTCCGCTCCACGATCCGGCCGCGCAGCGCGCCACGAGTCGGGCCGTCGTACCCGAGGTCGCCGGCCGGCCTCTGCCGATGACGCCTCCGATCCCGCGAACGGCCGAGCCGCCGTCGGCTGCGCCCACCGCGACGCCGGGCCTGCCGCGCGCGCGCGTGCCGATGCAGGTACCCGGCCACGCACGACCCGTGCTCGTGCCGCAGCAGACCGCACCCGACGTATCACCGCGCGCGCCGACGACCCGCGAGTGAACGGGCGCGCACCGCACGTCCTCAGCGCGTCGCGACGTCGGCGACGGTGAGCCCGACGAGCACGACGACCAGCGCGACCGCGGCGGCGAAGGCGAAGCGGATCGTGGGCCGTGCGGTCGCGAGCTCCATGAAGAAGAGCACGACGAGCGCCGCCTTCGTCGCGGCGATCCCGAGCGCGACCGGGAGCGCGGCCAGCCCGAGCTGGACATACGACAGGCCGAAGCTGACCGCCCAGAGGACGAGCAGCGCAGAGCCCGTGAGCAGCGTCGTCTTCGTCGTGAGCTCGCGCGTGGTCATCGGAGCGCTCATGCGAGGTAGAAGAGTGGCCAGAGGAAGAGCCAGACGAGGTCGACGAGGTGCCAGTAGATCGCGAACACCTCGAGCCGATGCGCGCTCGGCGCCGTGATCCGGCCGGTCAGGATCCCGAGCAGCGCGATCGAGAGCAGCGTCATCCCGACGACGACGTGGACGGCGTGGAGGCCGGTCATCCCGAAGTAGAGCGTCCAGAACTCGGCGAGGCCGCGCGTCGCGTGCTCCTGGAAGAACGCGCCGCGTCCCCCGGGCTGGATGCCCTCTCCGAAATGCTCGACGTACTCCGTGATCTTGATCGCGAGGAACACGCCCCCGAGGACGACGGTCCCGGCGACGAGCAGACCCGCCACTCGCGTCCGTCCCCGTCGCAGCACCTGGACCGCGAGCGCGACGAGCGTGCTGCTGACGAGGAGGACGGCGGTGTTGATCGAGCCGAGCACCTTCTTCGCGTGCGCGACGCCTTCGTGGAACGCGGCCGGGTGCTGCGTGCGCGACGCGGCGAACAGCGTGAACAGCGCCGCGAAGAGGAGCACCTCGCTCGCGAGGAAGACCCACATCCCGAGTCGGGCCGCGTGGGCCTGCCCCGGGCCGTCCGAGAACGGCTCGGCGGGTGCGAGCGCCCGCGCATCGTCGACCGTACTCACGACGCCGCCTCCGGCTCGCGCGGCTCGCCCTCGAGCGGACGCGTGTAGTCGTACGCCCCGAGCTCGAGGTCCGGCGGCTCACGGAAGTTGTGCTTCGGCGGAGGCGAAGGCGTCCGCCACTCGAACGAGCGAGAGCCCCAGGGGTTCGCTCCTGCATCGGCGCCCCAGAAGAGCGCATGCAGCAGGTAGCCGAGCGTCACGACGAGCCCGGCGCCGAGCACCCACGAGCCGACGGTCGAGACGACGTGGAGCGCCTGGAACCGCGGCGGGTAGTCGAAGTAGCGCCGGGGCATGCCGCCGTTGCCGAGGAGGAACTGCGGGAAGAACGTCACGAAGAACCCGGCGAACACCAGCGCGGCGGAGAGCATCCCGAGCCGCTCCGAATAGAGCTTCCCCGTCACCTTCGGGAACCAGAGATGGATCGCCGCGAGAAACGCGGTCAGCGTGCCGCCCACCATGATGAAGTGGAAGTGCGCGACGACGAAGTACGTGTCGTGCCAGTGGACGTCGAGGCTCGTCGTCGCGACGGCGACGCCGGTCATCCCTCCGAAGACGAAGAGGAAGAGGAACGCGAAGACGTAGAGGAGCGGCGTCCGCATCCGGATCGCGCCGCGCTTCAGGGTCCACGTCCAGTTGAACACCTTGATCGCCGAGAACACGGCGACCAGCATCGACAGGAGCCCGAACGCGCCGGCGTCGAAGCGGCTCATCCCGGCGACGAACATGTGGTGCCCCCAGGTGAGGAACCCGACGAACGCGATCCCGAGCGACGAGTACGCGATCGCCTTGTACGAGTAGGGGTTCTTGCGCGCGAAGGTCGACACGACCTCGCTCACGACGCCCATCCCCGGCAGGATCATGATGTAGACCGCCGGGTGCGAGTAGAACCAGAAGAGGTGCTGGTAGAGGACGGGATCACCGCCGCGCGCCGGATCGAAGAATCCCCACGAGAAGGCGTTGTTCGCGACGACGAGGAGCAGCACCATCCCGAGGACCGGTGTGGCGAGGACCTGGATGATGCTCGTCGCGTAGACCGACCAGACGAAGAGCGGCATCTGCATCCACCCGATCCGTCGGTCGCGCAGCGTGTGGGTCGTGACGATGAAGTTCACGCCCGTCATGATCGTGGAGAACCCGACGATGAAGACGCCGAGCAGCGCGAGGGGGAGCGCGGTGGGCGTCGACGAGCTGTACGGCGGATAGAACGTCCACCCCGTGTCGATCGCGGACGCGAACATCGAGAGCAGCACGAGCGTCGCGCCGGCGACGTAGACGTAGAAGCTCGCGAGGTTCAAACGCGGGAACGCGACGTCGCGCGCGCCGATCATCATCGGGAGGAGGAAGTTCCCGAACGACGACGGGATCGACGGGATCATGAAGAGCCACACCATGATCACGCCGTGGAGCGTGAACATGCGGTTGTACGTGTGCGCGCTCATCAGCGTGCGCTCGGGCGTCAGGTGCTCGAGGCGCAAGGCGAGCGCGAAGAAGCCGCCGAGCGCGAGCATGCACGCGAGCGCGACGAAGAACAGGACGCCGATCCGCTTGTGATCGGTGGTCACGAGCCACGAGCGAAGCGTCGTGTCGACACCGAGGTAGGAAGGTGCTCGCACGATCGGCGAGGACGACGGTGCCGGCTCGCGCGCGACGTCGGGAGCGATCGGAAGGGTGGTCACGGCGAAGGTCCTCCTCGGCTCGGCACGACGCCCGCATCCGTCACGGCGCGGACCTCGAGACGCGGGAGCGCGACGCCGGGCGACTCCGGCGCGTCGCGCAGCGACTTGATCAGCTCGACGAGGGCGCCCGTCTCGGCCGCCGAGAGCTGCCCCTGGTACGACGGCATGAGCGGCGGGTAGCCGTCGACCACGTCCGCGAGCGGCTCCATCATCGACCGCGTCAGATAGGCCTCGTCGGCGACGACACGCTTTCCGCCCGCGAGCGTGCGCGGAGCTCCGAAGAGCCCACGCCACGTCGGGCCGACGTGACGCTGACCGTCGAACGAATGGCATGCCACGCAGGCGCGCTTCGCCGCGACCTCGCGGCCGAAGGTGACGAGGTCGGCATCGCCGCAGGAGCCCGGACCACCACCGCAGTCCGCGCGCGTCGTCGCCGGCCCGCTCCCGTCGCCGCGCCTCCACGAGGCGTACGCTTCCGGGGAGAGCGCGACGACCTCGCCGCGCATCCGCGAGTGGCTCACGCCGCAGTACTCGGCGCACAGGATCGCGTACTCGCCCGGCGCCTTCGCCTCGAACCACGTGGTCACGAAGCGGCCCGGGACGACGTCCTGCTTCATCCGGAACTGGGGGACGAAGAAGCTGTGGATCACGTCCCGCGAGGACATGACGAGCTTCACGGGCTTCCCCGCCGGCACGACGAGGACGTCGTTCGTGGAGCGCCCGTCGTCGTAGGTGAACTTCCACATCCACTGCTTCGCTTCGAGGTAGACCGTCTGCGCGCCTTCCGGCGGTGAGGTCATCGTCACGTACTGCTCGTAGCCGAGCACCCACCAGAGGACGAAGGTGCCGGTGAGGCCCGAGATGATCGCGATCTCGTGGAAGCGCGAAGGACGGAGCTCTTCGGTGAGCTGTCCTTCGCGCCGCCGATGAAAGCGAATCGCGAACCACGCCGCCGCCCCGAACACGTAGGTCGCCATCACCATCGTCACGGTGATCACGAAGACGTGGAGGGCGTCGACGCGGTCGGCGACCGACGATGCCGCTTCGGGCACGTAGAGCAGCGCGCGGAGCCAGTCCATCAGGGTGCCCCTCCGTCGCGCGCGTCCTCGGCCACGATCTCCATCGCGCGCTCGATCGGGATGCGCGCAATCCCGGCGTCGCGGTCGACCCAGCCCCACCTCCCGAGCGCATCCCGCTGCGCGGCGCGAAGGTCGAGACCTCGCTTCGTCGCGAGCACGAGCGACCGCTCGACGGTGCCGACCGGCGCCGCGGAGGCGGCCGGCCCCGCACCGAACGCACGCCCGACATCACCTCGCGCGAACGTCGCCAGGAGCCCGGCTGCGACGACGAGCGCGACGAGGAAGACGACCACACTCCCGATCGCGACGCGGCGCACGCGCGGCGCGTCGACGTGGTCCTCCGCGCGGAGCAACTGCGGCGTCTCGGGCTCGTGCGTGCTCATGGCGACACGTACCTCGAGGACGCGCGGAGCACCGGGTCCACTGCCGTCGCCCGCTCCGCGCGCGCGGCGCGCTGCGCACGGTGCGCCGCGTACGCGACGAGGATGCCGTAGACGACCGAGAACGGCGCGACGTCGAGGAGCCGAGGCGCTCCCGCCTGCGGGAGCACGAGCCACACGACGTCGACCGCCGAGACGACGAGCACGAGGATCGCGACGATCGCGAGGCCCGTGGTCGAGCGCTTCAGCGGCCGCGACAGGAGCGCGAAGAACGGGACGACGAAGTGCCCGAGCGCGAGGATCACGTCGACCACCCGCCACGGGCCTTCCAGGCGCACGCGGTAGAACGACGACTCGCGCGGCATGTCCGCGATCCAGACGAGCATCAGCTGGAAGAAGCCGACGTATGCCCAGAGCACGACCGCCATCAGGAGGAGCCTGCCGACGGCGTGCACGTGCGAGGGTCGGATCGGGAGCGGGAGGAGCGCGCTGCCCTCCGCGAGCCAGACGAGCACGGCGAGGAGCGCGACGGCGCTCGAGAGGCCGCCGGTGAAGACGTAGAGCCCGTACGAGTTCGCGACCCACCCCGGCTCGACCGACATCAGCCAGTCGAACGCCGCGAACGTCGTCGTGAG
This sequence comes from Polyangiaceae bacterium, assembly GCA_039809485.1. GTDB lineage: Bacteria > Myxococcota_A > Polyangia > Polyangiales > Polyangiaceae > Labilithrix. The sequence continues at coordinate 29,642 of JBDHVE010000002.1, read as the reverse complement.
CGCGAGGATCGGGAGCCCGGCGCCGCTCACGGTCCGCTGCGCTTCGAAGCGCTCGGGGCGCTCCGACGTCGGCGCACGATCGGCGATCGCGTCGGCGCGTGCGAGGAGGAGCGCGAGCGAGATCCACACGCCGAAGTAGACGACCGACCGCGCGAGGAAGAACGGCGTGGCGTTCCACACGCGCTGGTGCTCGAGCGCGCGAACGACGGCGTCCGGGAGCAGCGCCGGGTCGACCGGGCCGGGGACCGCCCACGGATAGAGGCGGTGGATCCCGAGCGCGATCGGCACGAAGAGGACGACGAAGACCGGCAGCGTGGCGATGACGCCCGAGAGGAGCGGCCGGAGGAGACGCCACCATTCCGCGCGCGCGACGTGGAGCGTCATCACGAGCGCCATCGTCGCGAGCACGGTCGAGAGCCCGGCGCCGAACGCGGCGAGCCAGGCGAGGAGCGCGTGCCGAGGATCGGCGACGGCCTCGACCGCGACGCCGACGAGGCCGACCACCGCGAGGAGCACCCCCGTCCGCGCGACGACTCCGGTGCGCGTCACGGCGCCCTCCGGAGGAGCTCGTCGCGGACGGCCGGCGGGAGATCGGCGACGCGCGCGTTCCTGCCGAGCTGGAGCGCGGCGACGTAGGAGACGACGGCCCAGCGCTCGCGCGCCGGGAGCACGTCCGCATAGCCGGGCATGAGCCCGTATCCCTCCGTCGCGACGCGGAAGAGCTCGGCACGGCCGAGCGCGCGGATGCGCGGTTCGTGGAACGAGGGAGGCGGCCGGTGGAGCATCTTCGACGCGACGACGCTCTCGCCGTCGCCGAGGATGCCGTGGCAGGTTGCGCAGACGACGTCGAAACGGGCGCGTCCGAGCGCGAGCAGCGCGGGCGTGACCGGCGGCGGTGCGTCGTCGTCGTGGTCGTCGACGGCGACCGTGCCGGGGGGCGGCGACTGCATCACCTTTCCATCGGCGAACACGCGGCTCGCTTCCCACGGATCGGCGCGGCGCTGGTCGAGCATGCGCCCGAGCGACGGGTCCGGCTCGTGGAAGGCCTGGCGGTCGTCGCACCCGCTCGCGGCGAGCACGCAGGCGACGAGCAGCGCGCGGGTCACGGCCGCACCTCCTGCCGCGACGCGGTCCGCACCGAGCGCGCGCCCATCCTCTCGAGCTCGGCCCGGAGCGCGCCGCGCTCCTCCTCGCTCGCCGCGTCGGTCGCGTCCGTCACGTTCGCGACGAGGAGCCAGAAGCGGTCGACCGTCGTCCGCTCGAACCCCTCGAGCTCGAACAGCGGATGGTGCAGCCGCGGCAGTCGGGCACCGAGCAGCACACCGGCGAAGGCGGCGCTCGCCGCGCCGAGGACGGCGCTCTCGAAGACGATCGGCACGTCGGTCGGGTACGAGTCGAGCGGTCGCCCGCCGACGTTCAGCGGATAGTCGACCGCGTTCGTCCAGTGGAGGATCCAGAACGCGAGAGCGGCGGCCCCGAGGCCGACGAGGAGGACGGCCCATCGGAGGCGCGACCGCCCGACGCGAAGAGGCCGCTCGAGCGCCGCGATCGGAAACGGCGTGACCGCGTCGAGCTCGCCGAACCCGAGCTCGCGGACGCGCTCGGCGGCGGCGAGGATCGTCGCCGGCGAATCGAACTCGGCCACGAAGATGGTCTCACCCATGGCGCTTCTCCTCGGCGAGCTCGTGCCGCAACGCCTTCAGCTCGCTGATCGCGACGAACGGGACGAACCGGAGGAAGAGGAGGAACAGGAAGCAGAAGAACGCGAGCGTCCCGAGGAGGAGGGAGACGTCGACGATCGAGGGCCGGTACAGGTTCCAGGACGACGGGAGGAACCCACGGCTCTGCGACGTGACGATGAGGAAGAAGCGCTCGGTCCACATCCCGACCTGGATCGCGCCGGCGATGAACCAGAGCACGAGCGGGCTCCGCCGGACGCGGCGCCACCAGAGCGCCTGCGGCGCGAGGCAGTTGCACGCGAGCACGGTCCAGAAGAGGAACCCGTAGGGCCCGAACGGCCGCGCGACGAGGTAGACGTACTGCTCGAACGTGTCGCCCGAGTACCAGGCGCTCCAGATCTCGACGACGTAGCTCCAGAGCACCATCCAGCCCGTCGCGAGCAGCATCTTCCCGATGTTGTCGAGGTGCCGCTCCGTGACGACGTGCTGGAGCCCGTAGACGTGCCGCGCCGGGACGAGCAGCGTCACGACCATCGCGAAGCCCGAGAAGATCGCGCCCGCCACGAAGTAGGGCGGGAAGATCGTGGAGTGCCAGCCCGGCACGAGCGCGATCGCGAAGTCCGAGCTGACGATGCTGTGCACGGAGACGACGAGGGGTGCGGCGAGCCCGCCGAGGAGCCCGTAGCCGATCCGCCAGCGGCTCCAGTTGCGCGCCGAGCCGTACCACCCGAGCGCGAACACGGCGTAGACGCGCCGTCGCCATCGCTCGGGCGCGCGGTCGCGCATCGCCGCGAGGTCGGGCACGAGGCCGAGGTACCAGAAGAGGATCGAGACGAGCAGGTAGGTGGCGACCGCGACGACGTCCCACGTGAGCGCGCTGCGGAACTGCGGCCAGACCCCCATCGTGCTCGGGTACGGGACGAGCCAGTAGAAGAACCACGGCCTTCCCATGTGGAGGAGCGGGAAGAGCCCGGCCTGCACGACGGCGAAGAGCGTCATCGCTTCGGCGAAGCGATTGATCGACGTGCGCCATTTCTGCTCGAGGAGGAGGAGGAACGCGGAGATGAACGTCCCGGCGTGGCCGATCCCGATCCACCACACGAAGTTCGTGATCGCGAACGCCCAGGCGATCGGGATGTCGTTGCCCCACACGCCGATGCCGGTCACCAGCGTGTAGGCGACGGCGAGGAGGAGGAGCCCCGTCCCGCCCGCCGTCACGAGGAGAGCCCACTTCAGCCACTTCGGCGGGTGGAGGACCTTTCCGAGCAGCTCGTCGGTGATCGCTTCGTCCGAGCCGATGTCGCGGAGGACCGGCGGCTCGGGATCGAGGCCCGGGCCGTAGGCGCGCGTGGGACGCGGGAGGGCGCCGGCGCTCATGCGATCTCCGGGTTCGGATTCTTCGTCCGCGCGAGGTACGCGACGCGCGGCTTCGTCCCGAGCTCCTCGAGCGCGCCGTACGCGCGCTCGTCGGCGTGGAGACGCGCGACCGTGGAGCCCTTGTCGGCGAGATCGCCGAACACGATCGCGCCGGTCGGGCACGTCGCCTGACACGCCGTGCGCACGGGCGGGACGTCCGCATCGCCGCGGTGCACCGCGATCTCGTGCTCGCGGATGCGCTGCACGCAGAACGTGCACTTCTCCATCACGCCGCGCTGCCGGACGGTGACGTCGGGATTGCGAACGAGGGCGACGACGTCGGGCTCGCCCTGGTGATAGTCGAACCAGTTGAACCGGCGGACCTTGTAGGGGCAGTTGTTCGAGCAGAACCGGGTCCCGACGCACCGGTTGTAGACCATCTGGTTCAAGCCATCGCTGCTGTGCACCGTCGCGTCGACGGGACAGACGTACTCGCACGGCGCCTTCTCGCAGTGCTGGCAGAGCATCGGCTGGAGCGTCACGTCGGGCGCGTGGCGATCGCCGCCGACGTACGCGTCGACGCGGAGCCAGTGCATGATCCGCCCCTTCGCGACGCCGTCGGGCCCCACCGTCGGCACGTTGTTCTCGGCCTGACAGGCGACGACGCACGCGCTGCATCCCGTGCAGAGCGACAGATCGATCGCCATCCCCCACTGGCGCGTGTCGGCCGGCGCGAGCTGGTAGAGCGGGAGCGCCACCGGGCGCTTCTCCCGCTCCGTGCGCCGCGTCTCGAGCGCCGCGAGCGTCGTCTTCCGTGCGATGTGGTGCTCGCGGTCGTGGAGGTCGTGGTTCGGCTGCGAGACGGCGAGCGCACGCGCCGCGCCGGTCCTCCGGACGGTGACGCCGGCTCCGATCGCCTCGCCCGACCCGAGCAGCGCGTACGCGTTCACGCCTCGACCGCGCGCGTTCGTCTCACCGCCGCGCCTCCCCCATCCGAGGGTGATCGCGACGGAGTCGTCGGCGTGGCCGGGGACGACGTGCGCGACGGTTCGTGCAGTGCGCCCCTCGTACGTCACGTCGACCTCGTCGCCGTCGGAGAGGCCGAGCCGCGCGGCGGTCGCCGATGACAGCGTCGCCGCGTTCGACCACGTGAGCTTCGTCACCACCGTCGGGAGCTCGAGCAGCCACGCGTTGTTCGCGAAGCGCCCGTCGTGGACGCGTTCGTCGGTCGGGAACACGATCTCGAGCGCACCCGGCGGTGGGAGCCGCACGGCGCCGAGCGCGGCGGCGAGCGCGTGCCGGTCGAGCGCGAGCTCCCCCGGCGGGACGGGCGCGATCGGCGCGTCGTCCGTGACCCCGCGCCGGAGCGCGCGGCGCCACGCGGCCTCGAATCCCGCATCTCCTCCGTGGCCGACCCGCATCGTCTCGCGGACGAGCGCGTGGGAGGACGGCGCGGGCTCCTGCGGCGACGGCGAGAGCAGCGCCGAGAGCACGTCGAGCGACGTGCGCGCGCCGTGGAGAGGCGCGACGAGCGGCTGCACGATCGACACCGTCCCGTCGAACGCGCGGGCGTCTCCCCAGCTCTCGAGGAAGTGCGCTTCCGGCATCGTCATCGTGCACGCGTCGGCCGTCTCGTCGGCGAACGCGCCGAGGTAGAAGCTCGTCTCCACCGCGCGCACGAGCTTCTCGAGCTCGAGATCGGCCGGCGACGCGTAGACGACGTTCGTCCCCAGCACGAGCAAGGTGTGGACCGCACCGCTCCGGAGATGGGCGGCGAGCGCGCGGGCGTCGTGCGAGGGCTCTCCTGCCTCGAGGAGGGGCGACGGCGCCAGGGTCACGGTCGACCCGACGTTCCCGAGCAGCTCGTCGAGCGCATGGGCCATCGCGTGGACGACCGGCGGCTGGGACGCCCCGACCAGGATCGCGCATCGGCCGCGGTGCGCGACGAGGTCGCGAGCCAGCGCGTCGACGACGACGCCCTTCGCTGCGTCCGCGAGCACGTCCGGGACGGCGAGCCGGCCCTTGCTGATCTCTCGCACGAGTCGAGCGGCGACGGCGGCGATGTCGTGAGCCCGGACGCGGACGCGGTGGTCCGCCATCGTTCCGGTCGCGCTGAACGTGGGCTCGAACACGTAGAGCCGGTTCATTCCGCCTTCGGAGTTCGGCGTGCGGCGCGAGGCGAAGTCGTGCGCGAGCCGTGCGCACGCGGGCCCGCGGGCGAGGAAGTCGTCGTCGAGCGACACGACGACGTCGGCGCGCCGGAGATCGTGACGACGCTCGAGCACACGCCCACGGACCATCCGCGCGCCTTCGTGTGCGGCGCGCGCTCGGCTGCCGTGGAAGAAGACGCGCGCGCTCGGAAGCCGCTCGCGCACGAGACGAAGGACGCGAGCGAGCGTCGGCGACGACGACGGCGCGAGCACGATCGCGAGACCTTCTCCCTCGCGCCGGGCGAGGGCAGCGCGGCGCACGGCAGCGAAGACCTGCGCAAAGCTGGCCGTCGTCCCGTTCAGGCGAGGCGCACGCATCCGATCCGGGTCGTAGAGCGAGAGCACGCTCGCCTGCTCGAACGCGCTCGTCGCGCCGAGGCTGGCGGGATGCTCGGGGTTGCCTTCGATCTTCGTCGGCCTGCCCTCGTGGCTTTCGACGAGGACGCCCGTGGCGTAGCCGTCGAGGACGAACGCCGTCGCGTACATCCGCGGCCGTCCCGGGACGACGTCCGGCGGCTGCGTCACGTAGGGAACGATCTGCTCGGCCGGCGCGCGCGTGCAGCCCGTCGCGCCGTAGAGCGCGATCGCGGCGCCCATGCGCTGGAGGAAGGCGCGACGTGCGATCGGGTCGCTCGGCGCGTGCTGCATCGGGTCGGGACGATCGGCTCGCATGACGGGCGGCTCCTAGCGATGACAGACGGTGCAGTCGGTGAGCGAACGGACGCCGTACTCCGCGCGGAGCACGCGCCCGAGCTCCTCCTGCGGACGATCGGGCTGGTACTCCATCTCGGTGATCTTCGAGCGCGGGCGGAGGTGCTTCTCCGGCGCCCGGTGGCAATCGAGGCACCACCGCATCGTCAGCGGCTCGGACGCGAACACCTGTCCCATCTGGTCGACGCGGCCGTGACACGAGACACACCCGACGCCGTGACTCGTGTGGGCCGAGTGATCGAAGAAGACGAAGTCCGGCATCCGGGTGACCCGGTTCCAGCGGAGCGGCGTCCCTTCGAACGTGCTCTTCCGCAGGACGGCGAGCTCCGGGCTGTCGGTCCAGATCTGCGAATGACACCCCATGCACTGGGCCGACGAGGGAACACCGGCGGTCTTGCCGCGGATCGCGCCCGAGTGGCAGAAGACGCAGTCGATGCCGTCGTCGCGGTTGTGGTGACGGTGATCGAACTTGATCGGCTGCGAGACGGGCTCGCAGCGCCCGGTCGCATACGGCGTGCGCGCCCACGCGACGAGCGCGATCGGCGTGCACACGAGCGCGCCGAAACCGCCGGCGATCGCGGCCCAGTACACGGAGTTGGACCAACGCGGGAACAGAGACGCCACCGGATGCGACCTCGAGCGCGGGCGCGGCGGTGCACATCGCGCGCCAGCGCGGAAGCGTGCACCGCGCGCGCATCTGGTCGCCAGCGTCCAGATCGAGCGTGGCGAGCGCGCGTCCGGCGTCGCTCGTGCCACGATGCGGCGGCGCGTCTTCGTCGCACCGGCGACGCGCCCCTTCAGGTCCGCTCGCGCTCCTGCGACGGCCCCTGCGACGACGCGAGATCGCGCGCGCTGTTGACGAGCGCGACGTGCGAGAACGCCTGCGGGAAGTTCCCGACGAGGCGCTTGCGCGCGACGTCGTACTCCTCCGAGAGGAGCCCGACATCGTTCCGCAGCGCGACGAGGCGCTCGAAGAGCCGCTGCCCGTCCTCGTGACGCCCGGAGAGGACGTACGCATCGACGAGCCAGAACGAGCACGCGAGGAACGCGCCCTCCCTCCCCTCGAGCCCGTCGAGGTTCTTCCCCTCACCCGTCGGGTACCGCAGGACGAAACCGTCGCGGACGAGGTCCTTCTCGATCGCGGCGATCGTGCCGCGAACGCGCGGGTCGCGCGCCGGCAGGAACCCGACGGAGGGGATCCGGAGCAGGCTCGCGTCGAGCACCCGATCGCCGTACGACTGCGTGAAGGTCCCGCGCTCCGCGTCGAAGGCCTTCGCGCAGACGTCGGCGTGGATCTCTGCGCGCGCGCGCTTCCAGCGATCGACCGTGCCCGACATCCCGTGCTGCTCGACGGCCTTCACCGCGCGATCCATCGCCACCCACGCCATCACCTTCGAGTAGGTGAAGCAGCGGCGCGGCCCGCGGACCTCCCAGAGCCCTTCGTCCGGCCGCCGCCAGTTCGACTCGAGCCAGTCGGCGATCGTGCGCTGCAGTGGCCACGACGCTTCGTCGGGCGGCACGCCGAGGCGGCGCGCCTGGTGGAAGGTGTCGAGGACCTCGCCGTACACGTCGAGCTGGAGCTGGCGCGACGCGGCATTGCCGATCCGCACCGGCGCGGCGCCGCCGTACCCCGGCAGCCAGGGGATGGTGCGCTCGTCGAGCATCCGCTCGCCGGCGACGCCGTACATGATCTGGAGGTCCTGCGGATCACCTGCGACGGCACGCAGGAGCCAGTCGCGCCACGCCTCCGCCTCGTCGCGGTAGCCCGCGTGGAGCATCGCGTAGAGCGTGAAGGCGGCGTCGCGCAGCCAGCAGAACCGGTAGTCCCAGTTCCGGTTCCCGTCGAGCGCCTCGGGGAGCGACGTGGTACCGGCCGCGACGATGCCGCCCGTCGGCGCATACGTGAGCGCCTTCAGCGTCACGAGCGAGCGAACGATGTGATCGCGATTCGTCCCGTCGACGCGGCACCGCGATGCCCATTCGGTCCACCACGAGGCGGTCGCGGCGATCGCGCGCTCGGCGTCGATCGCCTCCGGCGCCCTCTCGTGCGACGGAAACCACGTCAGGACGAACGGGACGCGATCGCCGCTCCGCAGCGTCAAGGTCGAGCGGAGCGCATTCGGATCGTCGACGACGTCGGCGGGCGTCGTCAGGACGACCGCGTCGGGCCCCGCGATCGCGCTGACGCGTCCGTCGAGCGTGCGGACCCACGGGCGCGTCCGGCCGTAGTCGAAGCGGAGGACGAGCTCGACGTCGACCGTCACCTCACCGGAGACCCCTTCGACGAGGCGCACGATGTCCGGCGCACGCCCTCGCACGGGCATCGCGTCCGTCACCCGGATCGTGCCGTGGTCGGTGACGAGCTCGGTCTCGAGCACCAACGTATCGCCGCGATACCGCCGGCGCGACGACACGAGCTCTCCGCGGGGAGTCACCGACCATCGCCCGTGCTCGGGGCCGCCCAGCAGCGACGCGAAGCATGCTGCCGAGTCGAACCGCGGGAGGCACAGCCACACGATCGATGCGCGCCGATCGACGACGGCGACCGTCTGGGTGTCACCGACGATCGCGAGGTCCTCGATCGGTGGCGGCGCGCTCATGCGCGGGTCGCCCACGACACGGCCGCGCCGGCCACGACGGTGAGCAGCGCGGCGGCGGCGAGCCCGGCGCGATGTTTGTCGAGCCACCAGACGATGCTCGTCCGCTTCGCTCGTGCGTCGAAGGCGCCGTGCGCGCCGTGGTCGCCCGGCACGGGGTCGTAGAGATCGTCGCGGCGGTTCGGGGAGATCGGCACGTCCGTCTGCTGCGCCCGATACCCGGTCCTCGCGAGATAGAGGTCGGCGATGTGCGGCGCGACCTTCTCGCCGAGGATCGCCTTGATCGCCGGCCACGCGAGCCAGATCTCGCGCCGCTCGTGCTCGGCGGCGAACACGATCGCGTCGGCCGGGATCTCGGGCTGGAAGATCGGCGGCACCGGCTGGGGCTCGTTCGGCAGCTTCGCGCGTGACCAGCCGAACTGCGGCGTGTTCACGGCCGGGAGGTGGACGGCGGTGACGTGGATGCCGCTCTTGTCGTGCAAGAGCTCCGTGCGGAGCGACTCGGTGAAGCCCTTCACCGCGTGCTTCGCGGCGCAGTAGGCCGCCTGGAGCGGGATCGAGCGGTACGCGAGCGCGGAGCCCACTTGCACGATCGTGCCGCGATTGCGCGGCCGCATCCGCCGGAGCGCGGCGAGGGTCCCGTGGACGTAGCCGAGATACGTCACCTCGGTGACGCGCCGGAACTCCTCCGGCGTGGTGTCGCTGATGGGGGCGAAGACCGAGACCATCGCGACGTTGACCCAGACGTCGATCGGGCCGAGCTCTTGCTCGGTCCTCTCCGCTGCGGCGTCGACGGCCGCGGCGTCGGCGACGTCGAGCGGCAGCACGAGCGCACGGCGGCCGGCGGCCTCGACCTCCCGCCGCGCTCCTTCGAGCCCGTCGATGCCGCGCGCGATCAGCGCGACGTCGTACCCGCGTGCGGCGAACGCGCGTACTGCGGCGCGACCGACCCCTGCCGACGCGCCCGTCACGACCACGACCTTGCGCTTGTCCGGATGTTCCACGCCCCGCGACGGAGCAAGCGCCGCGCCGCGGCGACGCCAACGAGCTCCACCGCCCGCATGGTCCTCGCCTTGCACCCGCTCGGCCCGAACACGCACCGCGCGCGTTCGAGAGAAGAGAGGAGCTCGAGATGGCCGCGACCGTCAGCGACTTCGTGTGGCACCGGCTCGCCGAATGGGGCGTGAACCGCATCTACGGCTACCCGGGTGACGGCATCAACGGCCTGCTCGGAGCGCTCAACCGCATCGCGAAGGACGGCAACTTCATGCGCTTCGTGCAGGCGCGGCACGAGGAGATGGCCGCGTTCATGGCGTGCGGGCATGCAAAGTACACGGGTCAGCTCGGCGTCTGCGTGGCGACCAGCGGGCCGGGCGCCGTGCACCTCCTGAACGGGCTCTACGACGCGAAGATGGACAAGCAGCCGGTGCTCGCGATCGTGGGGCAGTCGGCGCGGAGCGCGATCGGCGGCGACTACCAGCAGGAGATCGACCTCGCGGCGCTCTTCAAGGACGTCGCCCACGAATACGTGCACACGGCGATGAGCCCGGAGCAGATCCGTCACCTCGTCGACCGAGCGTGCCGCATCGCGCAGTCCGAGCGCACTGTGACGTGCCTGATCCTGCCGAAGGACGTCCAGGAGGTCGCCTACGAGGCGCCCGCCCACGCGCACGACACGATCCACACGAGCGTCGGCTGGGCTCCTCCGCGCGTGCTCGCGTCCGAGGCCGACCTCGATCGCGCGGCCGAGGTCCTGAACGCCGGGCGCAAGGTCGCCATGCTGGTCGGCGCCGGGGCAAAGCGTGCGTCGAACGAGGTCGTCGAGGTCGCCGACAGGCTCGGTGCAGGGATCGCGAAGGCGCTCCTCGGCCTGACGGTGGTTCCCGATGCGCTCGACTACGTGACGGGTCCGCTCGGCCTCCTCGGAACGAAGCCGAGCTGGGACATGATGATGGACTGCGACACGCTCCTCGTCGTCGGTTCGAGCTTCCCCTACTCCGAGTTCCTCCCGAAGGAGGGCCAGGCGCGCGGCGTCCAGATCGACATCGACCCGAAGATGATCGGGATCCGCTACCCGATGGAGGTCAACCTCGTCGGAGACGCTGCGCTCACGCTGCGTGCTCTCCTGCCACGCCTCCGGTCGAAAACGGACACCTCCTTCCGCGACCGCCTCGCCGACGGCGTCCGCGACTGGCGCAAGCTCATGGCCGAGCGCGCGCACGTGCCGGCGTCGCCGATCAATCCACAGCTCGTCTTCTCCGAGCTGTCCCCTCGCATCCCGTCGGATGCGATCCTCTCGTCCGACTCCGGCTCCGCCGCGAACTGGTTCGCGCGCGACCTCCAGTTCGCCCCGGGGATGATGGCGTCGATCTCCGGGTCGCTCGCGACGATGGGCTGCGGCGTCCCCTACGCGATCGCCGCGAAGTTCGCGCATCCGAAGCGCGTGTCGATCGGCCTCGTCGGCGACGGGGCGATGCAGATGAACGGCATGGCGGAGCTCCTGACGGTCGCGCGCTACTGGCGGGAGTGGGACGACCCACGGCTCGTCATCATGGTCCTGAACAACGGCGACCTGAACCAGGTCACGTGGGAGATGCGCGTGATGGAGGGCGACACGCGCTACGAGGCCTCGCAGGAGCTGCCTCCGATGAACTACGCGAGCTTCGCCGATCTCGTCGGCCTCCGCGGGATCCGGGTCGAGAAGCCGGAGCAGATCGGGCCGGCCTGGGACGCGGCGCTCGCCGCGGATCGCCCGGTCGTCATCGACGCCGTCGTCGATCCGAACGTGCCACCGCTCCCGCCGCACATCACGTTCGATCAGGCGAAGTCCTTCCTCATGAGCGTCGTGAAGGACGACCCCGATCGGAGGGGCTTCGTGAAGCAGGCGATCGAGAACATGTTCCCGTCGCTCTCGCCGAAGGTCTGAGCGATGGCCACCACGATCGGTCTGCGGGACGAGCGCGTGCTCCCGCCGGAGCACCTCGTCCGTCGTCGCACGGAGACGGCGCGCCCCCGCCTCGACGTCGCGGCGCTCGGCAGGGCGCTCGCCGCCGAGGTCGGAGGCGACGTCGGCTTCGACGCGGCGAACCGCGCGCTCTACGCCCAGGACGCGTCGAACTACCGGCGGATCCCGCTCGGGGTCGTGAAGCCGCGGACGACCGACGATCTCGTCCACACCGTCGCGGTGTGCCGTCGCTTCGGCGCGCCGATCGCGCTCCGCGGCGGCGGGACGGCGCTCGCGGGGCAGACCGTGAACGAAGCCGTGGTGGTCGACGTCTCCCGGTACCTGAACCGGATCCTCGACGTCGATCTCGTCGAGAAGCGCGCCCGCGTCGAGCTCGGCGTCGTCTGCGACGACCTCGTCGACCGCATCGCTCCGCACGGGCTCACGTTCGGACCGAAGCCGGCGACGCACAACCGCTGCTGCTTCGGCGGCATGCTCGCGAACAACTGCGGGGGGATGCAGGCGCAGATGAACGGCGTCGCCGTCCACAACGTGGAGGCGCTCGAGGTCCTCCTCTACGACGGGACGCGGATGTCGCTCGGGTGGACGACGGAGCGCGAGCTCGCAGAACGGATCGCGCGCGGAGGACGCGAGGGCGAAGTCCTCGGCGCCCTCCGCGCACTGCGTGATCGCTACGCCGAGAAGATCCGCACCTCGTTCCCGAATCTGCCGCGGCGGGTGTCGGGCTACAACCTCGACCAGCTCCTCCCCGGCGCCGACGGCCGCTTCAACCTCGCGCGGGTGATCGTCGGGAGCGAGGGCACGCTCGCGACGATGCTCGAGGCGACGCTCGTCCTCCTCGACATGCCGCCCGTCCAAGGCGCCCTCGTCCTCGCGTTCGACGATCTCTACCGGGCGGCGGAGGCCGTCCCTGCCCTCGTCCCCCTCGCGCCCCTCCAGCTCGAGGGCATGGATGACGTCCTCTACCACCACATCCAGGCCAAGGGCGGGTCGCACGCCGAGCACCTGCGGCTCCTCCCCGAAGGCGGCGGCTGGTTGATGCTCGGCGTCGGCGGCCAGACGCGAGAGGAGGTGCGCGCACACGCCGACGCGTTCGTGCGCGCGGCCGGCGACGGCGTGCGTGCGCATCGCCTCTGCCTCGACGAGACGGAGCGGACGATGCTCTGGGACGCGCGCGAGGGTGCGCTCGGGTCCACGGCGTTCGTACCGGGCGAGCACGACACGTGGCCCGGCTGGGAGGACTCCGCGGTGAGACCGGAGCAGCTGGCGAGCTACCTCCGCGACCTCCGCGCCCTCTACGACCGATACGGGTACACGAAGACCGCGCTCTACGGGCACTTCGGGATGGGGCTCGTGCACTGCCGCGTGCCGTTCACGCTCCGGACCGCCGACGGGATCGCGCAGTTCCGGCGCTTCATGAGCGACGCGGCGGACCTCGTCGTCTCCTATCGCGGGTCGCTGTCGGGAGAGCACGGCGACGGGCAAGCGCGCGCCGAGCTCCTCGTGAAGATGTTCGGCCCCGAGCTGATGCTGGCGATGCGGGAGCTCAAGGCGATCTTCGACCCGGACGACAAGATGAACCCGGGAAAGATCGTGTCCCCCTATCCGATCGTCGATCATCTCCGCCTCGGTCCCGGTTACCGCCCGGCGCAGCCGACGACCCATTTCCGCTATCCCGACGACCACGGCAGCTTCGCGCGCGCCACCCTCCGTTGCGTCGGCGTCGGCCTCTGTCGCCGCGAGCACGGCACCGGCGAGCACGACGTCATGTGCCCGAGCTACATGGTGACACGCGAGGAGATGCACGCGACCCGTGGGCGCGCCCACCTGCTCTGGGAGATGCTCCGCGGCGACGGACCGATCACCGACGGCTTCGCGGACGAACGCGTCAAGGCGTCGCTCGACCTGTGCCTCGCGTGCAAGGGCTGCAAGGGCGACTGCCCCGTCGGCGTCGACGTCGCGACCTACAAGGCCGAGTTCCTCTCCCATTACTACGAGCAGAAGCGGAGGCCGCGCCACGCGTGGGCCTTCGGCCTGATCGACCTCTGGGCGCGGCTCGCGCGCCTCGCGCCCGGCCTCGTGAACCTCGTCACGCAGACGCCGGGGCTCCGCGCGATCGCGAAGCTCGTCGCCGACGTCGCGCAGGACCGCACGATCCCGACGTTCGCGCGGAGCACGTTCCGCGCGCAGTTCGCACGTCGGGCGACGCGGCTCCGCTCCGAGCGGAAGGCCGTGCTCTGGCCTGACACGTTCAACGATCACTTCCATCCGGACACCGCGATGGCCGCGGTGCGCGTCCTCGAAGCCGCCGGCTACGAAGTCGTCGTCCCGACCGAGCACGCGTGCTGCGGCCGGCCCCTCTACGACTTCGGCATGCTCGATCGCGCGCGCGCCTACCTCGAGCGCGTGCTCGACGTCCTCGCCCCGCACCTCGAGGCCGGACACCCAATCGTCGTCCTCGAGCCGAGCTGCGCGTCCGTGTTCCGGGACGAGCTCGTCAACCTGATGCCCGAGCGCGCGGACGCGAAGAAGCTCCAGGAGCGCACGATGCTCTTGAGCGAGCTCTTCGCCCGCGAGGCGAAGGACTGGAAGGTCCCCCACCTCGACGGGCGCGCGATCGTCCAAGGCCACTGCCACCACAAGTCGGTGCTCCACTTCGGCGCCGAGCGCGACGTGCTCCGCGGGACGGGGCTCGACGCGGAGGTCCTCGAGAGCGGTTGCTGCGGGATGGCCGGGGCGTTCGGGTTCGTCACGTCGACGGTCGACGTCGCAAAGGCATGTGGCGAGCGCGCGCTCCTCCCGCGCGTGCGCGAGGCCGCGCGCGACACGTTCGTGCTCGCGGACGGCTTCTCGTGCCGCCAGCAGATCGCGCAGAGCACCGACCGGCTCGGCCTCCATCTCGCGGAAGTGCTCGCGATGGGGCTCGACGGCCGGAGAGTCGCGGGCGAGCCGCCGGAGGCTGCCATCCGCCGCCGACGGCAGCGCGACGTCCGGCTCGGAATGGCGAGCGCCGCCGTCGCCATCGCGCTCGTCTCCTCTGCGGTCGTCTGGGCGCTCGGACGGAGGCGGCGATGAGCGATGTGCTCCGGTCGACGAGGATCGACAGCGTCACGGCAGACGTCCTCGTCGTCCCGACCGATGCACGAGAAGCGGACGGCACGTTCGCGTGGGACGCGACGACGATGGTGGTCGCGCGCGCACGCGCCGGAGGAATCGAGGGCGTCGGCTGGACGTTCGCGCACGGCTCCGCCGCCGAGCTCGTCACCGGACCGCTCGCGCGCGTGGTCGTCGGCGAGGACGCGATGGCGACTTCGGCGTCGTACGCCGCGATGGGACGGGCGATGCGGAACATCGGACGCCCGGGCCTCGGGTGGGAAGCGATCTCGGCGGTCGACGTGGCGCTCTGGGATCTGAAGGCCAAGGTCCTCGACGTCTCGCTCGCCGCGCTGCTCGGCCCCGCGCGGACCGAGGTGCGTGCCTACGGCAGCGGCGGCTTCACGTCGTACTCGGACGAACGGCTCGCCTCCCAGCTCGGCGCGTGGGCGCGCGCGGGCTTCTCGGCGGTGAAGATGAAGGTCGGTACCCATCCGGAGCGCGATCCGGACCGGGTCCGCATCGCACGCGAAGCGATCGGGCCGGACGTCGAGCTCTTCGTCGACGCGAACGGCGCCTGGTCACGGAAGGAGGCGCTGGCGCAAGCGGAGCTCTACGCGCAGTGGAACGTCACGTGGCTCGAGGAGCCGGTCTCGTCGGACGACGTCGCCGGGCTCCGGCTCGTCCGCGATCGCGCGCCGGCCGGGATGGACGTGACCGCCGGCGAGTACGGCTACGTCCCGGCCGACTTCCGCCGCCTGCTCGAGGCCGACTGCCTCGACGTCGTGCAAGCCGACGCGACGCGATGCGGAGGCGTGAGCGGGCTCCTCGCCGTCGCCGCGATGTGCGAAGCGTACGGGCTCCCGCTCTCGACCCATTGCGCGCCCCATCTCCACGCGCACATCGGCGCGGCGCTCCGTCCGCTCCGGCACCTCGAGTACTTCCACGACCACGCGCGCATCGAGGCGCTCGTGCTCGAGGGAGCGCTCACCCCGCAGGCCGGCGCGCTCGTGCCGGATCGGTCGAAGCCCGGGCTCGGCGTCGAGCTCCGCGCCGACGCCGCCCGCTTCCGGGACGGGGCCTCACGAAGGCCGCAGCACCGCGCGCCACCCGCCGCCGAGACCGGGGCCACGCGGGGTCGGTAGGAGGCCGAGCGCGAGGACGACGACCCCGCTCGCGATCGCGTTCGCCGCGCCTCGGGCAGGAGGCACGAGGACGAGCGGCGCGACCGCGAGCCATGCGCCGAGCGGGACCTCGAGCCAGTGCAGCATGCGCGTGACGTACGACTGCGACACGACCGCGAGCGCGAACACGATCGGCCCGACGACGCGGTGGTTGTCGGCCGCCGCGGTGCCCTCGTAGCCGAGCACGTGCGGCGCGACCATGAGCCAGATCCCGATCGTCGCGACGACGATCTGCGCGACGCGGTGGAGGAGCGCCGACCTCATGCTGCACCTGCGGCGGCAGCGCGGTCGACGCCCCAGAAGATGCGCCACGTCGAGCGGCCCTGCCGCGCCTCGCGACGGACGTGCTGCAGGCTCGCGAGGACCTCATCCATCGCGGGACCGATCATCAGCACCGAGATCACCGCCGACGCGAGGCAGAGCGTGCACCACGCGTGGAACACGGCGCCTTGCAGGATCACGAGCGTGATGCTCACGGCGCCGAGCGGCCCGACGAAGATCCCGAAGAGGATGACGAGCCACGGCATCGTCCGCCACCGCCCCCGACCGCCGATGATCCCGGTCACGGCATCGAGGAGGTAGCCGAACGCGCCGAGCGCGGCGTCCGAGACGGGCAGGAGTCGCGAGACCCACGAATCCAGCACGCGCGCCGTGCTCGCGCTTCCGAAGACCGGGTCCCACGGACGTGCGAGCCCCGCCTGACACAGGGCGAGATACCCCGCGATCGCGAAGCCGAGCAGCGCGACCAGCACGATCGGGATGCGCTGGGCCCAGGACGACGGGTCGTAGTCCCAGCCGGGAGGGGCAGCCATCGTAGAGCGGTCTCGGTCCATCGATGCTCGACTCGGGGTGCAACGACCGTGCACGCGGGCCCGCAGTAGCTTACGGATGAACTGGCACGCGGCGAGCCCTAGACCGTGCCACTTGGTGAAACGTGGCTTCGCCGCACGCCGCGGCGCGCGCTGACGGTCTCGAGCGCCGCGACATGCGCTCGCGAATCGTGGCGGAGGGTTCACGATGAAGAAGCTGATGATCGTTCTCGCGGTGGGATCGGAGTCTTCGTGCTCGGCGTCGGCGAGGACAGCGTCTCCGTCGTGACGGAAGCGGAGGCAGGAGGAAGCTGCATTCCCAACGGCGAGTGTGGCGTCTCTGCGGACCGTGCCCGTGACACCCTCACGCACTGCGCTAGTCTTCGAGAGTGACCTCGAAGGGCCGCGCGGGAGTCGTCCTCGTCGTCGCGGCGCTGGTCGCGACCGGGATCGGGGCGCTCGTCGTCTTCCGCGAGGAGGACGATGCGCTCCGGACGGAGGCCGCGCCCATCGCCGACGCGGCCGTCGACGCCCGCGCGATCGCGAAGGCGAAGCCGAAGCCCGCGGGAAAGAAGAAGCCAGCCCGCGGAGGCAAGACGCGCGTCGCGGGTCGCGCCGCGCCGGCACCGGCAACCGCGGTCGCCGCCACGCACGCCGCTCACGCGGCGTCGCCGCCCGTTCCGCGCCCTCGTCGCGCCTCCGCGCCCTCCGGTCCGAGCTACGAGTCGGCGCTCGCCTCGAACGACCAGCACGTCACGATCGGCGCGAGCACGGGACCGGATCTGACCGACGCGCAGCTCTCCGCGCCGATGAGCGACGGCGCCTTCCTCGACGCGTGTGGCGCGCCCGAGAGCATGGGCGTGACGGTGAAAGTCGCGATCGCGAAGGGGCGCGCGGTCGGCGTCACGGTATCGACCGATCCGCCTTCCGCCGACGTCGCGAGCTGCATCGACCACCACGTCCGCGGCCTCTCGTGGCCGTCGAGCGCGAAGATGGACTCGTTCGTCACGACGTACTGAGCCCGACGAGCTACCATCGAGGGGTGACGTCCACCGCGTCGCACACCGAGCTCCTCGCGGAAGGCGCGATCGTCGCCGATCGCTACCGCGTCCTCGGCCTCCTCGGGCAGGGCGGGATGGGCGCCGTGTACCGCGTCGAGCACGTGCACATGCGCAAGCTCTTCGCGCTGAAGGTCCTCCTCGCCGACGCGCTCCGCGTCCCCGAGATCATCGCGCGCTTCGAGCGGGAGGCGATCGCGGCGGCTTCGATCGAGCACCCGAACGTCGCCAAGGCGACGGACTTCGGCAAGCTCCATGACGGATCGTTCTTCCTCGTCCTCGAGCTCGTCGACGGCCGGAGCCTCCGGAGCGAGCTCGAGTCGGGCCCGCTCGCCCCTGTGCGCGCGACGAGGATCGTCCGTGGGATCGCGAGCGCCGTCGCCGCCGCGCATGCGAAGGAGATCGTGCATCGCGATCTCAAGCCGGAGAACGTCATGCTCGTGCAGCGCGAGGACGACGCCGACTTCGTGAAGGTGCTCGACTTCGGTATCGCGAAGGTCGCGGCGCCGGAAGACGAGATCGCGGAGGCGAGCCCGAAGATCCTCACGCGCGTCGGAGCCGTGATGGGGACCCCCGATTACATGCCGCCCGAGCAGGCCCTCGGCGAGCGCGTGGACGCCCGATCCGATCTCTACTCGCTCGGCGTGATCTTCTACGAGCTGCTCGCAGGCGTGCGGCCCTTCCGCGGAGAGACGGCCGCCGCGATCCTCCGCTCGCAGCTCGTGGATCCCGTCCCCCCGCTCCCGCCCGGGGTCGGCGCGTCTCCCGAGCTCGTCGCGATCGTGACCAAGCTGCTCGCGAAGGAACCGGGCGCGCGTTTCGGTTCGGCCGCCGAGCTCGTCGCGCGTCTCGACGAAGCGCTCCTCGCGCCGGCCGCGCCCGTCGTGCCGCTCGCACCGTCGCCAGCCGTGAGCACGTCGTCGGTCACGACCGACCCCGAGCCGGTCGCGGCGACGCAGCGTCGGAAGAGGCTCGTGCTCGGCGCGTCGTTCGGCGGCGCGCTGGTCGCGGTGGTGCTGGTCGGTCTCGCGTCGGGGTCGGAAACGCTCCAGGTCGCCGAGCCGTTCACCGCGTCCGCCGAGATCGCTCGGCTCGCCGCCGAAGACGGCGCGGCCGCGGCCCGGGCGGCGGCGGCGCGGGCGGCAGCGGCGCGTCCTGCAGCGGCGCAGGACAACGGCGCTCCCGGTTCTGGCACGTCGTCCGGCTCCTCGCGCGCCACGCCGAGCGCGGCGCCGGCGCGCACGCGTAAGACGGGTCCGGGCGGGATCTACATCCCGCCGATCAAGGACTGGTTCAAGTGACGGGCTGGATGCGGACCGGGGTCACCGTCGCGCCCTCACCGTAATCGGCGTCGGCTGCCGCGAGTCGGTCGGCGACGCCAGCGCCGATGCCGAGAACACGGCTTCGATGCCAAGCGGAGGCGGCGTGTTCGGTTGGCAGTTGTCGATGCGGACGACGCATCGGACCTGGTCCGACGCGTCCGTGTAGTGGCCTCGCTCGCAATGCTCGACGACGGGGACGAACTGTCCGGCGTCGAGGTTCGTCCGCTCGAGCTCGTCGATCTCGACCCACGTCTTCGGCTCCGCTTGCGACGGGCGGCACTCGCGGATCGTGCCGAGGTGCTCGGGGAAGAGGGACGCGACCACCCGCGCGACCTCGTTCGAGCCGATCGGAGGAGGCGGCGCCGGGGCCACGGAGGCGCGAGGAGCGCAGCCGACGAGGAGGACGACGAGGACCGACGAAGAAGGATGCACGCCGGTCCGTCGTCGCGACGGTCCGAAGTGTGACGGCGAGGCGCGCGAAACACCGATAGACTGCCCCCGTGACCGCCACCGCGTCGCTTCCTCCTCGCCTGTCCTTCCTCGACGACCGCGCGAGAGCGCGCGCGGTCGAGGCGGTCCGGGCCTTCGAGGCGCACACGTGCGCCGAGCTCGTGGTCGTCGTCCGGAGATCCGCGCGCAGCTATCCGGAAGCGCACCTCGCCGTCGGCGCCGTCGCAGCATTCGCCGCGCTCGTCTTCCTCCTCTTCTCGCCCGTCACGTTCGACGTGCGGCTCATGCCGCTCGACACGGCGGTCGCGTTCGTGATCGGGATGGCGGCGTCACGGTACGTGCCCGCGATCGCGCGACTCGGCGTCCGAGCCGGACGGCGGCGCGAGGCCCTCGAGGTCGCAGCGAAGGCGGCGTTCGTCGACCTCGGCGTGAGTCGGACGTCGGGCAGGACCGGCATCCTCGTCTTCGTCGGCGCGTTCGAGGAGGACGTCGCCGTCGTCTGCGACGTGGGCGTGAGCGCCGAAGTCGCGGAGGCCGTGAAGGCGGCGCGGCCCGCGCTCGCGAGCGCGGTCGCGCGGGGGGACGTGAAGAGCTTCGGGGAGACCCTCGAAGCCCTCGGTCCGAAGTGCTCGGCGTCGATGGCGAGAGCGCACGACGACGTCAACGAGCTGCCCGACGAGGTCGCATGAGCCCGCGCGTCGAACGTGCGCTCCTCCGTCTCTCGCGGCGGCGCGATCTCTCCCGCGTGGTCGCGACGACGGCGCTCGTCGCGGCCGTCGTCCTCCACGCGGCGCTCGCGTGGGCCGCCCGCCCCGGCGGCGGGAGCTCGTATTCCGGGGGCAGCAGCCGCTCGAGCGGGAGCTCGTCGTCGTCGTCGAGCAGCAGCAGCAGCAGCTCGAGCGGCGGCGGGGACGGCGAGCTCGTCGCATGGCTCGTCGTGCTCTGCATCGAGCACCCTGCGCTCGGCATTCCGATCGCGATCGCGGTGATCGTGTGGTTCGTCTACCAGAACCGCACGACCCGAGCGGGCAAGGAGTGGGAGACCGCGCTGAGCGCGTCGTCCGACACGCGCGCCGCTTCGGAGCCGTTCGTTCCGCCGGTGCCGCCGCGGACGCAGCTCGAGGCGCTCCGGGCGACGGACCCGGGGTTCTCCGTCATCGTCTTCGAGGACTTCCTCTACTTCCTCTACGCCGAGATGCACCGCGCGCGCGGTGCGGGGCAGACCGAGGCGCTCGCCGCGTGGCTCGGGGACGATGCGCGCCGCGCGCTCCACAACGACGGTCGCGTGCAGGAGGTCACCGGCATCATCATCGGCGGGCTGTCGTACGAGGAAGTCGACGTGGAGCCGGACGGCTCGGCCCGCGTCATCGTCATCGTCGAGGCGAACTTCGTCGAGCGCTATCGCCCTTCGGGAGAGGCGCGCTTCTACGTGAAAGAGGAGCTCACGCTCGTCCGGGCGGCGGGAGCGCGCTCCCGCACGCCGGACAAGGCACGCATCCTCACGTGCCCGAACTGCGGCGCGCCGCTCGCGGCGATGCGAGGACGTCAATGCGGCCACTGCAAGACGCTCCTCGAGACCGGACAGCGGGACTGGGGGATCGAGGACGTGACGGAGATCGAGCGCGAGCCTCGCGGACCGCTCCTCACGTCGACCGTCGAAGAACAGGGCACGGACCTGCCGACGATCCACTCTCCCCACGCGCGGGACGTGTTCGTCGCGATGCAGCGGAAGGATCCGACGCTCTCATGGCAGCGATTCGAGGCGCGCGTCGCGCTCGTCTTCCAGGAGTTCCACGCCGGGTGGGTCGGGCGCGATCCCGCGCGCGTCCGCCCGTTCGTGAGCGACAACCTGTTCCAGTCGCAGCTCTACTGGATCGATCTCTACCGCCAATCGAAGTGCGTGAACCGCACCGACGGCGCGCGCATCCTCCGCATCGAGCTCGCCGCCGCGACGACGGACGTCTACTACGACGCGATCACCGTCCGACTCTTCGCGACGGGCCTCGACTACACCGTGTCGGAGGACGGCAAGCTCCTCTCCGGCGACCCTCACAAGCCGCGGCAGTACTCCGAGTACTGGACGTTCATGCGCGGCGCGCAGAAGCGAGCGACCCCTCCGGATCGGACGGATCGCCAGTGCCCGAACTGCGGCGCACCGCTGACCATCAACATGGCGGGCAGCTGCCAGTACTGCTCCGTGAAGGTCACGAGCGGCGAGTTCGACTGGGTGCTCTCGCGCATCGAGCAGGACGAAGCGTACGCGGGGTGATGCGATGCGCTCGACCTTCGCGAACGTGCCCTCCCCGTTCCGCGCCTCGCCGGCTACGATGGCGTGCGTGTCGACATCTCGCGCCGACCTCGAAGCGTTCTTGAACCGCCCTTGGGAGAGGCTCCGTCGCGCAAAGGACGCTTGGGTCGGCCGGAGCGCAGGAGACGACGCCGAGCCGCTCCTCGCGCTCGCGAGCAGCCTCCGCGCGCATGGCGCCGAGCTCGGCCTCGACGTCGGAGACAGCGCGCTCGACGACGTTGTTTCCCTGAAGAAGCGCCTCGCCGATGTCAACCGACGTCTCTCGCGCGCTCGCTGACCTCGCCCGAGCCTTCGATGCGCTCGGGCGACGGTGGTACGTCTTCGGCGCCCAAGCCGTGGCCGCCGCCGGTGTGCCGCGCTTCACGGCGGACATCGACGTGACGGTCGAGGCGACGCCGCGCGAGCTGAACGCGCTCCTCTCGGCACTCGCAACGCGTGGGTTCACCCCGCGCGACGTCGGAGGCCTTCGTGCGTTCGTCACCGCAACGCGCGTGGTTCCGGTCGCGCATCGTTCCGGATTTCCCGTCGACGTGGTCCTTGCGGGCCCTGGGCTGGAGGAGGAGATGCTCGCCCGCGCGCGCACGCGCCGCATCGGGCGCTTGCAGATCCCGTTCATCGACACGGCAGATCTCGTCGTCTTGAAGGTGCTCGCCGGGCGCGGCAAGGACCTCGAGGACGTGAGGGCGCTCCTCCGCGTCGGCCCTCCCGAGCTCCGCGCGTCCGTCGCGCGCGCGCGGCTCGCGACGCTCGCGGCGGTCCTCGAGGACGTTCGGCTCCTCGAGACGTTCGATGCGCTCGTCGCGGAGACGGCCACGGCGCGTCCCACCGCGAAGAAGAAGAACGAAGTGCGCACCGCATCGAAGCGTTCTCCGCGGAAGAGGTGACTCGTAGCCGACTGCGGTCGGGCAGCTGCGGTCGCTGCGAGGCCCGAGCAGCAGGCGACGCCGTTGACACACGACTGATCGGGCCGCGCCACCACGCTCGCCGCCGACGACCACCTGCGGACTCGAAGCTCGGGGAGATGGCGCCG
Source organism: Polyangiaceae bacterium (assembly GCA_039809485.1). Classification (GTDB taxonomy): domain Bacteria; phylum Myxococcota_A; class Polyangia; order Polyangiales; family Polyangiaceae; genus Labilithrix. The sequence continues at coordinate 6,870 of JBDHVE010000002.1, read as the reverse complement.
CGCGCTCTCGTAGACACGCTCTGTCAGGAGGCTCACGTGCGAATCTCGTCTCTCTCTGCCGCTCTTCGTGGCGCGCTGCTCTCCCTGTCTGCGCTCACGGCGCTCGGCGCATGCGCGGTCCCCGCCGAGGACGACGCGTCGGGCACCGCCGAGGCCGAAGCCACCACCGCCTGTGTCGTCGGCGACACCTGCAAGCTGCCGATGAAGGTCGTCGACGGGAGCTGGGCGGGGGCGAGCCCGCTCGACTGGCTCTCCGAGCTTCGCGTCACCGCGGTGCCGGACGGCCTCGGCCTCTACAAGGGACGCGCCATCCAGGACGTGCCCCTCGCCGGACCGGCGATCACGACGCCGCTCTTCCGCTACCGCGGCGGCGACGTGCTGCTCTCCGGCGCCGCCGACGGCAAGGCGACCTTCGAGCTCGACGGCCTCCTCGTCGAGGTGCTGTCCCAGACCGGGATGATCCTCTCGGCCGGCTACGTGGCAGAGGGCCTCGAGCTCCGATGGACGTGGGCGAAGGGCCCGCCGATCTCGCGTCTCGTTCCCACCAAGTCGAGGAGCACCTTCGGCCAGCGGGTCATCCATCAACCCGGCAGCATCGACCTCGGGCCACTCTTCCCGAAGGATCGCGCGTTCAAGGTGCGGTTCCGGAAGTTCAGCGTGTACCAGGGCCTCACGAGCACGGACATCTGGATGAGCGCTCCCGCGGCGCCTCCGCCTCCGCCGCCGCCCCCGCCTCCGCCCCCGCCCGCTCCGGAGAGCGGCACCGTCGATCTCTTCTCGCCGGCGCTCGCGAACGCCGCGCCGCTCTCGGCGGCGAAGGTCGCGAAGCTCTTCGCCGCCGGCCGCACGGAAGCGGCGCTCGGGGCCTGGGTGCTCGGCGAACGGACCCGGACGTGTAACGACGTGTCCGACTGCTCCGCGTGGTCCGCGTCGGCAAACCCGGCGCTCCGCACGGACAACGAGCAGGAGCGGAACTTCGGCTTTCCCTGGACCCGGGAGTTCATGCCGCCGTGGGGTCCCTGGCGCGGGCCCACGAAGCTCCGGACCACGACGTCGAACGGGGCGACCACCGTGGTGCTCGACTTCGAGAACGCGACGCCGACGTTCGGCGCGAGCTCCTGCGCCGTGAACGGGACCGGCTCGTGCAGCTTCCAGTCGTACTTCGAATACGACGCCCACCTCGGCGGCGGGCGTTACGCGCCGCGGACCCTTCCCACGACGGTGCGGAGCACGGCGACGAGCCAGAAGCTCGCGCTCGTCATGTCACTGAAGGAGGGCTACGTCCTCGGACGCAGCGCGACCCTGAAGGGCAAGAAGGACGCGCTCACGGGCTCGTGGACGGAGGCGGAGTACGCCCTCTACGCGCGGCTCTCGCCGGCCGAGGGCGTGACGCTCTCGGCGTCGGGCTCCGACCTGCTCGCGACGTTCTGACCCGAGTCGTTGCCGTACGACCTCACCTGGAGGAGGAGCGTCGCGTCGCTCGGGGCGAGCGGCTGGTTGTGTCGACGACGCCGTCGGGCGATGCTGCTCGTCACGCCGATGTCCAAGCGCGCCGGTCCGTTCGCGACTCTCTTCCAGATCCTCGTCACGGTTCCGTTCGCAGCCGCCGGGATCGGCTCGATCGCGCAGGCGGTGCGATCGGGGCGGCTCGGCGGCGTCATCCCCGGAGCCCTCTTCACGGCCGCGGCAGGGTGGATGTTCGTCCGCGCCATCCGCGCGCGGCGGTCGTCCGAGTCCCGATCGCTCGGCGGTGTGAGCGCGACGATCGCCGACGTCGTCGCCCCCGTCGTGCTGGACTATCGGACGGCCGCAGCGCCCTCCCGTACCGCGGCGCAGATCTACGCGCCGCTCCTCCTCACCGCTCCTTTGCCGCGGATCCGGACGAAGCCGGGTCTCGTCCTCGCGCGCATGCTGCCTCCGCCGAGCGTCGCCAATGTCTTCGGACTGCTCTTCGCGGCGGTGTTCTGGAACCTGGTCACCCTCCCCTTCGTCGTCGTGGCCATCCTCGAGCGCTCTTTCGGCCTCGCGGCGTTCGTCTCGATCTTCGTCGCCGTCGGCATCTTCCTCGCCGTGTTCGCCGCGAAGGGCATCCTCGCGCGCGCGAAGCTCGCGCGCGTGGAGCTCTCCGAGGAGCCGGTCTTCGTCGGCGACGAGGTCACGATTCACGTCGAGCAGCGCGGCAAGGCGCAGGTCAACCGCTTCGAGGTCGACCTCGTGTGCCGCGAGACGGTGACGTTCACCGTCGGCACGGATACGCGCAGCGAAGATCACGACGTGTTCGCGCAGTCCCTCGTCGATGCCGGCCCCGTCGCGCTGGCGCGCGGTGAGCGCTGGCCGCATCAGGTCACGGTGCGGCTCCCTTCCAACCTGCCCGGCACCTTCCGCTCGGCGAGGAACGGGATCCGATGGCTCGTCCGCGTCCGGGCCGACATCGCCGGGTGGCCGGACTACGACGAGCTCTACGAGCTCCGCGTGCTCCCGAAGGTCGGCTCGTGAGCGCTTCGATTCATCTCGAAGGCCGCACGTTCGTGCCCGGCTCGTTGCTCCGGGGGCGCGTCTCGCTCGAGCCGCTCGCCGAACATCTGGGGCGCCGGGTGGAGCTCGCCGTGCTCTGGGAAACGGAGGGCAAAGGCGACACCGACATGGGCGTCGTCTACTACCGCGTGCTCGCCGACGGTGACGAGAAGGCCGCGAGCTCGGAGCACGCGTTCGAGGTCACGCTCCCGTTCCTTCCGCTCAGCTACCACGGCGTTCTCCTGAAGATCGGGTGGCGGGTGCGCGTGCGGCGTCTCGCTCCGCTGGGAGACGACTTCGTCCACGACGAGCCGTTCGAGCTCGGCTGGCCGCCGTGATCGGGCCGGGGCGCGCGACGAACCCCTTCTCCGCGGCGCGCTTCGTGCCCGGCAGGATCCCGTGGCTCGCTCGCGATCCGCAGCACCTCGATCGCCTCGCGGCGCGCGCGCTCGCTCCGGGCGCGCAGCATCAAGTCGTCGGCGTCCACGGAAGCGGCAAGAGCACCCTCCTCGCACACCTCGAAAGCGTGGCACGACGGCACGGCATGACCGTCGTCCGGTTCCGCGGATCGCGCGGCGTTCCGATGCACGCCCTCGCACGCGTCGCCCTTCGCGGGCCACGCGTCGTGCTGGTCGACGAGGTCGAGGAGCTCGCGCCGTTCGCCTTCACCCTCGTGCGCGCGTTCGCGGCATCGCTCGACGCGTCGCTCGTCGGAAGCGCGCACCGCGACCTCGGGCTTCCGACGCTCCTCCACGCACGCGTCGGTGCCGAGACGGCAGCGCGCGTCGTCGCGCACCTCGCGCCCGAGGCCTCGTTCCCCGGCGGCTTCGAGGAGCGCCTCGCGCGCCACGGTGGAAACCTGCGCGAGGTGCTGTTCGAGCTCTACGACGAGCTCGAGGCCGGAACCTCGGCGGAGGACCGGGTCCGGTGAGCTCGCTGCACGCCTGGGCTGCATGCGTCTTCGTGGGGCTCTCCCTCGGCTGTGCGCCACCACCTCCCGCTCCCGCCCCGCAGCCAGCGTTGCCGAGCGCCACGGTGCTGCCTCTTGCGTCCGCGCGGCCCGAGGAAGGATTGCAGGCGCCACGGCGAGGGGCCGCTCGGACGTCCCCCTACTGCACGTCGGGCTCGCGCCTCCTTGCGACTGCGCCACGCTCGCGTCGCTCTCCTCCGCCCCGGGAGGCTTCACGCCCGAGGAGCTGTCGCTTGCCGCCGAACGTTTCGGCGTCCTCGTGCCCTCGGCCGTCGCGGGCGCACCGTCCTGCATCGCGCCGGTCGGAGGCAAGGTCTACTGCCGCGCCGACGTCGGCGGCCCGACGAGTGCGGAGCTCCCGGATCCCCTCGACGCGGGCCAGGTCTGCACGCAGCGAGGGAGATGCGCGTCACTTCGCTTTGCGTCCATGCGGCTGTGCCCGCGCGCCGGAGGCGGCGTGACCGCATGGGCGGAAGCCCAGGGTCTCACCGAGCTCTGGAGGGATCCGGAGCACACTCCCGCGCCCGGCGCCACGGAGTGAGCGGACGGCGCGGAACGGGTCGCTGCGGGACGCGAAGCGCCGTCGGAGCACGCGTATGCCCTAACGGAAGACCACGCCGATCCCAGTGCGCACGTACGTCGGCGCGTTCGTACCGACGAAAGCCCGGCCGGCCGCGAGCTCGGTCGTCACTCCGCGTTGAGGGACATCGCAACTTCATGTCACCGGCCTCTCGTTCGCGACCGTCTCGCCGCGTGCGCTGCCGCGGTGTGCGTCGCCCCCGGGGGCTACTCGCTCGTGCGGCACGGCAAGGCACGTAGATCTCTTCGACGGCGTAGCGGAGCGCGCGGATCGGCAACCCAGCGCATGCGGTCAGGCAGGCCTGGGCGTAGTCCTCCCACTCCTCGCCAGGCAGCGCGCGCCCGTCGCGGCGGATCTCGTGAGGTGCGGGCAGGACGAGACATGCGCCCGCGACCGCGACGACCACGGGTGCATCGAGCCGCCGGCCTACGACGGATTCGACCTCACGAGAGGCCGCGAGCACCTCGCTCTCGGTGAGCTCGATGACGGACGGCATTCGAGTGAGCGTGTAGCTGCGCACCACGGCATCATGCACGAACGGCTCGACACACGTCCTTGCGGGATGCGCTAGCTTCACCCCCGATGCCGACCAACCGCGCGATCCTGCATGCCTACGATCGCCACGGACGCGTCGTGAAGCGACGAACGATGGACCTTCATCGTTACTGGGACGTCACGTGGCCTCTCCTCGACGATGATTCGGCTCGGAAGTCGGCTGGCGTGCGGCGCATGTCCGGTCTCCTGTACGGAAGCCGGGGTGCGCTGATCCAGGTCTGGGAGAATCGTTACGACGCGAGAGGTCGGCTCGTCGCCGACGATGCGTGGCACTTCGACGAACGAGGGAAGCTCGAACGGCGCGTCACGACGACCTGAGGAAAGCGCTCCGCCCCGAGGGGACGAGTCTTCGGGTCCACGAAGCTGGAATTTCGAACCGCACTGGAGTCGGCTGCTTCATGATCCGCGCGATGCCGCAGATTGACGACGAGGCCGAGCGCGCGTTTCGCGAAGCCGATGCAACGGACGACGAAGCCGTGCACCTCGCCTTCAAGGACCGCCTCCTCACGTCGCACGACGAGGCCTCCCTGCTCCGTCACTTCGCCTTCCTGCGGCGCGCGCAGAACCCGGACCTCCGACAGCGCCTGGCGCGTTTCTTCGTGTGGCACGGGACGATGGCGGTGGACTTCCTCGCGCAAGCCGCGGGTACCGAGGAACACCCGCGTGAGCGAGCGACGGCTCTCCAGATCCTCGGCATGATCGGGCAGCGCCATCGCGACGCGAAGGCTCGCGCTCTGGAAGCCGTGCTCCGCGCGCTCGACGATCCGAGTGAGACCGTCCGTGAGCGCGCCGTCATGGCGCTGGGTTGGGTCGGATCCTCGAAGCACGTGCCCCGCCTCGTCGCCCTCCTCGGCGCAGCGGAGCCGCCGGCGGTGCGCGCGATGGCGGCGACGCAGCTGACGCTTCTCGCGGGCTCGAGCGAACGGAACCGGACGCGAGCGCTCGACGCCATCGCGCGCGCGCTCGAGGCCGAGGTGACCCTGCCCGAGACGGTTCGAAGCGCCCTCGCCGACGCCGCGAAGCGACTGCACAAGAAGTGACCCCCCTCGCAGGACCTTCGAGGGGTTTCGGGGGCGTCCCCAAGGGGACTCGCTCTGCTCTGGACGAGTCCGAGCGAAGTGGACGAGTCTTCGAGTCCACGAAGCCGGACGAGGACAGGGCTGACAGAAGCCCCGCGAGTGTCGGTGGGCGCGGACCAAGCGCCCAACCGAAATGGCGTCCCCAAGGGGGATCGGAACGTTGGCGGTCTGAGGCGCCGTTCGGGGACGAAGCGTGGCCGCGCCTCGAGATGCGGGTAGCCGTGTGAGCGGAGCGCGTCACCGACTGCGCCCCTTTTTCGGCGAGCGCCTCGGCTCCGGCTTCTTGAGCTGCTTCGCAGTTGCCTCGAACGCGGCGTCGATGACCCGAGGCTTCGCGTCCTGGAGGGCCCGATAGCGATCGTACTCGCGGTCGGCCTTAGCCTTCGCCACCTCGGCCGAGATCGTCCCGGCGTGGTCGAGCAGCCTGCGTCCTGACGCCTTGAGGAAGTCGTCGAGCTTCGCGACCCAGTCGCGCATCGTCATCGGCTTGCGCTCGAGCGCCTGGAGCTCGGCGAACTCGATGTACAGGTTCACGATGCGGTGGAGCACCTGGAGCTCGGGCTCGGTCAGGTAGTTCTTCGCGACCGCGGCGTCGGCCTTGCGGACTACACCCCCGGGCCGCGTCGTCTGCATGCCCATCGCCGGCTTATCGCCGTCGGCGCGCGCGTGGACGATCTCGGCGGCCGTGTGCCCGTGCGCCGCCCAGTGCATCTTGTTCTGCACCGTCGCGAAAAACTTTTGCGAAAGGTCGGAGTCAGCCTGGTAGTCGACACTCGTCGCGTAGATATCGAGGACCTTCTGGTAGAAGCGCCGCTCGGACGCGCGGATGTCGCGGATCCGCTCGAGCAGCTCGTCGAAGTAGTCGGTATGGCCGGGGCCGGGCGGGTTCTTCAGCCGCTCGTCGTCCATCGTGAAGCCCTTGACCAGGTACTCCGACAGACGCGCGTTCGCCCACTTGCGAAACTGCGTGCCGCGATGGCTGCGCACGCGAAAGCCTACGGCGAGGATCGCTTCGAGGTTGTAGAACCGCAGCGTGCGCGAGACCTGACGTGCGCCCTCGGCTCGAACTTGTAAGAACGGCTTACATGTTGCCGCCTCGTCGAGCTCGCCGTCCGCGTAGACCTCGCGCAGGTGCTGGGTGATGTTCTGCGGCGTGGTCTGGAACAGCTCGG
>JBDHVE010000001.1:0-122392 GCA_039809485.1 Polyangiaceae bacterium | reverse complement strand
CCCGCACCCGCACCCGCACCCGAACAGGCGTCCGCGTCCCCGTCCGCGCCCGCGCCCGCATCTCTCGCTCCCTCCGCCGCCAGCGCCTTCGACCGCGAGCAGTCCCTCCTCGAGCGCGCCCGCTCCGCCCTCGTCCGCCACGACGCCCGCGCTGCCGCCGAAGCGCTCGACGCGCACGACAAGCAGTTCCCCGCCTCCCGCCACGCCGAGGAGCGCGACTACCTCCGCATCCAGCTGCTCCGTGAGCACGGCGACACGTCGGCGGCGCGGGAGCGCGCGCGTGCCTTCCTCGCGACGTATCCGGAGAGCCTCCTCCGCGCGCGGGTCGAGCCGCTCACGCGCGAGCCGTAGCGCTCACTTCGTCCCGACCGGGAAGACGCCGAGCTCGATCGTGAGCCCACCCGGCCCGATCGCGATCCCGCGGTCGCGTGACCCGTCGATCCCGCGGATCCCGACGAAGCCGTGGTAGACGCGCTCCTTCGTCTTGCCGTCCCAGCGGAAGATGTCGCCGCCGAACGTGAAGTAGACCTCGTCCTCCGTGCGCGCCCAGACGTTCGAGGCGTCGAAGGGGAGGTCCTTCCACGTCGTGCCGTTCCACGCCTTCGCCGGTCTGCCGCTCAGCCACACGTGGGTCGCGTCGAGGGCGGACACGTGCGTGCCGTACGACTCGATCCCGAGGTTCCACTCCTCGCGCTTGCCGTTCGCGAAGCGGTAGACGTGGACGTCGGTGTCGTCCTGCGTGTAGCCGAGCGCGACCATCCAGACGACGCCGGCCGCCTCGACGACCTGCTTCACCTGCCGGCCCGCGCCCTTCGGCACGAGGGTCGTGATCGTCTTGCCGTCGAAGTGCGCGAGCTCGTCGGTGTAGCCGCCGATCCAGACGTCGTCCTGTTTCTTCGCCCAGAGCGACCACGCGTTGTCGAAGGTGCCGCGGTCGGCCCAGGTGCCGGCCTTGTACTCGCCGAGGATCCCCTCCGCCGCCGTCAGCGTGTACGCCTGATCGAACGCGATCGCGGCGAGGCTCCGCCCCGACTGAACCGGCTGCGGGCCGGCGACGTCGCGCCACTGCCCGTCCTCGTAGCGTACGAGGCGATCGGTGATCGAACCGCACGCGGTCGTGTCCTCGACCCGCGCCCAGACCGCGCCGCTCGGCGCGACCGACAGCTCGTGGGGCTCGAAGGTCGTGGTCTGCGTCGAGAGCGCGAGCTGACTCTGGCCCGAGCCGACGACCGTGGCGAGCAGGCCGTCGAACCCGCCGATGCGCGTCTTCGCCGAGCCGGCCGAAGAGGCGAGGGCGGGCGCGCAGAGCGACCGGAACACGTCCTCGTACGGATCGTGGACGAGCGCTTGCCCGTACTGCTCTTCGACCAAGAGGAGCATGTAGAGACGCCCGTTCACGACGACGTGACCGGTCCGCTTGCGCGGGACGCGGAAGGACGTGAAGGAGGGAACCTTCGCCGTGCGGGGCTGGAAGGCATCGGCCTTCCACGTGGCGACGTGGATCTCGGCGTTCTCCCCGTTCGGCCCCTTGACCGGCTCGCCCCAGAAGAAGGTCGGGACGGAGTCGAATGGATTCACCTCGACGCCGAAGACCTCGGCCGAGGCCGACCACGGCACGGCCGTCATCGGCGTCCAGCTCGCGCCGTTCCACGAGACGGCGAGGCCGCTCGTCCCCGTGCACCAGCCCATGTCGGCGGCGGCGAAGGTGCACGCGCGGAGCTCCCCGGCGGTCGCGGTGTAGGAAGGCGCGAAGGCGGCGCCGTTCCAGCGCCGGATCTGCGAAGGCGTCGTGATCCACACGTCCGTCGCGCTCGTGCCGGTGAGGGACGTGATGCGCTCGCCGCCGGTCACGACCTTCGACCACGTCGTGCCGTCGAAGCGATGGAGCTCCGTCGTCGCCTTCGCGTCGTAGCCGGACTGCGCGCCGGCCCAGACGCTTCCGTCGGGGCCAGCCCAGAGGAGGGAGACGAGTCGGGTGTCCTCGAGCTCGAGGGAGAGGTCGGCACGAACGCCGTCGAACCGGTAGACGCGCCCTCCGTTGCACCCGAGGAAGAGCGCGTCGGACCGCTCCTCATCCATCGCGTAGATGCTGCACGGGACGGTCGGCGCGTGGAGGCGCCACGAGAGCGCAGTGGGCGTGCTCGCGTCCTCCGCCACGGGCGGGAAGGTGACCGGCGGCGTGCTCGCGTCCTCCGCGCGCGGCGCGAGCTCGCCGATCTGCTCGCTCGACTCGCAGGCGAGCGCCAGCGCGCCGGCGAAGAGGCCGGCGCAGCAGGCCAGGAAGAGGGGAGCGCGCGTCACGAGCACACGCGGTAGCACACGCCGGGGCTCCGGTCAGGGCGAGAGCTTGATCTGGACGGTCGCCTTCGTCGTTCCGCTCGGATACGGCACGTTCGTGAGCGTCGCCTCGAAGCCGTCGCGCGCGACGGCGTCGGTGAACGTCGCGCAGTCGGTCGCGGGCAGCGTCTCGGTGCCCTCGATCATGACGCCGATCTGGTTCGAGTTCAGGACGTAGCTGATCTTCGCGTTGCACGTTCCGGGGTCAGGCGACTTCACCGTCGCGGTGACGCCGGTGGCGCCGACGTCGGGGAGCGTCGACGGCTGTGACGGCGAGAACGACGGCTTCGGCGCGACGCTCAGGAAGGAGACGAGCGTCATGTCCTTCTTCACGTGGGTCGCTTTCACGGTGCCGAAGTGACCCGTGATCGTGAGGGAGGTCGGGAGCGTGCTCCCCGAGCTCCCCGAGCTCGAGCTGCTGCTCGTGCTCGACGACGAGCTGCTCGTCGACGACGTGCTCGATCCGCCGCCGGCAGGGCAGAGCGTGTCGAAGTCCTCTCCCGACATGAGGGCGCGGCAATCCTTCGCCTCGAGGCACGAGAGCTGGTCCTCGGTCCGCGGCTCGCCGCAAAGCTGCGCGCAGCCCTGCGCCGACGTCTCGGCAGGCGCGCCGCAGGTCTTCGCCTTGGCCTCGCACCGGCTCGTGCAGTCGGCCGTCGAGAGCGTCGCGCCGCCGGAGCTCGATCCGCCGGAGCTCCCGCCCGACGAGGACGACGGGCTCGAGCCCGCCTCGGAGGAGCAGGCGGCGGCGGCGCAACCGGCCGCGATCACGAAGGAAGCGAGGAAGAGGCGAAGGGCGGGGGGCGTCGTCATGATGGGTTCCTGCGAGGGATTCCGGGCAGGAGCGCCGACCCGTCCATCTTTTCTCCGCCGCGCGTTCTTTTTCTCGGCGCGCCGGGGTCACCGCAGCGGGCGCGCGTGCTCGCGCATCCACGCGAGCGCCTCGCCCACGACGGCATCGCCGTCGGGGAGCTCGCCGTGCCGCGCCCCCGGCATCTCGATGTAGTGTGCAGGGATCCCGGCGGCCTCGCACGCCTCGCGTGCCGCCTTCATCTTCGGCTTCGCCATGTCCTTCTCGCCGCTGATCATCACGACGGCGCGCGCCCGTTCGAGGTGGTCGGGCGACGGCTCGCGTGGCGCCCCGATCAGGACGACGAACGGGTAGGCGTAGGCCGACGCGAGCCGCTCGGCGACGGTCGCGCCCTGGGAGTACCCGATCACGACTTCGGGGCGCTTCACCTCGCCGTCCGCCCCGAGCGAGGCGAGCGCGTGCTCGAGCCGCTGCTGCTGGACCTCGGCGTCGACCGTGTACGAGTGGAGGCCTCCCCCGCAGTCCTTGTCGCCCGTCAGCCCGAGCACGCCGCCGTGCTGGCGTGCGGCGAGCTCGAAGCTCTGGAGCGTGGCCTGGGGACCGCTGCACATCCCGTGGAGGTAGACGATGCGCGGAGCCACGCGTGGCGGAGCGCCGACGAGGAAGCTCGCCGGCTCGCCGGGGACGGAGAGCTCGACCAGACCGCGGACCGGCTCCGGTGGAAGGACGAGGTCGCGTCCGTCCGCCGGAGAAGGGAGCTCCGCGCTCGTGAGCTCCGTCGTCGAGGTCGGCGCGACCGTGTCGGAAGTACGGAGAGCACGACCGCGCTCGCAGCCGAGCGCAGCCAGGACGAGGGCACCGAGCAGGACGGTCGACGGACGCATGATGCGTCGTCGATGCACGCGGCGCGCCGACTCAGTGACGCTTCAGCAACGCGTACGCGAGCCAACCGACCACGACGAGGAAGAACAAGCCCGCGCTGATCGTCCACGAGATCGGCGTCTTCGTCGGCGGCGGCGTCTTCATCGCGAACATCAGCTGCGTCGCGGCCGCGACGATCCGATCGATCTGCTTCTGCGCGCGCGGCCCCTTCACGGGGTCGTCCTTCAGCGCGCGGTAACGACCGGCGAGGTCGGGGAGGAGCTCCGCCTTCAGCGCGTGCTCGAGCAGCGCGCGATGCGGGCCGTCCTCGTCCCACGCCTCGAGCGCGCGGTTCCAGAGCGCGGTGAAGAGTGCGTCCGCACCCGCGTCGTCGGCGCTTGCGGCCGCCGGTTCTTTCGACGTCTCGTCGCTCACGTTCGCTCCGGGATGATCGCGCCTAGCGCGTCGCCGTGTCGAGCCAGATGGTCACTGGCCCGTCGTTCAGGCTCGAGACCTTCATGTCCGCGCGGAACCGGCCGGTCTCGACCCGCGTCCCGGACGCGCGCGCGTGACGGACGAACGCCTCGTACGCCTGCTCCGCCTCCGCCGGCGGCATCGCGTCGTCGAAGCTCGGACGACGGCCCTTGCGGACGTCGCCGTAGAGCGTGAACTGGCTGACGACGAGGAGGGCACCGCCGACGTCGACGACGCTCTTGTCCATCTTTCCCGCTTCGTTCTCGAAGATGCGGAGCCCGAGGATCTTCTGGACCATCCAGGTGCGCTCCTCTTCGCCGTCGCCCTTGCCGGCGCCGAGATAGACGAGGAGGCCGCGCTCGATCTGCCCGGTCACCTCGCCGGAGACCTCCACCTTCGCCCAGGCCACGCGCTGCACGACCGCGCGCATCACATCCTCAGCGCGCGACGGAGCTCCGCCACGCGCGCGAACCACTCCTGACGATCGTACGGCTCGTTCAGGATGTGGAAGTCCTTCTTCACGAGGCCGACGCACCCGAAGCAATAGGTGCATCCTGCACACGATGTGCTCCGCACGACGTAGGCGCACTGCGTGCAGCGGTCGCACGCCTCGCAGTGCGAGCAGCTCACGCACCCCGTGCAGCCGGTGCAGTGCGAGCACTCGCTCGAGTCCTCGCACCGCGTGCAGTAGTGCGAGCGCGACACGTTCCGGCAGTCGACGAGGAACGTGGAGTCCGTGCACCGCTCGCACCGCTCGCAGGCGAGGCAGCCGGTGTTGCCCGTGCCCTCGTCGTGCGCGGCGACGAGCGCACGGAAGCGCGCTTCGAACTCGCTCGGGGTCATCGCCATCGGGCGGAAAGACTTAGCCGACACGCCCGAAGAAAAGGAACGTCGTTTAGTTGGCCAAGGTACGTGGATGTACGACCTTAGCCCCACGCCCGCGTCCCAACCCCTGAGGGAGGCGGCCTGGAGGAGGACATGAAGCCCGTCGTCTCGTCTCTCGTCGCCCTCGCGCTCGCGATCGCCCCTCTCGCCGCCTGGGCGAGCCCGTCCGAGACCCACGACTCGAAGCCCGTCGCTTCGAAGGTCGTCAAGCACGCCAAGAAGGCCGGCAAGTCCGCCTCGGCGAAGAACGCTTCCAAGTCCGAGAAGGCCGAGAAGGTCGCGGACAAGAACGACAAGGCGGAGAAGGCCGAGAAGGTCGACTCCGAGAAGCCGGGCCTCCAGCGCGTCAAGCACACCGCGGGCAAGAAGCACGGCAAGCTCGTGCAGGTCCACCACGCGCACGACGTCGACGTGAGCGGTCCCGGCCACAAGGAGCCGAACGGCACGCTCGTCGCGGCGTCGATGACGTCGAAGAACGCGCACGTGAAGCAAGTCGCGATGAAGGAGCCCGTCAAGAAGGGCGAGCTCCCGAACCTGCCGAGCCCGAACTCCGGCAAGCCCGGGAAGGGCGGCGCGGAGAAGGGCTCGAAGAAGGCTTCGCCGAAGAAGACCGAGGACGCCAAGAACGATGGCGAACTCGCGCGCGACGAGGACTTCGCCGAGCTCGTCGCGCGCATCCGTGGCCTCTCGAACGCCAAGAGCGATGAGCCGACGGCGGACGAGAAGCCCGGAAAGGCAAAGCAGGGGAAGAAGTCCTGCGCGAAGGAGCCGGTCGAGATCATCCGCGGCCCCGAGATCGAGAAGCTCACGCTCTCGACGTGCGACGGGAAGATCGCGCCGCTCGCCGTCGAGCAGCTCTCGATCCTCGTCCGCCCCGGCGGAGCCGCGCGTCCGACGACGCCGGTCGAGGAGCTCGCGAAGAAGAAGGGCGCCGAGATCGCGCCCGGGATCAAGCGCGTCGAGGAGCGCCTCGTCGCGAACCTCGCCCACGTGATCGACCACTTCGCGAAGGACGGCAACGTCCCGAAGGTGTCGATCGTGTCGGGCTACCGTCCGACCTCGGTCGGGAGCATGCACCAGAGCGGGCGCGCGATCGACTTCCGCCTCGAGGGGATCAAGAACGAGGACGTCGTCGCGTTCTGCAAGACGCTCGAGGACACGGGATGCGGCTTCTACCCCAACAGCTCGTTCGTCCACATGGACGTGCGGGACAAGGGCGCCGGTCACGTCACCTGGATCGATGCGAGCGGGCCCGGCGAGACGCCGCGGTACGTCTCCGCGTGGCCGCCGCCTGCCTCGCAGCGGACCGCGCGCGTCAGGAGCGACGTGCTCGAGCACACCTCGGCGCGCCACGCCGAGGAGCCGGCCGAGCCGGTCGACGAGCACCCTGCGGCTCCGAAGACCGAGACCGAGGACGCCGAGCAGGCGCAGGACTCGAAGCAGGAAGAATGACGTAGTGGAGAGGGACTCCAGCGCCTCTTCTGGGGTCACGAGAGGAAGCCCGCGGCACAACCCAAGCCGCGGGTGACACGGGGATCAGGGGCCAGCGGCGTACGGGACCGACGAGGTCGCGTGCGCCGCTGGTTTTTTGTGCTGTTTTCGCGCGCTCCCGCGGTCGACGTCGGCCGGCACGCCGTCTGCAGTGAGGCCCTCCGTAACTTCGAATGGAGGCTTGCATGTGGAAGCGTTGGCGGTCGGGAAGCGCAGTGACGGCGATCGTTCTGGCCGCGGGGGCACTCGCGATGGGCTGCTCTTCGATGTCGGCGAGCTCCTTCGAGGGCAGCTCGGCGGACCGCAGCGGTGCGCCGTCTTCGGGGGGCGGGGACTTCAACGGCGCGGCGCCGACCGAGGGCGCGTCTTCGTCTTCGAGCTCCGGCGGCGCCCCGTCCACGGGCGGCGGTGAGCAGGGCAACGGCGAGAACCCGCTCGAGGGCACGCTCACCGCCGGCGTCTGGGACGACAACCTCAATTACGACTTCTTCACGAAGTACATCACGACGCTCGGCGCTCGCCCCGGCCTGCCGCTCTTCACGAGCGGCGAGCGCGAGGCCGCGCGGGGACGCGCGATCGCGGCGCGCCCTGAGCTCACCGAGCTCGACATCGCCTTCCTCGTCGACACGACCGGCAGCATGTCCGACGAGCTCCGGTACATCCAGAAGGAGCTCTCGTCGATCGCCGGCAACATCGCGACGCGCTTCCCGGGGACGACGCCGCGGTTCGGTCTCGTCTTCTACCGCGACCACGGCGACCAGTACCTGACGCGCTGGTTCGACTTCTCGACGAACCTCCAGGAGGTCCAGGCGAACCTCGACGCGCAGGCGACCGGCGGCGGCGGCGACTACCCCGAGGCGGTGCCCGAAGGCCTCTCGCAGGCGATGGGGCTCTCGTGGCGGACCGGCAACGTCGCACGGATGACGTTCTGGGTCGCGGATGCGCCCCAGCACGACGTCGAGGCCCAGACGACGCGCTCGGCGATCGACACCGCGATCCAGAAGAGCGTCCACGTCTATCCCGTCGCGGCGAGCGGCGCGAACGAGCTGACCGAGGCGACGATGCGCACGACCGCGCAGATCACGAACGGGCGCTACCTGTTCCTCACCGACGACTCGGGCGTCGGCGGCGAGCACAAGGAGCCGTCGATCCCCTGTTACACGGTGACGAAGTTCACGACCGCGATCGTGCGGATGGTCGAGAGCGAGATGAAGGGCACGCGCGTCGAGCCCGCTCCCGCCGACGTCCTACGTACCGTCGGCAATCCCCAGGACGGCCGCTGCACGCTGCAGTCCCAGGAGCAGGTCACGATCTACTGAGTGCGCTACGCTGCTCCTCGTGAGCGCGTACCGCGACGGCTTCGGACCGCTCGAGCAGCGGCGCGCAGAGGTCGCCCTCGTCCGCGTGCGCGTGGAGGAGTCCGCTCCGGCCCTCCACGCGATCTACGAGAAGCGCGCAGGACGTCTCGTCGGGTCGCTCGTCGGGCTCGTCGGTCTCGCCGCCCTCGTCCCGCTCACGTTCCTCCTCGACCCGAACCTACCGGAGAAGGCGTTCGTCACGGTCTGGTTCTTCGCGACCGCGCTCGCTTCCGTCCTGAGCGGTCTCCTCGTCCGCGGCGGCCTCCGTCTCGTCCGGACGCGTCCTTCCCGCGCGCGGCGTGCGCGAGAGGCAGCGGAGTTGCTCCGCGCGACCGATCTCGCGTCGATCGAGGCGAAGAACCCGTGGCCGCGGCTCGCGGGGCTGCTCTCCGCGCTCGAGGCGCCGAGCCTCGTGCTGCCACTCGTGCTCGCCTCGTTCGTCCTCCCGCTCACTGCGCATGCGGCCCTCTACCTGCCGCTCGCCGCCGTGGCGCGGGTCGACGGCCCGCTCAGCGCGTTCTCGGTCTGGATCTCGCTCTCTGCGATCATCGTCGGCCACGCGCACGTGGCGCTCGCGATCTGCGCGGGGCTCTTCGGCCGGAAGATCGCGCGCCTCGAGTCCGACGAGCTCGCCGCGCTCCCGGTGCGGAAGGAATGGTGGCGGACGCTGTGGATCTGCGTCGGGGTCGCGTCGGTGCCCGGCGTCATCCTCCTCGCGGTGCCGACCGTCCTCGCGATCGTCACGGGCCTTGCGGTGATGCCGCTGATGTTCCTCGTCGCGCGGTCGGTGCTGATGCGCGAGCGGATGGTGATCGAAGCGGCCTCGCACGACGTCGCGTCCGTTCACGTCGGCCTCGAGGACCTCGAGGAGGCGAAGGGCACGCTCGCGGCGGCTGCGGCGGACGTCGCCGAGGCCCCGCCGGCGCGCGTACGCGTCGCCGCCCCCGAGCCTCTGCCCGAGCCGACCGCGCCGGCCGAGGCGCTCGACGAGGAATCCGACGACGACGCGCCCGCCCGCCGCGCCGCGCGGAGGTGATCAGCCTCCGACGATTTCGACCCGGATCCGCGTGACGAGCGCCTTGCCGTCGGCCGGGCGGCTCGCGTCCGGGCCCGTGCACGCCGACGCGAGCGCACGGAAGCGTGCCGTCGTCCTGACCTGCGGCAGGACCTCGAGCACGTCCTCGAGGACGCGGCCGAAGCCGTAGACGTCGTCGCGCGGATCGCTCGGGCGTCCTTTCATCCGCTCCGGCGAGATGTACCCGAGGCTGCCGGCCGGGCTCGGCTCGCCGATCCGGCGCGCGATGCCGAAGTCGGTGAGGATCGCGCTGCCGCCGCGGTCGAGCAGCACGTTCGCCGGCTTCACGTCGTGATGGACCCAGCTCGCGCCGTGCACGCGCGCGAGCGCCGTCGCGAGCGACAGCGCCCACCGCTCGATCGGCAGCATGCGCGCAGTGTCCCGCGCGCGGATCTTCTCGCGCAGCGTGCCGTGCGCCGCCCACTCGAGCGCGAGCCAACCGTGCTCGGGATCGACGTCGAAGACGCGCACGATCGCGCTGCTCTCGAGCGCGACGGCGAGCTTCGCTTCGTGCGTGAGCTGCGCGCGATCGCGCTCCGGCTGGTGATAGACCTTCAGCGCGACGTGCCTGCCGAGCTCGCGATCGACCGCCTCGTAGACGGCGCCTGCGCCGCCGCGGCCCACCTCGCGGAGCAAGTCGAACGGCGCGTCGGGCTCGCGCGTCACGACCGTCGCGCCGGGGGCGACCGGCTTGTGCTGCACCTCGTAGCCGAGCTGCGCACGCCAACGCCGATGCCGCTCGCGCGCGCCCGGATGATCGATGTCGCGGAGCATCACGCGCTCGACGAGCGACAGCGCGGTCGGCAGATCTCCGCGCAGCTCGGCGAGGTCGGCGAGGACGAGCAGGGCCGGCGAGCTCGAAGCGAACGCGAGGACGCGGGAGGCGATCTCCGGCTCGCCGCGGTCGGCGAGCGTCGTCGCGAGCGCGAACGCGAGCTTCTCGGGGAGGACCCCGCGCATTTGCGTCGCGCGCACGAGCTCCTCGACCGTGCGTGCTTCGTCCGGCGTCGAACGGAGCTGCTGGAAGAGGGCGAACCCTTCGTCCTCCGTCGGGCCGCCGGGGAGACCGGCGCGAACGAGCTTCCCGATCTCGGGGGGCAGATGCGAGGTCTGGATCTCCGGCGCCTTCGCAGGCGCCGGCTCGGGCGTGACGTCGTCGCGCGCTTCGAGCACGTCCGGCGCCGGCGCCTCCTCCTCCTCCTTCTTCTTCCGGAAGAGATCCCAGAACCCCATCGCCTACGCTCCGCTCGCCAGCACGCGGAGCGCCGCCGGGGCGCCGCGCGTGAGCGACACGGCGTCTCCGGCGAGGAGCGTCGCACGGGGCACGAGCTCCACGCTGCCGAGGTAGACGGGCTTCGCCTTCGCGACGAGCTCCACCCAGCCCTCCGCGCCCGCGACGAGCTCGAGATCCGGCAGCGGCAGCTGCGAAGGTCCGAGCGTCGCGACGTAGGTCTCACCCGCGACCCGGATCTGCACCGCGCCGGGCAGGCCCGTGCACGGCGAGATCCGGAGCGGGACCTCGCGTCCGAGCTTCAGATCGAGGCCGTCACGGACGGGGAGGGGACCCGCGAGGTTGATCCCGCGGAGCTGGGTGCCGTTCCGGCTCTCGAGGTCGCGGACCATGACGTCCTCGCCCTCGCGCCAGATCCGGAGGTGCTCGCGGCTCACCGCGTTCGAGGGCACACGGATCGACCCCTCGGTGCGCCCGAGGACGACTTCCTTGCCGAGCACGAGCGTCCATCGCTCGCCGTTCATCTCGAGCGACACGACGGGGCCCTTCACCATCCGCGCGCGGAGCCCGTTCGCGCGGTCACGGAGGGCGGCGGCCTCGGCGAGCGAGCGATGGCTGTCTTCCGCGTCGACCTGGCCGCCGGCGAGCAGCTCGTCGAGCGCGGCGAGCGCTTCGCGCCTCCTGCCGCACCCGATGAGGAGGTCGACGTCCTTCACGCGGTCGTCCCGTGCGCGCGAGACGCGCTCTTCGTGCTGCTGCGTCGCGAGGAGGAACTCGAGCCGCTCGACGTCGCCGGCGGCCTGGAGCGCGCGGGCCTCGCCTTCCTTGTCACCCGCCCTCGCGTACGCCTCGGCCGCCTCGAGCGGCTCGCCGATCGCTTCGAGGTCGCGCGCGGCGCCTTCGATCTCGTGCCGCGCGACGGCGCTCACCGCCGCGTCGCCCGCGAGCGCGAGGAGGAGACGCGCGCGCCGGAGGCGGGCCGTCTTGTTCGTCTCGGTCCCCTCCGGCGCCGTCTTCGCCGCCTGGGTGAAGTGCATCAGACGGACGCGCGCGTCGGGCTCGCCTTCGCCGCGGAGGAGCATGACGCGCGCGGCCTCCGCGGGCTGCCCGGCCTCGTAGAAGAGCTCGATGGCCTTCTCCAGCTCGCCCCGGAGCTCGGCAGTGCGCGCCGCGTCCTCCTTGCGTCCCTTGCCGAAGAAGCGGTCGAACATTCCCATCGAGCGAGAGCGACCACGATACCGTCTGCGGGCCCGGCCCGAAAGGTGCGCTTACGTATGCGCCTCCAGAAGGAGCTCTCGCGCGTCGGCTTCTGCTCCGTCTGCTCCTGCCCGCCGCTGAGGCATTGACGGTTTCGCTCGGTTCCGAGACGCTTTCACGAGCATGTCCAACCAGAACAGGCTCGGAGAGCTCCTCGTCCGCGAGAAGTTGATCTCCCTCGCGCAGCTCCGTCAGGCCCAGGACGAGCAGAGCCGCTCGGGTCAGGCGCTCGGCTACACGCTCGCCAAGCTCGGGTTCATCAGCGACCAGGAGATCACGAATTTTCTGTCGCAGCAGTACCGCGTCCCGACGATCAATCTCGAGGACTACGAGATCGACGCCGACATCCTGAAGCTCGTCTCGCGCGAGCAGTGCGAGAAGCATCGCG
This sequence comes from Polyangiaceae bacterium, assembly GCA_039809485.1. GTDB lineage: Bacteria > Myxococcota_A > Polyangia > Polyangiales > Polyangiaceae > Labilithrix. The sequence continues at coordinate 110,224 of JBDHVE010000001.1, read as the reverse complement.
TCATCCCGGTTTCGCGGGCCGGAAGCTCGCTGATCGTCGCGATGGCGGACCCGACGAACCTCCACGCGATCGACGACCTCAAGTTCCTCACCGGCTACAACATCGAGCCGGTCATCGCGAGCGAGTCGTCGATCGCCTCCGCCGTCGAGCGCTACTACAGCAGCGGCCCGTCCTACGACGAGGTCATGGCCGGCTTCGAGGAGTCGGAGATCGAGTTCACGGGGGACGAAGACGAGCTGAACGTCCTCGAGCTCGAGAAGGCGAGCGAGGACGCACCGGTCGTCCGCCTCGTGAACATGATTCTGCTCAACGCGATCAAGAAGGGCGCGAGCGACATCCACATCGAGCCCTACGAGAAGAAGCTCCGCGTCCGCTATCGCGTCGACGGCGTGCTCATCGAGGAGATGACGCCGCCGATGAAGCTGAAGAACGCGATCTCGAGCCGTCTCAAGATCATGAGCCAGCTCGACATCGCCGAGCGCCGCCTCCCGCAGGACGGCCGCATCAAGCTGAAGCTCGGCAAGGGCCGTGAGATGGACTTCCGCGTCAGCGTCCTCCCGACGCTCTGGGGCGAGAAGATCGTCATGCGTCTTCTCGACAAGGGGAACCTCCAGCTCGACATGACGAAGCTCGGCTTCGAGCAGAAGCCGCTCGACGACTTCCTCTGGGCGATCCGCCAGCCGTGGGGCATGGTCCTCGTCACCGGTCCGACGGGGTCCGGAAAGACGACCACGCTCTACTCGGCGCTCAGCGAGCTGAACAAGGTCGACGCCAACATCAGCACCGCGGAGGACCCGGTCGAGTACAACCTCGCCGGCATCAACCAGGTGCAGATGCACGACGAGATCGGCCTGAACTTCGCGATGGCCCTCCGTGCCTTCCTCCGGCAGGACCCGGACATCATCATGGTCGGCGAGATCCGTGACTTCGAGACCGCGGAGATCGCGGTCAAGGCGGCGCTCACCGGCCACTTGGTGCTCTCGACCCTCCACACGAACGACGCGCCCGCGACGATCTCGCGCCTCCTCAACATGGGCGTCGAGCCGTTCCTCATCACGGCGTCCGTCAACCTCGTCCTCGCCCAGCGTCTCGCCCGCAAGGCGTGTGCAGACTGCAAGACCCCGATCGCGATCGACCCGCAGGCGCTGAAGGACGTCGGCTTCACCGACCACCAGATCTCGATCGCCCAGGGTCGCCTGATGAAGGGGCAGGGCTGCCGGACGTGCAACGGCACCGGCTACAAGGGCCGCGTCGCGCTCTACGAGGTCATGCGCTTCAACGATGCGCTGAAGGAGATGGTCCTCCAGGGCTCGTCGACCGCGGAGCTCAAGGCGGCGGCGATCAAGCAGGGGATGGTCACCCTCCGCATGGCGGGTATCGGCAAGGTGCTCGACGGCGTCACGACGACCGAAGAGATCCTGCGCGTCACGATGGCGGACTGACGAACGGAAGTAGGAGAACGAGATGACGCAGCAGGCCGGCGAGTTGAAGGTCAATCTCCACCAGCTCCTCAAGGCGATGGTGGAGAAGGGCGCGAGCGACATGCACATCACGGCAGGCGCGCCGCCGCTCCTCCGCATCGACGGCGAGGTCATCCCGCTGAAGCTGCCGCCGCTCTCGCCGCAGGACACGAAGCAGCTCTGCTACTCGATCATGACGGAGGAGCAGAAGATCCACTTCGAGAAGGAGAGCGAGCTCGACCTCTCCTTCGGCGTGAAGAACCTCTCGCGTTTCCGCGCGAACATCTTCATGCAGCGCGGCGCCGTCGCCGGCGCGATCCGAACGATTCCGTTCAAGATCCTCTCCTTCGAGGAGCTCGGGCTGCCGCCGGTCATCACCGACATCGCGAACAAGCCGAACGGCCTCGTCCTCGTCACCGGCCCGACCGGCTCCGGCAAGTCGACGACGCTCGCTTCGATCATCGACAAGATCAACAGCGAGCAGCGCGTCCACATCCTCACGATCGAGGACCCGATCGAGTACCTCCACCCCCACAAGATGGCGGTCGTGAACCAGCGCGAGGTCGGCGCCGACACGCAGTCGTTCAAGGGCGCCCTCCGCTACGTCCTCCGTCAGGACCCGGACGTCGTGCTCGTCGGCGAAATGCGTGACCTCGAGACGATCGAAGCGGCGCTGACGATCGCCGAGACCGGTCACCTCGTCTTCGGCACGCTCCACACGAACACCGCGGTCTCGACGATGAACCGAATCATCGACGTGTTCCCGCCGCACCAGCAGGACCAGATCCGGAACAAGCTGTCGTTCGTGCTCCAGGGCGTCATCACCCAGCAGCTCATGGCGCGGATGGGCGCGCCCGGGCGCTGCCTCGCGATGGAGATCCTGATCCCGAACGTCGCGATCCGGAACCTGATCCGCGAGAACAAGATCCACCAGATCTACGGCCAGATGCAGGTCGGGCAGGACAAGTTCGGGATGATGACCCTGAACCAGAGCCTCTGTAACCTGTACCTCCGTCGCTTCATCTCGCTCGAGCAGGCGCTCGGTCAGTCCGTCGAGCCCGAGGAGCTGAAGAACATGATCGAGCAGCGGCAGGCGAAGATGGCGGCGCAGGGGGCGGGCGCACCCGGCCAGCCGTACCGGTGAGCGCGCTCAGCGCCGGCGCGCGGGCGCCGGCGCGACCTTGCCGAGCCCGAGCCGCTCTGCCGCCGCCGCGACGTCCGGCGTGACGGCGCCGGCCTGCACGACGCTCTTCGCGAGCTCGTTGCCGCGGCGCGCGTCCTTCGCCGCGCCGTACGCCATCACCGCGTACATCCGGATCGGCAGCGGCGCGTCCTTCGGCGCATCCTCGCTTGCGAGCGCGCTGCGAGCCTTCTCGTTCTCGCCGTTCGACGCGAGCGCGTAGGCCCGGAGCCACTTCGTCGCCGCGCCGCCCGCATTCGGGTACGCCTTGAAGAGCGCGACCGCTTCGACCGCCTTGTTCGCGGCGACCAGCGCGAAGACGCGCTCGGCGAGGACGCGCGCGGTCACCGTCCCGCCGCCTTCCATCGACGACTTGCTCAGCTTCTCGGCGTCCTCCGCCTTGCCGGTGTACCGCGCGAGGCGCGAGAGGCGCACCGCGCGGAGCGGTCGCACGTCCGACTGCCAGAGCGCGGCGATCTTCGTCGCCGTTTCGAGGTCGCCGGTGTCGAGCGCCTGATCCATCGCCACGATGTCGGCCCACGGCGCGTCGTCGTCCGCCATGTCGACGAGCTTGTCGTTGCCGAGGCCGGTCGCCTTGCCCTCGAGGAGCGCGGCGCCGCGCACGATCGGGATCACGAACGGGAGCTTGCGCGCTTCGTCGGGGACCGCCTCCAGCGCACGGCCGAGCTTCTCGGGATCGAGCTTCTCGTACGCGACGACCGCCGACACGACCGCGACGTCGGGGGACGCGGCGGGCAGGTCTTCCGCCGCCTTCGACGCCTCGTCGAGCCGCGCGCCGAGCAGCGCGACGCGCGCGGCGAGGACGCGCGCGGGCGGGTACACCGCCGAGTACGAGACCGCCGAGAGCGCCGCTTTCCGTGCGAGCGCTTCGTCACCGGTCGAGAGCGCGATGCTGCCGATCCACGAAGCGACGCCCGGCGTGTCCGCGAGCGCGAGCGCCCGCTGGAGCGAGGGCTTCGCCTCGTCCAGCTTGTGCTGCTCGAGCGCGAGGATCGCCTTCGCGGCATGCGGGACGGCCTTCAGCCCGACGGGCAGATCGCCTTCGCGCGTGACGACGTCCTTCACCTCCGGCGGGGCCTCTCCGCGGCGCGCGTCGCGCGCCCACGCGAGCGCGACGATGGCTGCTGTCTCCGCGCGCTCGGGATGTGCGGCGCGGAGCTCCTTCGCAATCTCCGTCGCCCGACGAGGATCGCCGTCGACCGCGGTCGCGCGCGCGAGGAGCACCTTCGCGAGGAAGAGCTCGGGATCGAGCTTCGCCGCCGCCGCGTAGCGCTCGATCGCGCGCGAGTCGCCGGCGCGCTCGAACGTCGCCCCCGCGACGAGCTGGTAGTACGGGTCCTCCTGCGCGACGGGATCCCACTTCGCGAGGTTCGCCGCCGCGCCGGCGGTGTCGCCCTGGAAGAGGAACGAAGCGACCGACGCGAAGGCGATCTGCTTCTCGGGAACGCCGACTTCCTTCGCGCGCTGCGTAGCGTCCTCGAAGGCGAGGTTCTCGCCGCCGCGGAGGAGGCCGAGCATCGCGCGCTCGCGCGCCCACGTGAGCGCGGCGTGCGGTGAGCGCGACTCGAGGTCGAACGCGTGCGCGAGGCCCTTCTCCGCCGGCTCGAGCAGCTTGGCGTCGCTCGCGCGGAGGTCACGGTCGATCTTGCCGAGGAGCTCCTCGGCTTCGACGTGCTGCTTCGCGCGCTTGTCCTTCACGTAGAAGAAGGTGCCCGCCGAGCCGCCGATGAAGACGACCGCCATGGTGACGAGGAGCGCGAAGCTCGCGACGCGGCGCTTCCCCTTCGGCGCCTTCTCCCAGGTGGTCGCGTCGGGCTTGACCGCGCCGTCAGGCTCGAACACGCCCGCGATCTGGAGCGCCTCGAGCACGTCGCGCGGCTCGGGCACGGCACGACCGTCGGAGGCGGACGGTCGCCGCGGAGCGAGCATCGGGTTCTGCGGGATCGGCGGCTCCGGCACCCGCCCCGACGGCTGCGGCGGCGCGAACGGGTTGGCAGGCTGCGGCGCGGTCACGGCGCGCTGGGCCGGGATGTCCGCGGTGCCGCTTCGGCCATACGACGCGCCCGCGGCGCCGGCCGCCGGATGCGCGACCGCGCTCGTCTGCGGAGGGGGTCGGAAGACGCCGTCTTCGTCGAGATCGGGAATGCTCTCGGCGCGGAGACGCGGCAGCTCGCCGGTGAGCTCCGACGAAGGCGTCGGCGGTCGGCCGGCAGCGGGGATCGGTGCCGGCACGTTCGGGATCGCGAGCGCAGGCGGCGGCGCCGCCGGCGGCGGGAGCGGACCCGTGCGTCCACGACCGGAGAGCGCGCCTTCGATCGCCGACCGGATGTCGCGTCCTTCGCGGACCTGGGTCTCGAGGTCCTCCGACGAATCGTCGTCGGCCGACGGCGCGAGGGGCGGTGGCGCGTGTCCGTTGCGCGTCCCGTTCTGCTCGACGCCCTGCGCGAACTGCTGCGCGACGACCTGCATCCCGCCCGAGCGCTGCGCCGGCAGGAGCGCACGCGCGCGATCGAGCAGCGCGGCGGCGGACGGATCGGAGCTGCCGAACTGCACGGCGCGCTCGAGCACCTTCTCGGCGCGCTCGGCGTCACCTCGACGGAGGAGCACTTCGCCGAGCCAGCGGTACACGTCGCCGTCGCGCGGCGCGAGACGACCGGCCGCGACGAGCACCATCTGCGCGTCGTCGAGCCGACCCGAAGCGGAGTACATGCGGGCTGCCGCAAGCAGGGCGCGGATGTCCAGCTGCCGCGACGCATGGCTGCCCACGACCTCGACGAGGTCCGGTCGACTCTTGTCACGCAACGCATCACAGAGGGCGGCCGTCATCCCGACGTCCGCGGGATTGCGTTGCCAGCGCGCGTAGAGCTCGTCGATCGTGTCCGACATCGACCGTTGACCAGGGTATCGGAAGACGCGAGGCGCTGGTAGGTCCGTGGACCAGCACGGCCATCTGCAACCGGGTGGGTTCGGGTAGGGGCGCTGGCCTCTGTTCAATGCTCCCCGGGCGGGCGACACTTCCGCTCCGAAAGGGAGAGGGCATGAGCGACGAGTCGATGTTCCAGCACTCGGTGGGCTTCGAACGCGGCGAAGTGGGCGGCAACGTCCGCCTCGGCAAGCTCGAGGCGATGTACGAGGAGCTCTTCGCGGAGGTCATCGAGGACGGCGTCATCACGCAGGAGGAGCGCGCGCAGCTCGACAAGATGGCCGACAACCTCGGCCTCGACCGGCAGCGGCTCCGCCGGCTCGAGTCGGCGCTCCAGGCGGCGTACGAAGCGCGCCATCGCGTCGTCATCAAGGATCTCTCGTTCGACGACTCGCCACCGCCGGCGACGATCATGCCGCTCGAGCCGGCGACCGATCACCGCACGCTCGCCCTCGAGCGGAGGATCAAGTCGCTCGAGGCCCGGATCAAGGAGCTCGAGTCGGAGCTCGAGGAAGCGCGCTCGAACGTGGCGGTCGAGGTCGACCTCTCCGACGTCACCGCCCCCGCGGCGAAAGCCGTCCCCGAGGACGATCCCGCCGAGCTCGCGCGTCGCGTGCGCCACGACCCGCGCGACGAGGAGGCGCTCCACGCGCTGTACCGCCTCTACGGCAAACAGGGCGATCTCGATCGCCAGTGGTGCACGGCGCAGGTGCTCGCCTTCCTCGGCATCGCGAAGGGCGAGGAGCAAGAGCTCTACGCGCGCCACCGCGAAGCGGCGCTCATCCGCCCGAACGCGCCCGTCACGCAGGATGCGTGGAAGCGTCTCCTCTTCCATCCCGAGGAGGAGCCGCTCGTCGGCGAGATCTTCTCGGTCGTCGTCTCTGCGGTGCTCGTCGGGCGCTTGTCCGCGATGCGCCGCGACAAGCAGCTCGTGAAGCTCGACCCGGAGAAGAAGCAGGATCCGGAGAAGACGACGGTGCAGGCAGTGCGCTGCTTCCACTGGGCTTCGGCCATCCTCGGGATGCACTCGCCCGCGCTCTACGCCGACCCCGACTTCGAGGGCTTCGTCGAGATGGTCCCCGGGATGCCGCCGTCGTCGCGCATCGGCGCGAAGGCGCTCGCGGGCCGGAGCGCGGCGGAGCTCGCGTTCCTCGCGGGCCGCCACCTCGCCAACTACCGGGAGGAGCACTTCGTGAAGATGCTCGTGCCGACCGCGCGCGGGCTCGAGGACGTGTTCCTCGCCGCGCTGTCGATCGGCAACCCGGGCCTTCCGATGAGCGCGCAGGTGAAGCAGCTCGTCGTCCCGATCGCGCAGGCGATCGAGCCGATCCTCGAGCCGCAGTCGATCGATCGTCTGCGCGGCCACTTCCTCCGCTTCGTCGAGGAAGGCGGACGGACGAATCTCCAGCGCTGGTCGACCGCCGTCGAGCGCACGTGCGCGCGAAGCGGCCTGCTCCTCGCGAACGACCTCAAGGCCGCCCACGCGATCCTCGCCGCGGAGGACTCCGCCCACGCGAACGAGAAGATGGACGACCTCATGAGCTTCGTCGTGTCCGACCGGTACGCGAAGCTCCGGAAGCAGATCGGGATCGCGGTTCCCAAGCCATCCTGAGCGACGTCCCCATCGGGCAGCCGCTCTCGATCGGGCTGCAGTCGGAGTGGCTCGGCTGGTGAGTCACTCCGAGACCGCACCTCACCTCGGAGAGCTCTCTCTCTCTCAGACGCCCGCGATCACTTCAGCCGCATACACCGCGTGGTGCCTTTGCCGTACTTGTCGAGAAAGTAGATGTTCGAGGTCCACTGCCGCGGGTAGTAGTGGCCCTCCCACGATGCGCCGGTCCAGCCGCGGTACGCGGTGCCGTTCTGCGACCACTCGATCATGTTGCCGCCGAGGTCCATCCAGCTCTCCTGGTTCGGACGCGTGATGCTCGCGATGTCGCCCGGGAAGCGGCCCGGCGCGGCGATGATCGGCGTGAAGTCGTTCGCGAACTTGTCGTAGGTGACGATCGGCCAGAGGTAGCGCGGGTCGACGGTGTTGCCGAAGTTGCCGACGCCGGCGTTGTAGTTCGTGATCTTCGCGACGTTGTCCTGCGGCGTCGGCGTGTCGCCCCACGGCCACTGGTACGGGCCGTAGGCGGTCGAGATCGCGGCGACGCTCTGCATGTACCCGCCGTCCCACGCGCAGAACGCGGCGAACATGATCGGCGTCATGCAGTTCATCGACTTCACGTCGAGGATGTCCTTCGTGTCGCGATAGACCTCGCCGAAGACCTGCGAGTCGGCCTGGTCCGCCCAGTACGTGCGGTGGCCGTAGGAGCCTGCGCCCATGTAACAGCCGTCGGTGCCCGCGGCCTGCACGTCGCGATAGTACGACGTCGGCCCGAGCTGCGACTGGAGCCCCATGTCGAGGTCGACCGTCGTCGCCCCGCCGTACTTCGGCTGGAGCGAGGCCGCGACCGGGAAGGTCTTCAGCTGGCCGCTGTTCTGCGCCGGGAGGTAGTCCTTGAAGTTCGACGGGAACATGCCGGCGAGGATCGGATCGGTCGCGACACGCGCCTCGACCCACGCCTTGATGTTCGGCACGCCGCCGTACTGGGCCTTGATCGCGGTGATCCACTCGCGGATGCGGCCGGCGGTGATCTCGTACTTGTCGAGGTAGACCTGCTTCGTCACCCCGCCCTGCACCATCGTGACGCCGGGAACGGGGAGGTTCTTGCAGCAGCTCTCGTGGTTCGCGCCCGGCTGGCCGACCTCGCCCGTCCCGCACGTGTAGCCGCCGTAGAGCGCGCGGCAGCTCGGGGCCTCGACGCAGCGTCCGCTCTTCCCGCAGATGCCGCTGTCGCAGTCGCCGTCGGCGGCGCACGTCGCGGCGAGCGCGCAACGCGCCGCCGCCGGCACCGTCACGGCGCCTTCGGTCTGGGCGACGCCACCGCAGTCGACATCGGTCTCGGTGCCGTTCTTCACCGCGTCGTCGATCGCCGGCTTCGCGCACGCGCCATCCTTGCACCACGCGAGCCCGCAGTCGGTGCTCGCCGTGCAGACCTTCCCGACGACGCACTTCTTCGCGTTCGGACCACCGCAGTCGACGTCGGTCTCCTCGTTGTTCTTCTTGCCGTCCGTGTCGCTCGGCGCATCGCAGACGCCGTTCGTGCAAGACGACGTGCAGTCGTCCGCTGTCTTGCACGTCTTGCCCGGATCGCAGTCGGGCGCGTTCGGACCGCCGCAGTCGACGTCGGTCTCGCCCGCGTTGCGGCGTCCGTCGGTGCTCGCCGTCGCGGCAGGCGCGGCGCAGACGGCGTCGCAGTAGTCGGTCGCGCAGTCGGCGTCCGTCGTGCACGCGGCGCCCGGCGCGCAGAGCGAGGCCTTGCCGGCGCCGCACGCTTCGCCGCCGCTGCTGCTCGCGCTTCCGCTGCTCGAGGTGCTCCCGCCGCTCGACGACGCGCACGTCGTGCCGGGCTCGCAGCCCGTCGGCGTCGCCTCCGTGTCCTCCGTCTCGGGTCCCGTCGAGCACGCGAACAGAACGAACGCCGCCGCACACGCCGCCAGACCGAAGCGACCCTTCATCACGAAGCTCCTCGACGCGCCGACGAACGCAGCACGCACAGGGCGAAGGCTATCGCAGTCCTGCCACCCCGCGCACGCGTCGTCCAGCGAGCGGCCGCGCCGCGTGCGTCGGTGGAGGTGTGCTCCCGTCACCACCGCACGCTCACGTCGTCCACGCGGGTGAGGGGGGCGGCGTTCCAGTTGCCGTCCCAGAGGACCGCGAGGACCGCGTCGCCCGCGGCGCCGATGTCGGCGAAGGAGAGCGGGGCGTTCGCGTCGTTCACGAGCTGCGCGAGCGGGATCTGGACGCGCTTGTAGCCCTTGTCGGTCCGCATCGTGAGGCCGTGGAACGTGTAGCGGCACTTCGCCGCCGGGCACGCCGCGACGGTCGCGCCGAGCTGGAGCGAGAACGAGTAGCCGGTGCCGGAGTCGACCGCCGGAGGCCCCGCGAGCCAGAAGTCGACGAACGCGCGCGCGAACTGCGCGGACTTCAGCGCGGAGACGAGAGCACCTGCGAAGCACAGGTGTTCGATCGGTGCAGGACACCCACGACGACGTCAACGGCTCGCGCGTCCGCACCCAGATGACGGCGAACGCGCCGGCGCTCCGCACCTTCATCTCGCGGATGATCACGGAGGCGGCTTCGCGCAACGTCGTCCTCTGCCTGCTCGGTGACTTCGCCCGGAGCCTCCCGGGCTCGGACCACCAGCCGAACCTCTCCGCCACCGTCATCGGTCGCAACGTCCAGCGCGGATCGACCGGCAACGTGAACGCGAGCGTCGCGCTCGGCCCGGGGACGCCGGGGACGAAGGGGCTCTGGTCCTATCTCGCGTCGCTCACGAGGGTGCCGACGAACCCGTTCGGCGCGAACCCGCACGGCCTCGTCCTCTGAATCGTCGTGAGCGCTTGGTTTCGCCACGCGCCTGCGTAGAGTCGTGGGCGTGCGCTCGCCCAGCGACATCTTCCTGATCGGCCTCGCGCTCGTCGCGGTGCCGCTGCTCGTCCGAGGGTTCCTGCGGCGCGGCCGCAACCTGCTCGAGCGCCAGGAGCTCCTGCCTGGAGAGCGCGTCCTCGGCGATCACGACGTCGAGCTCGCGTGGATGCCGCGTCGGCGCGCGGTGGTGACGACGCTCGCGTTCATGCGCTGCCGCGCGCGGGTCACGACCGAGCGCGTGATCCTCGCGCAGCCGGCGCTCTTCGCGAAGGAGACGCGCGTCGTCCGGTTCGTCGTCCTCCGCGGGGGCGCGGCGGAGAGCTCGTGGTCCAACGGCTTCGGCACGTTCGTGGTCGACGTCGAGCGGAGCGGCTTCGCGGAGCGCGGCGGCGCACGCGAGCTCCGGCTCGCGGCGCGCGACGACGCGCCGATCTTGCCGGCGTTCGTCGTCGTGCGTGGAGCAGGGATGGAGTCCGTCGCGAACGCGCTCGACGTCGGCGAAAAGAGCGCGCGCGTCGGGTAGCTACTTCACACCGCAGGCCGGGTCGGCGCCGTCGACGAGCCCGTCGCCGTCGTTGTCGATCCCGTCGTTGCAGACCTCGGCCATCGGCTCGTTGTCGACGACGCAGTCACAGTTGTCGTCCTTGCCGTTGCCCGGGATGTCGACCGGCCCGCACGTCTGGCAGTCGCCTTCGTCGGCAACGCCGTCACAGTCGTTGTCGATCCCGTCGCCGCAGATCTCGACGCACTTGCACTGCTTCTCGCCCTCGACGTGGGTCCAGAACGCGCGATGGTTGCCTTCCGGCATGCTCTGGAACGGCGCCCAGAACGCGGAGTAGCCCGGGTCCGGCTTGTTCGGGTCGATCGCCGCGATCCAGATCTGGTCGAGCTTCGAGTCGGCGGCACGCAGCGTCGCGTACGCACGCACGCTCGAGAACGCGAGCCAGAAGACGCCCGGCTTCGTCGAGGGCGCCCACGTCGGCATCGAGTCGCCGACGTTCGTGACGCCGTCCGCGTTGTTCACGCGGCCGTTCAGGCGAGGCAGCTCGATCGGCGTGCCGCCGGTCGCCGCGACGAGGCGGAGCTTCGCCGTGAGCGCGTCCTTCGAAGCGCTCTGCGCGTTCACGTACGCGATCCACTTGCTGTCCGGGCTGAAGACCGGGAAGTAGTTGTTGTCGCTCGTCCCGGTGCTCGGGACGATCGTTTGGAGCGCGCCCCACGCGCCGTTGTTGTAGGGGAGGATCGCGATCGAGCCGCCCGACACGGCCTTGTTGCCGACGTTCGTGCCGAGCGCGACGACGACCTTGTCGCCGAGCGCGGACCAGTCCGGATGCGTGGCCTTCGCGCCGCCGAGCGGGACGATGCCGTTGTTCGGTCCGATCGGCGCGCCGGTGTCGGCGTCGATGAGGGTGAGGACGCCGGCGTTCGCGACGAGGAGCTTCTTGCCGTCGGGCGAGAAGGTCGTCCAGCCGCTCGAGCGGTCCGGCGCGCCGGTGGCGGGCACGATCGGCGTGCGCATCGGGACCGACACCTCCTTCAGCTTCTCGCCGCCGTAGCCGACGGCGAGGCGCTTTCCGTCCCGCGAGAGCGTGTGACACGCGACGCACGTCTTGGCGTCGGCGGCCTTCGGGTCGGTGTAGAACTTCTCGGGGATGCGGTCCGAGACGAGCGCCTTCATGACGCCGGCCGAGCCCGTCGACCAGTAGTAGAGCGCGCCTTCGACCTCGGCGGCGCTGAACTCGAGCGTGATCGGCTTCGACTGCCACACCTTCTGAGGCGCGGCCTGCGAGAGGCCGGCGATCGTGAGCTTCACGGCGTTGCCGCGATTCGACTCGGCGATCCAGTCCCACTGCTCGTCGCTCGGCTCCCAGCTCGTCGACGTCGTGTAGATCGTCACCGTGGTCTTCGGTCCCTCGAACGTGAGGCGGAAGAGATCGTTCGCGGTGCCGGCCGTCCACTCGTGGTGGATGTGCGAGACGTTGATCGGGAACATCGTCTCGTGGCTCGGGTAGACGACGACCGGCTCGTGGGTCGCGTCGGTGCCGTTCGCCTGCGCGGCGGCGCCGCCGAAGAGCGCGCCTGCGTTGCCGGGCGCGCCGGACTCGGAGAACTCCTTCGGTCCGGTGTTGTTCGCGCACGGCTTGCCTCCGCACGTGTCGACGCCCGGAACGGTGGAGCCGTCGCCGTTGCCGCCGCCGTCGCCTGCGGCGGTGCCGAACGGGTCGGGGGTGCCGCCGTCACCGGCGCCGTCGGCGAAGGATGAATCGTCCGTCTGCGAGCCGCACGCGAACACGGCGGCGCTGACGAGGGACAGGATGCCGATCGGAAGAAGCCAGGACGAGCGCATCCTTCGATAGGAGCAGACTGTTCCGCGTACGGGAGTGGCAAGCGGATCGTCCAGTCGCCGTCGAGGTGACACCGGAGGGGTGAGCGCGGGAAGGTGGTTTGCGCTAGAAAGTCCGCGTGTATCCGCCCGGCCCGCCGCGCCATCCGTACCCGCAGCACCCGCAGCACCCGCAACATCCGCAGCAGTACCCACACCCAGGGTATCCAGGGTATCCGCCTCCGCCTCCGCCGCCGTCCGGGCTCTCGCCGCTCGCGATCGTCCTCATCGTCGGCTCGGTGGTGCTCGCCCTCGGGGGCGGCGCGTGCCTCGTGCTCGGCGGTCTCGTCTATCTCGGTGCGAATGCGGAGCCGGAGCCGGGGGCGCCGGGCGCAACGGCCTCGCCGACGGCGACGACGACCGTCCCGACGACGCCCTCCGATCCGTCTCCGCCCTCGGGGCCGACGAGTGAAGACAACGGGAGTGGCGACGGTGACGAGGACGACGACACGTCCGGCTCGCGCGGCTCGTCGGGCGCTCCGTCGAACGGCAACGCGCCCTCGAAGGGTACACCTCCCGCCGGAACGGCGCAGTCACCGCCGTCGGGCGCGAAGGGCACGAAGTGGTTCTGCAACGCGACGGGCTGGGTCCGCGTCTGCGGGTTCGCGAACGTATGCAACAACCAGATGGTCTCCGGGATGGGTAGCGGCCCGGATCAGTACACCGCGAGCCAGTCGGCGAAGCTCGCGTGCCAGGGGATGGCCATCGCGAAGGGCGGTTCGACGGTCTGTACCGTGTCGTGCACGGTGAAGTGATCCCCACCGATCATTGCCAGTTGCCAGTTGCCTGTTTCCTGTTTTCTGTTTTCTCCGATCTCGGGGTGAAGCGACGCCCTCTCCCGAGGTGTGTCCATCTCCATCCACCTGCGTGCTTCTCCATCCGGCTCTCACAGAAATGCGTGAGAGACGTGATCCTTTCTTTCCATCTCTGATCGCTTCTGCGAAGAAGGTTGCGTGACGGCCGTACGTCGCCGAGGGGGCGACGATCGCGGACGTACGCTGGAGCGATCATGAAGCTCGGGATCTGACCGGACGCAAAGGACGCGTCCGGCAGCGGCTCGCGCGTGGGCCTTCTCACGCGCCGAGCCCCCCTGACGCGAAGGCACGGAGGCGCGGTGGACCCGCCCTCTCGATGCCACGATGTCAACGTCATCCACGGCGGAATTCCCGGTTCGGCGCAGATGTCGACCGGCGAGAATGATGTCGCCGTCCGGATTCGCTCTTCGTCGCGCAGCGTGCTTTGCGCCGCTCGCTGCGCTGCTCGTCCCCGCCGTCGTTCGGGCCGAGCCTGCCGCGCTGCCCGCTCCGCCACCGGGCTCGACCGAGGCGCCGAAGCCGAAGGCACCCGGGGAGCGGATCGCGCTGCAACTCGAGGAGGCCGAGCTCGGGGATCTCGTCCGCACGATCGGCGAGCTCACGGGGAAGCGCTTCGTCATCGCGAGCCCGAAGCTCGCGAAGGTGAAGGCCTCGGTGTTCGCGCCGCAGAAGGTTACGGTCGGGGAGGCCTACCAGGCGTTCCTCGCCGTCCTCTCCGCGAACGGGCTCACCGTCGTTCCGCAAAGCGGCTTCTACAAGATCGTCGAGTCGGCGGATGTCGCGCGGCAGCTGACGCCGCTCGAGCGGGGAGAGCTCCCGCGCGAGGAGCGCTACGTCACGCGCATCCACCGTCTCGCGCACCTCCCGGCGGAGGACGTCGCGACGAACGTCCTCTCGAAGCTCGCGACGAAGGACGCGAGCATCGTCCCGTACGGGGACGTCCTCATCATCACGGAGTCGTCCGCGAATCTGCGCCGGATGCTCGAAGTGCTCGACGTCATCGACCAGGGCGGCGAGGCGGACAAGGTCTGGCTCCGCCCGATCCAGTTCCTGCCCGCCGCGCAGGTCGAGAAGGAGCTCTCCGAGATGCTCGGCCTGAAAGGAGCGTCGCAGGGCGCGCCGTCGCCGGCCGGCGCGGCGCTCCACGTCGCGAGGATCGTGGCGCTCGAGCGACCGAACGCGGTCGTCGTCGTCGGTACGCGCGCGTCGTTCGATCGGATCGAGCGCCTGCTCGAGATGATCGACGTCGCGCCGTCGAACGAGCTGAAGATGCAGGTCGTGCTCCTCCAGCACGCCGACGCGAAGAAGGTCGTCGGGCCGATCAACGAGGCGCTCGGCAACGCTGCCGCGACACCTGCGAACGGCGCGCTCGCGCCCGGACGCGGAGGTGCCGCCGGCGCCGCGTCGCCGGTCGCGGCGCTCGAGGCGCCCGTGAAGGTGTCGGCCGACGAGACGAGCAACGCCCTCATCGTGACCGCCACGCCGCGCGACTTCGTCCACGTGCGCGAAGTGATCCGCGAGCTCGATCGGCCGAAGCGCCAGGTCTACATCGAGGCGGCGATCCTCGATCTCTCGACCGAGAACGGGCTCTCGGTCGGCGTCGCATGGCACGGCGGCGGGCAGGGCAAGGCGGCGGTCGGCCCGGACGGGACCCAGACGGCCTACGGCGGCTTCCGCGCGGCGACGTCAGCGAGCATCCCGACCGACGAGCTCCAGGCGCTCGCCCTCGGCGTGCGCGGGCCCGAGATCCCGTTCCTCTCCGGCGCGCTCGGCGAGAAGCTCGGGCTCAGCACGATCCCGAGCTTCGGCGCGTTCCTCTCGGCGGTTGCGACGCAGAAGGGGGCCGACATCCTCTCGACCCCGACGATCCTCGCGAGCGACAACACGGCCGCCGAGATCAAGGTCCAGCTGAAGACGTCGCTCCAGCCGAACGCACCCCAGCTGAACGCGCTCGGCGCCGGCCTCGGCGGGCTCACCGGCGCGGCGGGGGCGGCCGGCGCGCTGAGCGGGTTCGGCGCGTCCGGCGGCTCGAACATCGCGGCGAGCTACGCGGGGATCGGCCCGCGCGTGAAGGTGACACCGCACCTGAACGAGTCCGACGACGTCCGGCTCGACATCGAGGAAGTCATCAGCGACATCCAGAGCGCGCCCGGCCCGAGCGACACGTTCGGCACCGTGAGCTATCTCGAGCGCACCGCGTCGACGACGCTCACCGTGAAGAACGGACAGACGATCGTGATCGGCGGGCTCGTCCGGAACAAGCTGGAGCGGCGCGAGACGAAGGTCCCGATCCTCGGCGACATCCCGCTCCTCGGGTTCCTGTTCCGCACGCGGGGCGACAGGATGGAAAAGAGCAATCTGGTGCTCGTCCTCACGCCGCACATCATCCGGGACGAGGCGGACCGGCGGCGCATCTACGAGCGGAAGATGCAGGAGCGCCAGGAGATGATCGACCACGACATGGTCTTCCACGGCGAGGACTGGGCCCCTCCGCGCGACTGGCACCTCGCGCACGGCCTCGTCGGGCACATCCGTCTGAGCTATCTGGAGCTCGCGCGGCAGCGGCGCGAAGCGGCGGAGGCAGCGGCGCACGAAGCGATCTCCGCGCCGGGCGCGACGCCGGGGATCGAGCTCCCGGTCCCTTCCGTCGCTCCGGGGGCGGCCTCGCTCCCGAAGGCGTCGACGTCGCCGGCCGGCGCGGCGGTCGTCCGCCCACCGAACATCGAGCGCTG
The DNA here is from genome assembly GCA_039809485.1 of Polyangiaceae bacterium. Classification (GTDB taxonomy): domain Bacteria; phylum Myxococcota_A; class Polyangia; order Polyangiales; family Polyangiaceae; genus Labilithrix. The sequence goes on along the minus strand of JBDHVE010000001.1, from coordinate 94,233 downwards.
ATTCCTCAGCGGATGTCGTCCACCGCGCCGTGGAGCAGTTGCCGGGTGAAGAACATCGCGGCGCCGAGGAAGAAGCACAAGCCGAAGTAGCGGAACGCCCAGGTCCGCCGCTGGGCGGGCGTGACGAGATCGAGATCGTCGTTCTTCCGGAAGACGGCGGTGAGGCCCATGACGCCGATGAGGAGCAGCTGCGGAGAGGCGCCGAGAAAGACGATCGTGCCGCCGAGCAGGAGTAGGCCCGGGATCCACGAGCGGCGCGAGAGAACGCGCGCGACGCGGGCGCCGTCGAGGAAGCCGACCGGGATCAGGTTGAACAGGTTCAGGAAGAACGCGCTGAACGCGACGGCGAGGAAGAAGGGCGAGTGGAACGCGAGACCGAACGCGGCGCAGACGAGCGCGCCGGCGGTGCCGGCGACGGGCCCGGCGAAGGCGACCTCGGCCTCGATCACGGGATGCTGCGGCTTGTCCTTCATCGAGATGAAGGCCCCGAGGAAGGGGATGAACACGGGCCAGCTCGCGCGGATGCCCGCCGCGCGCATCGCCCACGCGTGCCCGATCTCGTGGACGAAGATCAGGAACACGAACGCGGCCGCGAACGCCCAGCCGCTCCGCATCGCGTAGAGGAAGATGGTGAGCCCCATCGTCCCCGCGGTGAGGAACATCTTCGCGAAGGGGAGCGCCTTCAGCGCGCCGAAGAGGAGCTTCCCCTTCGAGGCGGCGGCGACCGCGCCCGCGCCCGCGACGCCGATCCAGCCGGTCTTCTTCTCCGGAGGTGCGGGCGGCTGACCGTGCTCGAGCGCGTTCATTCGGCGGCGTCGGCCTGGGCGTTCTTGCTCTTGCCGAAGAGCTTGCGCGCGAAGGCGGCGATCGCGGCGAACACGGCGACGACGGCCTTCTTGCCCGCGAGGAGGACCGCGACGATCCCCTTGCCGAACTTCGCGAGGAGGCCGATCTTCGCCGCCTTCGCGAGGCCGACGCCGGCGCCGCCGAGGACGAGGCCGGTCAGCCCGTACTCCGCGACCTGGTCCTTCGACTTGTCGAAGTCTTCGTAGCGGTTGCCGGCGGTGAAGGTCGTCGCGCGCAGGATGTCGACACCGTGCGGGCGGTCCGCCGCGAGCGTGCTCGGGTCGGTCACGAGGTTCACCGACACGTAGCCCTTCCGGCCGAGGATGCGCGTGTCGAAGTTCACCGACGAACCGTTCTTGTCGGAGACGACGAGCCCCCAGACGAGGTGGTGCTGCGCCTTGTCGTAGCGCGGCTCCTCCATCCACCGATCGGCGTGGATCGGCTCGAAGCCGAGCTTCTGGCGCTCCTGGTTGTACTCCTCCTCGCCGTCGCGGATCGCGTCGAGGATCTCCTTCGCATCGAGCTTCTCGTCGTCCTTGACGAAGCCCTCCTCCTCGTAGCGAAGCGTGACGAGATACCCCTCGTTCGCGTTCTCCGACAGGACGAGGCCGAGCAGGTCCTCGTTGTGGAGGTTGCCCATCTTCGTCATCAGCTCACCGGCGTGCGGCTGACCGAGGAAGCGGTAGCCGCTCGGCAGGTTCACCTCGACGCCGTGCGGGAGCGAGAGCCGCTCGGGGCCGTGCTTCAGGGGAAGCGAGGCCATCGCGCGCTCGAACGGGTCGACGGTCGCGGGAGCGGCCTCGTCCTCGTCCGGTGAGGAGGCGGCATGCGCCGTCTTCGGCGCGAAGCCGAGCGTGACGAAGAAGACGGCGAACAGAGAGGCGAGGAGCGCGTTACGCATTGGTCGAACACCAGGAGCCCCCGAGGGCGGCCCCTGTCGCAGGATTTACGCACGCCAGGTCCGATTCTCCCCGACCCGGCGGAAGGCCTCTCGAAATCGCGCACTTCAGAAGATCGAGGGGACGTCGATCACGGTCGACTTCGATCCCTTGTCGATGATCGTCCGAATCGCCACGACCTTGTCCGGGGTCTTCCGCTTGTCGGCATAGGTCCGGGTCGAGACCTTGAAGCTCCCTCCGGCGGCGACGAACGTGGAGGAGATGCAGAGGCCGTAGTCCGCGCTCCTGCCGCCGAACTTCGCGACGAGCTTGGCGGCCTGCGAGCTCGGGACGGCGAGGAGCGGGACGCCCTGCTTCACGCACGAGAGCGATCCGAACGACGTCAGCAGCTTCTGCGTGAGCGACGAGCTCGAGGTCCCGCCGACGAGGAACAGGTTCTTGCTCGCGAGGACGCCGAGCCCCGACACCCACGACCCGAGCTTGAGCGCGTTCGGGATCGTGGAGAACGACGTGATGACCTTGCCGATCCCGCCGAGGAGCGACTGCGTCTGCAGCGTGCCGGCGGCGGGCGGCGGCTCGCCGGCGAGCGCTTCTTCGAGCTCGCTCTCGGTGAGCCCGTTTTCCGCCATGTACTCCTCGACCGACGCCGCCTCGACGGGCTCGTGCTCGAGATCGGGACCGGGCGCGAGCTCGACGTCCTCCGCGCGCCCCGCGGGGAGAACCTTGCTCGCGGCGCTCGGGTCCTCCTGCTCGGGGAACGTCTCGACCGAGCAGCCGCCCGCGAACAGCGCGAGCGAGGTCACGGCGAGCGCGGCGAGGGGACGGGGGTTCCGCATGCGGACCCGGAGCAGCAAGCCGCGTTCCGACGCGCGGCGCTGTCCGAGCCGGCTGGGGGCCGTGCGCGCAACATGCCTCCGGGCTGCTGGAGCGAGCCGTGTGGGCGCGTCTCGCACTGGTCGTGCGTCGTCCATCTGATCCAAGAGTGCACCTGGTCGGTGAACGTGTCGGCGCTCGGAGCGCACCGTGCTGCACTCGCTCTCTCAGAACTTCGGCGCCTCACCGAGGTCGTCCAGGATCGTGACGAAGGCCTTCTCGCTCATCATGTAGATCGGCACGACGATGAAGAAGCCGGGGATGTACGGGAACACCGAGGCGTCGACGACGCGGAGCCCCTTCGTCCCCTTCACCTCGAACCGGCTGTTCAGGACTGCGTTCTCGTCGTCCTCGCGTCCCATCGGGCAGGTGCACGAGGCGTGGTGGCCCCAGGCCTCGTTCTTCACGAACGTCGCGATGTCAATGTCCGAGGCGACGGCCGGGCCCGGCACCGCCTCCTCGTACTTGCCGCCGACGAGCGGCACGTCGTCGAGCATGAAGTTGCCGATGCTGTGGCCGATCTTCCGCGCGAACTTCACGCCGTCGACCATCGCGGCGAGGTCCTTCTCGTAGGCGCCGCCGTCCTTCGTGCCCTCGTCGAAGTACTTGAAGTCGATGTGCGGGACGTCACGCGGATCGGCCGAGCGGAGCTTGACCGTGCCGGCGCGGTTCTTCGTGTGGGCCTTCAGGATCGCCCAGGAGAAGTACTTCCGATCCTTGATCGCGTCCGCCGAGTAGCCCGGGTAGTAGCCGCGGAACATGCCCGGCGCGCCGAAGACGATGAGGTCGGGATCCTCGCTCGCGCTCGCGGCCGTCGACTTGTGCACGATGCTCGCGATGACGCCGTTCGTCGTGTAGAGGCCTCCGCCGCTCTTCCACTCCTCGAGGCACGGATCGCGCGGCGTGTTGCCGAACGTGCAGCCCTCGATCGACGTGAAGGCTCCCTCGACCTCACTGACGACGCACACTTCGTAGCGGTCCTGGAGGTTCGTGCCGACGCCCTTCGACCGGACCCGGACCGGGATCCCGAGCGGTGTCAGCTCCTCCTCCGTGCCGATCCCGGAGAGCTTCAGGAGCTGCGGCGTGTTGAACGCGCCGCACGAGACGATGACCTCGCCGCGTCCACGCTTGCGGACCTCCTCGCCGAGGAGCGCGGTCTTCTTCCGACCCTCGCCGGCGGTGCCGGCCTTCGGGTCGGCGCGGTACTGGTGCTTTCCCTCGATGTACTCGACCCCGATCGCGCGCGCCTTGCCGTCGGGTCCGGGCTCGTCGGAAAACAGGATCCGGCTCGCGAGCGCGCCGGTCACGATCGTGAGCGGGTGCCCCGCCGCGACGGTGCGCTTCAGGTACTCGCGCGGACCGTTCCGCTTCCCCTTCGAGTCGGTCGCGAGCGGCATCAGCGCGAGACCTTCGCGCTTGTCGCGCTCGGGGCCCTTCTCGTTCATGTCGCGCGAGAGGAGACCGGTGAGGTTCGCGACGTCGGCGACGATGTTCGAGCCGAGCGCAGCGGCGGCGCCCTTCAGGATCTGGAGGAACTTGAAGTCGCGGAGCGCGAGAGTCGGGGCAGCGCGATTGACCGTGAGCCAGCCCTTCTTGCCGTGCCCGTCCTGCTTGTCCGAGGTCCGCAGGTACTCGCAGCGCTCGAGGCGCTCGTAGTACTGCCGCATCGCTTCGGGCGCGAAGGAGGCGTCGCCCGTCGCGTCCTGGAGGCGCTTCCAGTCGCTCTCGTGCGGGTAGATCGTGATGAGCGCGTTGTGCGCGGTGCAGCCGCCGAGCGTGCCGGCGCGCGGGTAGAGGACACCGTCGGGCTGCGCGTCGCGGGGCGCTTCGCTCCCGACGTAGCGCTTTCCGTCCCGGCCCTTGTAGACGAGCTTCGTGTCGCGCTTCTGGCGCTCTTCGTCGCCGTAGTGGTCGACGAAGTAGTCCCACCGCATCGCCTCGTCCTCGGTCGACTTCGGATGGAACGCGGGGACCTGGTAGTTCGGGTTCTCGCCCTGATCGTCGCCCGCCTCGAGGAGGAGGACCTTGTGGCCCTGCCTCGCGAGGTTCGCCGCGAGCGGGCCGCCGCCCGCGCCGGAGCCGACGATGATGAACTCGAACTCGTCGCGTTCGGTGAACGCGTCCTGTCCCGACTCGGTGTCGTCGGTGACGGGAGCGCACGCCTCCTCCGTCGTGGCGACGAGACCGAGGGCAGAGAGGAGACCCAGGAAGGAGCGACGGCGGAGCAACATGGGATTCTGCTGTTGCTTGCTTCAACGGGCATGCCATGGCGTGGCGGCGCGCGGCACCGAGCGATCTCGGCGCGTTCCCGGTGCTGCCGACTCTCGACATCGTCCCTACCGGGTCGTCCGTCGCTCGGGACACGAGTCCACCGGCGGGGTCCGAGAACCCCGGTGACGCGCGCTAACGCGTGGCGCGCGCGCGGCGGATCGCCGCTTCGAGCTCGAGGACGGGCAGCGCGCGACGGCCCGAGATCCGCGCTCGCGCGCGAGCGACGGCGGACTCGGCCTCGTCCAGCCGGCCTTCCGCGAGGTAGACGCGTGCGAGGTGCATCGGGGGCGCGAACCATCGCGGGAAGTCGCGCTCGCTCGCTTCGAGCATCGGAATCGCGCGTGTCGGCGTCCCGAGCGCGAGGCACAGGTCCGTCCGAGGCGCGTCGAACGCGATCCGCTCGTCCGCGGTCCTCGCGTGCATCGCGGCCTCGTCGTAGGCGGCGAGCCATCGCGACCAGCGCGTCGTGTCGTCGTCGTCGGGATGCTCCGCGTCCGCGCGGCTCGCCTCGAGCAAGGTGTGGAGCGTGGAGGCGCTCGCGAACGTCCCCCACCGGAGCACGATGCGGTCGCCGTGCACGGGATCGAAGACGAAGAGCGACGGGAGCGTTTCGGACGGATGCGCTTCGAGGAATGCGCGGTTCGTCTCCTTGTCGGCGTCGAGCGAGAGCCACACGAACCGGTCGCGGAGCGGCGCGAGCGAAGCGTCGGTGAACACCGTCCGCTTCATCGCCATGCAGGGCTGACACCACTCGGCCCAGACGTCGACGAACACGGGCTTGTGCGACCGCTTCGCCTCCGCGAAGGCGCGTGGCGCGTCGTCCTCGATGAAGGGGACGACGGCCGGCGGCACTGCCGGTCGGCAGCTCACGAGCGCGGCAAGCGAGAGGAGCGCCTTCCAGCTCATTCCACGCAACGCGTCGTGGACTACTTCGCCACGGTGCAGACCTGGTCCTTGCACTTCGGCGTCGCGGCGGGGCAGTCCTTGTCGTCTGCACACTGCACGCACCGGCTCTCCTTGCAGACGGGCGTGGCCGGCGTGCCCGCGCACTCGGCTGCCGTCACGCACTGGACGCACTTGCCGGAGCCGAGGTTGCACTTGGCCGTCGGCGCCGCGCACTGCGCGTCGCTCGTGCAGCCCGGGACGGTGCACTTGCGCTCTTCGACGTCACAACGCGGCGCCGCAGCCGGGCAGTCCGCGCTCGAGAGGCACTGGACGCACTTGCCGTCGTCGACGTCGCAACGCGGTGCAGCTGCCCCGCAGTCCGCGTTCGTCGTGCACGCGACGCACTTGCGCGAGCCGGGGTCGCAGAGCGGCCTCGGCACGGCGCAGTCGGCGTTCGAGTTGCAGCCGACGCAGGCGCCCGTCGTCGTGTCGCAGAGCTTCTGGTCGCCCGCGCACTGCGCGTTCGTCGTGCACGCCGGATGGCACTTGTTGTCCCCCGGCCAGCACGACGGCGCGGCCGCCCCGCAGTCCGCGTTCGTCCGGCACGCTTCGCAGTCGCCGCGGACGCAGAACGGCGAGCCGGCCCCGCAGTCGCCGTCGGTGAGACACTGCACGCAGCCGAGGGCTGCGTCGCACTTGCGCGCCCCGCAGGTGCTCGCGACGTCGGCGGAGCACGGCGTGCCGATGCCGCCGACCGTGCCTTCACTTCCGCCGCAAGCGACGATGACTCCGACGACGGCGGCCGCGACCGCGAGATGGCGCAAAGCAAGCATGTGGTGTCCTCCCGGATCGAAGGTACCGCGATGTTCGGGGGAGCAGGCAAGCCCGCGAGGATTCACGGATCCGGCGGCGCACACGCGTGGGCGAGGCGAGCCACGGCCGCTTCTCGTACCTCGGCGTGCTCCGGCTCCGCGCGTACGACGACGGTGCCTGCCTCGACCTCGCGCGCGCCGACGACGAGCACGTGCGGGATGCGTTCGTGGTGCGCGTCGCGGATGCGCCTGCCGAGCGGCGCGTCGCGTGCGTCTGCCTCCGCGCGAACACCGCGTGCGCGAAGGTCTTCCGCGATCGCTTCCGCATACGAGGCCTGCGCTCCGCCGACGGGAAGGACGCGCACGGCTTCCGGTGCGAGCCATGCCGGAAGACGACCTTCGTGGTGCTCGAGGAGGATCCCGGCGAACCGCTCGAGGCTCCCGAGGAGCGCGCGGTGGATCATGACGAGCGGCTTCTTCGCGCCGTCGGCGTCGACGTAGAGCGCGCCGAAGCGCACCGGCATGAAGTAGTCGAGCTGGATGGTCCCGCACTGCCACGAGCGGCCGGCGCGATCGCGGAGCACGAGCTCGATCTTCGGACCGTAGAACGCGCCTTCGCCCGGCTGGATGCGTGGCTCGAAGCCCGCTGCGCGCGCCGCTCCCGCCAGCGCGGCCTCCGCTCGATCCCAGGTCGCGTCGTCTCCGGCGCGCACGGGGGGACGAGTCGAGAGAGCGACGTCCACATCGTCGAAGCCGAAGCTCGCGTAGAGCGAGCGGACGCGCGAGAGGAAGCGAACGAGCTCGTCGTGCACCTGTCCGGGCGCGCAGAACACGTGCCCGTCGTCTTGGGTGAACTGGCGGAGACGGAAGAGTCCGTGGAGGACGCCGCTCGGCTCGTGACGGTGCACGACACCGAGCTCGGCGAGGCGGATCGGGAGGTCGTGGTGCGAGGGGCACGCGCGCATGACGATCTGGACGTGCCCCGGACAGCTCACCGGCTTCAGCGCCGCCTCGCGCTCGTCCTCGGCGAGGCGCATCATCCCCGCCGCGAAGCTCTGCCAATGACCGCTCGACTCCCAGATCGAGCGCGCCATGACCTGCGGGGTCCTCACTTCGCGGTAGCCGTCGCAGAGGACGATGCGCCGGAGCTGCGCTTCGAGCGCGCGGACGAGCGCGAGCCCGCGCGGATGCCAGAACACGGCCCCGGGCGCCTCCTCCTGCAGGTGGAAGAGGTCGAGGTCCTGACCGAGCCTTCGATGATCGAATTCGTGCAACATGGGTCGTCTCCTTCGGGCCGATGGGGGAGGACCGGCAGGAGGCGTCCCGGAATGCGAAACGCCCCGACCGGTCTCCCGGCGGGGCGTCTGGTTCTGTGTAGAGCTCTCGTTCGGCTACACGTCACCACGCCCGCCGGTGCGGGTCGTGGTCGTCGTGGAACGGAAGAGCGGGCTCACGACCGACACCATGACGTCGGTCGCGTGGGTTGTCAAACCGGCTCAGCCGAGCGACATCGCCGCGGCGTACTGGTCGGCCTCCCACGCGTCGAGCGTGACGAGCGCGGCTTCGAGCCCGGGCGCCTCGCGGCCGGCGAGCCGTGCCGCGATCTCGTCCGCGGCCGCGCCCGCGCGGAAGCCGCGCGCGATCTCGACGAGGAGGATCGAGAGGAGGCCCGCGGCCGGATGGCCCGCGACCTCGGCGGAGACCGGCGCCTCGCGATCGCTCCACACCTTTCGGAGCGATCGGAGACGCCAGGCGAGCTTCCAGGGCGCGCTCCGCGAGGCTTCGAACGCGGCGGTGGCGAGCGCGGCGCCGTGCTCGCGGAGCCCGCGCGCCGCGGGACCTTCGTAGTAGAGCTCGACGAACTTCGCCGGGACGAGCGCCGCGCGGCGAACGCTCGACGTGCCCGAGACGTCCCAGACCGGGCTCGGGACGATGGCGAGGTCGGGGGTCGGACCGGGAAGGGGCGAGAAGGGAGCGAGGTTCGTCTCGATGATGCGCTCCGCTTCGGCACGCGCGGTCGCCGCATCGATGGCGGCGATCTCGGCGAGCGTCGCGCCGAGCTCCGCGCGCGACAGCTCGTGCGATCGGCGGAGCGCGGTCTCGTAGAAGCCTTCCGCGTCGCGGCTCTCTTCTTCGGCGAGGAGCTCGGCGAGCGCGAGATACGCGTAGTGGTTCTGCCAGTTGAAAACGGCCGAGCCGCTGCCGATCTCGGGCGCAGGCCCCGCGTCGCTCGCGGGAGCGCCGGGGAACGCCGCGATCGCGGCTTCGAGCTCCTCGCGTGCGCCCGGGATGTCGTCCTTGGCGAGCCGTGCGCGCGAGCGATGCACGAGCATCGTCGCGAGCGCGGTGAGCGGCGCCTTCGACTTCGCGTCGACGTCGACGAGACGGAGCACGCCCTTTCCTCCGCCGGTGAGCTTGTTCCACAAGCCGCCCTGCGGCGCCTCGGCCTGCACGGTGTGGACGACGAGCATCAGGGGAACGTCGCTGTCCTCGACCGCGAGCTCGAACCCGACGTTCTGCTCGGCGAGGACTTCGGCCTTGTTCACCGTGTAGTCGGCAGTCTGGTTCAGCACGACGGCCGCCGCACGGAGCGCGGCCTCCGGCACGGAGGCGATCTCGAGCTCGGGCCGCTTCCGCGCCGCGAGCCCCTTCGTGCGGAGCGAGTACGTGCCGTCTTCGCCCTGCGATGCTTCGATCTTGATGTCGCGGTTCGCGTCGAAGGCCATGCGCGAGTGTCTACACCGCGCGGCAGGCGAGGTCACTCGGTGCGTTCGACGAGACGACGATCAGTTCTGTGCGCGTTTCGTCGGGATCTCCGCGTCGATGTCGAGTCGGTTCGGCCGTCGGTCCGTGATCCCCTCGCGGCGGTACGCCGTGATCCGGAGCCGGAGCCCGTCTTCGCCGACGAGCGTCGCGAATTGGATGTCGTTCTTCGCGATGTCCTGGGAGGTGCGCTCGAAGCCTCGGCTCTCGAGCAGCTTCACGGCGGTGACCCACGGATTCCGATCCTCGGGCATGTCGACGTGGATCGAGTACGTGTGGCAGTCGCTGCCCGAGGTGCACGATGACCGCTCGGACGTGTGACAGATGACGCTTCCTTGCGGCAAGAGATCGGGGTGCGCGGACCAGAAGGCGTCGGGCTCGCCGGGCTTGCACGCGCTCTTGCAGGCGCAGAGCGACGAGGCCAGAGCGAAGGCGGAGAGGACGGCCATGGAGTGGCGGAGGTTCATGGCACGTCGTACGAGCGCAAGACAGGGAACCTTCATGCGGTTTCTTGTCTGCAGCACGGCCGAGGCGACGTGCTATTCGAGAGAGGCATGTCGCGCCGCGCGTACGTCCTCGTCTCCCGCGAAGCGGGGCTCGCCCTCTCGACGAAGGAGGACGGGCTCGTTCCGCTCCCGAAGGCGTTCGCCGAGGACCTCGGCGGCGTGTGCTCGGCGTGTGAGCGCCGGATGGAGGACGCGCGCGCGATGGTCTTCGCGGTCGGCACCGCGATCCGGTTCTGCGACGCGTGCGCGACGCGTGGGGCCGAGGTCCTCGCGAACGCCGGGGTCGAGGTCGCGGGCGCGCCGCCGACGCCGCCGTCGAGCGCCGAGCGTCGCGACCTCGAGGCCGTGCTCGCCGATCTCCGTCAGGTCGCGACGTCGGAAGAGGGCGGCTATGCCGCCACCGTCCACGCGATGGAAGAGAAGGCCCGCGCCCGGCTCGAGGGGCGTCCGGTCGAGGCGCGTCCCCATGCGCCGTCGCCGCGGACCCTCCGGTGCGGGATCTGCGACGAGGCGCCGGGCGATCAGCGCATGGTCTCGGCGCCGACGTTCCACGTCTGCGATCGCTGCATCGGCGAGGCGTTCCGGGCGCTCGGCGTCACTGCCCGATCCACGTGAACGCACGCGTTCCGGCCGCGGACTTGGACGAGACGTAGAAGCCGCCTCCCGGGGTCGGGACCGGCTCCACCAGCCACGCCGACGTCGTCTTCGTGTCGACGACGGTGCGCGCGTCGAGGTCGACGATCCGCACCGTCGGCGACGCGAGCACGATCTGGCGGCCGCCCGGGAGCACCGTCGCCCACTTCGCGCCTTCGGGAGCTCCGAGCACGCGCGTGCGCGTGCCCTTCGCGAGATCGAGGATGTCGCGGCCGCCGTCGTGGAGCACGAGGAGGCGCGAGCCGTCGAGCCAGACCGTCTCGGACGGCGTCTTCGCGAACGTCATCACCCGTTCGACGGCGCCGTTCGGCAGCGCCGCGCAGAGGAGCTCCGCGCGACCAGGCTGCTCGCGGGCGGCGCACGCGCGGACGGCCCCGGGCGAGACGCTCTCGTTTCGCATTGCGAGGCCGGCGACGTTCCTCGGGTCGTCGATCTGAACGAGCGTCCGGAAGAGACCGCGCTCCAGGTCGAGGACGTCGAGTCGCTCCCACGTCCCCTGCGTGTAGTCACCGCCCCAGTACGTCTCGGTCACCCAGAACGTCTGGCGTGGGTCGCCACCGACGGTGTTCGTGTACCAGTCGTTCCGGCACGGCGTCTGCGGGCTGAAGTCTTCGTTCGCGCACGCGAACGCTCCTTGCGGCACGCCGACCGCGACGGGCTCGCGGCCGACCTCGAGCCGGTAAGCCTGCTTGCCGTTCCGGAATGCGACCGTGGTCGGGCCGACCCACGAGGGATCGACACCGACGACCCGCTGCACGACGCGGAGATCGGGGACCGAGAGGATCACGGCCGATGGGCTCTGCCTCACCGCACGCGCGCCCGCAGCGGGCCGCGTGAAGGTCAGGTTCGACGCGACGAGGAGGAAGCGGCCGTCGGGCGAGAACTCCGTGCCGTTCGGCGACGGAGCGAAGACCGGCAGCGGGATCTTCCCGGGGTGGAGGAACGCCCTGCCGTGCTCCGCGTCGACGACGCCGTTCGAGCCGGTCGTCGTCGTCCCTGCGACGACGAGCCCGCGCGGCGATGCCTTCATCCACTCGGCTCCCGTGACGAGCGGTGCCGCCGCCCGCGGAACGGCGCGCTCCACCGTCGTGAGGACGACGTCGGGCGCGGAGGCGAGCGGGCGATCGACCGGGACGGCGGGCGCGGCGAGCGCGCCTCGCACGCAGAGGAGGAGCACCGACGAGACCGCGATCGCCGAAGGACGCACGCCCGTGTGACGTACGGGCCGGCACGTCGATTCGACGACGTCCGATTCAGGTGGGAGCGAGGGACACGAAAGCCCCGTCGCGGGCGAGCCGCGACGGGGCCGTCGAGAGAGACGCTCCGCGTTCAGCTACGCGCGGTGCCGTTCGTGGGCAGCGGCGGCGGCACCTTCGGGAGCGTCGCCGACGTGGTCGAGGCGGAGACGAGGCTCGTGCGGAGCTTCGTCTTCATCGCCTCGAGCTCCGGCGAGCCCACCTTCTGCCGGAGCGTCTCCGGCCCTTCCGCCTCGAGCGTCGTGACCCCGAGGCCCGCATCGAGCTTGTCCGAGAGGAGCAGCGCGAGCAGCGCCTCGAACACGTTGCTCGTGCCCGGCTGACCACCCGCGCCCGCGCCACCCAGCACCACCTTCGGGACCACGTCCACCTTCGCCGTCGCGATGGCGTCCGCGAAGCCCTTCATCACGGCCTGGGTCACCTGGAGCTTCGGCCCGCCGTAGGCGCGCACCTGCTCCTCGATCGCGATCGCTTCCGCGATGCCGATCCGCGCCGCCTTGTCGGCCTGCGCCTCGCCGATCGCGCGGATCTTCGCGGCCTCGGCGTCGGCCATCGTCCGCATCTCCACCGCCTGCGCTTCGGCGATGGTCCGCATCTGCGCCGCCTGCTGGACGCTCCGCTCGTAGGCGGCGCGGCCCTGGTTGGCCTCGATCGTGATCGCGAGCTCGCTCTCGGTGAGCCCCTTCTGGCTCGCCGCGCGCGCCATCGCCTCGCGGAGCTCGCGCTCCTTCGCGCTCGCCTTCTCCTGGCGGGCGTACGTCTCGATCTGCTCCTCGGCGATCTGCCGGGCGCGGAGCTGCTCGAGGATGGTGGCGATGTGCCGGTCACCTTCGCCCGCCGCAGGCGTGCCGATCAGCACTTCCTCCAGCTCGAGGTTGTAGTGCGAGAACCTCGCCTTCATCTCCTCGCTCGCGATCGCCTGGATGATGCTCCGCTCCTGGAGGAGCTGGATCAGCGTCCGGGTCTGACCGATGTTCTTGAAGTATGCCGCGACCATCGGGTCGAGGGTCTGCTCGACGAGGCGCTTCACGTCACCGAAGCGCTGCACGACGAGGGGAGCCTTCCGGTAGTCGATGTGGACGACGACCGAGAGGGGCAAGGACGGCTCGAAGGCGTCCTTCGTGATGAGCGAGACCTCGGAGAGGTTCTCGTCGAACTTGTGCGAGCCGATGTCGCCCTTCGACCACTTCAGGATGAAGTTCGTCGTCGGGACCATGATCACCTTGCCCGCGTACGTGTTGAACGCGTACTTGCCGGGAAGGAGCGGGTCGCTCCACACGCCGCGCTCGCCGACGCCGACGAGCTCGCCGTGCTTGTACTCGAGGCCGGAGACGTCGTGCCCGCGCGTACCGGTGTACGAGACGACGACGCCGACGTGACCGACTTCGACCACCGTCTTCGGGATCAGCTCGATCGTCGCGAACAGACGGTTCACGTAGTAGGTGCCCTCGACGAGTACCTGGAGCTGACGACCACGCGCGCCGCCCGCCGCGAGGAACGCCTCGGGGTCCTGGAAGTTGTTGTGGTACGTGCGCGGGTCGAGCGGATCGTCGCCGACGACGGGCGCGATGATCTGTCCCTGCGGGAGCGAAGGACCGTCGTGGACGGTGACGACCGCGATGTGGTCCTCGGCGCCCTTGAGGACGACGGGCGAGAAGCCGCCGCGCTCGGCGAGGGTCTGGCCCATCTGACGGAAGACGGCGTCTTCCTCGCGCGAGAGCGGGAGGTAGAAGAGCTTGCCTTCCGTCACGACGAGGAACTGCGCGAGGTTGATCGCGTAGGTGCCTTCACGGAGCAGCATGCGCTGCGGACCGCGCTGGCCGCCGGCGGCGAGGAACGCGCGGACGTCCTGGAAGTGCGACGACGACACGCTCGACGCGAGCGTCTGCGTCCCGCCGAGCGGGCGACCGTCGCGCGCGAACACGTAGCCGATCCGACCCTGCGGGATCGTGACGAGCGGCAGCTTGTGGACGCGATACTGCAGCGGGAGCAGCCAGTGGAGGCCGCCGCGCAGCACCTGCGGTTGGAACCCGGCTTCGCCTTCGAGCGCGATGAAGCCGCTCTTCACCGAGCCGTTCACGCTCCACCGCTTCTCGATGACGCCGATGCGGTCGTTCGGGATGTACCGGACGCCGGCGAGGAGAACGAACACGAGGAGCCCGAGCAAGACGAGCCCGAGCAAGACGAGACCACTCAGCGCGGTCATTCGTGACCAGCCTTTCGGAAGGGTTGTGTTGTTGCGAAGCGAAGAAACACGAAGGCCCTCCTCGTGCGGCGCGCATCCCTTCCGGGGAGCGCGCGCGTCACGAACAGGGCCTGGCTGACTTCTTCGGAGTGACCGGCGGCTCGACGAGCTACGCGCGTGCGAGGCGAGCGCGGTGGCGGGTCGATGTGCCGGTGTTGCCGTTCAAGATGGGCCTCCGTCGGAAACCCGACAAGGGGTGCGAAGGCCGATTCGCAAGCTGCTCGCGCCGATTTTCCGCCGCCGTCATGGGCATGCGTGCTGCTCTCTGCACGCCGCTTCCTGCGCCTTTCCACGTTGCCCGTCACGCACGCGGCTGAGGCCTTGCGCACAAGGTCGGATGTGTCATCGGGAGGGCTGCGGGCTCCTCCGCTCCTTCGCAGGTGAACTCGATGCGCATCTTCCGTCCTCTTCTCGTGTCCTCGTTCGTCGCGTGCTCCTTCTTCGCCGTCGCGTGCTCGTCGTCGTCGGGGGCTTCGTCGGTCGCCGACGAGCAGGACCTCACCGCCGCGTGGTTCGCGCAGAACCTCCCGCCCGGGAGCCCGCTCGAGAAGGGCGTCCTCGCGCTCCTGAACGATCGCTCGATGTCGGAGGACGAGTACGTCGAGCAGTGCAACATGTCGAAGGCGTCTGCGATCAACATCGTGAACTACCGCAACGGCGACGAGCCGGCGGACTCCGTCGACGACGAGCTCTTCGAGACGATCGCCGAAGCGGATCGGATGCCGTTCACCGACAAGGGCTTCTGGCTCGCCGCGAAGGCGTGCGCGCAGAAGAGCTACGTGCCGTCGAACACGGGCGGCACGTGCGCGACGGGCACGTCGAAGATCATGCAGTCCGGTCTCGCGCTCCAGCTCGTGGTCGACGAGTCCGGCAGCATGTCGGGCGACAAGTGGAAGGCGGCCTCCGCCGCGGTCGGCGCGCTCGTCGACGATCTCGCCGCGAAGGCCGATCCGGACGTCCAGCTCGGTCTCATCCTCTTCGACGACGCCGTGAACACGCAGTTCGCACCGGCAGTGGTGACGCCGGCGCACGCAGCCCTGCTGAAGAACGCGGTGCTCAAGTCGCAGCCCGGCGGCGGCGGCACCGCGACGCTCGATGCGCTCCAGAACGCATACCCTGCGATCGAGGGAACGTCTCCGCCGTCCGCGACGAAGGCGGTCATTCTCCTCACCGACGGCGTCCCGAACGGAGGCCAGGAGGAGCAGACGAAGATCGAGCAGCTCGTCGCGGCGAAGGCCGGCTCGGTGCAGCTCTTCGCGCTCGGTGTCGGCGGGTTCCCGTCGGCGGACAGCTTCGGCTACGACCCCGCGTTCGTCGGCCGCCTCGCCGTCGCCGGCGGTACGCGCGCGTCCGCGGCGTGCGACCCGGCCTCGAAGGTCGAGACGAACCTGTGCCACTTCCAGATCACGCCCGGCAAGAAGCCGGCGGCGACGATCGCGACCGAGATCTCGACGGCGCTCGCGAGGGTGCGCACGAACATCGCGGCGTGTGACATCGGCCTCCAGCAGACCGGCCTCGGCGCGATCGACGGCGCGAAGGTGAAGGTGGTCGTCACGGACGCGAACGGGAAGGACAAGGCGGTCCCCGCCGACGCGGCGAACGGCTGGAGCCTCGACGACACGACGAATCCGACGAAGGTCCTCCTCCGCGGCACGGCCTGCCTCGACCTCCGCGCGAACGCGGCGCAGAGCGCGCGTGTGACGCTCGGCTGCAAGTGACGAACCGTCCGGAATCGTAACGACTCTGTCACGCGTCCGGACGGGCGGCGGAAAGCCGCTACCGCCCGTGAGCACCGCTCCGTATGCTCGGAGAGATGTCCGCAGCGGGGGCGGTTCCGGTCGGCCTGCTCGTCGCCGTGGTGGCGACGACACTCGCCGTCTACGTCGCGTTCGTGGAGGGCGACGGTCCGGCGCGGTGGCAGCAGCATCGCTGGTTCCGCGTCATCGCGCTCTCCGCAGGTGTCTACACGGGCGTGAACGCGATCCTCACGCTCCCCGTGTCCGACGCTGCCGTCGCGAACGCGTCGCGCATCTCCGTGCTCGCGGCCGCCGCGCACGTCCTCGCGTGGAGGCGCTACGCGGAAGTCGACCTCCGGACCCGCGCGACACGTGCGGGAAGGATCTTCGAGGTCGTCACGCTCGTCCTCGCCGTCGTGTATCTCGTGCCCGGCGTCGGCGTGACGGGCACGGTCATCGAGCACGTCGTCGTGCCGCTCGGCGTCACGTACCACGTCGCGTCGCCGACGCTCTTCGGCCGCGCGGTGTTCGCGCTGCTCACGCTCCAGCTCCTCCGCACCGTCGTCCACTACGTTCGTGCCTCGCGGAAGGGAGACCGCTTCGCCCTCCACCACATCGTCGGCCTCGGCGTGCTGCTCCTCGCCGGCGTGAACGATGCGCTCGTGGCCTCGGGCGTCGTGCCGACGCCGCTCCTCCTCGACGTCGGGTTCTGCGCCGTCGTGGTCGTCCTCGGACGCGTGCGGACACTCCGCTGGGCGGCCGACGTCCACGAGCTCGACGACGCCGTGCGCGACCGCGATGCGTTCGTCGCCACGGTCAGCCACGAGCTCCGGAATCCGCTCAACGCGATCCTGGGCTGGTCCGAGCTGCTCGCCGGCGAGTCCGACGAGCCGCGCGCGAAGAACCTCGGGCGGATCCGCTCGAACGCGCTGACGCTCGCGAAGCTCGTCGAGGACCTGCTCGACGTCTCCCGTCTCGCGAGCGGCAAGCTCTCGCTCCAGCACCGTGATCTCGACCTGAACGCGGTCGTGACGACCGCGCTCGACGTCATCCGCGCCGACGCGAGCGCACGCGGCGTCTCGCTCGTGAGCGAGCTCGGGAGCGACGTCGGCGAGATCTCGGCCGACGCCGCGCGGGTGCAGCAGATCGTCTGGAACCTCGCCGCGAACGCGGTGAAGTTCACGGCGTCGGGCGGGAAGGTCGTCGTCCGCACCGAGCGGCACGCGAGCACGGTCGAGATCCGCGTGAGCGACACCGGGAAGGGGATCGCGAAGGAGCACCTCCCGACGATCTTCGAGCGCTTCCGGCAGGGCGAAGAGAGCACGCATCGCGTCCACGGCGGTCTCGGCCTCGGGCTCTCGGTCGTACGCGATCTCGTCGATCTCCATGGCGGCGAGGTCACAGCGTCGAGCGACGGACCGGGGAAGGGCGCCACCTTCGTCGTGACGCTCCCGGCGGGCCGCTGCGTGTCGGGGCGCGCGTTCGCCGTGAGCCGCAGCTCGACCGACGACGACGAGCGCGAAGTGGGCTGATCAGCGCCGCTTCGCGAGCGGCAGGACCGCGTTCGTCCCCACCCAGCCTTCGGCCGAGCCGGTGTCGATGTGGCTGAACCCGCCCTCCTCGTCGAGGAGGCGGACGCGCGCGCCTTCTGCGAGCGCATCGCGTCCCGGGAGGACGACCTTCCGCGCGTCGAGGAGGCGCGTTCCCGGCGTCACGACGATCGCTTCGCGCAGGTGGAGGCGCGCGTCGCGCGCCGCGTCGGCGAGGAGCGCGGTCGCGACGAGAACGGCGCCGGCGATCCCCATCGTCGTGTTGGCGGCGACCTTCGCGCGCCCTGCCTGCGCGCGCGCGCGGAGGACGATCGCGACGGATAGGACGAGCGAGGCGGCGAGCGCGAGGCCGGACCACGTGTTCTCCGACGCGAGCTCGACCAGGGCGCGCCCGAGCGACGCCGACACGGCGAGCTCCGCGCTCTCGCCGGCGCGCGCGCGCCTCCGCGCCACCTCGGCGCGGAGCGAGACGAGCGCGCGCTTCGCCTCGTCGTCCGTGCGTCCGTCGTGCGAGAGCTCGCGCGCTTCTTCGAAGCCGTGCACGGCGCGGCCGAGATCGCCGGGCTGCCCGGCGCTCGTCCGCGCGCGCATCGCGTACGCGACGCCGCGATCGAAGCTCACCGCGGCGTCGACGACGCCACGGTCGCCGAGCGCCTCGAGCTTCGCGATCGCGTCGACGAGGCGCTCGCCGGCGAGGGCGTCGGTCGCTTCGCGGAACAGCGTGGCCGGGTCTTGCGCGGCAGGCTCCTCCGCGCGTGCGCTGGACGTCGCGAGCGCGCCGGAGAGCACGACGAGCGCGAGGCGTCGCTTCACGCACCCTCCGCGCGCTTCGCGAGCCCTTCGACCGCCGACTTCGCGCGCGTCCAAAGCTCCCGTGCATCGTCGATCGAAACGCCGGCCGGCGAGAAGCGGGCGTCTTCGCAGGCGCGGAGCGCTTCGGCCGTTGCTCGGGCGGCATCCGCGGTCACGCCTGTCGCCTCGAGCTCGGAGACGAGCGCGCTGCCGGTCGCGCCGCGCGCGTTCACGCCGGTCCGCGCGAAGACGGCGGCTTCGAGCGCCCGCGCGACCGCGGAGACCGCCTTCGCGCCGTCGTCCGCGGCGACGGCGGCCTCTGCCTCGGCGCGCCGCTCCTTCTCGACCCGCGCGGGGTCCGGCGCGCGTCCCTTCTGCCGCTCGCGCACCTTCCGGAACGCGCGCGACCCGACGACCGCAATCGCGCATGCGAGCGGCGCGCCGAAGAGCGACACCCGATAGAAGCGGCGCTCGGTGAGGTACGTCCTCTCCGTGCCGCCCTCGAGGGACATCCGCGGCTTCGGGAGATCGATCGCGACCTGGTCGGCGTCGTCGGTCACGCCCGCATCGCGCGGCGTGCCCTTCGCGAGGTCGACGATGCCGAGCGATGCCCGCGCGACGGCGTAGGCACGCTTCTCGGGATCGAAGTAGGGCAGCTTCACCTCGCCGAGGTCGACCGCGCCCTCCTTGTCGGCCCGGACGACATACGTGAACGTCCGCGTGCCGCCGATCTTCTCCTCGCGCTGGGCGCCGATGCTCTCCTTCACCTGCGCATCCATCCACTCGATGCCGGGCGCGGTCGGGAGCGCGAGCTGGGTCGGGAGATTGCCCGTCCCGCGCAGCTCGATCGTGACGCCGATCGGCTCGCCGCGCGTCGCGCTCCGCGGCGAGACCGTCGCCTGGAGCGCGAAGTTGCCGACGTCTCCGACGACGTACCCCGGCGGCCTCCCCGCGAGCGGCGGCTCGCCGACGTCGACGGTGAGCGACTCGCTTTCGCGGTAGCCGATGCGCCCGTTCGTGAGGACGAGCGACATCGGTCCGATGACGAGCAGCCCCGTCTTCACCGGGAAAAGCGCATCTTTCAGGAGGAGCTCGACGTCCCATGCGCGGTCGCCGACGATCGCGCGTCCGAGGTGCTTCGACGGACCGCTGTCGGCGAGCGGTCGCCGGGTGAAGTCGGGCGCCGAGGGGACGTGGACGTCCTGTGCGCTGCCGAGCTGCGTCTCGGGCAGGGAGTAGAGATAGACGGAGAGCGTGATCTGCTCGCCGACGACCGCGCGCGGCTTGTCGACGACGGCGTGGAGAAACGCTTTCGGTGCGCGCGGCTCGGGCAGCGAGTATCGCTTGTCGACCGGGCCGCGCATGCGCGGGTCGTCGTCGCCGCCGAAGAGGTCCTTGAACGGATCGAACGGCGAAGGCGCGCCGCCGAGCGGGTCAGGCCCCTGCCCGAAGAAGTCGAACGGGCTGCCGCCGAACGGGTCGAAGGGATCCTGCGCGCGGGGCGGCGCCTTCGGCGCCTTGCCGACCGGCACGACCGTGATCTTCACGGCCTTCGCCGCGCGCCGCGCGCCGCCGATCTCGACCGTCGGCGGTCCGACCGTGAACGTCCCGAGCTTCGTCGCACGCACGGTCCACACCGTCGTGAGCGAGTCGACCTGGCTCGTGACGCCGTTCACGATCCGCATCATGTGCATCGGGCTGGACGACGTGCCGGCCACGGTCATCCCCTCCGGAAGCGTGCCTGGCTGGGGAGAGCGCGGCGCGTTCCCCCCGCTGCCCGTGACGCTCGCCTTGAGCTGGTAGCGGAAGGCGGAGCCGATCTCGACGGTCGACGGCTCGACCGTCGCCGACAGCTCCGCCTTGTCCTGCGCGAACGCACGCGAAGGGAAGAAGACGAGCGCGAGGAGCGCGACGAGGACGACGCGTAGCGAGCTCATTTGTCCTGCGAAGCACGCACGCGGACGCCCTTCTTCGACTGCTTCGCGAGCTCCTGCTGGACGGTGGGCGCGGCCTCGAGCTGATCGAGGATGCGGTCGTCCTGGCTCGCGCGCGAGGGAGGCGGCGGACCGGCGTCTTGCTGCGAAGGGGGAGGCGGCGGAGGCGAGCCACCGTCCTTCTTGTTCTCGTCGTCCTTCTTGTCGTCGTTCTGGCCGCCGTCCTTCTTGTCGTCGTTCTTGCCCCCGTCGCCGCTCTGGCCGCCGTCCTTGTCCTGGTTGCTCCCGCCGTCCTTGTTCTCGTCCTTGCCGCCGTCGTTCTGGTCGTTTCCGCCGTCGGGCTGGCCCGCGTCCTTCTTGTCCTCCTCGCGGCGGAGCGCGACGGCGCGGTTCCAGGCAGCGTCGCGTCCGACCGGGTCGACCGACCACGTGCGGCCGGCGTCGACCGCGGTCGTCGGTCCGGCGTCGCCCATCCCGGGCGCGAGCTCGAGGGCCTTGTCGTACGCCTCCACCGCTTCCTTGTACTTGCCGTCGAGGAAGAGGAGGTTGCCCTTCAGGTAGAACGCGCGTGCGCGTAGGTCGACGGGCTGGAGCGGGTCCTCCGCGATCGCTTTCACGATCCGCATCGCGCACTCGATGAAGCCCGCGGCCGCTCCCTTGGGCTCCGCGTTCTCCGGCGCGACCGGGCCGATTCCCTTGCCCGGCGCGCGACCGCCGGCGAGCCCGGGCAAGGAGCCTCCACCGGACTCTTCGTCCCCGAAGCGATGACCGTACGCCTCCGCGAGCTGGAAGAGCGCGAGCCCGAGGTCGAACGTCGCGTTCGGTCGCTCGTGGAGGCGGTTCGGCGTCCCGATGTTGCCTTCGGCGCAGGGGCCCGTCGTGAGGTAGTCGGCGAGGAGTGTGCTCGCGGCCTGCGCGTCGCCGCCGTCGAGCATCGCGATCGCCTCACGGACCGGAGGCGCTTCGCGCTCGAACGGTCGCGACGGATCCCAACCGCACGCGGCGACGAACGCCGACGCGACGAAGAGCGCGAACGAGCCGTGGCGGAGGAGACGCTTCGTCTTCACGCCGCCCTCCTTCGCTTCTTCCGCTTCGGCGGGGCGAGGACGGTGACGGCAGGGAGCCGCGCGAGCTTCGGGAGCGGGGCCTCCGGGATCATCGCCTCGACGAAGAGGACGAGCAGCGCGATCCCGAGCGGCCAGCCGTACTCCTCGTCGAACGCGGTCTCGACGCGCTCGGCGAGCTCCTCGCGCATCATCCGGCGCAGCTCGCGGGCGACGTCGTCGATCCCGGTCGTGCCCTTCTCCGCGCGGATGATCGCGCCGCCGGTGGTCTTCGCGATCTCGGCGAGCTGCGCTTCGCCCTCGGCCGAGAGCTCGGTCGTGACCGGCTTGCCGTCCTCGCCGCGACGGAGGCCGACGACCTTGCCCTCCGGCGAGACCTCCGGGATCGGCTCCGGGGCGCGGCCGCCGATCTGGACGACGTCGATCCGCGTCTTCTCCGCCGCCGCGTTGCGCGCGACGGTGACGGGATCGCCTTCGAGGTCCTCGCCGTCGGTCACGAGGACGATGACGCGGACGTGGTCCTTCGAACGCGGGTCGCGGGCGAGCAGCTCGCGCGCGCGCTCGAGAGCACGCGCGATCGCGGTCCCGCCGACCGGCATGTCGTTCGGCTCGAGCTGGCGGAAGAACTGGGCGACCGCCGCGCCGTCGCTGGTCAGCGGAAAGCCCATCGACTCGCCGGCGAACGCGACGGCGCCGAAGCGCGCGCCGGGCAGCTCGCGGATGAGGCGCGAGATCTCCGCCTTCGCGCGCGCGATCCGGCTCGGCGCGACGTCGCGCGCGTACATGCTCTTCGAGAAGTCGAGCACGACGACGACGTCGAGGTTCGTCGCGGGCACGAGCTTCGTCCCACGTCCCCACTGCGGCCGTGCGAGGGCGACGAAGGCGAGGACGAGCGCGACGACGAGGAGGACGGACTTGAACGCGCGCCGCCCGGCGGCGTCGAACGTCTCGAGGTTGGTGACGAGCTTCTCGTCGCCGAACACCTTCATCGCCCGCGCGCGCTTCAGGGAGGCGAGCACGAGCGAGGCCGCGAACAGCACGACGAGGAGCGTGCAGCCGATCGCGACGACGAGCCATGGCATCGCGAGGAGGTCGTAGAAGAACCTCACGGGAACCTCCGCACGAGGAAGAGGCGCACGAGCGCCTCGAGCGCGAGGAGCGCCACCGCTGGCACGAGGAGGAAGGGGAAGAGATCCTCCATCGTCGCGGCCTGGGCCTCGAAGCGCGTCTTCTCGAGCGAGTCGAGGATGCGGTGGAAGCTCTGCTCGAGCGCCTTCCGATCGTTCGCGACGAACGCCTCGCCGCCCGTGTCGCTCGCGATCTTGCGGAGCAGCTCGGGGTTCACCGGGTAGTGCTCGCGACGGAACTGCGGCTGGCCGAAGATGTCGGTGCCGGCCTCGACCTCGACCTCGTCGCCGTTTCCGATCTGCACCGTGTAGACGCGGACGCCCTGCGTCTGCGCGAGGTGCGCCGCGTACTCCGGCGCGACGCTGCCCGCGTTCGAGTCGCCGTCGGTGAGGAGGATGATCGCCTTCGAGCGCGCCGTCGACCGGCGGAGACGCGCGACGGCGGTGCCGACCGCATCGCCGATCGCGGTGCCGTGCCCGTCGACGATCCCGAGCTCCATCTTCTGGACGAGCCCGGCGAGGAGCGACTTGTCGAGGGTCGGGGGCGAGAGGATGTACGCGGCCTTGCCGAAGACGACGACGCCGATCCGGTCGCTCTTCCGGCGCGAGATGAAGTCCTGGATGACGGCCTTCGCCGTCTCGAGCCGGGTGAGCCGCTTCACCATCGTGCGCGGCTGCTGCTGCTGTGGCGCGCGCGGCGGCTGCGCGCCGTCTGCCTCCATCAGCGCGCGCATCGAGATCGACATGTCGAGCACGACGACGAGGTCGATCCCGCGGTCGTCGGCTTCCTCGCCGCGGAGCACGTCCTGCGGGCGCGCGAGCGCGAAGAGGCCGAGCACGAGCGCGGCGCCGCGGAGCATGCCGGGCAGATCGCGGAGCCGCGTGCGGAACCCGCGCGGCCCGGTCGCGAGCGGGACGAGGGTCGGGAGACGCAGCCGTGGCGTGCGCGCGTCGGCTGCGAACGTCATCCGCCACACCGCGAGGGCCGCGACGGTGACGGCGACGAGCGCGATGATCGCGGGGCGGAGGCCGGCGGGCAGCCACGCGACGAGCGGCGAGGACCACGTCGCGGAGAGCCACGCCGCGCCGCGCGCGAGCACCGGCCACGCGACGCCGGCGAGGAGGAGGAGCAGCGTGCCGAGCACGATGCCCATGATCCGCCCCGTGCGCGTCACGGCGCGGCCTCCGGTTTCGTGGGTACGGGCTTCGGCTCCGCCTTCGCGACCGGCATCGTCGCGCGGACGATCCGCTCGCCGACCGCGAACGCTTGCTCGCACTGCTCGGTCGTCGGCTCCATCTTCGCGAACTTCACGAGGTCGGCCTCGCCGAGGAAGCCGCGAATCTCACGGAGCGAGATTCCGGCGCCGAAGCCCATCGCGGTCCGGGCCGCGACGGTCGCGGCCTCGCCCTCGACGCCGAGGTCTTCGGTGCGCACGAACCCCGCGCTCGAGACGCGGAGCGAGGCGAGGATCTCGTCCGTCGTCGACTCGAGCCCGTCGAACCCGAAGCGCGCGCCGAGGTAGCTCCGGACGACGTCGCTCACGCGGTCGATGTACTCGGCGTGCCGGCCCGCTTCGAGCATCCCCTGGCCGCGGATCTTCGCGAGCTCCTCGAGCGCGACCTCCCACGGCGGACGCGGCGGCGGCGGCGGCGGCGCCTCGACCGGACGACGACGCCACCAGCGGAGCGCGAAGAAGGCCGCGGTCGCGAGCGCGAGCCCCACCGCCGTCCACGCGAGCGCGGTCTTCAGCGCGGTCCATTCCTCCCGCTGTGGGCGCGCCGGCGGATTCGGGCGCGGCTGCGCGTCCGGCACGTTCGCGATCGGATCCTCGACCGCGATCGTGTGCGGCCGCGTGCAGAGCGTCATGATCTCGCCGTTGGACCGCGCGATCGCGATCGGTAGCGAAGGCAGGACGAGGACGTGGCGCCCGGGCGTGTCCGGCAGCGGCACGACAGGGAGCTCGACATGGGAGGTCGCGACGGTGGACGCCTTGTCCTCCGGCTCGGTCCAGATCTGGCCTGCGCCCGTCCCGCTCTGGGCCGGGAACGCGAAGCCGGCCTCCTTCAGCTGCTTCTGCGCCTCGGTCGTCGCCGCGTGCTCGAGGCCGGCGGGCAGCACGCGCTCGCCCTTGCCGTGCCTCACGACGACGGAGAGGACCGCGGCCCACCCGCTCTGCGCGCGGAAGGGGAAGGAGTCCGTCATCGTCGGGCGCGTCGCGCCCGTCGGGATCTGCTCGACGCAGCCCGTGACGGAGCCGCCCGCCGGCGCACCAGCGTCGTCGGCCCGCGCCGCCGCCGGCAGGAGCACGAGCGCGATCGCGAGCGCGCGTCTCAACGCACCCTCCTCGCGCGCCGCGCGAACAGATCGCGGAGCGGCTTCACGAACGAGCCGCCGGTGTCGATCTCCACCGCGTCGATCCCGAGCTTGAAGAACATCTGCCGGCGCTGCTCGCGGAGCTCGTGCATCGACCGCTTGTAATGTGCACGTACTGACGGGTCGGACGTGTCGACGACGATCATCTCGCCGCTCTCGAGATCCTCGAACGTGGCGAGGCCGACGTCCGGCAGCTCCATGTCGCGCCGGTCGGTGAGGACGACCGGGATGACGTCGTGCTTCGCCGCCGCGAGCGCGAGCGCGCGTTCGTAGCCCGTCGTGAAGAAGTCCGACACGACGAACGCGACGCTGCGCCGGCGCGCGACGTGGACGAGCGCCTCGAGCGCCGCCCGGAGGTCGGTCGCCGGCCCGAGCTTCGGCGCGCGGCTCGGCATCTCGCTCGCCATGCTCGCCGGTCGCGGCGCCTCGAAGCCGAGGATCTCGCGCACGACGCGCATGACGTGCTTCTCGCCCTTCTTCGGCGGCACGATCCGATCGACCTGGCTCGTCGAGAGGATGAGACCGACGCGGTCCTGGTTCCGGATCGCGCTGAACGCGAGGAGGGCGGCGACCTCCGAGGCGACGCGCGCCTTCGGCGCACGCTGGGTGCCGAACCGCTCGCTCGCCGAGAGGTCGACCGCGAGCATCACGGTCATCTCGCGCTCCTCGACGAAGACCTTCACGAAGGTCTCCTGGAGGCGCGCGGAGACGTTCCAGTCGATCGTCCGGACGTCGTCGCCCGGCTGGTACGGACGCACTTCGCGGAAGACGATCCCCTGACCCTTGAAGCTCGATCGATAGGTGCCCGACAGCTGCTCGTTGGCGAGCCGCGCCGTGTGGATCTCGATCGTGCGGAGCGCGGCGAGGATCTCCCGGGGGATCATGACGCAGCTCCCGCGAGGGACCTCAGGGCACCTCGACCGCTTCGAACACGCGGCGGACGACCTGATCGGCGGTGACCTCCTCGGCGTCCGCCTCGTACGTGAGGACGACGCGATGACGGAGGACGTCGGGGCCGACCGCCTTCACGTCCTCCGGCGTCACGTACCCGCGGTGGCGGAGGAACGCGTGCGCACGCGCGGCGAGGTTCAGCGCGATCGAGGCGCGAGGGGACGCGCCGAACTCGATCAGCGGCGCGAGGTCCTTCAGACCGTGCTTCTGCGGCTCGCGCGTCGCGAAGACGACGTCGACGATGTAGTCCTTCACCTTGTCGGCGACGTAGATCTGGCCGATCGTCTTCTTCGCCGCGACGAGCTCGGTCGGGGACACGACGGGCTCCGCCTTGACGGGGATCATCGCCGTCATGCGGTCCATGATCTTCCGCTCGTCCTCGCGGGTCGGGTACCCGACCTTGCACATCAGCATGAAGCGATCGACCTGCGCCTCGGGCAGGGGATAGGTCCCCTCCTGCTCGATCGGGTTCTGGGTCGCCATCACGATGAAGGGCTCGGGGAGGGGATAGGTCCGATCGCCGATCGTGACCTGCCGCTCCTGCATCGCCTCGAGCAGTGCGCTCTGCACCTTCGCCGGCGCGCGGTTGATCTCGTCGGCGAGGACGAGGTTCGCGAAGACGGGGCCGAGCTTCGAGCTGAACTCGCCCTTCTGCTGGTTGTAGATGACGGTGCCGACGACATCGGCGGGCAGGAGGTCCGGCGTGAACTGGATCCGCGCGAACTTCGCCGTGATCGCGTCGCAGAGCGTACGCACCGTCAGCGTCTTCGCGAGGCCGGGCACGCCTTCGAGCAGGACGTGCCCGCCCGTGAGCAGACCGATCAGGATCCGCTCGATCATGTACGTCTGCCCGACGATGACCTTGGCCACCTCGGACTGGATGCGGTCGACGAACGCGCTCTCGCGCGCCACGATCTCGTTCAGCTCACGCGCGTCCATGGTTCACCGAACGCCCCTCCTACCACGGACGGGGCGAGGTCCCAACCAGTGAACCTCCCGCGCTATTCCACGCGGGAACCCGTGTCAGACGCGGGCGCGCTGCGAGATCGAGATCCCGCCCTTCGACCCGATCACCGCGCCGAGCGCGATCGCCGCCCACCAGTAGTTCAGGTCGGTGATCTTGAGCGCAAGGATCCCGAGGATGATGAGCCCGAGACCGAGGAAGATCTCCGCGGAGCCGCGTTGCATGGTCCGGTGATTACCCCAACTTCGGCCGCCTTGTAAACCGGCTGGCCCGATCAGAACGCCCGTGCGATCCCGCGGCCGAAGAGGGCGTCGCCGGGCGCCCCCGCGACGGTCGCGCTCGGCGACGTCGACGCGCCCGCGGCCGAGCCCCGGTGGACGTAGCCGAAGGACTGCGTGATCAGGGCCGGCGAGAGGACCTGGCCCACGCCGAGGAAGACGTCTGCGAAGCCGTCCCCGTCCACGTCGCCGAGCCCGGCGACCGTCGCGCCGAAGCTTCCGTCGAAGTCGGTCACGCCGCCGGCGAGCCCGAACGACTGCGCCGCACCGGCGGACGGACCGGCTGCCCCGCCGGGGACGAGCACCGCCCGTGTGAGGAGGGGCTGCACGGTCGTGACGCCGTAGAGGGACTCGGGGCTGCCGACGAAGAGATCGTCGAAGCCGTCGCCGTTCACGTCGCCTGCCGGCGCGAGGGTCGCGCCCTTGCTGCCGGCGTACGCCGGCGAGGGGACGACCCACGAAGGCGCGGTCGACGACGCGAGCGCCGCTCCGGCGTAGACGTGGACGCGCCAGGGAAAGAGGGACGTCGTCTCGGCGATCGCGACGTCGGCGAGGCCGTCGCCGTCGACGTCGCCCGCGGACGCGAACGCTACGGCGAAGCGAGACGAAGCGCCGGCGGATGCCGCGGTCAGCGTCGCGAGCGGTGCCTTCACGAGCCCACGTGCGCTGCCGGCGAGGACGTCGACCACGGGCGCGTCGCCCTTCTCCCCGGCGTGGCGACGCGCGAGGAGATCCGCGAAGCCGTCGCCGTTCACGTCGCCGGCGGGCGCGACGTCGTCGTAGGCGCCGGCGAGCACCGCGTCGGGCACGCCACGGAGCGACCCTTCGCTCCCGCGGAAGACGAGGAGGTCGCCGGAGCCGGTCGTGACGACGACGTCGGCGAAGCCGTCGCCGTCGAGGTCGCCGGCGCCGGCCGCGTGCGGAGGAGCCGCGCTGGAAGCCTCGGCGAGGAACCAGTCGGGCCGTCCGGAGAGGCCGGCTTCCGATCCGAGGAGGAGCGCGACGCGTCCGCGCTGCTCGGCGTCGACGTAGGCGACGAGCATGTCGCCGAACCCGTCGCCGTTCACGTCACCCGCGCTCGCGGGCACGACCAGGGAAGCGCCGGCCGGAAGCGTGAGTATCGCGTCGGGCTCGGCCGAGAGGCCGCGCGGAGAGCCGCGCCGGACGGTGACGGCGCCGCCTTCGGCGGTCGCGAGATCGGAGAAGCCGTCGCCGTCGAAGTCGGGGCTCGCGCCCCACGCCGTGTCGATCGTGGAAGGCCGCGCGCGGACGCGGATCGGGGCGACGACGGCGGACGATGCGACGTCGCCGCTCGCCGACACGGCCGCGAGCTTCACGAAGTGGAGGCCGCGGCCGAGCGCGCGAGGTACGCGGACGGACGTACCCGGCGCCGCGAGGTCGTGCTCGACGGCGGTGCACGTGCGATCCCGGCAGATCGTGACGTGCGCGCCGGTCGCGCCGGCGGGGAGCGCCCAGCGGAGATTCGGCGTGCTCGACGTCGCAGTCGTGCCGGGGGCAGGGAAGACGAGGCGCGGCGCGCCGCTCGCGGCAGGGGCGGGCGCGTTTCGCGCATCGCGTCCTTCCGCTCCGCCTTGCGGAGCGGCCGGGTCGGTCTCGCCACCGCTGACGTCGCCCGGAGGGATCTGGGACGCCTCGTTCGCGCAGGCGGCGAGCGACGGCAGGACGGCGAGGAGGAGGAGGCGAAGCGACGGCATGAAGGGCGTCTCCTTGTGGGAGGTGAGGCCTCCTTGCTGCACTGCAGCAAGGGACCAGGGCCCTGTTTAATCAGCTCTGACGCGCCGCGCAACCCTTGTGTGCTGCGTCGCAGCATTCTCGGTGGCGATTCCGTGATCGCGTCGCCATGCTGCCCGCGCTCCGCACCCCCGGTTCCTGCGGTCGTCCGAGGTGCCGTTCGCTGGCGCGCACGATGCACTCCGCGGGGCATGCTCGCCCGCCGTCGGCGAATCGATCTCGGCCGCGTCGTCCGGCGCATCCTCGCGTTGCCGCTCGGTGCTCGCGCGCTCCACGGCTGTCCGTGCCCACCGCCCGTCTACGACGTCGAGACGACGACGCACGAGGAGACCGCGGACGGCGAGCGCCTCCGCCAGCTCGTCCAGCGCGCGACGCGCGCTGCCTGCGACGAAGCCTGTGCGCGCGAAGGAGGATGGCGATGCGACGCGACGCGCATCGCCGAGAGCGATCCTCTCGCGCCGGCGACCTACGCGTGCGCGAGCACCGCTCCCGAGCAGGCAGAGGAGGCCGAGATCGACGCCGGGGAGCTGCCCGACGCGGGCGACGTCGACGCCTCGCCGACGCCGCCGCCGACGGCGCGTCTCCGCCGCGTCGTGCGCGGCCGCCCGGCGGCCGACCTCGATCGCGATCTGCGCGCGCTCGCGGAGGGCGCCGCTGAAAGCGCGACCTGCGCGCAGTACTGTCCGGCGGCCTCTGCAGGAGAGCGCCTCGAGAGCTGCAGCCTTTCGCGGACGACGCTGCGCTGCCGCTTCGCGAGCACGGAGAAGCGCGCTCGCGAGTGCGCCGGCGGCCGCGCGCCGGCCGGCCTCGCGTCTCTCCGCTCCCACGACGCGCTCGATCCCGTCGCGTCGTACTGGCGTGCGATGGAGCACCTGGAGCGCGCTTCGGTCGCCGCGTTCGAAGAGCTCGCGTCCGAGCTCCTCCTCCTCGGCGCGCCCTCCGCGCTCGTCGAACGCGCGCGTCGTGCGGCCGACGACGAGCGCCGTCACACGCGCGCGTGCGGCGCAGAGCTCCGCCGGCTCGGCGTCGCGCGCGCCGAGGTCGTGAGGCGACCCGTGCCGCCACGGTGCCTCCTCGCGCTCGCCGAAGACAACGCGCGCGAAGGCTGCGTCCGCGAGTCGTTCGGTGCCCTCCTCGCCGCCGTGCAAGCGCGCCGCGCAGAGGATCCACGCCACCGTGCGCTCTTCGCTGCCATCGCGCGCGACGAGACGGCGCACGGCCAGCTCGCCTGGGACGTCCACGCGTGGGCGGTGTCGGTCCTCGGCGAGCGCGCCGCGTCGGTCGAGGCTGCGCTCGACGACGAGCTCGCGAGCCTCGCCGCAGGCGGCGGGGCGGACGAGGCGCTCGCGCGCCTGGGCCTCCCGGGACGCCTCGAGCACGACGCGCTCGCGCGCGCGTTCGCCGCGGAAGCGAGCACACGTCAGTAGTGCGGCTTCGTCTTGCGGGCAGCGGCGCGCTCCTTGTCGCGCGCCTTGTCCTTGCTCTTCCGATCGCGGTGCCGCGCGCGCGCGGCGCCTTCCTCGTTGCCCTTGATGCTCGCGAGCGGCCAGAGCTGGTGCTCGACGCGCGCGAGCCCGGCCGCGACGACCGCGCTGACGACTTCGTCGGCGCTCTTGTAGCAGTGGTTCGATTCGTCGAGCGGGACCTGGCCGTCGAGGTTCACGAGGATGCCGTCGCGGGCGTACTGCTCGTTCACCTTCTTCTGATCGAGCACGCGCGAGGCCTCGCCACGCGACATCCGTCGTCCGGCGCCGTGATTCACCGAGTAGCCGCTCTTCACCGCGCCCGCCTCGGGCATGAGGATGTAGCTGTGATCGCGGTTCGACCCGGGGATGAGGACCGGATGACCGGTTCCCTCCCAGATCGTCCCGGCGAGCTGCGGGTGGCCCGCGGGGAACGCGCGCGTCGCGCCCTTGCGATGCACCCAGACGTCGCCGTACGTCGGATGCGTCTCCGCCTGGACGAGGTTGTGGCTGATCTCGTAGACGAGCTCGAGCTCGGCCTTGAACACCTTCCGGAACGCCTCCGCGACCTGCTCGAAGATGACGAGCCGGTTCAGGATCGCGTAGTTCCCGCCCGCGGCGACCGCGTTCAGGTACTCGCGGAAGTGCTTCGAGCCCGGCGTGAAGTAGCCGAGGTCGATGTCCTTCACCTCCGGGTTCTCGCTCCGCGCCATCTCGAGATAGTTCGTCGCGAGGCCATGGCCGAAGCCGCGGCTGCCGGTGTGGACCTGGACGAAGAGGGTCCCCGTCTGCTCGCTCCGCTGCAGCTCGATGAAGTGGTTGCCGCCTCCGAGGGACCCGAGCTGCTCGAGCCCGCGCTCCGGCTTGCCCGGGCCGCCCCACGGGATGTCCCACGTGTCCTCGACCGGGATCCGATGGCGCTCGGCGCGGCTCCGATCGAACGTCGCGCCGTACTCCTCGACGTAGTGCTCGGCGCCGCCGCGGACGAGCTCCTGGAACGCCTTTTCGGAGAGCTTCCCGAGCTTCACGCTCTTGCCGCCGGCGCCGAGGCTCACGCGCTCGGTGACCGCCTCGTTGAAGGCGAGCTTCCGGTCCGGCGTCGCGAGCTCCGCGCCCACGTCGCTCCGCGCGCTCATCATCCCGCAGCCGATGTCGAAGCCGACGGGCCCCATCGCGACCGCGCCCTCGGCGCGGTCGGTGAGGATCACGCACCCGACCGGGACGCCGTAGCCGTAGTGGGCGTCGGGCGTGATCGCGACGAGCTTCGTGCCGGGGAAGCGCGTCGCGTTGACGATCTGGCGGTACAGCGTCGGCTCCGCCTCGGTGAGGAGCTTCGGCGTGAGGAAGAGGCGCACCGGCACGTCGCCGACGTCGGCGCTCTCGAGCGCGAAGTACCCGTCCTCCCAGTGCCCGCGCTGCTTCCAGTCGCCTTCGTGAAGGAGCTCGTTCTTCGCCATGGGGCCCTCACGCCACTTCGAGGACGACCTTGCCGAACGCCTTCCGCTCCTCGAGTACGCGGTGCGCTTCCACCGCGCTCCACAAGGGGAGGACGCGATCGACGACGGGCACGAGCTTCCCTTCCTCGACGAGCCGGAGGATGCCGAAGAGGTCGCCCTTCGGGCCCATCGTCGAGCCGAGGAGCTCCACCTGACGGAAGAAGACGTGACGCAGATCGATCGTCGGCGTGAAGCCCGCGGTCGCCCCGCACGTGACGACGCGTCCGCCCCATGCCGCTGCGACGATGCTCTTCGCGAGCACCTCGCCGCCGACGTGGTCGATCACGACGTCGACACCTTTCTTCTCCGTGATCCGCTTGCACTCGGCGACGAAGTCGTGGGTCGTGTAGTTGATCACTTCGTCGGCGCCGAG
Organism: Polyangiaceae bacterium; assembly: GCA_039809485.1. Taxonomy (GTDB): domain Bacteria; phylum Myxococcota_A; class Polyangia; order Polyangiales; family Polyangiaceae; genus Labilithrix. The sequence goes on along the minus strand of JBDHVE010000001.1, from coordinate 62,369 downwards.
GAGGCGCGCGCGCTCGGCCTTCTCGTCGGTGCTCGTCGTCGCGAGCACGCGCGCGCCGAGCATCTTCGCGATCTGGATCGCGGCGCTCGAGACGCCGCTGCCGGCGGCCTGGACGAGCACCGTCTGGCCGATCCGGACCTGCGCCTTCCGGACGACCATCTGCCAGGCGGTGAGGAAGCAGAGCGGCACCGCCGCGGCTTGCGTGAACGAGAGGCGCTTCGGCTTCGGCAGCATGTTCGCGTCCGGCACGACGATGTGGCGCGCGTAGCCACCCTGCGTGTTCTCGCCGAGGATCTTGTAGCTCCGGCAGAGCGGATCCTGTCCGGTGAGGCACTTCTCGCACGCGCCGCAGGAGATGCCCGGGTTCACGACGACCTCGTCGCCGACCTTCACGTTCGTCACGCCGGCGCCGACCGCGTCGACGACGCCCGCGATGTCGGCGCCGAGGCGATGCGGGAAGTCGTACTTGAAGTGGGGAAGGCCCTTCCGTGCCCAGATGTCGATGTGGTTCAGCGCGACCGCGCGCACGCGCACGCGCACCTCGCGCGCGCCGGGCTCCGCGAGCTCGAACGTCTTGCGCTCGAGCACCTCGGGCCCGCCGGTGCGGAGCATCACCATGCCTTCGGTCTGCATGGCGCCCGACCTTAACACGCGTGGGTCAGGCCAACATCTCGCGCGTACGCGTTCCCGTCGCCGGCGCGACCGCGTGCGACAGCGCCACGGTCTCGAGGAGGACGGTGCGGTAGACGCGGTGGACGTCGTCGACGTCCACGTCGCGCGCGTCGCTGTCGGCCGGCTCGAGCGCGGCCTCGACGTGATCGTTCACGAACCCGATGATGCCGGGCTGCTCGATCGCGATGACGTCCTCGAGCTCGAGCGGCTCGTCCGAGTGCGACGCGCGGAGCTCCTCCTCGAGCGCGATCGAGCTCTCGGCGGCGGCGAGGGCTTCCTCGCTCACTTGCTCGAGACGGCGCCCGAACGCGCGCTCGAACGCGAGCCAGACGGCGATCGTCAGGAAGTAGCCGAGAGCGAGCGCGGTCTCGTCGAGCGGATCGGCGAGGACCTGCGCCGCACGCTGCGAGAGCGCGGGTTGCGTCTGCTCGAAGCGGCGGAACGCCTCGTCGAGATCAGGCTTGTGGGTCATGCCGCTGTCGGCGAGCTCGTCCTCGATCGCATCGAGGACCTCGCGCGGCACCACCGCGTACGGCGGCACCGGGCGGATGGCTGCACCGCGGACCCACATGAGACGTTCTTAGCAAACGCTCGCGATTTTCACGAGGTCCGCCCGGAGCGGACCGCGAGCACCGCCCACGCGTAGCCCGCCGCGAGCGCGACCCAGCTCGAGAGGACCCCGCGCCCCAGCGGGCTCTCGCCGATCGGGACGAAGCCGAAACCGCCGCGCCACTGCGCGTAGGTGGCGCTCACGCCGAGGCGCCGCGACGAAACGGCGCACGCGATCGCGAGGACGATCGCGAGGACGGCCCCGATCTGGAGGAGCCGTGTCGCACGCCGGGAAGCGGCGAGCGGCGCCGCGATCGCGAAGCCGGCCGGGACGAGCGCGGCGGCGAAGAGGGCGAGGACGAGATCGGCCGCCGACGGCACGCGACTCGCGTCGACGACGTAGAGGTACGCCCAATCCCCGTGGAAGGCCGTGAAATACCCGGCCACGGGCAGGAGCACCAGCAGCGCGAACGCGAGCGCGACGAGGAAAGGCCGCGAGAGGACGAGGGGGACCTCCGAGCGCGCCAGCTCCGCACGCGCGAGCCACGCGAGGCTTCCGCCCACGAGCAGGGCCACGGGGAGCGCGAGCGGGAGCGGCATCGCGCGGCGAGCTTACAGCACGCGCCCATCGGCGCGGAAATCGGCTAGAGAGCAGCCGTGGACGAAACACGCCTCAAGCAGCTCCTCTCGCGCGTGAAGGACGGGACGACGACGCTCGAGGCCGCGGTCGGCGAGCTGCGCGGGCTCCCGTTCGCGGACCTCGGGTTCGCCATGGTGGATCACCACCGGGCGATACGACAGGGCGTCCCCGAAGTGATCCTCGGGCAGGGAAAGACCTCCGGGCAGATCGTCGCGATCGCGAAGGAGCTCGCGCGCACGGGACAGAACGTGCTCGTCACGCGCGTCGACAACGAGCAGGCCGCGACTCTGCTCGCCGAGCTGCCCGGCACGACGCACAACCCGATGGCGCGCACGTGCACGCTCGAGCAGTCGCCGATCAAGCCGCTCGGATCGGAGAAGGTGGCCCTCGTCAGCGCCGGGACGAGCGATCTGCCGATCGCGGAGGAATGCTCGGAGACGATGCGCATGCTCGGCGTCGTGCACGAGCGCGTCTTCGACGTCGGCGTCGCCGGCATCCATCGCCTCTTCCACAAGCGGCCGATCCTCGACCAGGCAGGGCTCGTCATCGTCGTCGCCGGGATGGAGGGCGCGCTCGCGAGCGTCGTCGGTGGTCTCGTCGACGTGCCCATCATCGCGGTGCCGACGTCGGTCGGCTACGGCGCCGCGTTCGAGGGGATCGCGGCCCTGTGCGGGATGCTCACGAGCTGCGCGTCGGGGATCACGGTCGTGAACATCGACAACGGCTTCGGCGCGGCGTTCGCGGCGGCGAGGATCCTGCGGCGAAGGGCGCGCGGGGGTGGGGCGTGAGCAGCCGGAAGAAGGCGGCTGCGAAGAAGAAGAGCGTCGGGGGCAGAGGGGTGAAGGTGGTCGGGCACGGGCACGACCATCACCACGATCACGACCACGACCATCACCACGACCACGACCATCCTCACGATCACGGGCACGATCACGGGCACGGGCACGGGCACGGGCACGGGCACGGCGAGAGGGCGGAGCGCGAGGAGCTTCCGGCGGGGGCAGGGAAGGGGAAGGTTCTCTTCCTCGATGCGCCGAGCGGGCTCGCCGGCGACATGATCATCGCCGCGCTCGTCGACCTCGGCGTGCCGACGAGCGTGATCGAGCGCGCGGTGGGTGCGCTGCCGCTCTCGGGATTCCACCTCCACTTCGGGACGCGCGTGCGGAGCGGGATCGTGGCGACGAGCTTCGACGTGCACGTCGAGGGCAAGCAGCCCGAGCGCACCTACGGATCGATCCGGAAGATGCTCGACGGCGCGAAGCTCCCCACCGGCGTGAAGACGCGCGCGCAGGCGACCTTCCGGCGGCTCGCCGAGGCGGAGGCGCGCGTCCACCGCAGCGCGATCGAGGACGTGCACTTCCACGAAGTGGGCGCCGTCGACGCGATCGTCGACGTCGTGGGGAGCGCGGCAGCGCTCGAGCACCTCGGCGCGCGCCTCGTCGTCTCGCCACTGCCGATGGGGCACGGCTGGGTGAAGGCGCGGCACGGGAAGCTACCGCTGCCGCCGCCCGCGGTCGTCGAGTGCCTGCGCGGGATCCCGACCTACGACGCGGGTATCGCGTTCGAGCTCGTCACGCCGACGGGCGCCGCGATCGTCGGCGCGCACGCGACCGAGTGCGTGCGCTGGCCGCGCATCTCGCCCGCGGGCACCGGATGGGGCGCGGGCACGGCCGACCTCGCCGATCGACCCAACCTGCTCCGCGCCGTGCTCGGCGCCGACACGGGATCCACCTCGAAGGCGGAGCCCACCGGCACGCACGAGGTCCTCGAAGCGAACATCGACGACGCGACGGGCGAGCTCCTCGCCGTCGTCATCGAGGCGCTCCTCGCGGCCGGCGCCCTCGATGCCTGGGCTGTCCCGATCACGATGAAGAAGGGACGTCCCGCCTACCAGCTCGGGTGCCTTGCGCCGGCGTCGCTGGCCGACGAGCTCGCGGCCGTCGTTCTCCGCGAGAGCACGAGCCTCGGCGTCCGGCGTCGTCCCGTGACCCGCCTCGAGCGGCCGCGCCGGATGGAAACGGTGCAGACGCGCTTCGGAGCGCTCCCGGTGAAGGTCGCGGAAGGCCCGTTCGGCCCGCCGCAGAGGAAGCCCGAGCTCGACGCGTGCCTCGCGGCCGCTCGCGCGCACCGCGTCCCCGTTCGGGAGGTCCTCGCCGCCGCTCTCCTCGGCACCGCCGTGCCGGAGCCGAAGCGCCGCTGACGCGGAAAACGCGGGTCCTCGCCGCGGTCGTCGGAATTCGGTTTTTTTCTCGTTCTCCTATATGCTCCCTCGGACCGGCGCCCTTGGCGTCCTCCCCTGGAGAGAGTCGATGAATCCCTGCCCGCAGTGCGGTGCGATCCCTCAACCGACGGACAAGTTCTGCAACATCTGCGGTACACCCGTGTCCCCGCCGGGCTTCGGTGCGCCGGGCGGCGGAGGGTTCCCGCCTCCTCAGGGCCAGCAGGGCTTCGGCGCGCCTCCTCCGCAGCAGGGCGGCGGCATGTACGGCGCTCCTCCCGGACAGGCCGCGCCGCTCCGTTGCCAGATGGGCCACGAGATCGCCCCCGGCCAGAGCTACTGCGCGCACGGCCATCCCATCGCGCTCGAGGCGATGCCGTTCGCGAACGATCAGTACGGCGGCGGCTACGGCCAGCAGCCCGGCGGCTTCGGCGCGCCTCCTCCGCAGCAGCAGGGCGGCTTCGGCGCGCCTCCGCAGCAGGGCGGCTTCGGTGGACCGCCGCCCCAGGGCGGTGGCTTCGGCTTCCCGGATCCGGCGCAGCAGGCGTACGGCCAGCAGCCTGCTCCGTACGATCCGAACGCGGGCTTCGGCTACGGCCAGCAGCCCGGCGGCTTCGGTGCGCCTCCTCCGCAGCCCTACGGCGCCCCCGGTCAGCCCGGTGGCTTCGGCGCGCCTCCTCCGCAGCCCGGCTTCGGTGGTCCCGGCGCGCCTCCTCCGCAGCCCGGCTTCGGTGCGCCCGAGCAGGCCGCACCCGCGCCCGCTGCTCCGCTGAGCCTCCCGCAGAACGCGCTCCGCGGCTTCCTCGTCTCGTACCAGTCCAACACGCAGGGCGACTTCTGGCCCCTCCATGGCGGGCGCAAGACGGTCGGCCGCGCGAACTCGGGCGAGCAGGTCGACATCCCGCTCTCCGATGCGACGATCAGCTCGCGTCACGCCGCGTTCGTCGTCGACGGCACCGCCGGCACCGTGACGATCGAGGACACCGGGTCGACGAACGGCACGTTCGTGAACGAGGAGCACATCGGCTTCAACGGCAAGCGTGAGCTCCGCGACGGCGACAAGATCCGCTTCGGCGGCTACAGCACCGTCGTCAAGGTCGTCCGGATCTGACTCGAGCTCCGGCCTCCGGCGCTGCTCCGCGCGCGAAGAGAGAAGGAGGTAGGTCACCTGACGCGCGCGCGCGACCTGTAGTAGGCTCGCGCGCGTGAGCAAGCGACTCCTCGCCCTCTGGGTCACGCTCGGCGTCCTCTTCTTCGCGACGTCGTCGCGCGCGGCTCCCGAGGCGCACATCATCCGGATCGATCCGCGCGCGGGCATGGCCGGCGGCCAGCCCGAGCTCACGACGCTCGTCGAGTTCGTCCAGTTCAGCCCGCTCAGCGAGGTGACGACGAACGCCGGCTGCGGCGCCGTCCGGGGCGACGGTCTGCTCGACTGCGTGTCGAACGCGGTCTCGCAGAAGGGCTCGCTCTGGAAGCAGATCACGTATCCGGAAGGGAACGTGCAGCTGCTCGTCACCGTCGACGGCGCGTCGACGCCGGCGAAGTACGTGAGCCGCCAGTCGTGGGCGCAGGCCGCCGCGAAGGACCCGACCGCGTCGACGGCGTGGCTCATCGCGCTCGACGCGTCGAGCGCGATGGGGCCGCGCTACGAGGACGCGCGCCAGGTCGCCAACCAGTTCATCGGCACGATGGGCCCGCACGACATGGCGAAGCTCATCATCTTCGACGACCGGATGAACACGTACGTGGCGAACTCGCCGTGGACGCCGGCCGCGAAGAAGGCGGACCTCACCGCGATCCTCGCCGCGAACTCGCGTCCGTCGCCCTCGAGCGGCGCGGCGCGCCCGCTCGGCCAGCAGCTCAAGGGCATCGTCAAGGCGTTCGGGGATCTCGGCAACGCCGGGAAGATGGACACGCTGCCGATGCTGCAGACGATGGTCTTCCTGTCGAACGGCGCCGGACGCCAGGACGCGAGCAGCGCGTCGCCGAGCGCCGAGGTGCTGAAGCAGGTCTTCCTCAAGGGCCGTTTCCCGGAGGAGAACACCGCCGCGCCGAAGACGCCGCTCCCGGTCATCTCGATCTACTTCCCGAACGCGCGCGGGATGGTCAACGACGCGATGGCGTCGAACGACCTCTCGTTCATGCAGGACCTCGCGACGCCCGAGGTCGGCGGCTACTTCGACATCGTCAAGGCCGGGCAGGGCATCACGAAGGCACCGGCGATCCTCGCTGCCGTCAAATCGCGCTTCAACCAGTTCTGGCTCGTGAAGTGGCGCCTCTCCTGCCTCTCGCTCCAACCCGAGCAGACCTTCAAGCTCGTCGTTCAGCGCACGAACCCGCCGATGCTTCCGGACGCGTCCTTCAAGGACGTGCCGATCGGCGTCGACCCGACGCAGTGGCCGCTCGACATCAACATGGCGCAGACGAAGGCCGAGGCGGACGCGAACCCGGTGCACCCGGGAGGCACCGTCCGCATCTACGGTGACTTCTGCTGGGGCGGCGACAAGCAGCGCGCCGAGGCCTACTTCATCCCGGCCGGGACGCGTCCCGACCCGAACGTGAACCGCAACGATCCCGAGCTCGCCAAGAGGGCGATGCAGAACCTCATCGCGCAGGGCCTGAAGGGCAACGCGACCGAGGCGGGCGACACGTACGTCACGTTCCAGGTGCCCGACGAAGAGAAGATGCTCGAAGGCCAGGGCGACAACATGATCACGCGCCTCGTCGTGGTCGACAACCGCGCGAAGCGCGCGAGCGGGGTCACCGCCGAGTCGGTCATCACGCTCAAGGCGACGAAGAAGCCGCTCAACCTGCCGCTCATCCTCGGCGGCGCCGGTCTCCTCGTCGTCATCCTGCTCCTCGTCGTCGTCCTCATGCGCGGTGGCGGCGGTGGCGGCGGCGGCAAGGGCAAGCGTGGCCAGAACCCGCCGCCGGCTCCCGTCGTCGCGGGCGGTGGCGGCTACGGTCCGCCTCCCTACGGCGGCGCGCCTCCCTACGGCGGCGGACCTCCGCCTGGCGGTGGGTACGGCGGAGGCTACGGCGCGGCGCCCGTCGAAGCGGCGCACGTGCCCGTCGTGGCGGCACCGCCTCCGATGCCGGCCGCCTACGCGATGCCGGCGCCGGAGCCACCGAGACCCGCGCCTCCACCTCCCGAGCCAGGAGGTGTCCACCCTTTAGCATCGGCGGGGGGCGCACCGGTCGCACAGGTGCGCTGCCCCGCATGCGGAATGACCACGATGGCGACGCCCGGTCAGGCTTCGGTCTGCTTCTCGTGCGGGCAACCGCTTCCGCGCGACCTCGCGGCGGTTCAACCGAGCGCGTCCGCCGCGAGCGGCTCGCCGGACGGCGTGCTCTTCCCGCTCACGGGCGCGATGCCGTCGCCCCTCGAGCCGCCACCTAATCCGTACGGTCCGACCGGGGCGACCATCCTCGGCGCCGCAGGACAGTTCGCGATCCGCGGCGGCGTCGAGGTGAAGGTCGGGCGGGATGCTGCGCAGTGCCCCATCGCACTGACCGAGCCGCGCGTCAGCGGCGTTCATGCCACGCTGAAGTTCGAGGGCGGTAGGCTCCACGTGCGCGACGAGGCGTCCAACAACGGCACGTACGTCGAGGGCGCACGCATTCCGTCCAACGTCTGGGTCCCGATCGACACCGGCGCCCGTCTCCGCTTCGGTCCCATCGAGTTCACCGTCCGCATCGCCTAGGTGACGTCCGTGTCCACGCGCTCCATCATCGGCAGCCTCGAGATCGCGGAGCGCACCGATCCCGGTCGCGATCCGGACAAGCAGGTCAACGAAGACGCCGTCGCGCACGCGGAGACGCCGCTCGGCGTCCTCGCGCTCGTCTGCGACGGCATGGGCGGTCATGCCGGCGGCAAGGAGGCGAGCGAGCTCGCGGTCCGCACGATCCTCGAGGTGATGGGGGCGGCGACCCCGAAGACGTCGCCGCGCGAAGCGCTCCGCGTGGCGCTCGAAGAGGCGAATCGGCGGATCTGGGGGATGCCCACCGCGGAGGCCGGCTACCGCCCGGGCTCCACCGTCGTCGCCGTCCTCGTCCACGAAGGCGGCGCCGAGGTCGCGCACGTCGGCGACAGTCGCGTCTACCTCGTCCACGCGGGCGCCGTCTCGCAGGTGACGCGCGATCACTCGATGGTCCAGGAGATGGTCGATCGGAAGATCATCCGACCCGAGGACGCGGCGACGCATCCGGACGCGAACAAGATCCTCCGCGCGCTCGGGATCGCGAAGGAGGTCGAGGTCGAGGTGCGGCCGGAGCCGATCCGGTACGTCGCCGGCGACGTCATCGTGATGTGCTCCGACGGGCTGAGCGACCTCGTCGGAGCGGCCGAGATCCTCGACCTCGCCGGTTCGCAGCCGCCCCCGCAGGCCGCCGGCAAGCTCGTCGATCTCGCGAACGCGCGCGGTGGTCACGACAACATCACGGCGCTCGTCCTCCGCTTCAAGGCGACGGCGAGCGCGAGCGACGCGGCGACGATCGTGAAGACCGTCGCGATCACCGCGCACGACGTGCCGGCGATCACGCAGAACGACGAGCGGCCCGCCGGTGCAGGGGGAACGCTCGTCGCCGCGCCGATCGATGCGACGACGAAGGTGAGCCCCGGGCAGACGCCGTCGACGAAGCCGCGCGCGCCGCCGGTCGCGCCTTCGAGCGGCTCGGCGCTCGGGTCGTCGTCGCCGAACGTCTTCGCGCAGGGGGCGGCGATCCCGCCGACCCCGCCCGGATCGCGTCCCGTCACACGCGCGCCGGAGCGGAGGAGTGTCCTCCCGGTGCTCGGCGTCGTTCTGGCGCTCGTGGGCCTCGGCCTCCTCGTCGGCCTCTACTTCGTGCTCGAGCGGAAGCCGCATCGCGTCCCGGTGCCGATCGCGCTGCCGGAGGCGGGCACGGCATCGACGAAGGAGCCGGAGCCCGCGGAAGACGCCGGAGGTCCCGCCCGTCGCGCCGCTCGAGCCCGGACCGGGTGCGTCCGCCGCGGCGCCTCTTCCGACGCCGACGCTGACGCCGCCACCCGCGCCGGCGCCGACGACGCGGGCGATGCCGCCGAAGGCGACCGCGACTGCGCAGCCGACGACGCCGGCCGGCACGCCGGCGGTGCCGCCGCTCCCGCCGCCCTCGCGCGACCCACCCGCGTGCGTGGACGCGAGGCAGGCGCGCGCGCGTGGTGCGTCGGCGGCAATCGTCTCGGCGCTCGAGAAGCAGTGCCGAGCCGCGGGCGGCGTCCCCTAGCTCTGCGTCTCGGCGGTGAAGCGCATTGCGACGAGCCGCACGATCTCGGTCAGGTCCTCGGCGTCGAACGGCTTGTCGAGGACGACGGCGGCGCCTTCCGCGGCGGCGCTCCGGTGGAGGTCGGGATCGCCGAAGCCGGTCATGAGCACGACCGGCTGGGCCCAGCCCGCGGTGCGGAGGCGGCAGAGCACGTCGTAGCCGGTCGCGTTCGGCATCCGCACGTCCATCACGAACACGTCGGGGACGGGGCTGCCTTCCTCGACGGCGCGCCGGAGGACGTCGAGCACGGCCTCGCCGTCGTGCGCGGGCGTCACGTCGAATCCGGACCGCGTGAGCTCGGCGACGAGCAGCGAGCGGAGCTCGGCGTCGTCCTCCGCGACCACCACGCGCGCGGGCGACCTCTGGCGTATCGAAGGGCGTTCGTGTGATGCGAGCGTCATGAGCATCCTCCGAGCACGGGCCGTGCCGCGTGGGACGGCTCGCCGCGCCGTGTGGTTCTCGGCGCTTCGCGCGTGATCGGCCCTGTCGTGGTCCGCGACATGTCGTGTCGCGATCACCAGATGCCGGCGAAAACCCTGTAGTATGCCGGCCGATGGTGCCCGGCTTCGGCAAGGAACAGATCTCGATCGGCAGCGCTCCCGGCAACGACGTCGTCCTCCAGGGGCCCGGCGTCGGACCGCAGCACGCGCGCATCGTGAAGCAGGCAGGCCAGCTGGTCTTCCTCGACAACGGACAGGGTCCGTCGACGGCGAACGGCGCCCCGATCGCGCCGAACCAACCCGTCCCGTTCGACTTCCGCACGAGCTTCACGGTCGGTCAGGTCACAGTTCCGCTCTCGCATCCGGCGATCGTGCTGATGACGATGGCGCGCGGCAACGCGCAGGCGCCGCGCGGTCACCTGATCGTCGGACGCGAGCCGGCGAGCGCCTCGCTCGTCATCGCGAGCTCGGCGGTGAGCGGTACGCACGCGACGGTGATGATGGACCGGATGATGGTCACCGACCATCAGTCGACGAGCGGCACGTACGTCGGGGGCCAGCGGATCCCGCCGAACCAGCCGGTGCCGCTCGATCCGAACGGCGTCGTCGCGTTCGGTCCGGTCCCGGTCCCCGTCTCGCTCCTCGGTCAGCTCGCGCAGGCGTTCGCCGGCGGGGCGCCGGTCGGCGCGCCGGCGGGCGGCCCCGCGGCGCCGAGCGCGGTGATGCATGCGCCTCCTCCGGAGCCGGGCGCGGCGCCGAAGAAGCACCGAACCGTCATCGGCGAGCTGAAGCTCGATCAGATGCCCGGCGGCGTCGTCACGATCGGACGAACGCCCGAGAACAAGATCGTCGTGCCGCACCCGCAGGTGAGCTCGCGGCACGCACAGATCGTCAACCAGAACGGGCAGCTGTTCCTCGAGGACCTCGGCAGCGCGAACGGCACGTTCGTGCGCGGTCAGCGCGTCACGCGCGGACAGAAGGTGCCCGTCCAGAACGGCGAGAAGGTCTACATCGGCCCGATGCCGGTGCTCATCCACATCGCCGGCCAGCAGGTCAACGTCGTCGTCGAGGACCAGCAGGCGTCGTGGGCGGGCAAGCCGCTCTACGAGATCGAGGCGTGGGATCTCTTCCTCGAGGTCCCCGACCGAGACAACAAGGCCCAGATGAAGACCTTGCTCGACCACGTGTCGTTCAAGGCGCTCCCGGGCGACATGATCGCGCTGATGGGCCCGTCCGGCGCGGGCAAGACGACGCTCCTCCTCACGCTGAACGGGTACCTGCCGCCGACGAGCGGGCAGGTCCGGATCAACGGCGAGGACCTCTACGCGATCTACGACGCGCTCCGCGGCGTCATCGGTTACGTGCCGCAGGACGACATCGTCCATCCCGAGCTCACCGTCTTCGAGGCGGTGAAGTACTCGGCGCGCTTCCGTCTCCCGAACGACTACTCCGAGGCGGAGATCGACGCGCGCGTCGAGCAGACGCTGAAGGACCTCGGTCTCGAGGGCGTGAAGAACCTGCAGATCGGCAAACCGGAGAAGAAGGTCCTCTCCGGTGGCCAGCGCAAGCGCGTGAACATCGCGCTCGAGCTCGTCACCGACCCGGTCATCCTCTTCCTCGACGAGCCGACGTCCGGTCTCGCCGCCGACGACACGACCGCGCTGATCACCTTGCTCTCCGATCTCACGAAGAAGACGGGCAAGACGATCATCATGACGATCCACCAGCCCGCGAAGGACGAGTACGAGAAGTTCAATCTCACCTTCATCATGGGCTACGGCGGCATCCCGACGTACTTCGGGCCGACCGGCGAGCCGAGCTACCGCTTCTTCGGATCGATCGTCGAGCGCCCCGACAGCCCTTACCGGCACCTGCCGCAGGCGCAGAACCGCGTCATCGACAACCCGCGCGACATGTTCGACATGCTGAACCTGCGCGAGCGCGCGACGCTCGAGCAGATGAAGCAGCGCGACCCGAACGTGACGCGCAACATGTCGCGTGGCGAGGCCGCGCGGATGTGGCGCGGCGAGTTCTTCCAGAACGGGAACCCGACGTTCCAGCAGATGTTCTCCGGCCGGCGAGCGGTCGGCACCGAGCCCGCGTCGCCGGGCGTCCCGCATCGACCCGACATCGCGCTCTTCAGTCAGCTCATGCTGCTGATGAGTCGGTACTGGAAGATCAAGATCCGCGACCGCGCCGGCGCCGCAATCATGTTCCTCCAGGCGCCCGTCATCGGCGTGATGCTCGCGTTCGTCTTCGCGGGGCAGCAGAAGGCGGTGCCGTTCTGGTGCCTCGGCGCGCTCCAGGAGCTCGGTCGCAAGGTGCAGAGCAGCCAGGGGTCCACCGACCTCCTCCAGCGCATGCTCCCGACGAACGACCAGACCGTCGCGATGTTCTTCGTCGTCGTCTCGGCGGTGTGGTTCGGCACATCGAACGCCGCGCGCGAGATCGTGACCGAGCGCGCGATCTATCTCCGCGAGCGGATGGTGAACCTGTCGCTCGTGAACTACGTGTTCTCGAAGTACATCATCCTCAGCCTCATCTGCATCTTCCAGTGCACGGTGCTGCTCGGGATCGTGTTCTTCTCGCTCGGGTTCAACGGCGGGATCACCGCGTTCCTGATGGAGCTCGTCGTCATGATCGCGGTCGCGATGAACGCGACGGCGCTCGGCCTCCTGCTCTCGACGATGGTCGCCTCGGCCGAAGCCGCGATGGCGCTGACGCCGATCGCGCTCATCCCGCAGATCGTCCTCGGCGGCCTCATGGTCCCGATGACGACCAACCCGATGCTCAAGCCGCTCATGTACATCATGCCGGCGCGCTGGGCATTCGAGGGCTCGATCGCCTGGGAGCGGATGGCGATCGAGAAGGACCCCGCCTGGTTCATCAACCTCCAGAACGCGACGCTCAACAGCCCGCCGGACTACGTCCTCAACGGGTACTTCCAGTGCGCGATCGCCCAGATGGGCTCCGACGCGCTGAAGGGCGCGTGGGGCTTCGTGAACTGGGACTGGCACTGGCTGCCGGTCGCGGTCCTCTACGGCATGACGCTGTTCATGCTCGTCCTGCTCCTGATCCTGCTGAAGCGCCGCGACCCGGTCTGAGTCAGCGTGGCGGGTCCTGCGTCTTCGTCTCGCAGCCCTGCACGACGTCGAGCGAACCGGCGGGGTCGCCCTGCACGGCGGCGCACGTCGCCTGGCAGAGGATGACCTTCGTCGGCTTGCCGGCGTCCGGCTTCACGTCGTAGTACCAGCCGCCCTTCACGGGATCGCACGAGGCCGCGTCGCCGACGTAGCCGACGATCGAGGCGTTCTTCGTCTTCGAGTCGGTGTAGACGACGTTCACCTTCGCGTAGTCGGGCGTTCCGGTCGTGGGGACCGGGAGCGCGACCTCGCAGGGCAGCGACGCGCCGCGGACCTTCTGCAGGGCGGCGATGAAGTCGGTCACCGTGGTCGCCGACGTGCCGAGGATCGTCGCCTGACCCGTGCCGCCGGCGGCGGCGATCTGGTTCAGGGTCGGCGTTCCCTGCGCGACGTCGGACGGCGAGAGGACGCCGATCACGAACGTCTTGATGCTCGGCGAGCCGTTGACGCCGGCGGCGGCCGCCGCCGTGATCGACGCGACGGCGTCGTCGCACGTGCCGTTCGTGAACGGGATCCCGTCCGTCGAGAGCACGACCGAGACGACGCGCCCCGCATTCGCGTTCGCATGCGCGCGCGCGGCGTCGATCGCGCCGGTGAGCGCGGCGAGCGTCGGCGTCTGGCCGTTCGGGATCCGGGCCGCGAGCGCCGCGTTGATCGCGGTCGCCGCGCCGGGCAGGTCGGCGATCGGGACCGCGGGCGTTCCGTAGTTCGCGGCGACGCACGAGATCTGTCGGTTGTCGCAGGCGCCGCGGACGATCGGCCGGTTGCACGAGCCCGCTCCGATGCACGTCGTCCCGGGGAAGCAGAGCGACTCGGGCGAGTCCTGACAGCGCCCGAGGAGCGTGCACTGCGCGTTGCCGTTGCAGTCGGCGTTCGACTCGCAGAACTTCCCGCCCGGGCCGGCGCACGCCTTGTACTGGCAGACGCCGCCGTTGCATTCGGCGTTCGTAGTGCACGAGTTCGGGACGCCGTTCGCGAAGAGCGGGAAGAACTGCATCCCGATCCCGATCCCCGCCGAGCCGGGATCGGTCATGAAGGCGCCGAGCGCCTGCTTGACGCTGTCCCATTTCGTCGTCGTGCCGGCCGTGTAGGCCCACATCGAGCCGCTCGTGTCCTGCATCACGAAGAGATCCAGCGGCGAGAGCTTCGCCTGCTGCTTGTCGGTCGCGCAGGCGTTCAAGCCCGCGTCGCCGCCGTTGCCGGAGCTGCTGCCGCCGCCGTCGCCTCCGAACCCGCTACTCGAGCTCTCGCCGCTGCTCGAGCTCGTGCCCGGATCGCCGCCGTCGCCGCTGCCGTCGATGAACACCGAGTCGCTCGATCCACACGCGACGAGAGCACCGACGAGGACCGCGCCCCCGAGCGAGATGCCACCGAGCAAGCCTGCCTTCATGTTCGTGCTCCCCGCCGCGGAGGATAAGCGTCTTGCCGCCCTCGACGCGAGGTTCGGAGGGAAGGTTCCGGGCACATGGCCGTACACCTACGGCGTGAAGCGGCCCTTCGGATCGCCGGCGAGCGCGCGGAGGAAGCGCGCGCTCTGCGACCGCGCCGTCGCGTCGTCGAACACGACGAAGTGCCCGTCGCGCCCGGGTCTCGGCGCAAACTGCGCGAGCACGCCCGTCGCCCGGCCGCCGCCGAGGTTCCCGCTCAGACCGGCGCCGTCGACGGCCACGTCCGAGAGGCCGAGCCATCCCGCTTCCGGCCGCGGCCTGATCCCGGGGAGGACGGTCGGGAGACCGAGCGCGACCGACAGCGCTTCGATCCCCTTCGGCGGCGCGAACGTGTCGCCGGTGCCGTCCGGGTTCACGCCCTCCGTCTGGTAGATGCTCTTCGGCGTCAGCCCCGGCCGCGGCGTGCTCGTGATGAACGATGCATAGTGCACGGGATCCGAGGCGTCGACGATCGACTGCGCGAGCGTGATCCCCGGGTGGAAGACGCTGAGCTCCTCGGCGCAGTCGGAGGACGACCCGCAGACGAGCAGGCGAACGAGCTTCGTGATGTCGACCGGCTGCGTCTTCTCGAGCAGCGCGACGCCGAGCACGCTGCCGGCCCCGCTCAGGACCGCGCCGCGCGCGGCGTCGCTCGCCGCGAGGAAGAGCGGCCCGTTCAGCCCGCCCTGCGAGTGGCCGAAGTAGAGGACGTGGCTCGGATCGAACGCGATGGCAGCACCGGTCCGCGACACGGAGGCGGGGACCGCCGTCTTCGTGTCCGTGAAGAGGCGCGCCTGCTGGACGAGGTCGATCGCGGCCTGGCGGTTGTTCGTCCGACCCGCGAGCGCGTTGTCGAAGTTGAAGAAGAGGAAGCTGATCGTGCCGTCGCGCGCAGGATCGTTCTCCGGCGGCGCGCCGGGCCGCGTCCCGTGGAAGATCTGGTCGATCCCCATCGACGCGAGGCACTGGCCCGCCAGCGAGCGCGCGGTCCCGTCCGACACGAAGGAGCGATAATCGCCGCCGGTGCCGTGGGCGTAGAGGACGACGGGGTACCCGCCGGCGGGGGGCGGGCACGCCGCGGCCTTCGGCACCGCGAGCGCGAAGCGGAGATCGAACACGTCCTGCAGCTTCGGTGCGCCGTTCTCGAACACGAAACCGCCGCCGTCCTTCTTCTCGCGGTAGGGGACGGCGCCGACCTGGTAGTTCGGCGACGGTCCGTACGTGCCCTCGTAGACGTCGAGCTCCGCGGTGTCGTCCTTCGCCGTCCAGTCGCGCGCGCTCGGTGCAGGGACGTTCTTCACGACGTCATCGGCGACGGCGAAGGTCTCCGCCGTCGGGTCGTCGGTCGTGAACACCGTGAGGTGCGCGATCTCCGTCGCGGGCACGCCCGCGTCCGCGAGCGCGCGGACGGCCGGCGCGAATCGCTCGGCCGCGGCGCGGTTCGCGCCGTCCGCCGGGGCGAGGCCGAGCACCTGCGCGAGCTCGGCGGGACGTCCGAGCTCGGAGCCATCGGCCGCCCGCACCTTGCGCGTGACGACGACCGCGTACGTCGTCTTCGGCCGGAGCGGCTTCCCGAGGAGCGGCATCACCGCGAGCGTGTTCGGCGCGTAGTAGGACGTCTCGGCGACCTTCTCGTGCCAGCGCGTCTGCGCGAGACGGCGCGTGCCTCGCTCGGGAGAGGTCGGATCGACGTCGACGATCTGCACGGCCGACGAGGCGTCCCCCGTCGCGCCGGGATCGGGCGGCAGGGTCGCGGGATCGATCGCGCCCCTGAAGCGGAGGTAGGCGGCGGCCGTCGGCGAGAAGCCGCGGAGGAGGCCGGCCGTCGCGGACACGAGCTCGTCGACGAGCGGGACCGCCGACGGATTCGGCCATCCGACGAAACGCACCGTGCCGTCCGGTTCGCGACGCAGATCGCTCGGCCACGGATGATCGAAGAATGTCGCGCCGCCGAGCGCGTCGAGCGACGACGGCACGACGAAGATCGCGCGCGTGCCCGCGACCGCGCCGGGACCCGACGGCGCGTCCTCGCTCGGAGCGCCTTCTTCCCCACACGCGGCGGAGATCGCGATCAGCGCGGAGAGGACGATTCGGGTGACGAAACGCGACCGCGTCATCGTCTCTCCTATACCACTCGCGCCCGCGGCTCGCGGAAGCACCCGGCGAGCCCGAGCGTACATCTCTCTGCAGGATCTCTCCGGACGCGCCGCAGGGGAGACGGAGGACGACGGAATGAAGGTCGATCGCGCACGATTTCTGCTTCTGACCGGTGCCATCGGAGCAGCGACGGCGCTCGCGCTGACGGGCGCGAGCGGCTGCACCGTGGTGCAGAAGACGAGCGGCAGCGACGGTGGGGGATCGACGTCCAATCCGGAGACCGACTCGAGATCGAGCACGACGGACGGCGGCGGTACGACCGTGAAGGACGACGCCGGCACGACGACCTCGGACTGCCTCGGGAGCGGCTCCTCGGACGCCGGCGCGCTCGACTGCTCCACCCTCGCGGCCAACGGCTGCGACGTCTACTGCGATACCTACGCGACGAACTTCAAGCCGGCGATCGCGAAGGCGATCGCCGACTGCCTCGTGAAGCTCCCGACGTGCGAAGGTGGGATGGACGCGATGAAGGCGTGCACGGACGCCGCCCTCGCGAAGGCATGCGACGACCCGTCCGCGAAGACGTTCTGCACGCCGGTGGCCTCGGAATGCGCGAAGAACGACGCGGGCGCCGAGGGCCTGACTCAATCCAGCTGCGAAGGCCTCGCGAAGGGCCTCTCCGAGCAGGGGAGGACGGACTTCCTCTCGTGCATCGACGAGGGATCGCCCGGCTACTGCACGTACGCGTCCGCGTTCTGCGTCGACGCCTTCAAGTGACGCTACGATGAGGACGTGACCGCCAAGCCTCGCATCGTCCCCGCGCCGCCGGCGTGGAGCTCCGGGCTCTTCACCGTCGGCGTGACTGGTACGAACGGAAAGACGACGACGACCGCCTGGGTCGCCGCGGCGCTCCGCGCGCTCGGTCGACCCGTCGCGCGTGCGACGACGGTCGGGTTCTTCGTCGACGACGAGGAGATCCCGATCGAGCGCTCGTACGACGGCTTCCTCGGCGGGATGAAGACGTGTCTCGATCGCGGCGGCACCCACGTCGCGATCGAGCTCACGAGCGAGGCGCTCGCGCACGGCTTCGCGCGCGCGTGGCCGTGCAAGGTCGGCGTCTTCACGAACCTCACGCACGATCACCTCGACGCGCACGGCAGCCCCGAGCACTACCTCGCGAGCAAGGCGCAGCTCTTCGTCTCGCTTCCGGAAGGCGGGACGGCCGTGCTCAACGCGGCCGACCCCGTCTTCGAGCTGCTCCACGAGGTCCTCCCGAAGGGCGTACGCCTCCGCTCGTACGCGGTGCCTGCGCGCGGCGAGGTCCTCGGCGAGCCGGATCTGGTCGCGACGGCGGTGGACGTGGACTGGCGAGGCACCCGCATCACGTGCAGGAGCAAGGACCCTTCGCTGCCGACCGAGGTCCGCGTGCGCGCGGTCGGCGAGGTCTACGCCGAGAACGCCCTCGCCGCGCTGCTCGGCGCGATCGCCGCAGGCGTGCCGCCCGAAGCGGCGCGCGACGCGCTCGCCGCGGCGCCGCCCCCTCCAGGGCGGTTCCAGATCGTGAACGAGCGGCCGTGGGTCGTCGTCGACTACGCGCACAGCCCGGACGCGCTCGCGCGCACGGTGAAGACCGCGCGCGGGCTCGCCGATCGCGCCGGCGGCAAGCTCTTCGTCGTCTTCGGTGCGGGCGGCAAACGGGACAAGGCGAAGCGCGCGCCGATGGGCGAAGCCGCGCGTCCCGCCGACGTCGTGGTCCTCACGACCGACAACCCGCGCGACGAGGACCCGGCCGACATCGCCCGCGCGCTCGCCGGCGGGCTCGAAGGACATCCGGCCGTCCGCACGATCCTCGATCGGAAGCTCGCGATCACGACCGCGCTCGCCGGCGCGACCGAGAACGACGTCGTGCTCGTTGCGGGCAAGGGCCACGAGACCGAGCAGCTCGTCGGGACGGAGACGCGGTACTTCTCCGATCCCGAGGTCGCGCTCGAGGCGCTCGGCCCGCGCGCGCGGATCCCGACCTGAGCTACTTCACGTACTCGATCGTCTTCGGCTCCTTCGTGGAGCCGGGCGGCGGTCCGTCGTGCGCGATCCACCAGAGCGTGAGGAACGCGAGGAGCGCTGCGGTCGCGGCGAAGAGGAGCTTCGCGGTGGGGTCGGCCTGGATCCGCTCACCGAGCGTCCGCGCCGCGTTCGCGACGGCTTCGTCCTTCGTCTCCGCCGCGAGCTTCGGCGCGCCGGTCCGCACGGTCGCGTAGTCACCGCGGGTGAACGCGACGACGAGCCGATCGAGCTCGGGGTCGCGCGGGAAGTCGCGGGCGAAGCGCGGGAAGCCGAAGTCCTCGCGTGCGACGTCGTACGGCATCTTCTCGGTCACGCGGTCGCTCCCGCGCGCGGACCCTCGACCGCGCGCTTCCGCTTCGGACGGGCGACCGCGCCGTGGGTGATCGCGCCGTGGACGACGCTCGGCCGGAGGCCCGGCGCGAGCAGGCTCGGGGTCACCTCGCTCGACGAGAACATCTGCACGAACGCGGGCGCGTGCGGGACGCGGTCGACGACCGCGCGCTCGAGGATCATCGACGTGTACTGCGCCGCGCCGAGCTCCGGTGTGTTCGCGTTGAGGACGACATCGAGGTCCTGCAGCTTCGCGAGACGGGCGAGCCCGCGGATGCGGCTCTCGAGCGGGCTCCAGTTGTCGACGCACGTGCCGTTCTCGCTGCAGCCCCAGATCCCGGTGTCGGTCGAGACGAAGAGCGTCTGGTTCCCGGTCGTGTGGCCGGGCGTGCGGAGGAGCATCACGCCTTCGCCGAGCGCGAGGTCCGCGTCGGTGAGCACGACGTGATCGTCGCGGACGCCGCGCTTCCCGCCTTCGACGAACCACGCCTTCTGCATCGGGTGGAGATCGTCCCAGTCGTTCCACTCGACCTTCGGAGCGAGCAGTCGTGCGTTCGGGAAGCGGGGGGCACGCGCGCCGTCGGTCGTCCCGAGTAGGCCGCGGAGGTCCTGGGTGTGGAAGTGATCGAAGGCGACGTAGTCGATGTCCGCAGGCGAGAGCCCGAGCTCCGCGAGCTGCGTCTCGAGCGGCGGGTAGCGCTTCGCGATCCGGCGCGCGAGGCCCTCGCCCATCTCGGCGATGAGGCGCGCGAAGAACGGCGTCGCCTCCGCGGCGGCGACGTCGGTCGGGTTGAAGAGGAGCGTCCGGAGCTCACCGCTCTCGAGGAACTGCACGAGCAGGCACCGGTGCGTCATCGTCACGAAGGGCGCGGGATGGAACGCAGCGCCCCAGAACGCGTACCGCATCGGATACGCGAGCGTCGTCAGCGGGAGCGTTCGCACCGCGAGGCAGCGGGGACCCTTCGCGAAGCGCTCACGCAGGCGCTCGGCCGCGCGTTTCACGGCGCGGAGCTGCGGGCCGTGACCGCGATCGCGCGCTGCCCACGCGTCGTCGAGGTCCTCGATGCGAGCGAGACCATCCATCGGCGACCAGCCTAGCAGGCCTCGTCACACGACGACGGGCGAGCTCAGCGGCAGAGGCCGTACTTCTGGCCGGAGACGACCGGAGCGTTCGCGCCGTAGACGTCGTCGCACGACTCGAAGAGACCCGGGCAGTCGCTGCTCACGCCGATCCGGCACCACCTCAAGCACGCGTTGCCGAGCGAGAGCGGGTCGAACGCGCAGGCGAGCCCCGCCGCGCAGTCGGCGACGCCCGAGCACGCCTGGTACACGGTCTTCGTGCCCGGGGTGTTGCAGTCGCTCTGCTGATCGCCGGGGAACCAGAGGCACGTGTTCGAGGCGCACGAGGCGGACGGATTCCGCGGGTCGCACTTGACGGCGCAGACGCTGAGGTTCGGCGTCGTCGCGTTCGAGTTGTTCAGCGGCGCATAGCAGATCCCGAGGTTCGCGCCGCTGCAGGTCGTGCCCGCGGTGCTGCAGTACGGGCGGCAGGCGCCGAACTGGCAGGTGAGGCCCTTCGCACACTGCGTGCTCGTCGTGCAGACCGAGCCCTGCGGGCCGCCGCCGGCGAGGACGCAGCTCACGGCGCCGGTCGTCGTGTTCGTGACGTCGCACGTTTCGTTCGCCGCGCACCCGCACTGCGGGGCGACCCCGCAGACGTTGCTCGGCGGCGCCTTCGTGCACGCGCCGGCGTCGGTCGTGACGACGCTGCCCGAGTCGGTGCCCGCGTCGATGATCGTCGTCGAAGCGTCCTGCTTCGCCGCGTCGGTGCCCGCGTCGGTCGTGGTCTGGCCCGCGTCCGAGGTCTGCTGCTCCTCTTCCGGCTTCTCGGGGACGGTGACGCTCGGCTCCTCGGGCTCCGTCGGCTCCTTGCTCGCCGTCGGCGTCCCGAGGTTCGTCGCGAGGTCGTCCTGGGAGGTGCCCTGCGCGCAGGCGAACGCCCCGGCGACGAGCGAGGTGAGGACGGCGGCGCGGACGAGCAAGGAAGGAACAGGGCGCATCGAGCCCAGGCTATTAACACGCCGCGCCGGACCGTCCACGGCCGTCCTCGGGGGTGACGCACGCGAGACGGTTCGCGGTCCGCCTACATCTGCCCACACGCCTCAGTTCTTGCAGGCGACGAGCGGCGCGAGCGGGCTCACCGGCGCCATCGACGCGGGCTTCGCCGCATCGACGTCGGCCATCCCGGTGTCGAGGGCTGCCTTGATCTGGGCGAGGGTCTGGGTCGCCTTCGTCACCGCGCTCCCCGGCTCCGCGACGCAGACGAACTTGGCGCTGCCGCACGCGTCGAAGTCCTCGCAGGCGGGGCCGAACGCGCCGAGCACGCGCGCCGCGGCGTCACCGTAGAGGACCTTTCCGCCCACCATGGTGAGGCGGACCTCCTTCGGCGTCGCTGCGATGATCGCGTCGTAGGGCTTCGTCCGGTCGCCCCGAACGACCATCACGTCGGCGATGAGGCCTTTCTTCAGCGTGCCGATCTTGTCGGCGAGCGAGGTGGCGATCGCGCCGTTCGTCGTCGCCATCGTGACGATGTCCTTCGCCGTCAGGCGACCGCCCCACTTCTCGTCACTCCACTTCTTCGCGAACCGGAGCTCGTCGAGGAGGTTCTGGCTCCCGCCGCCGAGCGACCAGTCCGGCCCGAGCGCGACGACGACACCCGCGTCGAGCGCCGCCGGGATGTTCGTCGTCTGGCCGTAGAGGCCGACGTTCGAAGCCGGTGACCACACGAGCTTCATGCCCGCGGTCTTCATCAGGTCGAACTCGGCCTTCGTGAACGCGGTGCCGTGGGTGATCGCGGTCGGCGGCGCCTTGAGGCAGTCCGGCGTCGTCGTGACGGTGCCGAGCGTCGTCCACTCCTTGAGCGCCTTGTCGTCGATCCCCTCGCCGCAGTGGATCACGAACGCGTTCGTGTCCCCGTCGGCGAAGTTGGCGCAGACGCCGTCCGCCGTCGTCTTCGACGGCGGGAAGAGCGACGTCTGCATCTTGTCCTGGCCGAGCCCGTTGTACGGCGTGTCGAGCGAGCGCGTGAGCGTGCCGTAGCAGGGGAGGGCCGAGCCGGGGAGGCCCACCACGGAGGTCGTCCCCGCGATGAGCGCCTTCAGCTCGCCCCACTTGTTCATCTCGCACTTGAGATGGTTCGCGGTGCCGTCGTACTTCGCCGGGCACCACGTGGGCTTCCCCTGCGAGGCGTCCTCGAGGCACTGCTTCGCGTCGAGCACCTCGATGTAGCGCGGATCCGTCGTCCAGCTGTCGTGGTTCTGGAAGAGCGTCGTCGGCGTCCAGTCGGACCCGTCGAAGACGTCGAAGAGGATGTGGTTGTGCACGTCGATCAGACCCGGCGCGATCACGCCGTTCGTGACGACGCGCGCGGCGCCGGCCGCGCCGGGCTCGCGCGCGCACGTGTCGCCTTGGTCCACGCAGCCGATCGTGCCGTCCGCCAGCACGAGGACCTGCCCTTCGAACGCGCCGCTCTCGCCGATGACCGTCCCTTCGAGGAGGACGCCGAGCTTCGGATCGCCGCCCGTGATCTCCATCTCGCCTTCGGGCGGAGGGGGCTCGGCGTCCGGGGTCTCGACGCCCGAATCGGGCGGCGGCGGAGGCGCCGGAGGGAAGGCGTCGGTCGTCTGGTCCGTGCAGCTCGCCGAGGCGAACGCGAGCACCAGCGGCGCCGCGACGATCGCAAGCAAGCCACGCATCATCACAACGATACCCGAGACGGCGCGCGTTTCACGTCTCGCACGCCTCTCCCACCTCCACCGCACCTCTGATAGAGCAGGCCCATGCCGCGTAGGCACAGGCCGGGGACGAGCGCGACGAGCATGCTCGCGCACGTCGAGGAAGTGATCCTCGCCACCAGCGGCGAGGATGCGTTCGAGCTCGTCCTCGCCGTCGCGGCTGCGCGATTGCTCGACAAAGGGCGCCGTGTGGCCCCGGTCGATCGAGTTTCCATCGCCCGCGTCGCACGCGAAAACCGCGCGCTCGACCTGCTCGTCCCCGACGTCCCGGCCGCGCTCCTCGGGCGCGTCGAAGGCCTCCTCGCCGGGATCCTCCCGCGCGAAGGCGGCTCCCTCGAAGCGCTCGACGCCGTCTTCGAGTCGCTCGTCTCGCGCGTCGCGAAGGGCCAGAAGGGGCAGTTCTTCACGCCCAGGCACGTGATCGACAGCGTCGTCCGGCTCCTCCGCCCCGTCCGCGGCGAGCTCGTCGCCGATCCTTCGTGCGGGTCGGGCGCATTCCTCGGGCATGCCCTGCGCGCGGTCCCGGGCGGAGGCGTCCGCACCTGGGGCTGCGACGTCGACGCGCGCGCGGTCCGCGTCGCGCGCCTGTTCGCGCTCGCGTCGGGGCGCTCCGCCGAGGACGTCGTCCGCGGCGACGGCCTCCACGTCCGTGCGCCGACGGCCGACGTCGTCGCGACGAACCCGCCCTTTGCGGGGCGCGCGCCGGACGAAGGGTTCGACATCGCGCGCGTGTGCCGTTCTCCCGAGCGCGACGTCCTCTTCCTCGAGCGGTCGCTCTCGATGCTCCGCGCGGGAGGGCGCCTCGGGATCGTCCTGCCTTACAACAAGGCGAGCGGCGACGCGTTCGCCGGCATGCGCGGCTGGCTCCTCGAGCGCGCGCGCGTCTTCGCGGTGCTCGGGCTGCCGCGCGAGACGTTCCTCCCGCACACGTCGCAGCGCACGTTCGTCCTCTTCGCCAAGAAGCGCGCACGCGTTTCGATGCCGCGCACGAAGGAAGCGATCGCGTTCGCGATCAGCGAGCGCGCCGGCAAGAACGTCTCGGGCGAGCCGGTGCTCCGCGAAGGCCGCGTCGATCACGACCTCACCGAGGTCGAAGCCGCGCTCGGGCCGTTCCTCGAGCAGGAGGGCTTCTACGCATGAAGTGGGCGGTGCGGACGACGTCGGATCTCGGCCCGGGTTTCGTCCTCGCGCCGGAGCGGCACGTCGTGCTCGCGGCCGCGGCGGCGGCCGGAGGCGTGTCGCTCGAGGACCTCGTCGTCGAGCGGATCGAGCGCGTGTCCGCCGAGGAGACGAAGCGCACCGTCGTCCTCGACACCACCCACGTGAAGGAGGGGGTGCTCGACGTCGAGAGCGCACGGCTCGCCGCGACGGCCGCGAAGAGCCAGAAGAAGCGCGCCCACCCGGGCGACGTGCTCGTCTCGCGCCTCCGGCCGTATCTCCGGCAGATCGCGTACGTGCATCCCGCCGCGCTCGGAGGCGAGCGCGTCCTCACCGTCTCGACCGAGTTCTACGTGCTCGCGCCCCGCAAGGAGCCGATCGCCTGGCTCGTGCCGTGGCTCCTCTCGGGCGAGGTCCAGGCCGCGCTCTCCGCCGCGCAGGAGGGCGGACACCACCCGCGCGTGCCGCGTGCTTCGCTCTTCGCGCTGAAGGTGCCGGAGGCGCGCTGTGCGAAGCGCAAGCGAACGACGACGACCCTCGAACGCGCGCTGGAAGCCTACTACGCGGCCGCGAGTGAGCTCCGGCGCGCGATGACCTAAGACCCTGCGGGCGGGCGCTCGAGGAGCTCCATCTCGAGGCATTCGCGGTCGATGTCGTGACGGAGCCGCTGCACCCCCATGTTGCGCGGGTCCATCCGGAGCGCGCGCTCGACCGCGGTCCGCGCGCGGTCGCAGCGCCCCGCGCGTAGCGCTTCCATCGCCACCTTGAGGCGCTCCTGGTGGTCGAGGAAGAGATACGGATCGGTGCGGTCGCGGACGTAGACGACCGCGCCGCTCGCGAGCACGAGGCCGATGCACGCCATCACGATCGCGCGCGCGATGTTCTTCGGGTAGACGTACCCGCGCTTCCACGATGCGGCGAGGACCGCGCCGGCGAGGATCCCGCCGACGTGGGCGGCGTTGTCGACCTGGACGTAGCCGCCTTGCAGATTCTTCGCGAGGCCGAACAGGAGGAGGAACGCGATCCACGCGCCCATCTGCTTCGCGAGCGGTCCCTTGATCCCTTGCGTGCGGATGCCGAGCACGAGGACGGCGCCGATCAGACCGCAGACCGCGCCGG
Source organism: Polyangiaceae bacterium (assembly GCA_039809485.1). Taxonomy (GTDB): domain Bacteria; phylum Myxococcota_A; class Polyangia; order Polyangiales; family Polyangiaceae; genus Labilithrix. The sequence continues at coordinate 37,435 of JBDHVE010000001.1, read as the reverse complement.
ACGCACCGACGCTGAGGGCTGCGCCCGCGAACCGTCCCCAGATCGCGCTGCACGCGCTGCCGGTGATCCCCGCCGCGATGTAGAGCGGGAGGAAGCGCGCAGGACCCACCGCCCGCTCGAGGAACGGACCAACCTGCCAGAGGACGAGCAGGTTGAAGCCGAGATGGAGGAGCGAGCCGTGGAGGAAGACGCTCGTCACCAGCGTCTCGAAGCGGCTGTCGGCGATCGTCCAGAGCGCGTGGTTCGCGCCGAGCCAGCGGAGCACCTCGGACGGGACCGAGATCATCGCCTTCGGGCTCCGCGCGAGCCACACGAGCGCGGCGAACACGCCGAGGTTCACGGCGATGAGCGACGACGTGATCGGCGCGTTCCAGAGGCCGCGCGCAGCCTCGTCCCCGGTGCCGGCAGTACCGGCCCCCGGCTCTGCGGTCCGGGCGTCGCTCACGGGCAGGAAGCCTAGTCGCTCGTCGGGCGGAGCGCCACGGCCGCCCTTGCCGGCCGGGGACCGTGTCAAGCAAGTGACCGGATCTGCCGATCGTTTGGCCCCCGACGCCGGACCTTGATACCGCCGAGGGAGATGGACTCGCTCGTCCGTGCGTCGCTCTTCTTCCGCCGGCTCGTCCGCGGAGGCTCGGGCTTCGCCGTGACGTGTGGGCTCGCCGCCTACGTCGTTCTGGGGGGCGCGACGGTGCCGCTCGGACCCGTGCCGGTCGCGCTCGCGGTGCTCTGGGCCTTCCTCCTCGCGAAGCGGCTGCGCGCGAAGCTCCGCCTCACGGGCGACGCGCCGTTCCTCCTCGACTTCGAGCTCGGGGCGCTGCTCGCCGTCGGCCTCGACGCGACGCTGCTCCGCTACGACGGCACCCTCTCGGGCCGGTTCTCGCCGGCGATCTTCGTCCTCGTCGCGCTCGTCGCGTCGTTCGGGCGCCCGGCGCCGGGCCTCGCCGTGGTCGGCTGGGTCGTCGGGCTCGACGCGCTCATCCGCTGGAAGACGCTCGGCGAGCCGAGCCTCGAGGCGCTCGTCACCCAGGCCGGCTTCGCGTGCGCGTTCGCGATGCTGAACCTCGCCCTCCTCCGCGCCGAGGTGGCGCGCATCCGCGTGACGGCGCGTGCGCGCGTCGAGCGCGAGATCGAGCGGCTCCGCGAGGACGCGCGGAGCTACCGCCTCCTCGGCGCCGGCGATGCGGCCGCGCAGAAGGAGGACGCCGAAGAGCGACTCGCCCGTTCGAGCGTCGAGGAGATCCACCAGTCGGTGCACTACGCGCTCGAGCTCCTCCGCCGCTGCCTCGAGCTCCACACCGCGGTCCTCCTCTGGCGCAACGACTCGGGCACCCACCTCCGGATCAGCGAGCTCTCGACCGGCTCCGACGAGATCCACGACGCGCCCTTCTCGATCGGCGACGGCGTCCTCGCCGCCGTGATCGCGAAGAAGGAAGCCGTCCTCCTCGAGAACCTCCGGCCTTCGTACAAGGTGCCGTACTACGCAGGCGCCTGCCCCGTCCGCGCGCTCGCCGCGATCCCCGTCGTCGAGGACGGCGTCGTCCGCGGGGTGCTCGCGCTCGACCGCGTCGACAACCGGCCGTTCAGCCCCCACGAGCACGAGCTCGCGGCGCAGGCGGCGCGTTACTGTCTCCGTGCGATCCAGAACGAGCGCGTCTTCGTGCAGCTCGAGCGCGCGAAGGTCGAGCAGGGCAAGCTCTATCGCGCGGCGCAGGCCCTCGGGGCGGCGCTGAGCGAGAAGGACGTCCTCGAGGCGGGCGTGCGCGCTGCGCGCGAGATCGCGAGCTTCGACCTCGCCGCCGTCACGATCTTCGACGAGGGGACGCGGACGCACGAAGTCTGCGCCGCGCAGAGCGAGGGAGGGGAGATCGACGATCTCGTCGGCCAGCGCTTCAAGCACAACGCCGGCCTCGTCTCGATGGTCGTCACGAACAAGTTCCCGCTCCCGTACAAGGGCGAGCTCGACACCGCGCACCAGGTGGTGCTCACGAAGCGGCTGCCGTGGCCGAACATGCCGTCGCTCCTCGTCCTGCCGCTCATGCACCACGATCGGCCGCTCGGCACGCTCATCCTCGGCGCGCGCCGTCGTCACGCGTTCGGCGACACCGTGCGGCCGACCCTCGAGGTGCTCGCGAGCCACCTCGCCGTCAGCCTCTCGAACGCCCGCATGGTCCACAAGCTCGAGACGATGGCGACGACCGACGGCCTCACCGGCCTCTTCAACAAGCGCGCGATGCTCGAGCAGGCCGCGCAGAAGGTCGCCGCCGCGTCGCGCTTCGGTCGTCGTCTCTCGGTGCTCGTCACCGACATCGACTTCTTCAAGAAGGTGAACGACACCTACGGCCACGACGTCGGCGACGTCGTGATCAAGGGGCTCGGCGACATCTTGAAGCGGCAGAAGCGCACGACCGACGTCGTCGCGCGCTTCGGCGGCGAAGAGTTCGTCATCCTCTGTGAGCAGACGGACGAGCAGGGCGCGCACCAGCTCGCCGAGCGCATCCGGGAGGAGCTCGGGAAGACCGTCTTCCACACCCCGAACGGACCGCTCTCCGTCACGTGCTCCGTCGGCGCGGCGACCTTCCCGGCGGCCGGCGCGACCTGGGACGAGCTCTTCAAGGCGGCGGACGAAGCGCTCTACGTCAGCAAGCGCTCGGGGCGGAACCGGACGACGGTGTGGGCGCCGAGCTCGCGCGAATCGATGGCCCGGGTCAAGGCCGGCTGAGGCGCGCCTTTACAGCGCGCCGCGTCGTGCGCATCCTTCTCGCACATGAGCGACAAGCCGAGCGACGACAAGCCGAAACCGCTCGAGGATCTCAAGCAGGGCCTCGGACTCCTTCTCCGCGCGGCGAAGGGCGCCGTCGAGACGGTGGCCGAGAAGGTCCCGACCGAGAAGATCGAGGAAGCGGCGTCGGACGCCGTGAAGGAAGTCGGCCGCGCTCTCGAGACGGTCGGCACCGAGATCGAGAAGGCGATCGGCTCGGTGACCGGCTCGGGTCAGCCGTCGCCGCCGGCCGACCCGCCTCCGCAGGCCGCTGCACCGCCTCCGCCACCGCCGCCCGCGCCTCAGGAGCCGTACGACGACGCGTACGCGCCGGAGCCGCACGATCCGCGCGGACCGCGCGTGGGCTGAGCCGCACGAGCGTCCGCGAACGCGTGTAGGATCGGCGATCGTGGGGGCTCGCCATCGGCAACGGCTCGTCGTCGCTTCGGCGTTCGCTGCCGTCGCGGTGTGCGTCGGGCTCGCGGCGTGCGGCCTCGACATCGAAGGCACCGCGCGGCGCGAAGATGCCGGCGTCGACGCGGGCGAGGATCGATCCGAGGAGGTCCGCACCGATGCGCCCGTCGCGGCCGGCCCGTGCAGCGATCCGAGCCTCCTCCTCTGCCTCCGCTTCGAGGGCAGCTTCGTCGACGAGGCGCGCGGTGGCCGGCTCGAGGTCGAAGGCGGCGTGACGTTCGAGCCCGGCGTCGAAGGCACTGCGGCAGTGTTCGAGGAGAGCGCTTCGGCCGACGTGGCCGGCGCCGAGACCTGGAGCTACGACGCGATCAGCGTCGAGGCGTGGGTGAAGCCGCTCGCGCTCCCGACCGGCGGTCAGCGCGTGGGCCTCTTCGACAAGGACGGCAGCATCGGGATCTTCGTGTACGCGAACGGGGAAGTGGGATGCTCGCCGGCGAGCGCACGCGCGGCCGTCCTGTCGACGGACGGCGTATGGGTGCATGTTGCATGCGTCTGGGACAAGACGGTGACCCGCCTCTACGCGAACGGCGTCGAGCGCTTCTCCGCCGACGCGGGCTTCATCCCGCCGGGCGACGCGGGGACGCGCGCCGTCGTGGGCGGCAACGCGCCGAGCGGCGACCGCTTCCACGGCGGGCTCGACACGTTCCGCGTGTTCGGGCGCGTGCGCTCGGCCGCTGAGGTCGCGCGCGCCGCCGACGCTTCTGCGCCGTAGGGAAGACTAGAACGTCGTCTTGCCCGACGCGCACGTGTTCTCGGGCGCCTGGTTGTAGCGGTCGCGCGCGAATGCCTGGAGGCTCGGCAGATCGAGGCAGTCGGCCTTGTAGGTCCAACCCCAGCCGACCGCCGCGACCGGCACGTCGAGCAGCGGGTCGGGCGTGATGACGACACGAACGCGGATCGACGGGTCGCACGCGGTGTCGGTCGCAAGCGCGTCCCGCACCTTGCGGAGCCCTTCGAGGATCGGACCGCACGCGGCGCCATCGCACTTGTAGAGGAGCACGATCGCGCCGTGCTCGGCGCTGTGGAGCCAGTAGCCGCGGGGGACCGGCTGCGCGTACTCCTGGAAGTTCGCCCAGAGCGGGAAGTGCGGGCCGCTCGCCGGCGGGTTCGAGTTGAACGACAGCTGCGAGCCCTCGGGGACATGCGTTCCGGCGAGCGCCTCCGGCGTGTCGATCACGACGGGACACGACGCGTCGGGGCGGATCGGCGACGAGAGCCGGCCTCGGTCGGGGGACGCGTCGCTCGACGCCATCGGAGCGATTGCGTCGTCGTCTCCGCACGCGGCGACCGCGAGGAGAGTGCCGACCACGGCCGTGGTGCTCAGCGCGAAAGAAAGGAACCGCTTCTTCACGGCCCGGCATCCTAGCTCAGCGCGCGCGAGAGCGGTGCTCGTGGGCGCTTCGCCGCGCGAAGTTCCTCGACCGTTTGACGGCGGCCCGTGCGCCAGGTTCTCCTCGTGCGGTGAGCGCTTCGCCCGTCTCGACCCGACCTCCGTCGAAGAGGCCGTCGGTCGCGCATCCACGCGGACAGATCGATCCGCCGCTCCCGAAGGACGCCCCCGCCCGGGATCGCGCGGTGCGCGCGGCGAAGCGACTCGGACACGGTCTCGTCGTCCACAACGCGTTCGGTGCAGCGCCCGCGATGGCGTTCCACTTCTTCCTGAGCTTGATGCCGCTGCTCGTCTTCATCGGGTACGTCGTCGGCGGGCTCGTGAAGCGACGCGGCGCGGAGGCGGTCCTCTCGCTCTTCCTCGACAACCTCCCCGACGCCTCGGAGCACGTCGTGAAGCTCGAGCTCGAGCGTCTCGCGAGCGCGTCGGCGCTCGGTCCGATCGCGGCGGTCGGCTTCCTCTGGCTCGCGGCGGGAGGCATGCACGGCTTGATGAACGCGCTGGAGACGGTCACGGGCGCGCCGCGCCGGCCGTGGTGGAAGAAGCGCGCGCTCGGCGCCGCGTGGACGCTCGGCGCCGTCGCGTCGATCGTGCTCGCGTCGTTCGCCGTCATCGAGTGGGACGCCGTCGTGCACGCGGCAGAAGCGCCCGCGAAGGTCGCGCCGTCGCCGGCAGGGAGCGCAGGCGCGAGCGCGACGACGTCACGCACCTCATCCGCGAGGCGACCTCCGGGCGCGAAGCGAGGTCGTGCATGGCGTGTGCTGCGAAGCACGGGAGAACGCGTGCTCGCGCTCGGGATCTCGCTAGCTGGAGCGATCGCAGCGCTTGCGGCGTTCTATCGCTTCTCGGTATCTCATCCCCGACGCGTGAAGCGCCGTGTGCTGCCCGGCGCGCTGCTCGCGATCACTCTCTGGATCGTCATCTCGTGGGGCTTCGGACAGTACGCACGGTCGCTCGCGACGTATGCCGTCTACTACGGCAGCTTGACGGCCGTCGCGGTGACGCTGATCTGGCTCTGGCTCACGAGCCTCGCGATCCTCGTCGGCGCGGAGCTCAACGCGCAGCTCGAAGGGCTTCGCGATCTGCAGGAGTAGCGGACGCGCGCTCGCGTCGCCCGAAAGCGGGGGATCGATCTCGATCCACCACGCATCTCTCGCAGATCTTCGTGGTGCGGAGGTGCGAGGTGCGTCACCACGCATGTCTGCGTGCGACACCGGAGATGGAGAAAGCGGCGTCGCGCGCGCACGGTGTAGGCCGAAAAAATGCGCGCTTCATCGTCGTCTCGCGCTCGCGCGTCGAGAAAGGATCATGCACATTCATAGGAAGCGGGAGGCAGCGTGGAGTCGCTGCTCGCAGTTCCCGTTCCGCCACATGACGCACGCACTTCGTTCCGCGTACGCCAAGCAGCTGGTCGCGCGTTCCTTCGCGCGGAACCTCGCGTTCATCTCTGCGCTCTTCGCGCTCGCCGGCGCGGGATGCGTTCGTCGTCAGCAGGTGCCTGACGATCGGATGCTCCGCGCCGTCGAAGAAGAAGCGTCGAACGGCGTCGTCGCCATCGCCACGACGATGGCCGACAGCCCGACCCACATCACGCTCTGCAGTGGCGCTCTCGTCGCGCCGAACCTCGTCCTCACCGCGCGCCACTGCGTGTCGCGCGCCGTCACCGCGACCCCGTCCTGCGATGCGCGCGGTCGTTCGCACAACGGCGATCATCTCGCCGAGGACGTCGACCCGGCGGCGATCGCGATCTACACCGGCTCGCACGTGCGTCCCGACGCCGACGCGCCGGTCGCCCATGCGCTCCGCACGCTGCACCCGACCGGCCAGGTGCTCTGCGATGCGGACGTGGCGTTCCTCGTCCTCGACCATCCGCTCACCAACGTGCCCGTCCTCCCGCTCCGGATGCACGCGGGCGTCGAGGTCGGCGACATGGTGGTGCCCGTCGGCTTCGGCGGCGGCCCGACCAACGTCGTCGGCCACAAGGTCGCCCGCTCGAAGAGCACGGTCCTCTCGACCGGCCCGAGCGCGAATGCGGCGACGGGCGCCGTCCTCGGCCCGCGCGAGTTCGAGGTCGACCGCGCGACGTGCCGGGGCGACTCGGGCGGACCGGCGATCGACGCGATCACGGGGGAGATCGTCGGCGTCGTCTCGCGCGGCGGCAGCTGCTCGGCGCACGGCAACCACGTCTACACGCGCGTCGACGCGTACAAGCGACTGGCGCAGGCGGCGTTCGCGTCCGCCGAGCGCGAGCATCCATACAACGTCGCGTCGCGCGAAGTGCCGCGCCCGGCGGACCCCAAGTAGATCGTCGTCGTTCGAAGACTCGAGCAGGAGCGACGCTGCCCTGAGGAGCCAGTCTACGCGGGGGACGGAGAAGACCTTCCCCTCCGTAGGAACTCGTCGCCCTTCTGCATCCTCGCTCGAGGTCGACCGTCGAACCCTCGGTGCTCGAACCATGGTTTCGCGTCGCGGTCCTCGTCGCGTGCTTCGCCATCAGCCGCACGGCGTACGCCACGCCGATGAACCCGCCGCCGGATGCGGGGCCGTACACGCGTGACCTCCACCAGCGCGGGCGGAACGCCGCTGCGCGCCGCGCCCACGCCGAGGCGGCAGCCATCTACGAGCACGGTGCGCGTACCGCCCCCGAAGCCTCTTCGCGCGCGATGTTCCTCTACGAGGAGGCGCTCGCGCTCATCGACCAGCTCCGGTTTGCCGAGGCGTTCGGTGTCATCGATCGCCTCGTCGCCGAGCCTGCCCATCCGGCCTTCGGTTGCGAAGCGCCGCCTCCGAACGCTGCCCACCTCTACCGCGCGCTGGCGCCCAGGGCGGCGGGCGAGCTGCTGCGGCGCGCGAGGCAGCACGAGGCCGAGGGCCGACTGCTCGAGGCCTTCGAGGAGGCACAGACGGCCGCCGCAGCCTGGACGGCGGAGAGCCAGGCGGCCACGGCGTTCGCGCAGCGCCTCGCGCAGCGGCTCGCCCCCGTCGTCATCCACGCGAGACCGTCGTTCGGCGGCGCGCTCGCAGCGCAGATCAGCGTCGACGGCGCGATCCACGGTCCGGACACGCGGTTCTCGTGCCTCGTCGTCGCCGATCCTCCCCGCATGCTCACTGTGTTCGCCCGCACGGCGGACGTGAGGCAGACCTCTGCGTCGTTGTTCGTCCGAGGTGGCGCGGCGGTGCAAGAGCTCGAACTCCGGTTCCCCGACGCGCCGGGCGCGGCCCCGAGCAAGTCCACCTCCGCCGACGACGAGGGAAGGGGCCCCCCCGGGGTCCTCTACTTGGGCATCGGGCTCGGAGGCGGCTACCTGAATGCAGCGGGGCCGACGTCGAGCTCGACCTCCGGCGCCGGCCACCTGAGCGAGGTCGCCATCTTCCTCGCCGAAGGACGCTGGAGCTCGACGCAGTTCGTGAGCGACGGGTCCATCGGCGGCGGCAGCGACGGCGTCCAGGCGCTCGGGCGCCTTCACTTCGAGCTCGGGGGACGGCTCCCGCTCTACGACGACGACGACATCAAGAACGGCCTGTTCCTGCGCGGGGGCGTCGGCGCGCGCGCGATGGCCAACAACGCGATCGCCACGTACACGCTGGAGCTCCCGACGGCGAGCGCGGGCTACACGTTCACGTCGAAGTCCGTCATCGCCCAGCTCGGCTATCGCGCAGGCCCTTCGCTCGTCGGTCGCTACAGCGTCGGCGACGCGTACAACCGGCAGGACGCACGGCGCCTCTTCGAGGTCTCGCTCACCCACGGGCCGTTCGCGAGCCTCCACGCCGGGCCCATCCACTTCGACGCGGAGATCGCGCGCGCGGAGACCTCCCGCGCTCCGGGCACGCCGGCGGACTACGTGAACGGGACGGCCTGCGGGACGGTGTTCCTCTTCGGCCTCTGCGCTCACACGATGTATGGCCGGACCGACGTGACGCCCGATCCGGGCGCGCTCCCGTGGGCCCGGTCCGAGGCGTTGTACGTCGGTGGCTCGGTCGTCATCGCCCTCGACTCGACGGGCATCGGCACCGGGATGGGCCTCTTCACGAGGAAGTGAGCGCGTCGAGGCCCGCAGCGGCCTCCGCACGGTGGCACCTCACTTCTTCTTCGGCGCGAGCCCCATCTGCTTCATCACGGCCTGCAGGTCCTCCCAGGCCTGCTTCTTCGCCTCGGCCTGCTGCGGGCTCGGACGGAGCAGATACGACGGGTGGTACGTCGGCATGAGCGGGATCCGCCCCTTGTAGAGCTTCCAGCTCCCGCGCATCTTCGTGATGCCGAGCTTCGAGCCGAGGAGCGCGGCGACGGCGGTGTTGCCGAGCGCGACGATGACCTCCGGCTTCACGTTCTCGATCTGCTCGTGGAGGTACGGGATGCAGGCCTCGATCTCTTCGGGCTCGGGGCGACGATTGCCCGGCGGCCTGCACTTGATGATGTTGCAGATGTAGACGTCCTTCGCCGGGTCGAGCCCCATCGCGGCGATCATCTTGTCGAGGAGCTGGCCCGCGCGGCCGACGAAAGGGACGCCCTGCTCGTCCTCGTCCGCGCCCGGCGCTTCTCCGACGAAGCAGAGCTTCGCCTCCGGATTGCCGCGCGCGAACACGACGTTCTTACGCTCGGTCGAGAGCCCGCACTTTGTGCAGGATGCAACGACCTCGGCGAGCACCGGTAGAGGACGCGCGGGCGCTTCGGCGACGACCGCAACCGGCGTCGTCGCCTTCGCCTGCGTGCTCGGCTTCGGCGCCGTGAACGCAGGCTTGAGATCCAGCAGCTCCGGAGGCGCGCCACGACGCTCGGCGGGCGGAGGCGCTTCACGGCGCGGCGGCGGAGCCGCGACCGGCACCTCCGCGTGCGCCGGCTCTGCCGCCGATGGCGCCACCGCCACCTGCGGCGCAGCGCTCCGCGGTCGACGCGGGATCCCCGTCGCGCCGGTGTCGCGTTGCCACTCGAGGTACGCGCGCAGCGACGCGGCGATCCGCGCGAGCTCTTCGCGTACCTCGGGCGTCGACATGCCGATCGAAATAGGCCCTCCGCCCCCGCGACGCAACGCCGGCGAGCGCCGGCCGACGCGCGCTCAGCGCGTGAAGCGGAAACGAACGCGGTACGTGCCCGGAATCGCGATCCCGTCGGCGTTCAGCGCGGAGTCGTACTTCTCGCGGAGCGCGCACTTCTTCGCTTCGCGGCCGAACCCGTGTCCCGGATCCTGCGTGATCGTCACGGTCTCGGCGCGGCCCTCGGCCGTGACCTTCACCTCGATGCCGACCGTCGCTTCGTCGATCTGATCGGCGTCCGCTTCGGCGGGGAAGGGGCAACGCTCGAGGTTCGACAGGTTCGCGATCTTCGCCGTCCGCGACTTGTCGACCTTCGGCGCGACGGGCGCCGTAGACGGCGCCGTGCCGGTTCCACCCGCCACGCCGGTCGCGGCAGCGGCCGGGTTGTAGACGGCCTTCGTGCTCGTCCCGCCCGCCTGCGTCGTCCCGCCGGCGAACGTGCTGCCCGAGCCCGTCACGAACGTGTTGCCGGTCAGGTCGAGCGGCTCGTCCTTCGCCGGCTCCTGCGTCATCACCGCGCCGGCCTGCGCGGCTGCCGGCGGCGGAGGCGGCTCGTCCTTCGGCGCCTCCTTCGGCGGCGGAGGCGTCTCCGGCTTCGGCTCGTCCTTCGGCTCTTCCTTCGCTGGCTCGGGGGCGGGGGGCTCCGGCTCCTTCACCGGCTCGACCTCGAACTCGAAGTTGAGCTTGGACGAGACGCGATTCTTGACGGCGTTCGCCCAGTCGAAGATGTCGGCGAACATCACGGCCGTCCCGGCGGCCGCCGCAGCGCCCGCGTGGAGGACGATCGCGAAGACGATCGCGATGGTGAGCGCACCCGTCGAGAGGCGCGAGCCCATGCCGAGCACGCCCTCGAGCGGATCGCGCGTCGTCGCGGCAGGGCGCACGACGTTCTTCGCGTGCTTCTGCGTCTTCGACGTCCCGTTCGCCTTCGTGCTCATCGTCTCGGCTTAGCTCTAGCTGTTTCTTCCGGACGCGCCACCGCCCGGACGGGCAACGGCGCGTCGCTCCATCGCGAGCTCTACTTCGGGGGCGCCGGCGCCGGCGCGCCGCCCGCCGGAGCGCCGCCGGGAAGCGGAGCCGTGGGCTGCACACCGAACGCGATCCGGCCGACGTTCGCCTGCTTCAGCAGATCGAGCACGTGGATGACTCGCCCGTGCGGCACCGAGCTGTCCGCCTTGATGACGGCGCGCAGCTGCTCGCCGTTCTTCTCGCGCGCCGCGCGCGCGAGCGGCAGGAGGCCGTCGTCGCCCGGAACGGGCTTGCCGTCGACCTGCATCGTGCCGTCCGCGAGGAGGACGACGCTGAAGACCTGCTGCACTTCCTGGCCGGAGGCGGCCTTCGGCAGATCGAGGGGGACCGACTTCGACACGATCAGCTTCGCGGTCACCATGAAGATGATGAGCAGCACGAGGACGATGTCGACGAGCGGCGTGACGTTGATGCCGACGATTCCTTCTTCGGCGCTGTCCTGAGCTCCTCCAGCCATTCTACGATGCCCTCAGTTGTCGTCCGCGTCCTTCGACTTCGTCTTCGGCGAGCCGGTCTTGCTCGGGCGCTCTGCGCGCGCCGCCGCCGTCTCCATCTCGCCTTCGACGTCCGCCGACGCGTTGCCCGTCGCCGTCAGGTGGGCGAGGAGGAGGTGCTGGAGCGCTTCGGTGTTCGCGAGGGTCGCGCGCACCATGCGCTGGAAGGCGTTGTAGGCGGCGACGGCCGGGATCGCGACGAGGAGACCGACCGCCGTCGCGACGAGCGCTTCGGCGATGTTGCTCATGACCGCCTCGGGCGCGACGGCGGAGGCCGCCTGCATCGTCGCGCTGCGCGCCTTGCCGAGCTCCGCGAACGCACCGACGATGCCGATGACCGTTCCGAGGAGGCCGATGAACGGCGCGTTGTTGCCGAGCGTGCCGAGGAAGGCGAGGCGCTTCTCGAGCTTCAGGCGCTGGAGCGCGCTCGCGCCCGACATCGCGTGCTCGGCCGCCTCGTAGCCCATGTTCGCTTCGACGACGCCGGCGATGACGACCGCAGCCTCCGCGCTCGGCGACTGCTCGAGCCGACGACGTGCGCCTTCGAGGTCACCGCTCCGGAGCAGGCGCCCGAGGTCGCGCATCAGCGCAGGGACGTCGTCGCGCAGCGACCAGTACAGCCAACCGCGCTCCAGCATGATGGCGAGCGATACGATGCTGAGGAGGAGCATCAACCAGAGGACCCATCCGGCCCCCAACCCGACCATCGCTGACTGGACTCGCTCGATCATTCTTCGTCTGGCTCCGGGCTGTCGCTCGTGTCGCGAGAATCCTCGCGAGCTCCGATGCTCGAAAGAGGCGCCGTGTTCTGGCTCTCGACCACGTGTACGGCATTCGAGAGCACGGTCGTCGCGTAGGCCCCTTTGGGTAGCACGAATCGAACGCGGAACGCCCCTCCTTGTTCCCGATTTTCGGCCGATTCCGAAGACTTCATCAGTTCTTCGAATGACGATTCGGTGACGCGGAGGCGGAGCGCTCGGCGTGTTCCTTCGCCCAGCGATCGCGCGCGGCGGAGGTCCACGCCTTCGAGGTACTCTGCAGTGAGTTTCTCTTCGAGGGCGCGCGCTTCGCGCTCCGGCCAGCGCATCTTGTCGCCGACGATCGGGCCCGTGGGGCAGAGCTCCCCGCGGAGCGCGCGCTCGCGGTCGGTCTGAACATCCGCGCAGACGAAGAGCCCGCCGGTGTCCTCCTTCTTGAGCAGATCACCATCGAGCGGCACGGTCCAGGTACCGTCGGCCACGCGCGCGTCGAGGACGGCGTTGAAGATCGCCGACTGCCAGGCGGAGAACTGGAGCCGCCGCAGGCGCGAATCACCGGGCGCCTTCTCCTTGCCGGTGAGCCACGCACGCGCGCGCTCGGCGTTGTCGCCGTACTTGCCGAAACGCTGCGCGCCGAAGGCGTTCGGGACGCCTTCGCGCGCGATGCGATCGAAGGACGCCCGGATCGCCTCCAGCGCGTCCGAGGCGACGTCGCGGACGACGATCGTGAAGCGGTTGCCGCGGAGGTGACCCGTGCGGAGCTTGTTCCCGTGGCGTTTCACATCGAGGATCGTGATGCCCTCGAGCGCGAGAGCGCGGACGCGTGCGTCGGTCTCGGGATCCCGCGAGAGCACGCTGATCCACTGCGTGGTCACCGCGACCTTGTCCTTCAGACCGGCGACGCCCGTCTCACGCATGTCGAGGCCGAGCGCGCGCACGATCGCGCGCACGGCTTCGTCGGTGGCGAGCCCCCGCTTGCGGAAGTGGATGTAGACGTGGTCGCCCTGGCCGGACGGCTCGTACGCCGGGATCTCGTCGACCTCGAAGTCCTCGGGCGTCGTCTTGATCCGGCCCTTCGGGAGAGTGCTCACGGGGGCGCGTGATAGCCCACGTAGATCGATTCCGCGACCCGTACGTAGACGGGCGGCGCATGAGCCTGCTCGCACGCTCGACATCCCTCGCGCTGCTGCTCGTCGCGTGCTCGCGCCGCGAGCCACCCGCACCCGCACCCGTCGAGACGTGCCCGGGCACGGTCCGCGGCCAAGCCGTCACGGGCCTCGAGGAGCACGACGTGCGGTTCCGCCTCTTCGTCGAAGGAGAACCCGTCTACCCGATCTGCGATACCTGCGGCGTGACGATGGTCGTCGACCCACCGGGGCCGACGATGGCCGTGCACGCCCACCAGGTCCACGACACGGGGCTCATCCTCGGCGATCTCGTCGCCGAGCCGCCCGACGGTGCCTGCGTGCGCGTGAGCGGTCGCCTCGGTGACTTCGAGGGCCACCCCGCCGGCCGTTACCGGCGCGCTACGTCGCGCTGATCCCGATCTCGTGGGCCATCACGTCTCGCGGGCTGCGGAACGTCTGCTGGGGTGAGTACGAGAGGAAGTTCGAGACGCGCGACGTGTAGAGGCACGCGTAGTCGTCGACCTGCTTTCCGAAGCTCGACTGCTCGGAGCCCTCCTTGAGGAGCGAGCCCCAGTACGGATGGAAGCGGAGATCGATCCTCCGTTCGAGCGCGACGAGCTCCGCTTCGTTCTGACGGAGCTTGCCGCGGATGCGCTCGACCGCGCGCTTGAACCGCATGCGCTCGGCCTCGAGCTCGGGCGTCGTCGTCTCCGCGGAAGCCGCGATCTGCGCGAGGAGCGTCGTGCTCGGCGCGGGCGGCGGCACCCCGTTCGTCTTCTCGGCCGCCTTCTTGTTCGCGGCGCGGTGCTCGATCGTGCGGGTGAGCTCCTTGATCCGCGCCTGGTAGTAGCGGAGGTCGTCCTCCAGCTTGTCGCGCTCTTCTTCGAGCGTCTCGATCCGCACGAGGTCGTCGCGGCAGGACTCCTGCGCTTCGATCTCCGTCTCGAGCTCCTGCATGATCATGACGGTGCGCCAGGCGCTCTCCTTCTTCGAACGAAGGATGTCGCCGTAGATGTGATCTCCGACGTAGAGGATCTCGTCTCCCGTCACGCCGATCATGCGCTCGAGATCCTGGAGGTTGCCGCCCTCGTAGATCTTCCCGCGCTCGAGCGGGGCCGTCGCCGGGCGGAGCGTGTCGCCGTCGCGCTCGAGGAGCGGGCGTTTCTCGGTGAAGAACACCGGCTTCGTCGCTGCGCAGATGACGACGTCGAAGAAGTTCTTCCACGTCGGGTACTCGGCCATCGCGCCGCCGAGCAGGTAGTTCATCATCTTGTCGGTGTACGACCACCGCGAGTTCGTGAGCAGGAACAGCTTCTTCCCCGCGCTCCGCAGCTTGTGGAGCGCCGGCGCGAGGTTCGGATCGCGGTGCACGAAGTGCGGGAGGTTGGAGGAGACCTCGTCGAGGATCGTGCCGTCACGGTGCGCTTCGTCGATGCATTCGCGGATGTCGGAGAACAGCTTGCCGTAGTCGATCGCGTAGCCCTGCTTCTCCATCGCGTCGACGAGCGCCGCGTAGCAAGCGACCTCGCTCAGCGCGTAGAGCGTGTCGATCCAGTGGTAGCGCGGGGTCGCGGGACGGATCTTCTTCGAGTGATAGAGGGCGCGGAGCTCCTCGCGCGTGAGCTCGCGGAACCCGTGGTAGCCCTTGTTGACGTGCTTGTGCCTGTCCATCTTGAGGACGTGGCCGAAGCGCTTGTCGATCAGGAGGCCGCGGACGGGGAACTGCGTCGAGACCGGCACCGTCTTGATGAAGTCCGGGTAGCCGCGCGCGACGAGCTTCGCGATCGTCGCGCGGATGGAGAGGTCGTCCATCGCGGGCTGGTCGTAGATCGCCAGCGTGTAGTCCATGTCGAAGCCGACCCACGAGATGCCCGCGAGCTTCAGGTTCCTGTTGCAGAAGACGCGGTTCTGCCGCGGGATGCCGGGGCCGCGCTCACGTGCCGAGAACTCCTCGATCGGGAGGACGAGCTGTTTTTCGTTCGGGGGGGCTTCGCTGGAATTCGCCAAGACAGACAAAGTGTTTCACAAGGCCGCGCATCCGAGAAGGGCGAGCGCCGGCGGCTCACCGATACGGCAGCTCGGAGCCTCCGCGCGCGGAGCTCTGGAGCGCGCGTGAGAGGGCGAGCACCGCGTCGAGCAGCACGCTCGCGTCGCGCGCGGAGAGGGCGGAGCGCGCCCGCGCCGTCGCCATCTGCGGGTCGACGAGGACGATCGCGCCGAGCGTCTCGAGTCGATCGAGCGCGGCCACGACGTCGGGACCTTCGAAGAGACGCGCACGTCCCGTGCTGCCGTCGGACAGCAGGAGATCGAACCCGCGTACGCGGACGCACGTCGCACTGCCCCTCGGGACGAAGAGGCGCTCGAGCCAGCTCGGACCTTCGTGAGCGCCGGCACGTGCGACTCGAGCTGGAAGGGACCTTCGAGCGGCATGCGGAAGCGAACGGCCAGAACGGTCTCGAAGTGCTGGTAGGCGGGCTCGACGACGAGCTCCACCTGATCGCCGAGGACGCTCCCTGCGATGCGCGCCCGCGCACCCTCGAAGGCGAGGCCCTGGCTCTCGGCGAGCGCCAGCCACTCGCTCTTCCACGCCGCGAGCGCAGGAAGCTCGGGGAGCCGGCTGCTCCGTTCGGAGACGAGGTGCGCGACGCGCGTGACGCCGTCCGCGAGGTGCCGCAGCTTCGGTCGGCTCGCGAGCGGCTGGTTCACTTCGACGAGACCGTCGGCGACGACCAGATCGCCGAGCGCGCCGGCCGCCGTGGTGAGCGCGTCGCCGAAGGCGAAGTCGTCGGTGTCGCCGAGGAACGCGTCGAGCCGCTCGGGATTCGCCGCCGTGACGTGGAACACCCGCGCGATGCCGTGGTGGCGGACAGGGGTCTTCGCGACGGAGAGACCGGTGGGGAGCCGTACCGAGCCGAAGGTCGCGAGCGTCGCTGCCGCGAGAATCGGCGGATCGATCTCCGCCGAGACGCTCAGGTAGAGCTCGGGCACACCGTTCTCGTGCGGTCGGAGCTCCGGCCGCCGGTCGACGACGTGGACGAGCACGCTCTTGCCCGCCCAGGTCCCGACGAGCACGGGCTCGTTCGGCGTCAGGTGGCCGCGCGCGAGCCGCCGCCGGATCGCGCCGAAGCACAGGCCCGGGTCAGCCGCCGCGTGGATCCGCTCCCGGACGAGGCCGAGAGCGTGCGCCTCGACGTCGAGCTCCGTCCTTCCCCCCACGACGCCATCCTACCGCGGACGAATTCGCGAGCGGCCCCCCTTGCCATCGTTCGAAGAGAGTCTAAATAGATGGTTGTCGAAACATGGCGAAGGAAGAACCCGCGGAGGTCTCCGCATTCACCGCGCTCGGCGATCCCACGCGTCGCGCCATCCTGAAGCTGCTGCGCGCGGGCTCGAAGAGCGCCGGCGAGATCGCCGACGCGTTCCAGCTCTCGAAGCCGACGCTCTCGCATCACTTCCGCGTGCTCCGGCTGGCCGGGCTCGTGCGCGCGGAGCGCCGCGGGACGAGCATCGTCTACACGCTCCAGTCGAACGTCCTCGAGGACCTCGCCGCCGAGCTCCTCGACCTCGCGTCCCCTGGCGCGCGGAAGCGCGCGCGCGCCTGAACCACCCAGAACAGGAGTCCGCTGACCATGGCTCGCATGTCTGATCTGATCGCGCTCGGTTCGCTCGGTGTCGCCGCCGCCGTCTCCGGCGCGGTCCACGCGCGCCTGCCCGAGCGCGTCGCGACGCACTTCGACCTCCACGGGAACGCGAACGGGTGGATGGATCGGACGCCCGCCGCGTTCCTCCTCCCCGCGATCGGTGTCGGCGTCTGGGCGCTCGTACGTTTCGCGCCACGGATCCTCCCGCAGTCGGAGCAGAAGC
This sequence comes from Polyangiaceae bacterium, assembly GCA_039809485.1. GTDB lineage: Bacteria > Myxococcota_A > Polyangia > Polyangiales > Polyangiaceae > Labilithrix. Next base: position 20,510 of record JBDHVE010000001.1, on the reverse strand, counting down.
GGCTCGGTGACCGTGTCGTCCCCGTCGTCGCCGCGCTCACCGCCGTGTTCGTCGCGGTGCTCCACGTCGCCGTCCTCGGCGTCTCGCTCGTCCCGGGCTTCGGCCTCCTCGCACCGCTGTGGCTCGCGGCCGGCGCGCTCTACGTCGCGCTCGGGCTCGTCATGCCGCGCGTCCGGCGCAACGGGCTCGTCGGGATCCGGACGCCGTGGACGCTCGCTTCCGACGAGAACTGGGCCCGTACCCACCGCATCGCGGGCTACACGATGACGGCCGGTGGGATCGTCGCGGCGCTCGCCGGCGGCCTCGGCGGCGCGTCCGGAGGCGCGCTCGCGATCACGGCGCTCCTCGCGTCGGCGATCGTGCCGAGCGTCTACTCGCTCGTGCTCGCGCGTCGCGCCGGCTAGAGCTGCTTGCCGATCCCGAACGTGAAGCTCGTCGTCTCCGGCGACGAGCTCGTCGCCTCTCGCGCACCGCTCGTCGTCCCGATGCTCGCCGGCATGCGGAGCCACTCGCCGCGCGCGACGAGCACCCAGCCCGAGCGCGTCGTCGGCAGGTCGAGCGAAGCGCCGACGCTCTGCGTGTCGGTGAAGGGCGAGAGCGCCCACGCCGAGAGCGCCACCGTCGCGGGACCGTTGATGCGCCACTCGCCGCGCACGGCGAGGGGCGCGACGAAGCCGTAGGTCAGGAGGTCCCCGACCCGGAACGTGCGATACCTCGCGTCGAGGCCACCGAGGATCCCGAAGCGCTCGCTGCGGTACCCCGCGAGGATGCGATAACCGGCGCCGACACCGAGCAGCACCTGATCGAGCTGCTGGGTCGAGTCCGCCCGCGTCCCGGTCCGGAGACCGGCGGTGAGCTCGAAACGGAGCGCATCCATGAGCGTCGGTCCGAGGGGACGCGCGAGGCGGCTCGCGAGCGCGACCTCACCGGTGACCGAGACGCCGGCCCCGGAGCGCGTCGGGGCAGAGGCTCCGCGCTGCGCGACGTCGTCCGTCTCCACGTACGCCCCGTTCAGCGAGAACGCGCCGCGCTCGCGTCCGGATGCGCGCCCCCGCAGCTCGCCCTCGTCGTCGCGCGGTGCGTCGCGCTCCGTCGGGATCGCTTTCGCGAGCTCGTCGCCCGGGCCGACGAGCGCGAGCTTCGCCGTGTCGGGGGGAGGGGCGGCTGCTCCTTCGAGCGTCGCCGCTGGATCGTCCTCGAGCGCGAGCTTCCGCTCCGCGAACACGCGGGTCTCCGCCGAGGGCTTCCCGGTGATCCGGAGCGCCGTGACGTGCGCGTCCTCGGCCTCGAGCTCGCGTCCCTGCGACTCGGCGCGCGCGGCCTTGTCGAGCCACGCGCGGGCGCGCTCCTGATCCATCCGCACGCGCGCTTCGGCGAGCGCGCGCTCGGCGCGGCCGAGCGCTTCGCGCTCTGCGTCGCTCGCGTCCCCGCCTTCGACATGCGTGCCTTCGGGGCCTCCGGTCGTGGTGGTCTGCACGGTGCGCCCCGTCACCGCGAAGGGCTGGAGGACGGTGCGCTCCTCCGCGGTCATCTTGACGCTTCCGGACACCTCGAAGGTGAAGACGCGCGTCACGATCGTCTTGTAGCCGGTGCGCGGGACCTGCCTCGTCTTCGTCACCGTGACCGTGCGCGGGACCGAGCGCGTCACGTAGTTCGGCGTGCAGTTCTGGTGCGTCGTGCCGTTCGGACCGAAGCTCGTGTAACAGTTCTGGCCCTGCTGCTCGGTGACCGTGTCGTAGTGCGTCTCGGTCGTCTGGTACGACTCGCTGACGTAATAGGTGTAGGCCTCCTGACGGGACGACTCGTCGACGTTCGGCTGGCAGCGACCGACGTCGAGGCGCGTCTGGACGAGGACACCCTTCGCCCCGCCGAAGCCGCCCGCGAGCGATCGCCCGATCTCGCTGCAGACCGTCGGGCCGAGCTGGAGCGCGTACTGCGCGCGAGCGCGTCGATCGAGATCCTCGAACGCGGGCTTGCGCGCCGGGTGGGCGCGGCCGGTCGCGCGGAGCATCCATCCGGTGCGGAGCGCGACGGCACCGGGATACCCTTGCGCGCCGACGATCATCGTCTCGAACTTCAGCCCGACGCGCGAGGCGAGGTCGTCACGCTTCGCGCGGAGCCGCGTCTCGCCCGGGAGCGGAGCGACGAGCGCGTCGGCGAAGCGGAGCGAGGCTGCGTGGCGCCCCTCACGCTCGAGCCGCTCGGCCTCGCCGAACGCGGCGTCGGCCGTCACCGCCATCGCACGGGTCGTCTCCGCGACGAGGCCCTTCGACGCGCCGACGCGATGGAGCTCCTGACGCACGGCCGCGAGCGCGGCGAGCTTGTCCATCGAGCTCGGCTGCGGAGCGAGCGCCTCGAGCTTCCCTCGCGCGACGCGCTCGGTCGAGCGCCGAAGCTTGCCGAGGACGCGCTCGCGGCCCGTGAGGTTCGTGCCGCCTTCGCGGAGCACGAGCTCGTAGAGGCGCGCCGCCTCCTCCGAGCGACCCTCCTTCTCGAGCCGGTCGGCGGACACGACGAGACGCGCGAGCGCGACGGCACGCGTGCTCGCGTCGAGGTCGCCACGGGAGAGCAGGCGCTTGTACGTGTCGACGGCCTCCGCGTGTCCGCCCCGTTGATCGACGTCCGCCATCGCGAGGGCGACCTCGGTCCGCTCGCCGGCCATCAGGTCGTCGGCGACGAGCGCCCGCTCGTACGCGCGCAGCGCGCCGTTCGTGTCGTTCCGCGCGCGCGCGTCCTCGGCCGCGAGCACGTTCGGGCTCTTTCCGGTGAGCAGCGTCGGCTCGCAGCCCGCGGCGGCGAGCAGGACGCAGAGGAGGGGAGAGCGGCGGAGGCGTTCCAGGGCTCGGAGCGCTAGCACACCTTGTCTTACACGCAACGCGCGGTCTCTCCTCCGGAATCGCGCTAGAAGGAGCAGCGTGAAGCTCGTCGTCCTCCGAGCGGGTGATGCCGCTGCTCCCGTCGCCGCGCGACGCGGTCAGTTCGCGTCCTGGATCCAGCGGGAGATCGGCGCGACGTGGCCGGGAGAATGGGCGGAGCACGACGTCCGCCTCGAGGAGCACCCGCTGCCGGGACCGCGGGACGCCGCCGGCTTCATCATCACGGGCTCCTCCAGCAACGTCACCGAAGCGTCGCCGTGGATGAAGCGACTCGAGCAGCTCGTGCGCGCGATCGCGGCCGCGGAGACGCCGCTCTTCGGGATCTGCTTCGGACACCAGATCGTCGGCGAAGCGCTCGGCGGCAAGGTCGGCAAGAACCCGCGCGGCCGCGAGATCGGGACGGTCGAAGCGCGGATGCTCGCCGGCGCGGAGGACGAGCCGGTCCTCCGCGGGATCCCGTCCCGGTTCTTCGTCAACACGACGCACATGGAGACGGTGCTCACGCTTCCGCCCGGAGCGCGTGTCCTCGCCGAGACCGACCTCGAGCCGCACGCGGTCTACACGATCGGCCGCACGGTGAAGTGCGTCCAGTTCCACCCGGAGATCGACGGCGACGCGATGCGCGGCTACGTCGAAGCGCGCGCGCACCTCATCTCGGCGGAGGGACGCGACCCGAAGCCGCTCGCCGAAGGCGCCGTCGACACGCCGCACGGCGCCGAGACGCTGCGCAACTTCGTGCGCCACGTCGTCCTCGGGTGAGGATCAGTCCTCGATGACGACGATCCGCCGGCCCTCGCCGCGACCGCGGAGGAGGACGACGAGCGACCACACGACCGCGAACGCGAGGCTCGCGAGGAGCAGCGGCTTCGGCGCGAGGAAATGCGCGCGCGGCAGATAGGTGCGCTGGACCGCGAGGAGCGCGACGACGATCGACGGGAAGACGACGAGGCTCCAGGTGAGGAGCGGGAACCAGCGGCGGAGCCGGCTCGTGAGCTTCGCGAACACGGCACCGACGAGCGCACCGGCGAGGAGCGCGATCCCGAACACGATGATCATCGCCGTCGGCTCGACCGGCACCTGCGCGAGGCGCGACACGCCGTGGAACGCCCGCGCGGCGAGCGACGGATCGATGAGCGCGACCGATCCGAACGCGGCGAGGCCGCCGAGCGCGCCCGTGAGCGCGCCAGCCGATGCCGGGCGGAGCCGTTCGCCGGTCGCGGCGCGCTTCTTCTTCCCGAGACGGGCCTCGAACGCGGCGACGTCGTCGTCCGCTTCGTCGACATCGTGACGAAGGACCGGCGGCCGGGCCGAGCGCCGCACCAGCGGGAGCGGGACTTCTTCTTCGGGGAACGCCATGGTCGTTCGACGGAGGGGAGCAAGGTCCGGTCCACTCGAATTCCGGGCACAAGTGCGCGCAATCTCCTCCACGGAGCCCTGATCCGTCGCTCATGGGGCGTCTCGCCTCGGATCGCGTGTGCCCCTGAGCGCACCTGCCCTCAGTGCCGCAGGCGTCGATTGCAGCGACCGCACGCGACGTGGCACAAGGTCCGAGCATGGGCCGCACACGGACGCTCGAGGTCCTCTTCGACGGCATCGCGCGGCGCGCGTCGCTCACGAACGAAGCCCATCCGTGGTGGCCTTGCCGCGCGGGTTGCGACGGCTGCTGCCGGAGGCTCGCCGACGTTCCGCGCGTCTCGGCCGAGGAGTGGGCGCTCCTCGAACGCGGGATCGCGCGGCTCGAGCCCGCCGTGCGCGCCGAGGTCCAGGCCGGTCTCGACGCGCTCGCGGCCGAGCCGCCGCGGGAAGGGGAGCACGTGGTCTGCCCGATGCTCGACCGCGCGGCGGGCACCTGCCGCGTGTACGCCGAGCGCCCGGCCGCGTGCCGTTCGTACGGGTACTTCGTGCGTCGCGCCGACGTGCTCGCGTGCGAGCTCGTCACGAGCGCCGTCGACGCGCACGACGGAGCAGCCGTCGTTTGGGGGAATCACGCGGCGCTCGACGAGGACCTCGTGCGCAAGCTCGGCGAAGCGAAGCCGGTCACGGCCTGGCGTCGCATTCGAGCGGCAGAGTGACAAGGTTGTATTGACAACCATCGTCGGCGGGCCCACAGTGACCGGCGTGAAGGATCACTTCGTGGACGGGAGTGTCGTCGTCGAGAACGCCATCGGCTTCTGGATCCACCGCGTCTACCAGGCGACGCGGAACGAGATGTTCCGCGTCTTCCGCGAGGAGGGGGAGGACATCACGCCCGAGCAGTGGGCCGTGCTCATCCGGCTCTGGGAGCGCGACGGGCGGAGCCAAAGCGATCTGTCCGACGCGACGTTCCGCGACCGTCCGACGATGAGCCGGATCCTGGACGGGATGGAGACCCGCGGCCTCCTCGAGCGGCGCGCCGACGAGAAGGACGGCCGCGTCCGCGTCGTCCACCTCACGCGCCGCGGACGCGAGCTCGAGAAGAAGCTCGTTCCGGTCGCCGAACGCCTCGTGAAGCGCGCGGTGAAGGGGATCGACGAACGCGCGCTCGTCACGACGCGTACGACCCTGCGGCGCATGTTCGAGAACCTCGAGGGCTGAACGTGCTCTCCGCACGTCGCCCTCTCTTCGTATCCGTATAGTTGTATCGACAATCAAAGGAGCTCACGCCATGAGATTCGACCCGCTCACCACCGAGACCGCTCCCGCCGGCTCGCGCTCGCTCACGTCCGCATCCGAGAAGCGCTTCGGCTTCCTTCCCTCGCCGGTCGCGAAGGCGGCGCGCTCTCCCGCGCTCCTGCAGCACCTGCTCGCGGGCTTCGCCGCATTCGATCGCTCGACGCTCACCGCCGAAGAGCGCGAGGTCGTCGCGTTCACGATCGCGTATCGGAACGCGTGCGAGTACTGCATGGCGATGCACTCCGCGCTCCTCGCGCGGGATCCCGAGAAGCGCGCCTTCGTCACCGCGCTCCGGGACGGCACGCCGCTGCCGGACGCTCGGCACGAGGCGCTCCGCCGATTCGCGCGCGCCGTCCACGAGACGCACGGACGCGTCTCGGGAGCGGACCTCGAGGCGTTCGCCGCGGCAGGCTACGGCGAGGAGCAGGCGCTCGAGGTCGTGCTCGGCGTCGGTGTCTACGAGCTGAGCACGACCCTGAACGTCCTCACCGGAGCGGAAGTCGACGCGCCGTTCGTCGACTTCCGCTGGGAGCGCCGCGCTCAGTAGAGGCAGCTGTTCTGCGTCGACCAGATGTTGTTCGACTCGAGGCGCTCCGAGACGTTGGCCTTCGCGTCCGCGATGACGCGGAGGTAACGCTTGCCCGAGGTCGGCGCGAACGAGAGGGTCAGGGGGACGCTCTGGCCCTTCGCGACCTCGACGCCCCAGGTCTCGGCGTAGGAGAGGACCTGGTTGTTGTTGCAGGACACGACCTCGACGCGCGCGATCGACTTCGGGGCCGAGGCGAAGGGGTCGAGGTTCGCGAGCTCGAAGCTCGCCGACGACGCGCTCTGGAACGACGCCGACTTGATGACGAGGTCGGGACGCGTCGCGAAGCTCGAGCCGCACGTGTACGCGTTGCCCGCCTTGCCCATCCCGCGGATCTCGGCGTTCGGCGCGAGGTCGGCGTCGAGCTTCACGAAGCCGCTGTCACCGTCGCTCGCCGACCAGCCGATCGTGTAGCCCTTCGGGATCGCCGTGCCGGTCGTGTTCTTCAGCACGGGCGTCTTCGCGACGTCCTGCTGCGAGCCGGGGTTCTTGCACGCGAGGAGGACGAGCGTGGGCCGCGTCGCCGTGATCTGCGCGCTCGCTTCGGGAGCCGCGCTCCCGATCAGCGCGATGGCAGCCGCACCCGCGAACACCGTGAGCCCAGACTTCATCGAACGACCGAACATGTGCGAGTTCTCTCTTTCCGTTTCGTGTGGAGGTTGCGCCCGCGTCGTTCGCGAGCGTGCTCTCCCTTCTGCAGCTCGCTTGCCAGCTCCTCCGTAGAGCGCGGAGCGTGTGATTCCGAGGGCATCCGCATCACGAACGGGCGGGGCTCCGCCCCCGAGCCCGCGTGCGCCCGCGTGCGCCCGCGTGCGCGCTCCGTGCGCGCACGGCGGACGCGCGCGCTAGGGTGGAGGCGATGAGCAAGGCCTTCACGAAAGAGGACGACGAAGGAGGCTTCACCGCGCCGGCGTCGGCTTCGCTCGCGGTTCCCGCGGGCGCGCTGCGGCTCACCTCGACGGGGGCACGCGAGCTCGCGGCGCGGATCGGGGCAGCGCCGGACGGCGCCGCGCCGCTCCGCGACGCGCTCGCGCGGGCGGAGGTCCTCCCGCCCGCCGCCGCCCCGGAGCGCGCCGCGCTCGGCGTCACCGTCGTCGTCCGCGACGGCGGTGACCACGAGCGCCGCTATCGCCTCGTGTCCCCGGAGGAGCATGCGCTCCTCGGCGAAGGCTGCAGCGTGCTCTCTCCGCTCGGCCGCGCGCTTCTCGGTGCGACCGAAGGCGACGCGCGTGAGGTCGTGACGCCGCGCGGTGCCGAAGAGCTCGAGGTCGTGCGGCTCGAGGGCGAAGAGCCCTGACCCGCGCACGGCGACGACGAGCCGCACGAACGCGCGTGTTCCGCGCCGTTGTTCGCCCCGGCCGATCGCTCCGGAGGCACGCAGGCGCGAATGCCGCTCCTGGACCGGGAAAAGGCGGGTTTCGCGGCTTGCACACCGTGGGGGATGTGCCAAGCCCCCGGCGTCATGGCTTCCGTCTTCCGCCTTCCGTCGCTTCCGCCCCACTCGTCGCACGAGAGCGGCGTCCACCGGATCCGTCGCGCGCGCGACTTCGTCACGACGGCGCGCACGCTCGCCGAACTCGCGTACGAGACGGCGCTCGGCGGTGACGACGCCGGAGCGCGCGCCCTCGCGTTCGACGCCGCGAACCTCGCCGTGGCGCTCGACCCGCGCTCGCTCGGGACGGGACCGACGTTCGCCGCCGTCGGGCATGCGATGCTCGCCGTGTCGGAGGTGCATCGCGCCCGCGATGCGTTCGAGGACGCCGTCGCTGCCTTCGACGCGGCGTGGGACCGGAGCGCGGCCGCGCATGCCCGGCTCGGGCTCGCGGAGGCGATGCTGAGGCTGCAGGATCCCGCCGCGCGCGTCGTGCTCGAAGATGCGGGCTCGCTCTTCGAGGAGATCGGTGACGCGAAGATGGTCGACGCCGTCGATCGCGCGCTGCGCGATGCCGAGGCGCGCTTCTACGACTCGCCGCGCTCGTTCGCGGCGACGACGGTCGCGTCGCGTCTCCGCCGCTGACCGGTCAGGGCCGCCGCGCGAACGTGATCTCGGACCCGTCCTCGCCGTGCCAGAAGACGGTGTTCATCGAGCCGCTGAAGAGCACCTTGTAGTGCCGCTCGCCGAGCGGCCCGCTGAACGTGATCGAGGCGCGAGAGTCGGCACGGAGCGACGCGATAGGACACTCGAGGCAGAGCGCGGCGTGGTAGGTCCCGTCTTGCAATAGCTGGAGCGGGTAGACGGTCCCGTTCCGGGTGCTGAAGCCGACGACGTTCGGGCGCACGTCCGACCCGAGGACCTTCTGCATGTCCCCGTTTCCGCCGCACGCGACGATCTCCCCGTCCAGGAGTGTGTCGAGCTCGCTCGCCGAGAACGCCGTCGTCCGTCCCGAGAGGAACGGCGCCGCCTCGCAGATCTTCGCGACGTCGGGCGACGGCGGCGGCCGGTTCGGCGCCGGCGGCGTGTCGAGCCCCGGTGGCGGCGGCGCGGGCGCGAACGATCCGCTCGACGAACCGCCGCTCGAGCTCGAGCTGCCGTCGGTGGTCGTGCCCGTCACGACCTCGTCCGTGGCGACCTTGCCTCCGCACGCGGCGACGGAGCACGCGAACACCAGCGGCACGACGAAACGCGAGCGCATGCGCACGATGGTACACCCCCTGCGACCTCGTCGTCCTCACCTGAGCGGAGGAGCGCCTCGGTCGTGGAGGAGATCGATCCCGTCGGACGAACTGTCAGGCCGGCGTGAAAACGGCGCGCAGCCCGATGGATCGATGCGATACTCGCGGCATGCGTTCGCATCGCCTCGCGCGCCTCACGCGTCTGACCCAGGGCATCGCCATCGTCGGTCTCGGCATCGCCGAGGTCGGATGTGGAGGCGAGCCGCGCGTGAACTCTCCGCCGAAGGATCAGCAGCCGAGCATCAACGCGCCTCCCGAGGTGCCCTCCGCGACGCCGTCTGCGGCGCCTTCGGCGTCGGCCGCGCCGCTCGCGTCGACGCAGCCGCCGCCCGCGCCGGAGCTCCCGACGATGAACTCGCCGCCGCGAGCGGCGCCGAGTGGGTCGGCCGCGCCGGCGCCTTCCGCGAAGCCCACCGCGTCGGCGAAGCCGACCGGATCGGCGCCGACGACGGTGCCCCACACCGTGAACTCGCCGCCGCAGAAGCCGTATCCCGTGCGCGTGAACTCGCCGGGGAACGGGCCGAAGCCGGAACCCGGCAAGTGAAGACGTCGTGAGCTCGTTCGTGCTCCAGCGCGTGAGCGGCGCGGAGGGCCTCGCCCTCACGGAGGAGCACGAGGCCGTCGCGCGACCGCGCAAGGGCGAAGTCCACTGGGAGGCGTTCGATCGGAGCGCCTTCGCGGACGACGTGCTCGACGCGGCCGCCGCGCTCTGGCGCGAGCGTGCTTCGCAGGAGATGCACTCGCTCGCGCTCTTCACGCAGATCGCGTCGCAGCTCCACCTGCTCGGCGCGCCGCTCGACTGGTCCGGCGCGTTCGCACGCATGATCGCCGACGAGGTCCGCCACACCGACCTGTGCCTGCGGATGTGCGAGGCGCTCGGGCGTCCGCAGCCGCCCGAGCTCGACGCGACCTCGCTCCACCTTCGCGAGCGCCTCTCGCCACGTGCGCACGTCCGGCACACGATCGTCGCCGCCTTCTGCATCGGGGAGACGATCAGCGGGCGCATGTTCAAGCGCGCGCTCCGCGCTGCGACCGTGCCGCTCGCGCGTGAGGTGGTCACCGCGATCCTGATCGACGAGACGTTCCACGGCGAGCTCGGCTGGGAGCTCGGCGCGCTCCTGATGCGCGACGACGGTGACGCGTTCGTCGAAGAGCGGGGCGCTCTCGCGGCGGAGCTCCCGAGCCTGTTCCGTCACTTCGCGACGCTATGTCTCGCGACGCGCGGACCGAGCTGGGCGCGCGCGGAGCCCGAGGTCGACCCCGGCGACAACTTCGGAACCCTGAGCGACGCGGGCTACGCGCGCGCGTTCTTCGACGGGATGGAAGAGGACGTGGTGCCCGGCCTCGTGGCAATCGGTCTCTCCGAGGCCGAGCCCGCCTACCGCGCGCTCGTCGCCGAGCTCGAAGCTCAGAGCGTCGACATGTCGACGACGAACCGGTAGCGGACGTCGCTCCGCAGCATGCGCTCGTAGGCTTCGTTGATCTGATTCATCCGGATCTTCTCGATGTCGGCCACGATCCCGTGCTCGGCGCAGAAGTCGAGCATCTCCTGGGTCTCCTCGATCCCGCCGATCAGCGAGCCCGCGAGCGACTTCCGCCCGCCGATCACGCTGAAGGCCGAGACCGGAAGCGGGTTCTCCGGCGCGCCGACGAGACACAGCGTGCCGTCTTGACGGAGGAGCGAGAGGTACGTGTTGATGTCGTGCTGCGCGCTGACGGTGTCGAGGATGAAGTGGAAGGTCCCCATGTGCTTCGCGACGGCGCCTTCGTCCTTCGACGAGACGACCTCGTGCGCGCCGAGGCGCTTCGCGTCCTCCGCCTTCTTCGGCGACGTCGTGAAGAGCACGACCTCCGCGCCCATCGCGTGCGCGAGCTTGAGCCCCATGTGCCCGAGGCCGCCGAGCCCGACGATGCCGACCTTCTGGCCCTTCGCGACCTTCCAGTGGCGGAGCGGCGAGTACGTCGTGATGCCGGCGCAGAGGAGGGGCGCGGCGCCGGCCGGATCGAGCTTCTCCGGGATCCGGAGGACGAAGTCCTCGGTCACGACGATCGACTGCGAGTAGCCGCCGTAGGTGACGCCGCCGCCGGGCTCGGTGCTGTTGTACGTGAACCGCGCGCCCTTCCAGCAGAACTGCTGCATGCCGCTCTTGCAGGCGCCGCACTCGCGGCACGAGTCGACGAGGCAGCCGACGCCGACGCGGTCGCCCGCGCGCACGCGCTTCACGTCCGCGCCGACGTTCGTGACGCGTCCGACGATCTCGTGACCCGGCACGCAGGGATAGACCGTGTTGTGCCACTCGTTCTTCGCCTGGTGGAGGTCGGAGTGACAGACGCCGCAGAACTCGATCGCGATCTCGACGTCCCGCGCGCCGGGGGCGCGACGCTCGATCGTGAACGGGCCGAGCGGAGAGGACGCGTTCTGGGCTGCGTAGGCTTTCGTGGGCATGGGCACCTTCGGTTGGAAGCGCGGGGGGCGGCCGAGGTCGGTCGGCCTGGATTCTCGCGCCGAGAATGCTAGACGCAGCTCCGATGCAGCTCGCTACGCGCTCGTTCCTCGCTCCTGTGGCTCTCTCGGTCGCGCTCGGCTCGGCCGCTGTCGTCGCCTGCGGGACCGACAACGGAGATCCGGTGGGCCCGTCCGTCGACGACGCGGGGACGCCCGTGACGAAGGACGGCGGCGGACCTGCGGCCGAGAGCGACGCCGGGAGCGACGCGGCGACGCCTCTGCCGTCGGGGACGGAGAGCGAGCCGAACGACGGCAAGGCGGAGACCGAGACGAACCCGATGACGGTTCCCGGCGAGATGAAGGCTGCGATCGGGACGCCGAACGATCGCGACATCTTCACGGTCGGCGTCTCGCAGGGCGAGCTCTGGGAGTGGACGATCACGCCGACCGCCGAGCTCGCGCCGCACCTGGCCGTGTTCGACATCACCCCCGACAACATGAACCCGAGCCGCGTCGTGTTCGGGGACGCCGGCAAGGTGGCGCTCCTCGAGCACTTCGTGCTCCGCCCCGGGAAGTTCGTCGCTGGCGTCCGCGACGCGCGGAACGTCCCGACCGAGACGGGCAAAGGCGGCCCCGGCTTCGGCTACACGCTCCGGGCGGTCAAGAAGACGCTCGCGCCCGTCGCGGTCTCGTTCCCGAGCACGAAGAGCGGACGGCTCGCCGGCCCCGGCGCGCTCGACTTCTACTCGTTCACGGCGACGAAGGGCACGATCTTCGGCATCGTCGTGAAGGCCGCGCGCAAGGCGCAGCCTTCGACGCTGGACTCGCGGCTCTCGCTCTACAACCTGACGACGAAGACGCCGATCATCACGAACGACAACGCGGGCACGTCGACGGACTCGCAGGTCGGTGGCGAGATCCCCGAGAACGGCGAGTACCTCGTCGTCCTCGAGAACGAGGGGAACAACCCGGCCGACCTCTCCTACGAACTGGTCTTCCAGACGACGCAGCCCTGACGTGACGCTGCTCGCCGCCTTCGCCCTCTTCGTCGCCGGCGCGGCGGGCGGAGCCCTCAACGCGGTCGCGGGCGGAGGGAGCTTCCTCGTGTTCCCGTCGCTGCTGCTCGCCGGGCTCTCGCCGGTCACGGCGAACGCGACGACGTCGGTGGCGCTCTGGCCGGCGGGGCTCTCGAGCGCGGCGGCATATCGGCGCGAGCTCCCGCGCGATCGCCGCGTGCTCACCGTCCTCGCCGTCGCGAGCACCGTCGGTGGCTGGCTCGGCGCGAAGCTCCTGCTCGTGACGACCGACGCGGCGTTCGTGCGCCTCTTGCCGCTCCTCATGCTCGTCGCGTCGGCGGTCTTCACCTTCGGACCGCGGCTGACGAAGCGGAAGGAGGACGGCGGCGGGATGGGGATCGTCGCCGCCGGTCTCCTCCAGCTCGTGATCTCCTGCTACGGCGGCTACTTCGGCGGCGGAATGGGCATCCTCATGCTCGCGACGTTCACGTTGATGGGCATGCACGAGATCCACGCGATGAACGCGCTCAAGGTCGTCCTCGGCGTGCTCATCAACGGCGTGGCGGTGATCGCGTTCCTCTGGGCGCGGAAGGTGTCGCTCGTCGTCGCGTCGCCGGCGATCGTGGGCTCGATCGTGGGCGGCTTCGTCGGCGCGGCGGTCGCGAGGCGAATCGACGGGCAGCGCGTGCGCGTGTTCGTCCTCGTCTTCGCGTGGGCGCTCACGGCGTGGTTCACGGTGCGCGCGTTCGTCGGCTAGGCGTCAGGGCGACGCTTCGAGCGAGGCGAGGATCGCGCGGACGCGGGCGGCGTGGAGACCGTTCGGATCGCGGGCGAGCCAGGCGCGCGCGGCCTCGCGTGCATCTTGCACGGAACCGGTCCGGCGGAGCGCATCGAGCTCGAGGAGGTCTCGCTCGGCCGCGAGGACGCCTTCCGGGTAACGTGCGCGATGCTGACGCGCGAGGGCGAGGGCGGACGCCGGATCGCGCTCGAGGCGCGCGCGCGCGCCCTCGAGGAGCGGGAGCTCGGCATCGAGGGTGCTCGGCTTCGGGGAAGGGGCGGAAGCTTCGCTCGAGGGCGCAGCAATCGGAGGTGTCGCGACCCCCGGCGCCGGATCGGGTGCGGGTGCGGGTGCCGGTTCGCGAGCGGCTGCGGGGGCGGGTTCGCGAGCGGGGGCGGGACCCGATTTGGGATCGGGTGCGGGTGCGGGTGCGGGATCGGATTCGCGAGCGGGATCGGGTGCGGGTGCGGGTGCGGGTGCGCGAGGCGGCGCTGGTGCGCGCGTTTCGGTGCGCGCGGCCGTGCGTTCGTCGTCGTGGCGGCGATGGGTTTCGACCGCGACGACGGTGCCCGCGACGGACGCGGCGAGGACACCCGCGGCCGCGAGCTTCACCCAGACCGACACGACTGCGGCCGCCGCGGCGGGGGCTGCGCCGAGCTTCGCGACGCGCTCGGCGCCGCGACGGAGCGCGCTCTCGTCGATCGCGCGGCGCGGACGGGCGCCTCCGAGCAGCTCACGCACCCCGACGGGCGCGTCGGGCGAGTCCTTCCAGCGACGAGGCGCGTTCATCCCGGCCTCCGTGCGTCGCGCGCATGCATGCGCGCGAGCGCTTTCTGGAACTCTTTCCGCGCCGCGTGGAGGCGCGAATAGACGGTCCCGACCGGGACGCCGACGATCTGCGCGATCTCCTCGCACGACAGCTCGTCGATCTCGAACATCACGAAGACGGCGCGCTTCTCGAGATCGAGCTCGTCGAGGAGCGCCTCGAGCCGCTTCTTCGCCTGCGCCGACGCGAGATCCTCTTCCGGTGTGTCGCCTGCGCGCGGTGCCGGCTCGGGAGGCTCCTCGACGCAGGTCTCGAGCCGACGGAAGCCGCGCCGCCGATACGCCGCGGCGACCCGCAGGCAGATCCCGAAGAGCCAGGTCGTGATCTTCGAGCTGCCGTCGAACGTCGCAATCTTCTGGTGGACGACGACGAAGACCTCCTGGAGGACGTCTTCCACGTCCGCGTCTCGCACGCCGAGCCGCTGGAGGGAGGTCCACACGAACGGCGCGTGGAGCTCGTAAACGCGCGAAACCTCGACGAGGGGCTCCGTCGCGTCGCGTTCGGCGACGCGGGCGAAGGCCCTCCGTTCGAAGAATGCTGCAAGCACGCCCACGCTGGATGTCTCGAGCCCGGTCGCTCCTTCAGAAGATCGACACGCCCGCGCCGACCCAGAGGGCGAGGGCGATGAAAGGTGGCTCGAATCCCGTCGGTGGGCAAGGCGCGGTCAGGAACGTGGGGCGGGTGAGGGGGACCTGGCCGTCGACGACGGCTTCGACGTGGACGGGGCCGGCGACCTTCGCCCGAGCGCCCGCTGCGACGGACGCCGCGGCGTAGAACGCCGCGGTCCTGCCCTGCATCGGCACGCTCGCCTCCGTGACGTCCCACGAGCCGAACATCGCGTGCGCGCAGCCGAAGACGCTGGCGATGCGGCTCGAAGCCGGCTCGACGCACGCGCCCGCGCCGCCGGCGACGAGGCGGAGCGAGAACGCGTCGTTCGGCATCGCCGCGCCCGGCAGATGGAAGCCGCGCGCGGAGACGAAGGTCGCATCGCCGATGCGGACGCGCGCGCTCGCGCCGGCGCCCGCGGAGGCGCGCGGCTGGAGGCCTAGCGCGGACAGCGCGTTCGCGGTGACGGCGGCGCGCTCGCGAGGAGGAGGCGTCGCGGTCGTGACGGCGTCGCGTGGAGGTGGCGCGGCCGGCGGAGGCGGCGGAGGCGGCGGAGGCGTGGGCTTCGCGCGTGCTGCCTCTTCCTCGATCGCGAGCGCGACCGACAGCGCGGCGGCTCGGACGAGCGCCTCGCATCCTTCCGCCGCGCCTTCGAGCATGCGCGAGCTCACTGCGCCGTCGCGCGACGTGACGATCACGTCGGCGGCAAGCCCGCCTTCGTTGCTGCGGATGCGGACGAGGACATCGGGAGCTCTCTCTCGGTCGAAGTCGTCGCGACCGAGCTGGGCGGCGATCGCCTTCCGGAGCGCGTCGGCCGCCGGGCACGTCGTCCCCGCTGCCGTCGTGTCGAGCCGCGGCGGCGCGGCAAGGGAAGGCGACGCGACGAACAGCGCGCTCGTGACGACGCTCGTCGCGAAAGCGACGCCGCGTGTTCGATTCTTCGAAGGCGCCCGCATCGCGGGTGCATATACCCCACAACAGAGATGCTTCAACGAACCCGTCTTCGAATCTCTCTCGTCGCCGTGCTCGCGGCGACGGGCCTCTTCGCCGTTCCCTCCGACTCCGGCGCCTCCGTTTCGATCGCGCTCACGCTCGACGACGTCGCGCGGTCCTCCGCGCTCGTCGCGCGGGTCACGCCCGTCGAGGCGACCAGCGCGTGGGAGGACGGCCGGATCGTCACGACGACGCGCCTCCGCGTCGATCGCGTGCTCGCCGGCGCGAGCACGAACGAGGTGAGCGTGCGGACGTTCGGCGGTGTCGTCGGCAAGATCGGCCAGCGCGTCGAGGGCGAGCCTTCGTTCGAGGTCAAGCGCACGAGCATCGTCTTCCTCGTCCCCGCGACGTCGTCGGCGTTCGCCGTCGTGGGCCGCGCGCAGGGTCAGCTCGTCGTCACGAAGGCGGCGAACGGGCGCGAGGTCGTGCGGATCGGGCGCGTCGGAGAGCTCGTCGCCCGGGCGGTGCGTGCGCCGCGCGCGCCTTCGGATGGACCGCTGATGACGAACCTCGACGGCCTCTCCGCCGACGACGTCGCGAAGTCCGCCGCCCAGGCGTGGGAGCGTACCCATGCGAAGTGATCTGCTGCTCGGCGCGTTCGCCGCCGCCTTCGCGCTGACGTCCCTCGCCGGTCGCGACGCGAGCGCGTTCTGCCGGACGACGACGGTGAAGCCTCCGGCCGACATGCCACCGCAGATGGATCCCTGCTTCTCGCAGGGCGTGCCGCTCTATCACCCTTCGAAGTGCCTGCCGTATCGCTTGCTCGCACGTGACTCGAACGTGGTGCCGAACGCGACGCTCTCCGAAGCGCTCGCGCGCGCGTTCGCGACCTGGACCGCGCCGAACGCGACGTGCACGCCCGGGATCGCGGGGATCGAGCTCGCGCCGGCGAACGACACCGTGATCGCGAGCTATCGGGTCGGCGAGGTCGGGCGGAACCTCGTCGGTGTGCCGGACACGTGGAAGTACGGCGGGAGCGAGACGATGGCGCTCGCGACGCTCACCTACTCGCAGGAGACCGGCGAGATCTTCGACGTCGATCTCGAGGTGAATCCGACGATCGCGTGGTCGTTCAGCGAGACGCCGCCGGCGGACGGCTACGACCTCCAGAGCGCGATCACGCACGAGGTCGGTCACATGCTCGGGATCGCGCACTCGCCGGTCGTCGACGCCGCGATGTTCGCCGCCTACGAGCCCGGCTCGACGAAGCAGCGGAAGCTCCACGCCGACGACGGCGCCGCGATCTGCGCGGCGTACCCGAACCGCGCGCAGCGCGTGACCGCGGCGGGGACGATCCCTTCGACCGCGTGCAACCTCGCCGCCGGCAGCGCCGACGCGAGCTGCGAACCGGACATCACGAACGGCTGCGCGGTGTCCGAAACGGGCGCGGCCCGCGGCTCGGCGGCGGGCATCGCCGTCGTCGTCGCGGGCCTCGCGCTGGTGGTGGGCCGTCGGCGTCGCCGCTGAAGCTCACTTCCAGGTGCACCAGGGAAGGGCGCGGGTCATTCGCCCACCACGTCGACGAGGCAGCCGCGCATGTCCGCGCACTCCGCCTGCGCGCAGCGCGTCGCTTCGAAGAGCTTCGAGGCGCGCCGCGCGCGGAGGCCCGCGACGCACTTCGGGTGCTCGATCTCGACGCCGCAGCGCGACGCGCTGTGCGCGAGCGCGGCGCAGGCGTCCTCGAGCGGCTTGCGCTCGAACGCCGGCGCCGTCTCGACCTCGAGACGCGCTCCCTCCGAGCCGGTCGCTTCCGTGGGTGCGTCCTCGACGTCGGCGCAGCCGACGACGAGAAAGAGTGCGGAGACGAACGAGACGAGCGCGATCTTCGACATGAACGGATCCTTTCGGGAGGTGAGGCGTGTGCCCCTCCTTCGTCCCGCCGACGGGATCCGTTTCGCGCTTTCTTCAGCCCGGGATGCGGAGGTAGCCGCGGCAGAGGAAGCCGTAGAGCTCCTCGATGATGCGCTCTTCCGGGTACACGAGGCCGCGCATGAGGACCTGGTAGATCGTCTCCTTCACCGCGCCGAGCGTCATGATCGCGAACATGCGCGCGTCGCCGGGCGAGACGATCCCGAGCTGCTGGCCGTCCTCGAGCGACGACTCGAGGAGCTTGCCGACCTCTTCGTAGAAGGAGATGAGCTTGCGATCGAAGGCCGCGTCGAGGCCGACCGCGTCGGAGAGGAGGATCTTCGTCGTCGCCGGATCGGCGAGGAGCTCGTGGACGATGCGCCGGACGTTCTCCCGGACCTGGTCGGCGACGCTGCGCGACGGGTGCTCCGTGTCGACGCGGATGATCGCCATCCCGAGCCGCTGGAACGCGCGGTCGACGATCTCCGCGAAGATGGCGCGCTTGTCCTCGAAGTACAGATAGAAGGTGCCGCGTGCCACGCCGGCGGCCGCCACGATGTCGTCGATCTTGGCCGCGTGATAGCCGTGCTTCGCGAAGACCTCGGTCGCGGCGAGCAGGATCGACTGGCGGCGTTCGGCTTTGCCCACGGGAACGCGGCAGTCTAGTCAGGGTCGGCCGGGCCGGTCCACACGCGCGCTCCACGACGTGCGCACCGGACGACGCGCGGGTGGGGGGACGCGGCGCCGGAGGTGGATAAGGACGTGTCCATCGCCCCGCGAGCACGGCCGTCCCGATTCGGCCGTCGGCGTGGGCGGGCTCACGGGGTTTGCGCACAAAAAACGGTGTTCCCCTCCGACACACGGCCCCTCGAAGGGCTTGGGCGGGCGACCTCCAGCATGGCCTGGTTCATGCTCCCCTAGATTTTTCGATGACCGACCCCCGAAATGGCGCCAGGGAAGGGAAGGGGCCGACAATGGCCCCTCCGCGCCCGACGGCCGGTCGTCCGAAGGCGCCGGCCGCACCGCTGACGAAGCCTCGAGCGGCGGCGCCGATCGCGAAGTCCGACCCGATGAGCGGCGCCGACGACGCCGACACGGCCGTCAGCGTGCCGGAGGACCTGCGCATCGCGCTCGGGGAGATCACCGCTCGGGCGGCCGCCGCGAAGCGTCCGGCCGCGCCGCCCTCGTCGCCGGCGCCGAAGAAGACGCTCTCGTCTCCGCCGCCTCTTCCGCCGGCGTCCTCGCGTCCCGCGCCCGTCGCGACGAAGCCCCCGCCGCCGCCGTCGTCGCGGCCTGCTCCTCCTCCGGTTCCGCCCGCGCCGCGTTCGTCGCGTCCGGCCGTCGCGCCCGCCCCGATTGCGATGATCGGCGCCGCGCCCGGCTCGCGTCCGCAGATCGTGCCCCCGGTCATGCAGGCGCCCACGTTCGCCACCCCGGTCGTGCAGGTCGCCCCGCCGCCTCCGGCGACGTTGCGTGGCTTCGGACCGGGCGGGATGCCGCTCGCGCCGCCGCCGTCGTCGTCCTCGCCGATGAGCATGGAGGCTGCGCCGCCGTCGTCGAGCCCGGCGCGGATGGCGATGGTGTCGACCCCGAAGGCGTTCGCACCGATGTCGAGCGGGCCCGTTCCCGCCGCGGCGCCCGCCGCGCACGTCGCCTACGAGCGAGCCTTCCGCGCGTGGTCGATGCCGAGCATCCAAGAGGAGCCCGCGCACGATGCGTCGGGCCCGCTCTCGTTCCAGGTCTACACGCCGTCCGATCTCGCGCAGCCCCGACCCGTCTCGCTCTCCCGCATCGCGGAGGAGTCGTCGACGCTCCAGAAGAAGCCGAGCATGGGAAGTCGGCTCGCGCTCGTCGCGGCCGGTGTCCTCACCGTGCTCGGGACCGCGGGCGTCATCTCGTTCGCGTCGACCGACGATGTGCCCGCGCGCGCCGTCGCGACGAAGAGCGCGTTCGACAACGCGAGCACCGTCGCGCCCGGGCCGGCGGCGCCGCCCGCGGTCACCTCGATCACGACGACCACCGCGCTCGACGTCGCGCCTGCGCCTCCGCCCGTCGTCGTCGTCGAGCGTGCGGCGAAGCCGGTCACGCCGGTCGTCGCGCGTCCCGCGGCTCCCGCTCCGGCGAAGAAGTCGCCCGCGCCGCGGGCCTCGAGCCTCGCGCCGGATCCGTGGGCGCCGGGAGCCAAGGACGCGCGTCCGGCGGCAGCGCCGCCTGCGCCGCCGCCGAATCCGTACGGTGGCACGCCCGCGAGCGTCCTCCGGCCGCCGCCCGGGTTCAAGCGCTGAGCGCTACGCGAGCACGCGCTGGTCGACGTAGCACCATGCCCACGTCTCGCCCGGCTCCGCGGACGAGACGATCGGGTGCTTCGTCGCGTGGAAATGCGCGGTCGCGTGCTTGTTCGGCGAGCTGTCGCAACACCCGACGTGCCCGCACGTGAGGCATTCGCGCAAGTGGACCCAGCGCGCTCCGATCTTCACGCACTCCTCGCACCCGCCGGGCGCGGGCCGCGGCACCGACCGGATCTTCGCCTCGCGTTCGTGCGCGCACGGCGCGGACATGTCGACGTCGGTGGACGAGCTCATGGCAGACCCCCTTCACTCCGGCAGTGGGATGCGCTCGGCGTCGTCGCCGGGCACGTGTGGGAAGCGATCGTTCTTCCAGTCGTCCTTCGCGCGCTCGATTCGCTCCTTCGAGCTCGACACGAAATTCCAGAACACGTGGCGTGACCCCTCGAGGGGAGCGCCGCCGACGATCATGAGGCGCGTCGGCTCGGTCGCGCCGAGCACGACGTGCGCGCCCGGACGCAGCACGATCATCGTGCCGGGAAGGAACGTCCGACCGTCGCACGTCAGTGCGCCGGACACGACGTAGACGGCGCGCTCCTCGTGCGTGTCGTCGACCGGCAGCTTCGCGCCGGGCTCGAGGAGCGCATGGACGTAGAGCGTCGGCGAGAGGACGGAGACCGGAGAGCGCGCGCCGTACGCGGTGCCGGCGATGACGTCGAGGAGGGCGCCTTCGCGCGAGAGCTTCGGGATCGAAGGCGCGTCGTGGTGCTCGAAGGAGGGCTCGCTCTCCTCGAGCTCGGTCGGGAGCGCAACCCAGCTCTGGATGCCGTGCACCTCCACCCCGCGCGCGCGCGCCTCGCGCGGGCTCCGCTCGGAGTGGACGACGCCGCGGCCCGCGACCATCCAGTTCACGTCACCGGGACGG